>PANE01000037.1 GCA_002708305.1 Rhodospirillaceae bacterium
GCGAGATACTATTACAGCGGATATTTTCATCCTTATGATCCAATGCAATTCCCTTTACTAACTGCAAAATAGCGCCTTTTGTTGTGCAATATGCTGTAGACCCCGGCCAAGCCACCTGCCCCATTTGCGATGCTGTTAATATTATAGAGCCGCGTCCAGCCTTCCGCATCAAAGGGATTGCATATTTACAAGCAAAGAAGGAGCCGGTTACATTAACCCTTAAAGTTCTTTCCCATTCCTCTTCTGACAAATCCACCACATCATGCCTCGGCGTCATCGTAGCGGCCATGCATGCCAGGGTATCAATAGCCCCAAAAGCGTCAGCGGCCCTCTCAACGGCATTTTTGACAGACTGCTTATCTGCTACATCACACTCTAGCCCGAGTGTCTTATTGCCTGTTTCTGACTCTATCCCGGAAGCCTGTCTAATCGCCTCATCACCTGACATATCCGCAAGCGCTACCGTTGCCCCCTCTCTTGAAAACGCCTTAGCAACACTTAAACCGATTCCTTTTGCTGCACCTGTTATAAACGCTGAACGTCCAAGTAGTCGCATATACCTAGCTCCCTTTCGCAGTATCGCCAAGAATACTCCCAGTTTGAGAGCGAGGATCCCGTAGCCCCCAATTTCCCGATTCCACTTGATGAAGAAAATCGTCAAGAAACCAATTGAACATCGCTGGTTCTTCCAAGTTGATAGTGTGTCCCGAGCGTGGCAACACAACTAAAGAGCTCGATGAAATATTACGTTTCATAAATAACCCAGGATCCAAGCAAGGCTCGTCTTCATCTCCATTAATTATCATGGTTGGGACGGTTAAGGAGCGCATCTTATCCTCAAGATCATACAAGGATGGGCGCAGTCGCTGCACACCCATCATCGTATTGGCCGAGCCTTCAGTGGAATGTTCGCGTAATTGAGTTTCAAATTCTTTCCAACCACGTGGATCTTTGTTTTCATATTGAACCCTTGTTGGACCAGAAGCATAGGCAATACCGGCTACCGCCATCGTATCAGTTTTTATTTTATCCACCGTTGAAAGGGTTTCATTTTGAAATTTTTCACGTTGATCAGGCTCCGCTCCATACCCACAACCGCCCACAACTAGGGATAGAGCACGCTCGGGATAATCAAATCCAAAATGCAAAGTTGCAAACCCACCCATCGATAGACCAACGATATGAGCAACATCTATCTCAAGACCATCCATTACGGCTCTTATGTCATCACAAGCTCTTTTTTGAGAGTAACTATTGGGGTCATTCGGAATTTCAGAAGGCGGATACCCTCTAGCGTTATAGGCTATTGCGCGATAACGTCTCGAAAAATGGCGCATTTGCGGCTCCCAACTTCGAACATCTCCAGCAAACTCATGAACAAATATTATAGGGGTTCCGCTTCCTGCCTCTTCATAAAATAGGCTAACCCCATCATCAGTCTTGATATTCGGCATCACACTTTCCCATCTGAATACAAAAAATTTTCTACCAACTGCAAAACCATATTAATCAACAAGGGTCCCAAATGGAATAGACTAAACTCCAGCAGTTAAACATTCGATTATTAAATATCTTTTTTGGGTTCAAGGGAAGTTGCGCAACAGGAGTTTAAACGCCCAACTTGGATAACCAAAAGGGCAAAACGGTTTCTTTTTTATAACTATTTAACGAAATACCCAGTTTACAAGAAAGAATATAACCAAAACTTTAAATTAATACTCTGATTACTATTGCTCAGTCAGAATGAGTTCATTACAATCCAGACACAAACTAACCTGGGAGGGGTTTATGAATTTTTCTTCAATAAAAAAAGCAGTTGTCGGGTGTGCCGCAATTGGTGCTCTTGCTCTTACTGTCGCGGCAGGGCCAGCATCCGCTGGACTTGATACTAAAGAATTTAAAGTTGTAGGAACATGGAGTTTCCTTGACCATTGGAAAGAACGAGAAGGTCCTTTTTGGAACGAAAAACTCTCCAAGCTTTCTGGTGGCAAATTGACTGCAAATGCTAAGTCACAAACTGAGCTTGGTCTTTCTGGTTTTGAAATCATGCGGCTTATGAAACTAGGTGTTTTTGATGCGGCCCATGTTGTTACAGGCTATATCGCATCTGACAGCCCGACGATCGAAGGCGCTGATTTGGCTGGTGTGATTCAAGACCTTGCTAGTTATCGTAAAGCTAATGAAGCCTATAGAAGTATTCTTGAGCGAGAATTCGAGACAAAATATGGCGCAAAACTGCTGATGATCTATGCTTGGCCTAGCCAGCAGTTGTTCTGCAATTTGGGCGACAAAAGCATTACCAACGTGTCTTTTGACGATCTAAAGGGTAAAAAAATCCGCACATATAGTAAAACTCTCGGCGATTTCGTTGAAGGCGTTGGCGGAGCTGCAGTAACGATCGCATTTGCCGAAGTTGTGCCTGCTCTTCAAAAAGGCGTAGCTGATTGTGGTTTAACCGGTACATTACCTGCATACAATGCTAAATGGTGGCAAGTTGTAACGCATAATGTGCGTATTCGATTGGGTTATGCTTCCTCAGTTCTAGCTATGAACCTCAAAGTTTGGAATGGCTTGAATGCCGAGACCAAAGCATTTTTCAAGAAAAATATTGGTGAGTTAGAAGAGCAAATGTGGGCATCCACCCAAGCAAATGACGACGATGGGATGGCTTGTAATGCAAATGGCCCCTGCCCTCGTGGTCCAGTCGGCGGAATGACTGTGATTGAACCTTCTGCAGCTGATAAAGCAAAACTCAAAGACGTTGTGGAAAAATTTGTTCTAAAACGTTGGGCAAAGCGTTGTGGAACACAAAAATGTGTTGATGAGTGGAATGCAACGATTGGTAAAGTTGCTGGCATGAAAGCATCGCTGTAAACTTTATTTAGTAATATAAGAACGGCGCCGCAGTTGCACTGCGGCGCCTTTATTATAGTTTGTCTGGGGAGAAGTAGCTAATGTTTGAGGCAATCCATTCTCGCCTCGAGAGAATCTCACAATACGCTGTGTGGCTGGGCGGGGGCGCGCTTTTAGCAGCAGCAGTGATGGTTACAGTTGATGTTTTTTGCCGAAAATTCTTTTCTATCACAATGAGTGGATCTGACGAATATTCGGGATATGTGTTTTCAGCAACAACCACAATGGCCTATTCTTATTGCTTACTGCATCGTTCTAATGTCCGAATAGACGCGTTATATAATTTACTTCCAAGGTGGCTAACTGCATGCCTAGATGTTATTGGTCTCTCATTATTGCTCTATTACATGTCAATAATGAACTATTTTGCAGTTATATCTTTTCATGATTCTTGGGTTAATAACTCTGTATCGATAACAACTTTAGGCACCCCACAATGGATACCACAACTATTCTGGGTTTCTGGTTTGGGTTTATTTTTTATTACATTAATATTTGTATTTATTTATTCACTTACAGCTTTACTGCAACGAAACTGGGATTTGGTAGCTAAAATATCGGGTGTCCCATCTATATCAGAGGTGATGGAAGAAGAAACTCACGGTATTGATGTTTCAATGGTCGGCAGTGATAAGTTAAAATCGGGAAACTAACAATATGACACCGTTTGCTATAATTATTGGCTTGCTAATTCTTGTATTATCGGCTGTACCAGTAGCGGCCGTCCTGGGTATTTTGAGCTTTGTGCTTGATAGTATTCACATGGGTGGCGTTCTGACACCTGCCCTCGCCGAAATTTACTGGGATAAAAGTAAGGAGTTTATCCTCGTAGCAGTTCCTATGTTTATTCTGCTTGGCGAGATCATGCTAAGGGCGGGTATCGCCAGTCGCATGTATGCAGCAGTTATACAATGGCTTTCCTGGCTTCCTGGTGGCCTTATGCACGCAAATATTGGATCATGCACTATTTTTGCAGCAAGTTCCGGCTCGAGTGTTGCGACCGCAGCAACCGTCGGTACAGTTGCGTACCCTGAAATAGAGGCTCGCGGTTACAATGAGCGTCTTTTCTTAGGGTCCTTAGCAGCGGGTGGAACGTTAGGAATTTTAGTTCCCCCATCAATTAATTTGATAATATACGGTCTTCTTACTGATACATCAGTTCCTGAATTATATTTGGCAGGTATTATTCCTGGTATAATTTTATCCAGCCTCTTCATGCTGACTATAGTGGTTGCTTGCCTTTACCGACCATCTTGGGGTGGTGAAAAGGTGAAAACCACTTGGAAGGATAGAATCCGTTGCCTCCCTGACCTACTTCCCCCCATTGTTTTATTTACAGCCGTGGTAGGATCAATTTATGGAGGCGTAGCAACTCCAACGGAAGCCGCATCAATTGGTGTATGCATGGCCCTTATAATTGCTGCCTTATTCAAATCGCTTAACGTAAAAATGTTAAAAGAGGCGTTTGAAGGCACTATGCGGACAACAGCTATGATAATGCTGATTGTTTTTGCTGCAATTTTTTTGAATTTTGTCTTGGGTATGATGGGTATCACTCAAGCAATGCTTAACTTCATTCGTGATTTAGGTTTAACCCCGGTTCAAACTGTCCTGCTAATAATAGTCTTTTACTTGTTTCTAGGTATGTTTATGGAAACGTTGTCGATGATGTTAACAACGGTTCCTATCGTATTCCCAATCGTTATGGCTCTCGGAGTACCTGAATTTTCAGACGTTTGGTTTGGTATTTTGATTACCCTATTGATGGAGGCTGCCCTTATAACGCCACCTATTGGTGTAAACCTTTATGTAGTGCATGGAATAAGGATGCGTGGAGGGCATTTTAATGATGTCGCAATTGGCGCTATTCCTTTCCTAATAGCAATGCTTGTTATGATATTGATGCTCGTTGCATACCCTAATTTAGCAACCTGGCTTCCAACTCTAGTCTATCATTGACACGGGGGCATCTTAGTTACAAAAAAACCGACAGCGTTTTTCTCTGTCGGTTTTTTTTATCAAGACTAGCTACTAGACCTCGGAGCTACGGCAATCAGTTATAAGCATTGAACCAGGGGTGTGAGTGACGACCAAAGGTATACCAGCCTCTCTAATCGCGTTCTGAGGTGTAACCCCACAGGCCCAGAAAACAGGCACCTCATTATCACAAAACTCTGTTGGCTCACCCCAATCTGGTTGTGAAATATCTTTGATACCTATTTCCTCCGGTGCACCGATATGAACTGGCATTCCATGCGTGTGCGGAAATCTCGCTGTTATAGCGGAAGCTCGGATTGAATCGGCAACAGACATAGGACGCATTGATACAACCATACTTCCACCAAACGGTCCTGATTTTATATTATTTATATTAGTCTCATACATTGGAACTATTCTTCCGAGTTCTTGGTGTCGAAGTGGCACTCCTCCCTGCAGCAATGCTTCCTCAAAAGAAAATGAACAACCTATTACGAATGCTACAGAGTCGGTATTCCATAAATCTCTAATATTTGGAATTGTACAATCAAGTGATCCGTCACGGTAGACGTTATAACTCGGGATATCAGTCCGTATATCAATATTCTGGCCGAGGGTAAACATCAGTGGGTTGCCCGTATCCGATACGCCTACTATTGGACAGGATTTTGGATTTCGTTGACAAAATCTCGAAAAATCTAACGCATAGCTCTCCGGCATTACAGCTAAGTTCCCTTGAGTATATCCATCTGACATCCCTGCTGTCGTTCCTTGATAGGCATCAGTCCTGAATATATCTCTTAATATGTCAGGTGATGTCTTACCTATGTCATACGGCAATAGATCATTATCTAATTCCTCTGATTCCATTAATGCCACTATGAGCTCCCTTACTAATATTATCCAATAAACTCTATTACACCATCACCGTTCAAAAACACCATGCTATTCAATTAATCAAGGTTTCAACAAAATAATTAGTCCAAAGTTAAATTCTTTGGCTTTAAGTAACGATACCCTCTATGAATGACGCTACAGACAGAAGCTCTACATCCTTACCTGGTGCCGCCATTATTTGCAAACCCATAGGCTTTTTTCCAGCTTGATGCTTAATAGGTAGAGAAATTGCCGGACAACCACAGAAATTAGCTAACGCTGTGAAGTCTGCTTGGTTTACAGGAGTTTCGTCAGAAAACAGAAAAGACGTTTGCGGCGTTGTAGGGCTAATTACAAATTTTACCTTTTCCAATATGGTCAAAAATCTATTTTTTATACTATTTATTTGTTGAAGCGCCTCGAAATAGCGCGAAGCTGAGCTGCGCGTCCCAAAGGCCAGCATCGATTGCAATTCGTCAGAAAATGCCTTTGGTGACCTGATTAAGAGATCGCCCAACAGGACGGAAGCCTCGACTTCTGATATTAGTAGTCCCCACCGTCTTGCTTGAGATGGTTCATAATCCACTAATCCCGTTGTCTCTATTACAACATTAGAACTTTGTATCAAATTCTTAGTTTGCTCATAAACAGAGCGAATCTCTTCCTGCATATCAGCAGAATCAAAGTTATCCAGGACGGCTAATGAAAAATCTCTGTTATTTAAACTTTTTAACGGGACATCTGTCATTACTGCTATATCCGCGACGGAACGAGCCAAAGGACCTATAGTATCCAATGTCGTAGAGAGAGGCGTGACACCAACTGTATCCCAGAAATGTTGGGTTGGCTTAAAACCAACAATACCACAATAGGCTGCTGGAACTCTTACCGACCCCATAGTATCAGTCCCTAAAGCAGCTGGGCACAAATACGCTGCGACCGCCGACCCGGATCCCCCACTACTACCACCTGGGGTGTGCGAATGAATTTTTGGATTAATGCATTTTCCGTGATGAGGATTATCGGTCGTTGCACCAAGCGCCGCCTCGTGCATATTAGTTTTACCTATAAAAACCATCCCCTTATTTCGGAGTATTTTAACTATGTGAGCATCTTGAGATGGGAGCCATTGCGTCCCCAAACCATTAGTCGTGGGTTGTCCTAATACGTCTATATTATCTTTAACTGCAATGGGTACACCGTCTAAAGGAGATAGTAATGTACCTTTTCTGCGTCGAGCATCACTAAGAGCTGCTTCCTTTTTAGATAACTCAGATTCAACATGTATAAAGGCGTTTAATTCTTTACCTTCGGTTTTTATTTTAGAAAGGCTAGACTCAACGAGTTCAGTTGACGAAAGACTAGCTTCCGAGAGCGCCAAAGCCGCTTCATTCACACCTAAAAAGGTTGGATCATCAATCACTATCTTCATAAAGTTTATTTTAACCAAAATTTTTTAATAAATCTGTGTGTATATAATACCAACTTAATATAAACTTTACCAATATAGCTTACTCGAAGAATATATTCATAAAATCTATTCTTCATCACTTCGAAAGGCTCGGTCTCACTTGATCGTTTAAATGACTATGGTTAATGATGTTTCCTTCGATCTTGAAAATTATGGATTATTAGCAAATGGTCATGTTTTTGGAAATGTTGGCGCATACGAAATCTTAAAGGGATGGGCACACCACACAATTGACCCCCAGTTAGACGCAAATAAAACAGTTGTGGATATCGAGTATTCTCCCTTGAACGACAAAGGAAAAGTTGAGTTCTCTGCAGAAATTTTTATTTTACGACCACAAAACCAGGGTCGGGGCAATCAAAGAATCTTCTTTGATTATGGCAACCGTGGAAACAAACGAGCATTACAATATTTCAATGATGCAGTAGCATCTAATGACCCTCAAACACTAAATCACTGCGGTAATGGTTTTTTATTTCGACGTGGTTACACCGTTGTATGGGGCGCTTGGCAAGGGGATTTGTTAACTGGTAATAATCGACTAACCATGAGATTACCCGTAGCCAGCAGAGGCGGAAGCAAAATAACAGGAACAGTTTTATCCGAGTTTATAGCCACGGCCTCAGGCCAGAAAACATTTCCGTTAAGTGGGCAAATATCCACCAGAAGTTATCCAACAGTTTCTTTAAATACTGACAGTGCAACGTTAACTCGGCGCAGATATCCAGAAGACGAACGACAAGTTATTTCTAATGAAAAGTGGCTTTTTGCTCGGGAAGAAGGAGGTGTGGGAAAAGATTTCCAGGGTATAGAAACCGCATTAATTCAATCTGACAGCCATATACACCTGCCTGGCACTTTTGAAACTGGTTGGATTTACGAATTAATATACACGGCTAACGACCCATTAATAATGGGGTTAGGTCATGTAGCAGTAAGAGACCTTATAAGCTTTTTGAAATATACAAAGGGTACCAGTAACCCTCTAGCAGAATTGAAGATAGAGAAAGTATACGGCTTTGGACGATCGCAGACTGGGCGCTGCATTCGAGACTCAATTTACCTTGGTTTCAATAAAGATATTTTAGGCAGAAAAGTTTTTGACGGCGTGTTAAGTCATGTCGCAGGTGCAGGCAAAATGTGGCTCAACCATCGTTTTTGTAATGCTGTTGTGCCAGCAGGACAACAATACGAAGATCACAATAATATTGCTGACCAGTTTCCTTTTTCATACGCGAACTCACAAAACCACTTAACTGGTAAAAGCGACTCCATTTGCAAACGACCTGCGACTGACCCTTTGATTTTTCATAGTCAAACAGCTACTGAATATTGGCAACGTCGGGGTTCTCTGGTTCACACTGACACCCTGGGGAATGATTTAATCATGCCAAGCAACGTTCGTTTATATTTCTGGGCGAGTGCGCAGCACGTTGGAGATCCACTTCAGGGCAAAGCTAAAAAAGGTGTTTGTCAAAACCCCAGTAATGTAGTGCAAACATCAATGTTCTTCAGAGCGATGCTGGACGCGATGGATGCATGGGCAACACAAGGTGAAGCCCCCCCAGAAAGCCAAGTCCCAAAGGCGCATGACGGAACATTAGTCTCGATGGAGGTTTGGCGGAACCAATTTCCAAAAATCCCCGGCATCGCCTTACCTCGTGAACCTAATCTACTCCCACTATACTATTACGGTCCACAAACGGAAAAAGGTATTATAGAACAATTACCGCCGACGGTTCAAGATAACGCGGGATATATGGTAATGGTACCTGCCGTAGATAATGATGGGAATGATGTCGCTGGTATTAGAGCACCAATGGTAAGTACTCCTCTAGCAACCTACACAGGCTGGAACTTGCGCGACCGTTTCTTTGGTGAAGGCGCTATGCACGAATTTTCGGGTAGCACCATTGATTTCCCCGAGACTAACGAAAATCGATATGCTACTGGCGACCCGCGAGCTTCTATAAAGGAGCGCTATATGGATGAGGCTGGTTATTNAAAAGCTATAGAGCGCGCGGCACAAATACTAATCAAGGGCCGATGGATATTGGAAGAAGATTTATTCCGTACCTTAGAATTATCAAAACACTGGTGCTCTTCCCGTCATGATATTAGGCTCTGATCGAGTAGATATAAATTCTCACCACATCTTGATATGGTCATAAATACGAATATTTACACTTGCTCTCATTCCCGGAGTTAGATTTGATGGGGGATTGCGAATAGATATTCTGACAGGAACTCGCTCCACCCCACTGCTAAAACTACTTTTAGAACTTCGTGTTTTAACACCTGTTTCAGCTGTAGTTAAATTTCCAACAAACTCCACCTGCCCATAAAAATCAACAAACGGATAGGATTCAAGATCGATCAAAACACTCTTTCCTTTAATAACATGCCTTATTTGGCTTTCATCTACATATGCTTCTATCCAAAAAATCTCTGGGTTATGCAGTGTCAGAATAGTATTTCCGTCTTCTACATATTCGCCCTTAAATCGATGTATTCTTCCAATCATGCCATTTATTGGGGATTCGATAAGACGATAAGTCAATTCAACTTCTTGTAATTTGATATTATCCTCTATCCTGTGATGCTCGAGATTACGTATTTTTATTTTTTCTAAGATTATATTGACTTGCTTAGCCGTCGTTTTAAGCTGCCTATACTCTTGTCTTGCTAGATCTATTCTAGCTTTTTTCAACTCTTTTTCACCTTNCAAAATAAGAACTTTATCTTTTTCTGACATAAATTTATCTTCAGAAATTAATTTTTTTTGAAAAAGAAAATTAACGCGATCAAGACTTTTATTTGCAAGTGACAATCGANCGTTGATCGATGCATATTCAAGCTCTGTAAGCTTAATTTTTTCTTCCTGAGTGCTAAGCTTTGACTGCAATTCCAATTCAAAAACTTGTTTTTCGGCNAATAACTTTTCTATCTCCGCTTTCTTAAGCCCCAAGTCCGTTCTTAGAGCATTTATAAAGGTACGAATATCATCATCGACCATTGATATTAAAGGTTGACCTTCTGTTACCATTGCACCCTCTTTTACAAGAATACGTTTNATTTTTCCGTTAACTTGTGGTGAAATTTTGGTTAGATCTGTTTGTATCCTAGCATCATTTTCATATACATGGGTCCACCAAAAAAAAACCTCGTATGATGCCAGCACAAGTGCACCAAGCAATGTGCCCACAATCAATATTTTCAACGTTTGCTTTAATGCCAATACAAAAGCTCTTTTAATAGTTATAAACAGTTTGTCTAATAGTGTATTTCATAAAATGAAAAGCTAGTACTTTAAAAAGGTGTGATTATTCCTTACCCTTACAGTATAAACAACACTTATCCCAATCACTATCAGTTATATTTTGAATTAGAGTCAAACTAACTTTTGGTGAATAAAAACTGTTTGGAAGAAGATAGTGAGCATCAGTTCCGCCACTGTAGATGACCCAAGACCCATAAGAACATTNTTGAGTAATCAAAACTTTCTATGTGTTTGGTCCGTTGGCGGACTAACTGGAATAATCCGATGGTTCCAACTTCTCGCTTTTGGTGTTTATTCCTTTGAAATAACAGGGTCGCCTTTTCTGGTCTCCACTATTCCNATTCTTTGGATGCTACCACTAATTCTATTNGGTCCATTTATTGGTGTAATTGCTGANCANGTAAGNCGTAAATTACTCTTGAGNGTATCAGTTTTAATAATAACANTACTCCAAATCATTATGAGTTTTGCTGCCTTCTCTGGNGATTTATCTTANTTCTNGTTAGCAATTGCATCTTTTATAAGNGGCGTTTTTTGGGCAACTGATATGCCCATAAGACGACGCCTACTTGGTGANCTAGCAGGTGAAAATGTTTCAAAGGCTATGGGATTAGATTCAGCCACCGGAAACGCAACTCGAATGCTTGGACCTCTTTTAGGTGGAATAATGCTACAATTAGTTGGGATGTTTGGCGTTTTTTGGCTTAGCGGGGTTTTATATGCTCTATGCTTAATCTTAGTATTAGTAGCAAAGCTACCAGGGAAAATTACCCCGGCAACGCCACCCTCTTTCCTTAGAGATTTCACGAGTGGCATACAGTTTGTCATGAACGATCAGGTTTTAAAGCGCATTTTAATTATTACTGTGATCTTTAATATTTGGGGTTTCCCATTCACTTCAATGATACCAATAATAGGAAGAGATGAATTAGGGTTAACTCCTTTTTATGTTGGTGTACTTTCAAGCATGGAAGGCTTTGGAGCTTTAATTGGTGCATTAATGATTACTCGTTTTGCGAGCCAAAGAAACTTTTTTAAAATCTATCTTGGTGGCACGATCATTTATCTATCAGGGGTTGGCTACCTCTCAATCCTTACCTTTGTGGCCGGTGGACCAAATCATTCTTTTTATGCAAGTACAGTAGCACTAACGATAATTGGTATTGCAGGAGCATGTTTTGCCGCAATGCAAGGAACATTGACGTATCTTGCTGCTCCTACCCAATATAGAAGCCGCGTTTTAGGCGTGCTGACACTTTGTATAGGAACAGGCCCGATTGG
>PANE01000004.1 GCA_002708305.1 Rhodospirillaceae bacterium
TGCTTGCTGTTAGGCAAGCATAACCATTGACCCCATAAATAATTTTACAAAAAGGAGATATCACATGTCATTCATTGAACAGGCATATCTAAAAATAAAGACTATCGATCCAAGTATCACAACAGATCAATTCAGTACTAACTGGCTCAATAAGTGCAGCTCATATTATAGGTCATACAAAGCAAGTGAGCGAGATTTGACGCTTCATGCACTGATGTGTTTTTTAGAAAATCTTAATGAGAAGTCATCTTCACTGCGTATGAACAACGAAAGTAGGTTGCTTCACGCAAAAGCAGAGCAATATGATCATTTACGTGACTATACAAAAACACAAATCAATTACTTGATCAGGTAGCCCTTAATACTTACCAGGAAAGACACCCATTGATGCGTTTTTAGCTAAATTACGTGCCTTTTGCAGGTATCTTTTAAATGCACGCTTATGGTCTTCGTCTGGTTTTTCATTAGCTAAGATTTGTTTAGCATATTCTGCCACAGCAAAGGGGATACGTGGTCTAGAGTACTTGTATTTACGCTCTATAATCAGATCATCTCTGGATTTAGCCCATGTATAAAAGTCAGCTGCGGTTTGGCTCGTGCGTTCACGATTGTGCAATTCAACATTATCAAGCCAATAAGAATAACATCTCAGCATCACACGAACATTGGGTAAGTATTTTAAAAATGCCCGCTCATACCCATCTGACAGAGCAAACTTGCCCTGGCTGATTTTACCCAACGCAGTTCCCGCTTTATTTTGCTCCAAAAGTTCCTGAACATCTCTGAGAGTTTGTTTAGGGTTTTTGTTGAGTGGTAGTCGAACGAGTAATGCTTGCTCATCCGCCTCAGGTACTTCACCTTGGTCATATACTCTCACACCAACGTCTATCGCAAATAGCATTCGCCAAGTAGCTCCACTCCACCAGCTGCTAAATTCCTCGTTAAAAAAATTTCCCCATTCCTGGTAATGCTCGTAGTCAACTTGAAGATTTTGATCTCTGTGTGCTTGTTTTAAAAATTCAAACCACAAACGATAAGGTTCAACCTGTCCGGTTTTGGTGGCACCGGTTTGCCCAGTCACCTATATCAATAACATCAGACGAATATTCCACTGCCCTCAGCCGATCTCTCATCGGGTGCCTTAAGCTGTGCATTTCTAAACGCTTCTAAATTGGAGAATGATTTCGACCTAAGCGGTGGAACATATCGGGTAGATTTTCAGTATTAACCGGCCTTGAATATAGAAAACCCTGGTGGATAGTCAGACCTAATTTTAACAAAATTTCTTTTTGTAATTCAGTTTCCACTCCTTCTACAATGATCTTAATTCCAAGCTCGCTGATAAGCTTTTGTAACGACCCTAATAAATTATCTGCTTTTACATCCAAGCCCAAATCTTTGATGAAACTTTGGTCAATTTTAACAATATCTATTGGAAAATCTCGCAGTCGCTGCAAGTTACTTGATTCAATACCAAAGTCATCCAATGCTATAGAATATCCGAAGCCCTTTAATACCATCAACTCATCAATGATTACCTTCTTATTTATCCGATCAGTCATTGCCTTTTCTGACAGTTCAAGAATTATTTTGCGGGAAGGCTGACAACACGATTTTAATATTTCTGCATGAACTTTGTTACCCGCATTTTTAAAAGCCACTTGCTCCAATTTTAAGTTATAACTTATAAATTGATTTGGATACTCTTTCAACTTATATGAAAGTTCATGACGCATTTTCGTCTTAAGTGCCATATATTTTGGCTGTCGTATTGTCTCATACAAAATATCAAGAAACTTGCGCGGCTCAATCACTTCATTTGTAGATTTTATCCAACGCACGAGAGCTTCAAAGCCAAGTACACTATTGTCTAGAGCATCGACCACTGGTTGGATGAAATATTCTATTTCCCCATTCTCCATTGCATCTTGGATTTCCTCGATGGATATAAATTTTCCATTCTGTTTTAGCTCTTGAATGGTGCTATAATCAGCTATTACACAACCGTTACGTCCATTTTTCTTGGCTTCCCTCAACATTAAATCTGCAAGTTTCAGGACGTTTTTGAGAGTTAAATTTCTTTCAAAAAAAACTGCCCCGATGCTGGCAGAACATTGTATTTCATGGTCATCAAAACAAACATGAGTCTCAGCTATACGTTCCAAAACCCCCTGACAAAAGTTTTTAGTATCTTTCCAGCTCCGCCATTCTCGAACTATAGCAAATTCTTCTCCACTAAGTCTGAAATAATGTACGTTTTCTTCACGAGAAGTTTGTATATTTTTTGCTATGGCACTCAACAGTTTATCACCCGCCATGTGGCCATAGCGATCGTTAACGCTTTTAAAGTAATCTAGATCAATAATTGAGAGGGAGTAATCAGCATCTCGACTGTAACTTGCAAACTTTTCGTGCAAGTAACGACGTGAGTATAAATTCGTTAATTCGTCTCGATTTAAACGGCGCCTTAGTTCTTTTTCTAATTCCTTTTGATTACTAATATCTGAAATTGTAGCAATTATCTGCTTTCCTTGGATTAGATGCGAAAATGGCTTAAAGTGTATAATTATATCAACTTTAACACCACCTTCAGTGACTAATTTACAATGTTTCCTGAGTCCTTTTTCATGAAATTCCAAGATCCCATATCTACTTTTAATGTCTTCAAAATTCAAACACTCACAAAAACTACTAAGTTTTTCTCCAATCGTTTTATCACAATGGATTCCTGAAATATCGCTCCAAGCATCCGAACAAGTTTGTATGTCGCCTTCTAAGTTCAAAGTTAAAATTACTGCTGAACTCTGGTTCAAAAGGGCGTCGTTAAATTTTTCTATCATTAAAGAGTCGGTTAAATCTTCGATGCTGGTCAACAATAATTTGATCTTACTAGCTGTTTCGACCCACCTAGAAAAACCACGAATATATATCCTTGAACCATCTTTTCTTTTTGCCGCTTGAATAGAAATTTCGTCATTCAATCCAATACGTCTTTTTTCGAGTATATTTCGGCTCCGCCACATTTCGCCCTCAGATAAGCTTTCATAAAAAACGTTAGGTAAAGGCAAATCTGAGAGATCGGTGTAGCCGGTCAGTTCGAAAAATCTTTTTGACGCGAAAACAGGAGAAAAGTTTGTATCTTGCAATATGTAGGCATGCTTCTCTGTTAAAAGATCAGAATGTCGAAACATAAGTTTGTCCAACTCTAAGCCTCCTCCAATCACAGTTGGCTGGGATGTTGACGAGAAAACATTACTGTCAATTTCTTTTGCGTTTTCAGAAAAAGTATCGGCATTTGAATTTGCTTGTTTTATATCTTTATCCATTAGCCTTTCCAAAAACAACGCCCCAATATTAGAGCNTGCTAAGACGACGTTATATAGAAACCACCCTGAAAACGCGGAATCATTTTGTGCAGTTTTTGAACATATTTCGTCGCTCTGTCTAGTAAGTGTTCTGCTGTCCATCCCCAAATTATGGACCTGTCGATTTTGATGCCGCTCCTTTGATAGCATTTACTGTAACAAAGGAGACTGACTATGGGACTGAAACGGACGAACGAATTCCGCCAAGATGCAGTGCGGATTGGAAACGTTAAATGCGGGACTTGCTGTTGATTTACGGATTTTAATCCAAATTCCAAATTTCAAGTCTACTCTTTNAGAGTCCAAAATTTAAATCAAAGGGTTCCTGTCCGTCGGCACTTTCCATTCGCAGCATACAATTCCGAACTTGTTTGGCTCTNTCTTCTATCAGCCAAGTGTAACACTGCATTCATATAGCCNCGATTAGAACCACAATCGAACCTCTTTCCGCTTAAAGGAACCATCTCTACTTTTCCCTGTTGGGCCAGNTGGTCTATCGCATCNGCCAACTGAATNTCACCTCCGNNACCAAATCCAGCNTTNTTTATCTCTGCAAAAATCGAAGGNTTAAACACATATCNTCCGANCGAAGCAATATTTGATGGTGCTNNACTTNGTGAAGGTTTTTCAATCAGCCTTGCGACTTGATTTGTACCTTTGCCTCGTTTGACAACACCATAATTCGATATTTGAGATGCCTCAACTTCCATCACAGATAATTGTGCCAAACCACAACTTTGGTACGCTTTCACCAATTGTTCAGTCGGACTTTCTATTGCGTCTGTAATGAAATCATCGGGCAAGATAACACAAAATGGGTTGTTCCCCACAACCCCTTCCGCACACAGAACTGCATGCCCGAGCCCTAATTGCTCTTCTTGATTTATGAATTCACACTCTACATTTTTTGGAATAATATTTTGGACAGCCCCTAAAAGATTTGTTTTGCCCCTTGCACTCAATTGCCTTTCAAGTTCACCATTAGCCGCGAAATGCGCCATTATAGAGCTCTTAGATGCGCTGGATATAAAGACCAGCTTTGTACAGCCAGCTTTGACAGCTTCCTCAACCGCATATTGAATCAAGGGTTTATTAAGAATAGGTGCCATTTCTTTAGGTATGGATTTAGTAAAGGGCAAAAACCTGGTGCCCAAACCCGCCACTGGAAATACAGCTGTTAAAACTGATGTCATTTATCGCTCCTGATTTTGAGTTGGAAATTTGACTGANNNCCNTGAANNNGNACTTCAGTTTGCCTTCAGTTAGTTAGGATCAGAACTAGTGGTGATTTCATTCTTTATTCGCTTAAACTCTCNACGTGACTTGGAAAATTGACCCAGATTTCTATAAGATCGAGCCCTCAAAATGTCTAAGTCCCGGTTCAAACCCCCAAGGCGTTCTAGTTCGCCAAAATAGGCTATAGCCATTTCCCAGTTTTTGTTATTGAATTCTTGAACACTTCTTTTTTGCAAAATTATGAGTTCAACATTCTTTCGATTTGAATTGGATAAATCACTATATGCTGCAACATTTGCAGCATCTTCTATCAAATCCAATTTGAGTAAAGCCAACACCAATCCAAACTTAGCTTCTTGGCGGCTTTTTTTACTCACTNTAGATTGAGAAACAGCTGAAAATAATGAAATTGCCTCCATTGGCCGGTTTTGGTTGTAAGCACACCAACCNCGCAAGAGGGCAGTCTCCATNGAGCTTGGCTTAAGGCTGCGCGCCAGGCAACTCCCCCAATTTTGCTCTTCGATAGAATTCAGTATTGAACGCTGCCTTGAGTCCCCTTTCACCCTCAAATCATGAAAATGTTTTGGGAACAGGTTTGATGGTTTGGCAGGGCGAGTAGCCGTTTTCCTCACCGGAGCATCTGTTGTTGTCTTTACAGCGGGTTTTGGTTTTTTTTCTATGGCCGGCTTAACCCCACGACCTGCTACCAGTCGGGTATAGAGTTTTTCAAAATTAGTTTTATCTGCAGGAAAACGTATTGTTAACTTCGCGATCATTCCTTTCAACTCATCATCAGTTAATATTTCCTCTGCTTTTTCAACGTTGGAAACTAGCATTTCATATGGGCTGCATTTTTCGGAAATTTCAAAATAGATTGCTTTTGCTGATGTGGAATTTTTCTGCAATTTATAGACGTCAGCCAAGCGCCAAAGGTTATCAACACGATCACAAGATGACAGACTTCTATTTTCTTTTAATATCTTTTTTGCTGTACCAGTGTCCGTATCTCTNAGCGCNATGTTTAGGTCTGATTGTGCTTGCANTAACAGCAGTTGTGTTTCCAAATTAGGCGTGGGCTTCCATCCTGGAAACGAGGTTTTTGTTTCCACTATTTTTTTGCGTGCTTGAGTTACATTTCCAGCAGACAGCAAGTCATAGATAGCGTCAATGGAAGCCTTTAAACTATTGGTTCCTTTTTCGTTCTGAGGATCATTCCAGCTCCAATCTGGGTATTTTTCTTTAAGTCGCTTTTCCTCCAAAAGCTGCGCAGTGCTGTCTCCAGACTGAACGTAGTATTTCAGAGCGGTTAGCTCTTCTTCGCTGGGCGTTTCATTGGCAAAAAGCGCCGTATTCGAGAGGGCAAAAGCAGAAAGAAATGAAAGGATGGAAACTACTAAAGTTAGCTTGGCTGGCATGTCTCGAAACCTTCTATCTGGGCCAAAAGCGCCATCATGTGTAAAGTCGCTGGATAGTATGGCTGCAGTTCATTAAAGGGAGGCATATTCAATGAATAATCAGNATTGCTGTAATTTTGNGATGCCACGCACTGTATAAAGCTTGCTATCGCCTTGTATCCAATGTCATCTGAAAATTGCTCGACTTCTCCTGTGGTTCGATTGAAGACCACAGGAAATTCAGAAGTGGGTTTTGTCCATCTTGCATATAGCTGGGTATGTAAGCGCATAGATGGATGAAAGTTTTCTTTAGACCATACCAAAAACAATGGCACTCTCACAGCTTCGTAACCGGATGAATAACTAAAGCTATCAACTAAACTAAGCCCAGCATCCGTGATGCCAATCCAATCTGGTGTGGCNCCGGATAATGAAATTTCTGCCAATAAGGAAAGACTGTCATCACACAGTTTTTCAAGAATTGGCATGTTAAGACCGTCGGCCAATTCTCGCAAAGCACGTGGCATAGGGTAGGAGGGATTATAAATGATACCTTCTGGCTTCTTAAAGCCGAAGGCAGCGGGTAACAAAATGAGCTTTTGTGAGTTCCTTGGGTCGGAAGTCACACATTTTGATAAAAGATCGTTGACGATCATCTGCGCAGTTAAATGAAAATTAGGTTTCCCAAATTGATTGGCTATCTTCAAACAAGCCCAAGCAAAAAATAAATCTCCATCAGAGGAATTGTTTAAATCTTGAACTGGGTCATCAGAATTGGGAAACCACCGCCACGCCAATAAACTATCAGAACGAATTGCCAAGTTGCTCATCGTCCAGGCATAAATTTTTTCACATGCTTCGACGTCATTCATAAACGCGGCCAGAAGTAAGCCATATCCCTGCCCCTCAGAATGGCTTGCTCCGCCCTGATAGGCATCCACAACGCGCCCATCATCTTTTAAAAACCGAAGTTTCCATTTCCCCCAACTCTCTTGTAAAATCGAGTAATCTGTTTTGGCCTGCACTAAAGACGCCGAAGACAAGAGAAATGCAGAGCTGCAAGAACTCATTTTCAAAAATAAACGTCGGTTCATTTTATGTCCTTTTTCTGTACAGCATTAAGTAGAGAAATGTGATTAGAACGATTACTGCGACTAATATGATTACAACCACAAGAAACTCTGTCGCATAGATTGAAATGACATTGCTTGCCACCAGCCAAAGATTATCAACGCTGAGTGGCTCAAGTAATCTGGGCGCCGCAGTGTTTGGACGAACCCAATTATACCAAACATTATCAGGACCCAGAACTGACAACGCACCGGCGGGGCTGAAAGTTTCTAAATTAGCTTTTGACAATGCATCAAACGCAGTTTCGGTAACCATGTCGGGGTTAATTGCAACGAAAATTTCACTTTTATGAGGGTTCGGTTTCAACAAAGCAACTTGGGATCGATTGTTTTCCAGCCAAAAATCTACGCGGCGCTTATACCTTTCGGGGCTTTCCATGAACCTTTCCCACATCGACGTCATGGATTTCCATTGAAGGATAGTGGTGGGTTGTTCCTCGTCGTAGACTTTGTTTTCCGCAAAGTCTTTGGACATCGAAATTGAATTGTTTACTGATTCAAGTGAAAAGAAGCCATTTTCATTACTTAATTGTTTCAAATCAGAATTGTTGATTATCTTTACATTCATAGCAGATTGATCTGCAATATTTTCTGAAGCCTCCTGTAATACTTCAGGGGTGGTAACTGTTAAAGATTTGAGCGCTAATAACAGCTTGAACTCAGGATCTAGGACATTTTTATCTTTGCCTGAAGAAAATTCGATATTCGTATTTTGTCTTGAAATAAGTGGCATTACATTTTGAATTCCCTCTAAATACATTTGTGGGGAATTTGGCAAAAGCAAAGATGTGCCTGACTTTAAGGTTACAAATGTTTCAGGAAAGTCTGGGCACTGGGCCTCATTAATTTTTGCTGGTATTAAATATTCAGACTCTATTTGATTTAATCCACCTTTTAAAAGTGAGGCATTAAATTCTACAAACTCAGTAACACTCCGAACGTTTGGGTGATCACCCATTTTTCTTGTGTATATAGTTTCATTATTTACTTTTATGTTGAAAATAGACTGTTCCGTTATCAGCGGTGAGTAATCAAAGGAAACATTTAAAAGAGCTTTCCTATTATCAAGCACCAACCAGTCATATGGCAGCACAAACTGTATTCGATTGGAACCATAAGATGCCACATCTCTCGTATTTTGATAACCAAGATCAAATAAGGATGTAACTTGATTTGCCTTAATCATCTTTGGCATATTTGACGTGTTTGAATTTTGCCTTTGCCCTAACGCTTCAAAAATAGGGTCTTTCACTGACGTAATTCGGTAAAGAATTGCCCCGTCAGCACTTACGCTTAATCCCGATGGCCCATCCGCAGGTTCAGAAATCAAAACTCTAAAATAGTTTTCATAACCTTCAACTGGATCCCATAGCGATTTAAAGTTAATTCTTGCTCTATTTTGTTGGATTACAGGACTAAATTTAGAAGCAATATTGGTGGCCAATTCAGCATCTAAATCCGGAGGCGCACGCAATGACAAGGGACCGTGAAGGCTTTGAATGTGTATTCCAGCAGCAATTCCCTCTATTGAACTTGGCAACTGAAAGTCGGTTACAACGAACCCTGTTTTAGCGAGGTTTATGTCTGTCCAAATGTCAAAGCTGGCTTGGGGACCACAAAATACTCTATGCCTCTGCTCTAAAAAAATAGTAACCGAATTCAAGCCGCTTTTTGGTTCAATATCTTGGGAGGTTAACGTTACCTCTTTTGCAACACCATTCAGCTTTTGCTCAATAATTTTTTTGCCGTTCAGTTCTACAATAATATTGGAATATTGCTCGAGTACATGAATACTATTCTGGAAATTAATTTCAAATCGCTTCGTAATAGCGAATTTTGGTAACCAAAGATTAAAATGGGATACTGCACGCTCTCCTGACATCCTGTAGCGATATCCATCATGTATATATTTCATGCTATTTTGTGCAGTTTTTAGCGTCACTGGTATAATCGGTGATCTAGTCTTGAAAAGCTGATCTGGGGTTCTCATTTTATTACCTGAACTGGTCACCAACTGATCCCCACCAAGCAAAAATTCGCTAACCACTGAATCGTTTAGTTCGATTTGGTTTTCGGCTTGAAGATTGTCCAACAGAATAGCTTGCGAATATGCCTCTTCGGGTAGAAGTAGGAGTAAACCGTAAGCGGTCAGAACTGAAATAATCCAAGGTTTTGCTTGCAAACTTGGGCTTAAAATTTTATCGGACGATTGCAAAGATGTTGATTTTGCCTTCTGGATACCTTTTTGTAAATCAAAGTCTGTCTGATTATTAAAGGCATTGATCTCTTCTAAGTTGGGATTCCACTCTCTGGGCTTCTGGTCTGACGTTCTTTGAGAATAATGGCGGGCAAACTGATATAGGTTTATGAAAAACCTGCTCAGACTAAGAAAAATAACGAAAAAGATGCCAAGCAGTAAGCCTTTCGGACGCTTCTTTTCAATTCTCTCTTTTCTCCAAACGTCACTGTCACCAAAGATCAATAGGTTAATAATTTGTTCAGACTCGATATCTTGAATGGGTTCTAGAGCACAGCCCAAAACCAACTGACCTGCTTTAATGTCAGATCTACAAATCCGAGCTGGTAATGTAACTTCACCATATCTCGCATTATCAAATTCTGGCATCACATGAATTAGGGTTTCACCTTCGGACAATGATTGATTTAACGTATTTACTTGGCTGTCTAAAATAGTGACTTTGAACCCAAACCTAGACGCATCTGTTATTTTAGCCGCGATGCCACTGACCGACTTTTGCGCAGGCAAAAAAACCTTGGCTGAGGTGTCGATCGATATCCTAGGGGTTTGGCGGAGGTTTTTCTTTTCAAAAATCGCCTGCCAAGCGGCTGATACAATTATAAAATTGAAAATTGTCCATCCGCCAACTATGGATAAAACCCCCCTGGTCTCAGGATAGTTAAACCATCTAAAAACCAATGCAATCAAACCAGCAAAACACACCAACATCAAAGAGGTTAAGGGCCAGTGAATAGCAGACACACTATCTTCGTTAATCACTTCATCTTTTGCAGTAACGCTAAATTGGGCCTTTCTGGGCGAGATAAGGGTTGAAAAAAGGCTTCGAATTAAATATGGGGCCTGCGCGATCTCATATACTTCTGATATCAAAGGCCACCGAACATGCTTAAACAGGACATTTTGTATCATTAAAGATGCTGCGGCGTATGTAACCGTATAAACCAACGCGTCCTCAAAGCTTGCTTGGAAAAAATTGATTCCAAAAAATAAGTAAAGCAAAGGAGCTATTGTAAAAGTCAGTCTGGTTAATGGAAAGAACCAGTTCATTACCGAACTCAGGTAACAAAATCGTTGTTGCATTGTTAAACCACGGCGGAAAAACGGGTTTTTCAGCAGCGATATTTGGAGCATACCTGTTGCCCACCTTCCCCTTTGGGTGATTAAAGCAGCAAAGGTTTCAGGTTGAAGACCTCCCACCATAGCTTCGTTAAGGTAAAGGCTCTTCCATTTCATTGCGTGAAGGTCCAGAGCCGTTTCAGCGTCTTCCGTGATCGTCAGACCAGAAATACCACCGATACTGTCCAGCGCTTTGCGCCGCATTATGGCCGCAGAGCCACAAAAAAATGCGCCGTTCCACCGGTCTAGGCTTTCCAGCACATGGCCGTAAAACATTTCGCTTTCGTAAGGACAATGATCTGGGAGTTGCAGGTTTTTATGTATTGGATCAGAGTTAATAAAGTGGTGTGGTGTTTGGACTAGGAACAGATCAAGGTCTTCAAAGTATCCGACTGTACGCGCAAGAAAATCCTGTGATGGTATATGGTCTGCATCGAAAACCACCACCAACTCGCCGTTTGTGCTTTCTAATGCTGAAGTAAGGTTGCCTGCCTTGGCGTTAATATTTGCGGGACGAGTCAAATATGTGATCCCGAGCTCGTGGCAAATTTTTTTCAACTCAATTTGACGTGTCTTTGAAAATTCAGCCACTTCTTTGTCATGTGAATGTAACCTGTCATCAGTTGCACCATCATCGCAAATGTAAATATTCAGTTTTTGTTTGGGATATACCATATTTACAGCCCCAATAGCCGTTTCCTTCACAAGGTCGACGGGTTCGTTATAGGTGGGGATCAACACGTCAACTGTTGGAAAGTTTTCTGGCAAAACTTGAGGCGGTTTGGTCTGCTTTTTTGGATCAAGATTAATTAAGACTGTGATGAAAAATTGAGCTATTGCAATGGACTCGACTGCCAGCAAAATAACAGCAGCGAAATACTCTGGGGTTAAACCAACTTCTGGAAGCGTGGAAAAAAGTCTCCAGAAATAATATCTCAAAACCAACGTACTCGCCAACATCACAAAAATGATCCTTGTAATTAGGGTTGAGGTCAGCGGTTTTAGCAAAATCAATAAAATCATGAGCACCAAGCCCAGTAGAATTTGCGCCTCGATTGACGTTTGCAAAGACATTGCGAAAGACATTATTCCAAAAACAAGAAACCAAACGCTTTTCAAACTGAAAGATAAAATCTTCATAACTTTAACCTAAAACTTCTTGGGGCCAGCTAAGGGTGAAATCCACAGTGGCGAAGACGGTTTATTGGAAGGCAATCTGTTCATCGAAACATACAGCCCTCGATCTAAGATCGGGTTCAAAGCACTTTCATAGGAGCCCCTCACACAATTTCTGAGTATCATTTCCAAAGCAAAAATATTTCTTGGAAGCGAAACCTGCTCTTCCGTGATCCGGCGGAAACCCAAAACACAGTTAACTTTTCCTCCGGTCCCATTTTCCTTCCAAAAAACCTTTCCACTGCCAAGGTTTTTCTGACGTAGTTGGGAATCCCCCAAATCGTAAAAAGGGACCGTATTTAATTTGAGATTTTGTAGAGGCTTAATCGGATCGAAATTCTGCCGCTTTTGGCTTTTTGATTTTTTTGAGATCAATAGTAAAAAATTATCTCCCTCCATATTTGAAGGATTTTCAAGTCCAATTAATTGATAATTATCGCCATCAAGTCGACCAGCCAATGCGAAAGAGGCATCTTTGGGAAGAACCCATAGTTCAGATGAATTGATTACGCGCCTTTCGCTAAGATCTGTGGATTCTCGAACCTGTCCTAAAGAATTGATTTCAGAACATCCGCTCATTAGCGATAGAAAAAGTGCGGGAATCGCTGTTATTTTTTGAGATAACCGTTGAAACGGTTTCAAATTTTTCATCTACAGCCCTTCAAAAACGTGATTTCCGTCTTGAAAATATGGTAAAAAACTAAAAACGACACTTAACTTCAACCCTTAAATCTACATAAGTAACCCTACGTATAGCTATATATACAAATTATACAATTATTTTTTTAACAATAAATTTTCATTTTTTATGATGTATTTTTTATACTTAAGTATATGTTTTACATCATGCTGTCCAAATCAATGTAAGAAAATTCTTGACATCTTATTTGTTAGCAAGCATGAGTTGATGCGAAGTAGATATAGATAGCTTCTTGGATCAGCCGCCTTTTACCAGGCTGATCACTTAAAAGAGAGCACCCGAAGCCGTATAAGCGCTTTTCCAATACTGGAAGAGCGTTTTTTTTTTGGAGAAACCATGACTCGTCAAACTCAAAGCTCAACTTCTCATGACAGAAAATTTTATGCAGCGGTTACTTCTGTCGATCAAAACGATACTAATTCGTCGATTAGAAGCATTCATGAAATTTATAATTTAGCCATTCAGAAATTAGAAAAAAAAGACTATTTGTTTATCAAAAAACATAGGAAAGTTTCTGAGGTTATTTTGTTAACCTGTATGCCGCATTTCCCTCCAACTGTACCTCATAAATTATTACAGCTGGTGCATCGTAAGTTGAGCCTTTTAATAGCAACATTACATGAAGAGAACTTGGCTGTTAGAATTCGTTCTTCGGAACAGTCGCTTGTGTTAAACAATGCGGAAGCTCAGGTTTTCTACCCCATACTTAAAAGATTAATTTCTAATGATATTTTAATTCAAAAGGAAAGCTATAATAGCGAAGTATATTTGATCTTGAAAAGACCAATGGTCGAAGTACTAAATGATATCGATCACCTCTATCTATAAGAGGTTTTACTAGAGTTTTGGAATAATTCCCAGATAATTTCTATCTAGAAACTGTAATCCTTACGGATTTTTAAAAAGTACTACCTGGCTTCTGAAGACATAACTTTTGACGATTTTCTACCGATTAGCGTGTTCAAATGAAAAATAGACCAGATGTTTTAACCCACAGTTATCCGCTTTGTTCCTATGGGCGGAGATTAATGAACGGATATGCGAGCACTACCCTTGTATTAAGATATTGTTAATATTGTATTTTAATTCTTTCATATGGGTGTGGAGGGTTTTTTTCACGTAAAGGGTTGAATGAATTTTTCCTTACTATTTTTATCAAGAATATTTCTTTATAAAAATAGTCAACAAATATATTGATGGTCTCCCAACTGAAAAAATATGGAAATATAACATGAAATCTTTTGTAAAACTGATCGCGGCCGGTCTCGTTCTCTCAAGCGCTGCTGAAGCCGAGGACGTGAACGTTTATTCTTATCGTCAACCTGAATTGATCAAGCCAATCACCGATGCGTTCAGAGCATTCCATGTATTCATGCGTCTGCACACATTTCATCATAACATTAATATAAAGCAGACCAATGACCAAATCCTCCATCGAAATTTCTAACGATAACTCTGGTGACTTAAAAATAGAAAGCTCGAACAAATTAGGTTGGCCTTCGGATCAACGGGTTCGCTTGAGCGAAATTATAAGTGGCACGGATATCGGCACTTGGGAGTGGAATATCGTAACAGGAGAGACATATTTCAACAGGCGATGGGCTGAAATTGTTGGTTACACTCTTGAAGAATTAGAGCCGATTTCCATTAAAACGTGGCTAGATTTAGCCCATCCCGACGATCTTGGTAAATCAATCGAACTTTTGGAAAAAAACTTTAGCGGTGAATTAAGCGTCTATGATTTCGAAACCCGGATGCGTCATAAAAACAACAATTGGGTTTGGGTCCACGATCGCGGCAAGGTCGTTGAGTGGACCAGCGATGGCAAACCCCTTCGAATGGCGGGAACCCATTCTGATATTACACAAAAAAAAATAAGAGAGCAAAAAATAGAGAAAAACCAAGCGCGTTTAAAAGCAATTTTAAAAAATGTTGAAGAAGGTATTTTTACATGTGACGAAACTGGCGTGATCGACACGGTTAATAATATGGCCTGTTCTATTCTTGGTTATACAGATGAAGAGCTTGTCGGCATGAACTTACGCCAATTGATGACAACGGTAACAGTCAACCAGTACATGGATAGTATCCCGAGCTTTTTAAAGTCAACTCAAATAACCTCAGCTAACAACAGCCACAAATTGGTAGCGAAAAGAAAAGATGGCTCTACCTTGTCAATAGAGTTTAGTCAACGGAAGTCAGCCTTCAATCTGGCACTCTATTTGTAAATATTATGAGTGATTTGACCGAAATATACGCTCAACATAATTTTGCTGAAACCATCCTAAACAGAAATGCAGCTGTTATTTTAACTTTAGATATAGGGGCTAAAGTACAGACAGCCTCTGATGCCTGGAGCACAAAATTTGGTTACAGTCTAGAAGAAACCTTGGGTAAAGATTTCTCCATATTTTTGACAGAGGAATCCGCCCTAAAATATAACCAAACCGATTATGAAACCACGCCAAATCAGCTTACCAAGAGGCATACAGTCGAAACGGTAGATATTATTACCAAAGATCATGAAATACGCATCGCCGAATTGCATAGCGCTGTGGGCTACACTACGAGCCAGATTCATAAAATAGTCACAATTATTGATATCACAGAGACAGTTCAACAGCGTAAGAAGCTTTTAGATTTAGCCGAGCGGGATGAGCTCACTCGACTGTATTCTCGTCGTGGTTTCTATAAATATATGACAGATGGCGTGCGCACTTATAGTGTTGCCTTGCTTTTGATGGATATTGATCACTTCAAAAGCATAAATGACGCATTTGGACATTTGGTAGGCGATGAATATCTGAAAAAAATTGCAGTTAAACTAACCTCAATCATTGGGAAAGATGGTCTTGTTGCCCGTTTTGGTGGAGAAGAGTTTTTGCTAACTTTTCCAGCCGAAAAGTGGGTAGAAGTGCGTAATGTTGCAGAAAAGGCGCGCCTTGCCGTTGAAAAATTCCAATTGGAAACAAGTCGCGGTCCCGTCATTAGAACGGTCAGTTGCGGCGCGGCGTTGTTAAACATTGAAGAAAAAATAGCTCAAGCTCTTGGCAGGGCAGATATGGCACTAGGTCATGCAAAACTTTGCGGACGTAATCAAGCAGTTATGGCAGATAATAATTTCATCAATTCGCTTAAACAGGCCGGAAAATTGATCACTTCGGAAGAAGTGCGCAAAGCCCTAGAGAATGATGAATTTGAACTTTGGCTGCAGCCGCTCATGAACTTGGAAAACAAATCGACCATGGGTTACGAGGCTCTGATGCGTTGGCGCAGACCAGATGGGCAAGTATTGCTGCCCGGTGTATTTTTGAACAAGCTGCAATCTGTTTTCAAAGAGCCGTCTTATGCTCATTTTCACTCAAAAATAATCAGGCATCTGCTTGCTCAGATTGATTTTTCTCAATCTTATTACCTTAGCATAAACATCCGAATGGAGGATTTTGGATTTGAAAACGCAGCTAGCTCTATAATGTCAGAAATTGGGTGCGATGATAATCAAAAGAAATCGCTTGTACTTGAAATTTCAGAAGAGGCCGAGACTAACCGCGTTAACATAGATGAAGTAGCCAAGCAGATTAAGATCCTTAAATCCCAAGGATTCAGAATTGCTCTTGATGATTATGGAACAGCATCTAGCAACCTTCTAAGACTTACCAAATTACCAATCGATATTGTAAAGCTAGACAAGTCGCTGATAGCCGATTTGGTCAAAGATAAAAAATCCCGCCAAGCCGTTCGTGGTATTACAAGTATTGCTAAAGAAATGGGAATGGCGGTAGTTGCAGAAGGGGTTGAAATAGAACAGCAAGCCGAATTCCTTCTCAAAGAGAATATAACATCACACCAAGGTTTTCTGTATTCACGAGCAAAACATCCGAAAGATATACTCTAACAACCTAATCCTCCCTTATTGAATTCCTTTTTGACCCAATGTGAGTTCATTTTTTTCAAGGCTAACCCTTGTATGTTTTAGTTTAAAGGCAAAATAAGCAAAAAACCTGGTAACCACAGCCGGAACAAACGTGAAGTTTACCACATTGTTTTCATGTAGTTATTTTGACCTCAAGTCAGATTCGTGATTGATACGTGAGGGTGTGGGCAAGCAGGCTGTCTGTTGTCAGGGTTTTTCGGACTGGTGAAGTGTTTTCCTAATGGAGGCTCTGGTTCAGTTTCTGTTTGAGTTTAGGCAGCAACGGATT
>PANE01000038.1 GCA_002708305.1 Rhodospirillaceae bacterium
AGACTAGACAGCCCTGGAACAAGTTTATCTGGCGGTCAACAGCAGAGATTATGCATTGCGAGGGCTATTGCTGTGCGGCCCGATGTTATTCTGATGGATGAACCTTGCTCGGCTCTGGACCCCATAGCAACAGGCCGTATTGAGGAACTTATAACAGAACTTAAAGCGCAATATACTATCGTTATTGTCACGCACTCTATGCAACAGGCGCGTCGCCTATCCGATAAAACGGCATATTTTCATCTTGGATCAATTGTAGAACATGGGCCAACAGAGGAAATTTTTGAAAATCCACTGGACGATCGTACAGCGGATTATGTACTGGGTAGAATTGGTTAATCAAAATCCTACTCGAAGATGGAGTTGAGGCGAAAATGAACCCCTTAGTTTTGATAGTTGAAGATGAACCACCACTTGCAGAAATGCTCTCTTATAACCTCGATAAAGCGGGGTATAGGACGGTTATTGCTGGTACCGGAGAGGAAGCACTTGGGTTGGTAGAAATGGAATTGCCGGAGCTCGCTGTTGTTGACTGGATGCTTCCAGAGCGGTCTGGATTGGAAGTGTGCCGTATTTTAAGAAATAAAAAGGAAACAAGAAATTTACCGATTATCATGCTGACGGCGAGAGGTGAAGAGGGAGATCGTGTTCTTGGTCTTGAGGCAGGTGCTGATGATTATGTCGTAAAACCCTATTCTCCGAAGGAAATGATCGCACGTATTAACGCCCTGTTGCGTCGTTCAAGTGCTAACACTAGTTCCTCTATAAAGGAGTATGGCGGTATAAAAATGGATTTAGATTCACACAGGGTTACCCGTGATGGTCATCTGATCCATCTGAGCCCAAAGTGTTTCAGACTTTTACAAAACTTAATAGATCGCCCAACCTATGTATTTTCGCGCGATGCCCTGCTGGGGAAAGTTTGGGGCGGTAACGTTTATGTTGAAGCACGGACCGTAGACGTTCATATTCGCAGATTACGGAAAGCCCTGGACGTTAATGATGGTCCTAATTTAGTAAGAACAGTCCGCAGTGCAGGGTATTCATTGGATATAACACCGAATATTATGCCGTGATCTCATCCATGAATTCGGCTAACTCAATATCCAGTTGAGTTACACCGCCTGCATCATGTGTGGATAATGTGACCTCTACTCGATTATACACATTGAACCATTCTGGATGGTGGTCCATCTTCTCCGCTTTTATAGCTACTCTGCTCATAAAACCAAAAGCCGCATTAAAATCCGAGAGTTGATAATTTTTTGTAATAGCATTCCGATCTTTCAACTCATCCCATCCTGATAGGCCTGCTAATGCATTCGATCGATCGGTACCTTCAAGTTTTTTGGCCATAATTTTTCCTTATTAATTTTAAACGCTAGGTCAGTGATTTCTTAGGAATGATAGGAACCAGATTTTTCAGATCAGATATTTCCTCGTATAAGTTAGCGGCGGAAAGCAGATTGGCCTCTCCTCTGGGGCCTCCTACAATTTGCAATCCAACAGGTAGTCCATCTTTTGTGAATCCGGCGGGTACGCTTAAGGCTGGATGTCCAGTGATTGTTATTGCGTATGCTATACTTAACCACTCTACGTAATTGGAAAACTTATGCTCTCCTAGTTCGGCAACAAATCGTTGTTCAACCGGGTATGGTGGGACGATGGTTGCGGGACTCAAAAGCAGATCATATTCTTCAAAAAAAGTGACAGCTCTGTCTAGATATCGCGCTCTAGCCAGCTCTACTCTAGCAAAGTCGTCAACAGTGATCTCCGCGGCCTGCTCTATGTTCCATACCACTTCAGGCTTCAACAGGTCTTTATTAGTATCGAGTAGAGATTTCTTTCCTACATAGAATGACATGGCACGCCATGTTTGAAATATATCCTGTACATCACTGAAGTCAGGATGAGCTTCTTCAACAATGCAACCGAGTTGTTCAAACCGTTTAGCTGCTTTTTCACAAATATCAGCCACCGCAGGGTCTACAGGCGTCACACCAAGGTCCCTTGAAAACGCAACTTTTTTAGGTTTAGTACGGGATTTAACTGCATCTATATAACTGGTAGTTGTTCTTGGTAGCGATATCGGGTCTCGGGGGTGGTGGCCCACCATAGCATCTAAAAGTAAAGCAACATCGGATACGTTTCTAGCCATTGGGCCCGCTACACTAAAGGGTTGCCCTGGAATCCCAAATAAATCAGCGGGAAACGCACCTTCACCTGTCGCACCATATGCAACTCGGCCGGGACTGGGGCGCAGTCCTACGACAGAACAGAAACTTGCTGGATTTCTTAAAGAGCCTCCAAGGTCGGAACCGCTCGCAATCCAAGCTTGCCCTGTGGCTAAAGCAACAGCAGACCCACCCGATGAGCCGGCACAACTTTTAGTTGTGTCCCAGGGATTTAATGTTGCTCCGAATACTTCATTAAACGTATTAGCTCCAGCCCCAAATTCAGGGGTATTTGACTTTGCATAAACAATAGCCCCTTCTGTTTCAACATTTTCGACCAGACAGTCTGAGCGTTTGGGCACAAAGTCTTTATATATCAGAGAACCCCATGTTGATCGGACATCCTTAACAGGTGCAAGATCTTTAATTGCAATAGGTAGGCCGGCTAATATACCCCTATCCTCTATTGGTTTTTGCATTAGCTTATCGGCTTCGGACCTAGCTCTTGTAAAACAAAGTGTAGGGAGAGAATTAACTTCCTTGTCAACTTCATTAATACGTTGCTCCAGTGCATCCAGAAGTTCGATTGGACTGACAACATTTTTTTTCAAGAGACTGACGATCTCACCTGCAGTCATTTTTATAAGATCTAGACTTGCGTATTTCATAAAAATTCCAATTAACGTTGACAATATAAAACTTATAAAATTGTATTGCTGTAATTTATATGGCTCACTGAAGGGTGGTGCCTTTTTTATTCTTATTGCTTGGAGACGCTGAAGTTGGTGAGGCGTGGTGGTGAATCATTTTCCAGGAGATGTCTTCTTTTAGAAAAATGTTTGTGGCAACGGTAGCGCCACTTTCCATTAGTTCAAAGCAAGTGACATAGCAAATATTATCGGCAAGGAAGTTGGCCTTAGCATCGTCACACGTAATCGTTGGAGAATTAGGTGATGAAAAAATCCCTTCCCAGCTGTCCATAATAGTCTTTCGCCCATAAAGAGGAGGCCAGCCTGGATGGATGCAAACTAGCTGTGCTGCGGAAGACCATAGTGCTTCCAAGGCGGGAAGGTCGCGTGAGGTAAATGCGTTATAAAATGCATCATTAGCAAAAAGCACCTCAGCTTCTTCTAGCATTATTTTTCCTTTATAAAATTAGTAATTAGAACAAATACTCAGTATGTCGCTCGACCACCAGAAATGTCAAAAACACCACCAGTACTGAAAGAACATTCTTCTGAAGTTAACCATGTTATTAAGTTGGCGATTTCATCTACTGTGCCAAACCGCCCAATAGGTATTTTGGATAACATGAAATCGATATGTTCTTGGCTAATTTGATCAAAAATTTCAGTCTTGACTGCTGCAGGAGTAATGCAATTGACTGTTATCGGTGTATTGGCTAATTCCTTACCTAGTGATTTTGTTAACCCAATGACCCCCGCTTTTGCTGCACTATACGCAGAGGCAGTAGGGTTGCCTTCTTTGCCAGCAATGGATGCTATATTTACTATGCGCCCATAATTTTTTTTCAATAAGAAAGGTACAATGGCGCGGCAGCAAAGAAATGTACCGTTTAGATCAATATCAACAACCGTTTTCCATTCATCTACCGGGTACTCCCAGGTTTTAAAATTAGGCCCCGCAACCCCTGCACTGTTTACTAGTATATCTATTCCGTTCATTTTGGTGTTGCTGGCATTAGCTGCTGTTTCAACTGAATCCCAATTCGTAATATCTACCTTCTGGATATCTACAGGCGATGAAAAATCGGATTTGACCTTTTCCAGGCGTTCCATATCCATATCCCAGAGGGAAACTTTCGCACCACTTGCATGTAGGCGTTTTGCTGTCGCCAATCCTATGCCGCGTGCTCCTCCTGTTATAACTGCTGCACGTCCTGAGTAATCATGGGTAACTGTCATTATTTGGGCCCTCATCTTTCATTTTACTTGAAAACTAAAGAAATACTGTTCCACCATCTACCATTATCGTTTGTCCTGTGACAAATTTTGAGTCATCACTAGCAAGATATAGAATTGTACCAACTAAATCCTCTGGCACTAAATTTCTTTTTAAGGATTGGCCTGATGCTATAACTTCTGCGGCCTTCTCTAATTTTTCACCAAAGAATTCTTTTGTACCTTCTGTTAATACGGCCGATGGCCCAACAGCATTCACTCTGATCCAGTCTTTTCCAAGCTCTCTTGCCATCGCGCGTGTCATGCCTATCACCGCTGCTTTTGACGTCGAATAGTGAAGTGCATATGGAAGTCCAGCAAGTGCAGCCAAAGAGGATATATTTATAATAGATCCACTCTTATTCTCTTTCATTGAATTTATAACTGCTTTTGAACATCTCCAAATTCCATTCACGTTAACATCCATGCAATCATTCCAGTCGTTTTCGTCAAGTTTATCGAAACGGCCAGTGCTCAAAGAACCATATAAAGCGGCATTATTAATTAAAATGTCTATTTTCCCAAATTCTGCAATAGCTACATTTGCCATATCATGGCAGCTGTCTTGGTCTCTTACGTCAAGTTTAATGCTGATAGCGCTGTGTTCTGAACTCTTTATTTCTGATATGGTTTCTGTACAATCATTGATGTCAGCGGCGATTACGTGAGCTCCAGCAGCGGCGAGCGCTTTTGCGTACTCTTTTCCAAGTCCTCGGCTAGCTCCCGTAACAATAGCCACTTTTTCTTTTAAACTAGAACCCATTGAAAAACTTTCTTGAGAAAAGCATTAACTTTTATAAATTACGTTGTTTGAGCGTCTCTAATTCTTGTAATATATTATCACGATCAGAATCAAATTCAGGTGGCGGCTGGTAGTTTACCTGATTGACACCGTCAATATGCAAAGGACTCGCTGCGGCTAATGATTTATGTCCGTCTGCGTCCTCAATCCATCTAATCATGCCTCTAGCATGAAGATTTTTATCTTCAACTACTTCATCGAGGTCATTCACTGTTCCACAAGGAACACGCGCTTTGTTCAATAGAGCCATAATTTCACTTCTAGTGAGTGTTTTTGACCAATTCGTTATGAGTTTGGTTAACTCTTCAAGGTTCTGGACCCTATCTGCCATAGTCTTAAATTGTTCATCATCTTTTTGTTCCCCTTTTCCCATTGCGTCGAGGAGGCGATGCCAATGTGTGTCGTTATTACAAATTATGGCGGTATAGCCATCTTTTGTAGGAAATACACCATATGGTGCTATGGATAATCCACCATGGAAATTACCTACTCTTTTGGGCGCTTCACTTATATCATTATCAAACATTAAACCAAGATTTGAAGCAAACGAGGGGAACACAGATTCTTGCATTGAGACATCAACATATGAACCACTCCCTGTTCTCTCTCTCTTTACGAGGGCGGTCATTACGCCCCCATATAAATGAGTGCCAGCAAAAAAATCACATAATGCAACGCCAGCTTTTACGGGAGGGTTCTCTGCAAAACCTGTAGCACTCATAACACCACTCATTGCTTGAACTGCAATATCCATCGCTTGATATCCCCGATACGGTCCGTCTTGACCGTAACCACTGCCGGATGCATAGATAATATCTGGTTTGATAGATTTTATAGTTTCATAGCCAACACCTAGTCGGTCAACTACGCCTGGAGCAAAATTCTCTATAACTATATCAACAGTTTTTGCCAGTTCGAGAAAAATACCTTGGTCTTCTGTGGATTTTAGATCTAGAGAAATACTTCGCTTATTTGGGTTGAGCATTTTGAAGGGATATAACGCTCCACCTCTCGCATTGCGTCGGCGCAGATGTTCCCCTCCTGGTGGCTCAACCTTAATGACGTCCGCACCTGCCATAGCCATTAGAAAGGTTGCATAGGGGCCATTGTATATTTGTGTTAAATCAAGGACACGAATACCTGAGAGAGGATGTGAAGTATTTGACATTTGTAAATCTCTTAACAAAAATTAGTTTCGACAAGTATTAACGCGGGTTTTATAGTTCTAACATATCGAATAATAGAATCAGCTTACAGATTATCAACCAGATATGCTGTATTTTGAATTGGAGGACATCACGTGTCTACTGATCTTGATTATTCAGGCCTAATTCGCTCTGGTCTGCCGGCACCTATGCCAAAATGGCAAGGTTTTCCAAAATATAATTTTATTGGGGGTCATAATGACACCAATAGCATCCCTATCGGTGATATGATATCCGCGGTAACTAATGTTCTCGAGCGTGAAGGGGCATCCTTAGCTACATATGGTCTGCAGAATGGTCCCCAAGGCTATAAGCCTTTGAGAGAGTTTATTGTTTCTAAATTAGCACAACGAAGCGGTATTATAACAAATATTGATAACATTTTGATTACTTCTGGGTCGGGACAGGCGTTAGATCTTGTTAATACGTTGCTTTGTGAGTCGGGAGATACAGTGCTGGTTGAACAATTTAGTTATGGAAGTGCAATAGCTAGATTGCGTAAAATTGGTGTTAATCCTATTGGTATCCCCCTGGATAATAACGGAATTAAAATTGATTTATTAGAGTCAAAACTTATCGAACTTAGAAAAAATTTGATAAAACCGAAATATCTGTACGTTATCCCAACAGTTCAAAACCCTGGTGGTAGTATTATGCCAGAAGAAAATAGAAGAGAGTTATTAAGACTTTCGAGGGAGTTTGATTTTCCTATTTTAGAAGATGAGTGTTATGCAGACCTGCTTTGGAATTCCAAAAGACCGATCGCATTAGCTGCCATGGATAATGGAAATCGAGTAATCCACTGTGGCTCCTTTTCGAAAACTATTGCTCCCGCTCTCCGCGTAGGCTACTTGGTGGCTGACTGGCATTTATTATCCCAAATTCTTGCGGTAAAAAATGATAGCGGTACTGGAGCATTAGAACAGATGATGCTGGCTGAATATTGTGTCAATCACTTCGATGATCATGTCAACAAACTCTCCAGTACACTGAAAGATAAACTTGAGACATTAGTGGAGGCTGTTAAAGTTTATTTTGGTACATCAGCTGAGTTTGAAGTGCCAGAGGGTGGAATTTTCCTTTGGGTTTCGTTACCAGAGCATGTGGATACGATAAGGCTTAGTCAATTAGCCGCTAAAGAGGGTATCGCGATAAACCCTGGTCCTGAATGGTCAACAGACACAAAACCCGCAAGTTCTAAATTACGGCTTTGCTTCGGTCATCCATCAAAAAAAATCATTGAAGAGGGTGTCTCCAAGCTCGCAGAAATTTGCCATCAGGAATTTGGAGTGCCATTGCGTGGTGCGAATAGGATTAGAAGTTAGTTCTTTTGTTGGCAAAACATCAAATTGCAGTAAAAGGTTCTAAGGTGTTGGACGAATTACAAAAGAAGAAGATATTCCGAAGAATCGTATGGCCATTTGCTATTGCAGAAACATTAGTTTGGGCCGCCTACTATTACTCTTTTCCGGCTTTGTTACCAGCATGGGAAGCGGATTTAGGTTTTTCAAAAACAACTCTAACTGGAGCCTTTACAATATCACTTATTGTATCAGCTGTTTTTGCACCATTAGTTGGACGTTTGATTGATTATGGCTATGGAAAATCTGTGTTTGTTGGTGGTGCTAGCTTTGCCGCCATTTTGCTTATCTTACTATCCCAATCAACAGAAATCTGGGAATTCTATGTACTTTGGTTTGGTATTGGTATTGCGATGGCCGGTTCACTTTATGAAGCATGTTTTGCAATTATTACTTACAGTATGGGTGACCGAGCCAAACGGGCAATAACGATAGTAACTTTAGCAGCTGGTTTTGCAGGTACTGTTTCCTTCCCAAGCGCACATTTTATTACCCAACTTTATGATTGGCGAATTACTTTAATTTGTTTTGCCGTTGTCATAATAACAGTGTGTATTCCCCTCATACTTTATGGGTGTCACTATGCAAATCAAGAAGCTCTTCTTAGCGCTCCAAAACCTACAGCGAGTATTCGCAAGGCTATGGGTGTCACAAAATTGCCAACATTCTGGCTTCTTGGACTAACCTTCTTCTTGTTAGCTTTTAATCATGGGATGGTTATTAGTCATATGCTGCCCATGTTAGGGGATCGGGGTTTATCAGATAACCTTGCTGTTTTAGCTGCATCTATGATTGGTCCAATGCAAGTCACAGGCAGATTAACAATGCTGATATTTGAGAGACATGTTTCTGTGTTTGCTATTTGTTGCGCTTGTTTTTGTTCTGCATTTTTTGCGGGCTGTGCATTATTCTTCTCTAGTTTGTCACTCTTTTTAATTATTCCTTTTGTTGTTTTTCAAGGTGCTGGATATGGTGTCCTTAGTATTATTAGACCTACTGTTATTTCAGAATTACTTGGCCGAAAAGATTTTGGAACGATAGCTGGCTTCCTAGCTATTGGTTTTGTGGCGGGGTCAGCATTTTCCCCCACAACTGCCTCAATGCTTTGGGCAACTGCCGGCTATGATCTTGTGATCCTAGTTGTCTTAGGAATTCCGCTAATTGCATTTTTATCACTGCTCACAGCTTGGAAGGCTCGACCCTAGATAAGCAGGTAACTGAAGTCAGTTATTCTGGGGTATCCATCATTGATAAGATTGTCATATGATGTTCAAAATCGCCGAACTGGCGCTCAATCATTGAGAGCCTTTTAAAATAGTGTCCAATGGCATACTCCTCAGTAATACCAATCCCGCCATGCAACTGAATCCCTCCTTGTCCTACTTCACGACATGAAAGGCCTATTTGAGCTTTAGTCGTTGACATCGCATGGCGCCGTTTTTCAATATCTACTTCCATCACCATCATTGCTGCGTAGATTGCAATACTGCGAGCTTCTTCAACTGCCACATACATGTCGGCGGCTCGATGTTGCAAAACTTGAAAATCCCCAATGGGACGACCAAATTGAGTTCTGGTTTTTAAATATTCTACGGTCATATCTAAAACACATTGCATAGCACCAACGGACTCAGCCGCTACTGCTGCTATCCCTTGTTGTTCAATATTTTCTATGATGAGATAGCTGTTGTCACATTTCCCAAGCAAAGCGTTTTCTGGGAGTGATACATTAGAAAGCTGAATATCTGTTGCTCGCATGCCATCAATCGTGGGGTAACTGCGGAGAGTAACACCATTAGTTTCAGCGGGAACTAAAAAAAGACTAATACCATCAGTACTATCGTTAGTTCCTTTTGTGCGAGCACTTATAATTAACGTGTCCGCAACGCCTGCATGGATAACAGTGGTTTTTTCTCCATTTAAAACCCAATTATTGTTTTCAACGTGGGCTTTAGTTTTTACGTGGCTTAATTGGTATCTCGAATGACGTTCACTATGAGCAAAAGCGATTAGATGGTCACCAGTGGAGATTTTTTTTAACAGCTCCGACTTATTAGACCCATTAGCTGATAATTTAAGTGCATTTCCACCAAGGATTACAGTTGAGAGGTATGGTTCTATCACCAGACCGGCACCAAAAGCTTCCATTACGATCATTTGTTCTACTGGACCTCCGTCAAAGCCACCATGCTCGCTGGAAAATGATAGTCCTAATAGGCCTAAATCAGCTAGTTGCTGCCACATTTCTTGGCTATAACCATTGGCACTTTGAATTATGGTTTGACGGCTTTTTAAATCATAGTTTTCCGTGATCAGGCGATTTACGCTGTCTTTAAGGAGTTGCTGCTCGTTAGAGAGTTCAAAGTCCATTTTTAAAGTCCTAGTATCCCTTTAGATATAATATTGCGTTGGATTTCGTTAGATCCTCCATATATCGTTGCGGCTCTGGAATTAAAATAATGTGGAATAATTCCAAGTGTTTCTTCGAGTTCAGCAGGGAAATCCCCATCATACGCTGCACGTACCTGGCCGGTGGGTGCAACCATTGGGCCAGCAACATCTGCAAGTAACTCTGCAGTTGTTTGTTGTATTTCTGCTCCTCGTAATTTGAGCATTGAGGTGGCGGGATCTGGAGCTGAATCGTTTCGCCGACGTTGTCTATCTATTATTCGCATAATAGTAATTTCCAAACTTTTAAGTTGCATTTCGACAGTGGCGCATTTTCTCTTAAATTGAGGATCATTTGCAAGAGAGCCATCGAAACTAGGCAACTTTGCGGCTAAGTTCCTTGCTCTATTTAGGCGCTCTCTAGAAAGTCCAACGCGAGCAATCCCGGTTCTTTCGTTTCCTAATAAAAATTTTGCGTAATCCCAACCCTTATTTTCTTCACCAACAATATTGGATATTGGGACACGAACATTATCAAAAAAGACCTCATTTACATGCCTAGCTTCATCAATTGTTTCTATCGCTCTAACAGTTACTCCAGGTGATTTCATATCTATTAATAGAAAAGAAATACCCATTTGCGGTTTAGCAGCTTCAGGGTCGGTTCGAACTAGAGCAAAAATCCAGTCAGCACTTTGAGCTTGCGAGGTCCATATTTTCTGTCCGTTAACGACATATTCATTACCATCTTTGACTGCCGATGTTTTTAATGACGCCAGATCGGACCCTGCTCCCGGTTCAGAAAAACCCTGACAAAACCAAATATCTAAGTTTCGTAATTTAGGTAAAAAATACTCCTTTTGGTCCTTGTTTCCAAAAGTACAGATTACTGGCCCGACCATATTAACGTTGAAAGACAGGGGTTCAGGGGTAGGAGCCTTAAGCAGTTCCTCGATGAAAATATAGCGTTGAACGGCAGTCCAATTCGTTCCCCCATATTCCTCTGGCCAATGTGGCACTGCCCACCCTTTCGCATTAAGTATTCGTTGCCAAGTAACAACATCATCTTTGCTCCAGTGAGGCCACCGCCCTCTATTTTTTCGAGCTGAATCCGGTAATTTCTCAGCAATAAATGCTCTTATCTCATCTCTAAAAACAATTTCCTCAGAGGAGAAAGCGAGTTCCATTATATTTTTCCCTTTAGATGATTACGAAATAGTATTTCGCGGTATATCTTTAAATGGTTTTCCGGCATCGAACCGAGTTTCTTTGGGCATGTCCAAAACGCGTTCCGATATTATGTTCTTTTGTATTTCATCAGTTCCACCAGCAATTGATGAGGCAGGAAAAGAAATTAAAACTTCGGACACTGTTCCATTCTCTGGGCTATCTTCGCCGCTCAACATTGAGTTGGCACCAGAAATCATTGTATGAACTCTCGCTGCTGTTCGTGCAACATTACTGGCGGCAAGCTTTCCTAATGATCCTTCTGGACCCTGCGGCTTTCCCTGTTCCTGAGCTGAACGAGCCCGACGCGCTGTCCACTCGGCTGATTTATGCAACGTCATCAGTTTTGCTATCTCTTGGCGGATGGCAGGGTCTTTTATAGCTCCCGTCTCTTTTGCTCTTTCCATTATTAGATCAACACGACCGGCGCGTTGTGGATACCATTTGTATGGTGCCATTGTCGTTTCGATTTCGGCACGTTCTTGATCATAGATTGGCCCCTCGTTATCTGGAACTTGCCCCCATGCTCTTAAGGAATCAGCGGCTCTCCTCTCATGCATGAGTGTAGTCGTGGCAACTTTCCAACCATCTCCCAACTCGGCAACTTGAAAATCAGGCAGGACTTCTGCATCAGTTAAGAATACTTGATTAAATGATGCGTATCCGTTCATTTGTTTGAGCGGCTGTGTTTCTATTCCTGGCTGTTTCATATCAATGATAAAATAAGATAGACCGTCATGTTTCGTTGCATCCATGTCGGTTCGTGCTAAAAGTAGTCCCCAATGGGCCTTGTGGGCGCTTGTTGTCCATACTTTTTGTCCGTTTACTACCCATTTATTTCCAACCATCACGGCTTTTGTTGTCGCTCCAGCTAAATCTGAGCCGCTACCGGGCTCACTAAATAACTGGCACCAAACATCCTGTCCTGTAACGATACGTCTCAAAAACTTCTGTTTATGCATTTCAGTGCCATGATTTAGAATGGTGGCTGCAGCTAACATACGAATTCCAGACTTGGGTATTGGAAGTGCTCCAACACGATGAAATTCTTCTTCTACAATTGGCACTAATCCAACTGGCAGGTCTCGTCCATACCAGTCACTCGGCCAATTAGGTAAACCCCAGCCAGAGTCTGCTAGTTTATTTCTCCATTCGAACAGATCTAAATTAGGATTCCAATTCTCTCCTAACCATGCTCGTGCTTCTTCACGTACGGAATTTTCTGTATAATTTGTCATTTCTTTATCCTTATCAGGCGTCCCAAATCGTCATCATCTTTTCATGGTGGTGCGCGGGATCCCCGAGAAACACCTCACAACTTTTTGCCCTCTTGAACCACAGATGCGTATCATTATCCCAGGTGAACCCGATGCCGCCGTGCATTTGAATCGAATGGATGGCGGTTTGCATATAAGCTTCCGACGATGCAGCTTTTGCAATTGATGCTGCCTCTTCTGTTTCATCATCATCGTCATCAAACGCCGCTGCTGCGAAGTAAGCCGCAGATTTAGCAAGTTCGACATCTGCCAACATATCAGTTGCTTTATGTTTAGTGACTTGGAAACTCGCAATAGATCGACCAAATTGCATTCGCATTTTTACATATTCTAGAGCATCTTCCCTCAAACGTTCAGCTCCACCAACCATTTCATTTGCTAGGCAAATTATTGACCGGGTCATTGTCTTTTTCATTGGGCCTGCAGCGGTTCCTTCTGTACCTAAAATTTTTGCAGGAACTTGATCGAAGTGAATTCGGGCAAGTTTTCTTGTTTCATCTACTGATTTTAATAAATCTTTCCTGAGACCACTTGCTTTTGCATCTACTGTAAATAGTGATAGGCCTTCATCATTTTTACTGTCGGGGGTTCTAGCAAGTACTATTATGAGATCGGCGGTATTCCCATCCAGAACAAAGCTTTTAGTACCTGAAATACTGTAATGCTGGTTTTTATTTTCAAATACCGTAGCTATGCCCGAATTATCCCATAAACCGTTTTCTTCTGTGAAAGCAAGAGTAGCTACGGTATCCCCCGAGGCGATTCCGGGAAGAAGTTCCTTCTTTTGCGCTTCCGTACCTGCGTACAAAATTGCGCTTGTAGCTAATACAGCGGATCCAAAATATGGAGCGCATAGAAGTGAACGGCCCATCTCTTCTAAGATGATACATTGTTCTGATAAACCAAAACCATGTCCGCCGTAGGCTTCGGGTATTGCAACTGCTGTCAAACCAAGTTCTGTATTAATCTTGGACCACTGCTCGCGTTCCCATCCATCGGGGGTGGCCATCAGTCGTCTCACTTCTGTCGACGGCGACTTATCTTCCAGAAAACGCCTTAGTCCGAAACGGAATTCATCCTGTTCCTCAGTGAAACTAAATTTCATATTAACCATCCCAACGGTTTATGCTTTTGACTTAACCTTTATATATATTAGTCGGTATTAAAGCCAACGAACGATCGCTCTATTTTTTGTATATCTTGTATTAAATCAGGTGGGAAATCTTCATTCAATCCAGTGGAGATAACATCGGTCATATTCCCAAATCTTTCTTGAATATTTTTCGCAATTTCATCATACCTACCAATGGCACAAAATAATTGCAGCAAGTCATCTGGGATCTGCTCAGCTAGTTGACCCCATTCCCCAGATTTAGTCAGAGCATTTAACTTTCTGCCAAGATCGCCATAACCATGGGTCTCCAATACTGGCCAATATGCTGGTGTGGAACCATAAAAACCAACTCTATATCGAACAGTTTCGATAGCTTTATCTACGGCTTGGTCATTTGGCCCAGTTGCAATAAAGCCACCACCAGAAATCTCGAAGTTTTTGCGTGTTTTACCCGCAACTTTAAGCCCAATATTTATTTTCGGCATTATTGTTTCTTCAAAATATCTGGCTGTACAAAATCCATGAAGTCTTATTCCGTCTGCGACTTCAGCTGCAGTCTTTATCATTACTGGACCAACAGCAGCTAGAGTTACTGGTGGCAACGGAATTCCGGAGCTTTCTGGCACAAATTCGGGTGTCATTAAAGTAAAGCGGTAATGGTCACCTTCAAAGGCCAATTTGTCGCCATATTTCCAGCATCTCCAGATCGCTTTTAGCGCCTGTATATATTCACGCATGCGTGGGGCTGGAGGAGACCACGGCACACTAAATCGCTTCTCGTTATGCGCACGTATTTGGGTCCCAAGGCCTAGTGTAAAACGTCCAGAGCTGGCTTCACTGAGATCCCACGCTATATTTGCTACAGCCATTGGGCTTCTTAGAAATGAAATAGCAATGCCTGTTGCCAACGAAATAGTCTTGGTTGTGGTGGCAGCGACAGCCAAAGGGAGGAAGGGGTCGTGTTTCAATTCTGTCATCAGCAAACCGTTATAGCCTAACCCTTCCAATCGAGGCGTTAGGCCACTCACATCAGTCAGCTTCGTATCTGTGATGTTTCGGTATATGTGCATCGGTATATTCTCAGTCGTTTTGTTATTCAGGAATAGATTTACTTTTTTGGACTGGTAGCACCAGTGTTTTGCAGATCAATAATTTCAGCTTTTGAAAAACCGAGCTCGCTCAAAACTGCGTGCGTACTCTCCCCAAGTTTTTCTGAGTGTCGGTATAAACCACCCGGTGTTTTTGAGAAAGTGACAGGTACTTTAATATGTTTAATACGCCCCTCTGTAGGGTGTTCTATTTCGGGGAACATTCCCACAGCATCTAAGTGAGGGCAATCAAAGAGATCTTCGGGGCTATTCATTGGTCCAGCTGGTATGTCTGCATCAGTTAAAGTAATCAACCAATCGCTTGTTGTTCGCGTCTTCATACTATCTGAGACAATTTCATAAAGTGCATCAATATTTTTGGTTCGGTCAGTCTGACTTGAGAACCGGGGGTCTTCAATTAGGTTTTGCTCACCAACAAGCGTAAAAAAATTCATCCAATGCTTTTGTGTATATGGAACTACACAAATAAACCCATCCATAGTTTCATAGGGCTTTCTATGAACGGTGAGCATTCTTGTGTACCCAGCCGGACCGGTCGCTGGAACAAATGTTTGTCCCTGCATATGTTCGCTAATTACGAAGGCTGTAAACGTTTCATACATTGGCACGTGAAGTTTTTGTCCTTCCCCCGTGCGCTCTTTATGAAATAAGGCCATAGAGATATAATTAGATAAGAATAGTCCAGTGGTTTTATCTGCCATTACGCTTGGTATGTAGCGGGGAGTTCCTGTAACCTTTCCGTAAAGGCTGGCTATTCCGGAGGCGCCTTGTATTAAATCGTCATATGCTGGTTTATCGGCAAAGGGTCCGGCTTCCCCAAAACCTGTGGCAGATGCATAAATAATGCTAGGATTAAGTTCAGCTATCGTTTCATAATCTATCGCTAATCTATTAGCTGCCTTTGGCCTTATGTTATGTACAAAGACATCTGCCGTTTTGATTAGTTTTTCAAAAGCTTCTCTGGCCTCAACTACTTTGAGATTGAGAACAATACTTCGCTTATTTCGGCCCTTGATGAGTTGTCCCGTGGACATACCAGGCGAACGTGATTCTCCTGTCCATCTATTAACATCGCCATCCGGCGTTTCAATTTTTATCACCTCTGCGCCCATCTCTCCAAGTATTTGAGTGCAAAAAGGCCCAAGCATAACAGTTGTTAAATCGACTACTCTAACACCTTGGAGTGGTCCCTTTGGCATGTTTGTCATTCTGGAGCTTTCTTTGATGCTTGGTTGATGTGTTAGTAATTTATATAACTAGGTGAATTGGTTGTTGACTAATTAATCATTCTTTAAGGATTAATATGTAACAGATCAGTATCGCGATACTAAAGGCGAGACAAATTTATTATGCATTAGGAAAATTTATTGGAGAGATTTATGCAAAGTGATCAGGAGTTTATAGCGTCGGTCGACGCGCTTTCAAGCCGTGTCGGTAGTAAAAGCATAGTTGAGGATGAGATCGGTATATCTATGGTTCGACGCATAGCAGGAATGTTGGATGAAGATCCTAGTAAAATCAAAAAAGGTGATTTATTGCCCCCACATTGGTTTGGTATGTTTTTTCCTAATATTACGCGCCAATCAGATATCGGCCCTGACGGCCATCCAAATCCAGGAGTTGTCTTGCCACCAATACCTTTGCCGAGACGCATGGGGGCAGGACGTCGTGTGGAAATAATGGGTACCCTTAAAGCTGGTGTTCCTGCTACAAGAACTACCGAAGTGGTTGCTATAACCCCTAAAATAGCACGTACGGGTCGAATTGCTATTTTAACACTTCGTGATGTGATTGAAACTGAGGGGCAAGTTATAGCAACTGATGAAACAGATGCAATATATAGAGAGATGCCGGCCCCAGGAGAGAAAAGTAAAGTGACATCGCCTGTACTTGCGCCCGCTAATGCTGATTGGTCCGATAGAGTTACTTTAACTGAAGCCTTGGTTTTTAGATATTCTGCTGTGACTTGGAATGCTCACCGAATTCATTACGACGCTGACTACTCAAGAGATGAAGAGGGTTACCCGGCAACCGTGCAAAATGGTGGCTTAACCATGACTTTATTATCAGGGGCCGCATTGAAGCGAGGCTCTGGCAGATTAGCAAACTTTAATGTCAGGCTAACGAGGCCGATACATGTGGGAGATACAATAGACTTTTGTGGTTCGAAACTTGTTGATGGTGTTATGAACTGCTGGGTTTCTGATAAAGACGGTAATCAATGCGGGATAATGGAGTTAGGTTTTAAAAAATGACATTAGGTCCACTGGATGGTGTGCGCGTAATTGACCAAACGACGGTTGTAGTCGGACCTATTTGTGCGCGAACCTTGGGTGATTATGGTGCCGATGTAATTAAAATAGAATCACCGTCTGGTGACTTACTCCGTACTATGGCGCAGGGGAGTCGGAATGTTGGTATGTCCGGCAAATTTCTAAATTTCAACAGAAATAAGCGATCGGTTTGCCTTGATATAAAAAATCCAAAAGGATTGTTGGCTCTGAAGAAACTTATACTCGGTGCAGATGTATTTGTGTCTAACGTTCGGCCGCAAGGGTTGATAAGGGCAGGGTTGGATTACGAGACGCTATCCGCTGAGAACCCNAGACTAATTTATTGCTCCATCGTTGGTTTTGGCAAAGGAGGACGATATTACAATAGGCCAGCATATGATCCAATCATTCAGAGCGTTTCTGGTGTAGCAGCCACTCTGCATCGNGCTACAGGTGAACCTAGATTCGTTCCAATGGTCATGACAGATCATACTACCGGATTAATTGCTGCACAGGCTATCGGTTTTGCTCTTTTTAGACGCGAAAAAACAGGTGTAGGAGAGGCAATAGAAGTTCCCATGTTTGAAAATATGGCCTCATTTGTTACATCAGAGCATATGGGGGCGGCGACTTTTGAACCTCCAATCGGTCCGACCGGTGATGGCCGTCTTTTGAGCCCCCACTATCGCCCTCTTCCAACAAAAGATAATTTTATAACGGTTGCCCCTAACACTGATGCTCAAGCGTTTGCCTTTTTTGAGGCAATTGGGCGGCCTGAATTAAAGACGGACCCTCGGTTTAACAGTGCTGCCAATCGTACCGAAAATGCAGAAGAATATTTTCAAATTCGTATAGAAGGGTTGAGCTCAAAAACAACAGATGAGTGGCTAGATATATTTGAAAAAATAGACATACCTGCTCAACGATATAATACCATTGAGAATTTATTTACGGACCCACATCTAGAAGATGTTGGCTTCTTTAGACAGGAAGTCCATTCAACCGAAGGCCGTATTAGAAAGACCCGAATTGCAAATAGGTTTAGTGGGGGAGAGCGTATCGATAGTCTTGATGCGCCAAAACTTGGCGGAGATACTAAGACGGTATTAATGGAAGTTGGTTATTCTGAAGTCGAAATAGATGGGTTGTTCGCGGTTGGGGCTGCAAATGGAATTTCAAAAGTAAGGGAATAAAGAACTGGCTGTCTCCTAGTTTAGAAACTAATTTGACAGCCAGACTTTTTATTAATGTGCGTAATCTGGTTCTTTGCGGTCTAAAATTCGTTTTAACGCATCAAAATGCCATTCGGCATTTGATCTCCCCCCGTATCGCATAGCTGAACCACGATAAGTTTTATAGGTCTTCTCTACTACTGGAGCTGGAAGCTCTCGGAGAGGTCTACCTGTCCACATTGCATATAATTGAACCTGGGCCACTCTTTCTAAATAATAGAGCCTATCATAGGCCTCAGCCACGTTCTTGCCTAATGTTAGCGCTCCATGATTTGCCATCAGCATCACAGTGTTTTTGCCGCAAACTTTAGCAAGTCGAGCTCCCTCGGCGGGGTCAAGTCCTGGTCCATCGTAAGAGTCATCGTATCCAGTTTTCATCATTGTACCTAGCTCAGTCTGACCAATAGGTTGTATCTTTTGGTCTTCTAGACGCGTGAGCGCACTGGCATAGGGCATATGCGTATGAAAAACAGCAGCGGCATGGTCCATGGTTTTGTGCATTGGTGCGTGAATACAATATGCGGAGCGTTCCACTATCCCTTCACCTGTTACGACTTCACCGTCGTAATTCACCTCCATGAAGCAGCTGGCGGTNACTTCTGACCAGTGGGTGCCAAATGGGATTTGATAATAACGGTCGGTATGTCCAGGGACACGGAGGGTTAGATGATTAAATATTCCCTCGTGAAGGTCGTGCATAACAGCGCATCGATGCGCTGCCGCAAGGTCGACTCTGGCCTTCCACTGTTCCTCAGTGAAACCCTGAGTTTGTGCACTTGTTGAAACAAAGTTCATTTTTCTCTCCCCAAATTAAAAAAGGCGTTGGCCGCAGTTTCTATGCGATTGGCCGTAACGTCAATCTCAGCAGAATAAAAAACCATAAAGAGGATGATTACNCTTTCATGTTAAAAGCTTTTGCTATTTCAGAATAACTATTGCGACGCGCTTCATCACTATGTGCCCAAGTAACAATGGCTATCTCTTTAACATCAAGATAATCTGCTAATTCGGTTATTCTTTCTGCAATTTCTTTCCCAGTGCCAACAAATGTCTTTTGTCGTAATTCCTCAATTCTTTTCTGTTCATATTCGTTATACTGTTCTGCCATAGATACTTCGGGCGTCTCGAAACTCAGGTGTAGCCCCCTATCTCTATAAAGTTGCCAACGTGCCCTCGAGCTAAAATGGTATTGGGCCTCTTCGTGTGTTTCTGCCGCTAACGCCCACACACAAATAGCTGGGTTTGGTTTTTTGTGTCTTTGGCTAGGCTTGTAATGGTCTCGATATATTTCTATAGCTTCTTTACCTCCTAGGCCATCGGTGAAAAACCAAGCAAATGCGTAAGGTAATCCGAAGTGTGCAGCTACTTGAGCCCCAAAAGCCGAACTTCCTAAAATCCAAACTTCAGGAACAGTCTCTCCGGTTGGTTGGGCTTTTAATTTAGAAAAAGTATGGCCCTCTTGTAAGGGCTCACCATGGACCCAAGCATCAAGATCCATAACGTCATTAGGGAATTGGTTGGGCCTTTCAGCCGCATTTGGATTTAATGCGAACGCCGTGAGCCCATCTGACCCGGGGGCGCGCCCTAGTCCAAGGTCTATTCTCCCTGGCGCTATAGCATCCAAAACTCGAAATTGTTCTGCAACCTTGAACGGCGAATAGTGTGGGAGCATAACGCCTGCGCTTCCGACACGTATTTTTTCTGTGTTTGCTGCGATTGCTGCTATGACTATTTCTGGAGAGGTGCCTACGATAGCCGGATGGTTGTGATGTTCAGATACCCAAAATCGATGATAACCGAGCTCTTCACAATGATTTGCCAGTGCGATAGTTTCCCTGATAGCNGCGCCCTGGGGTCTACCAGAGACAGCTATGGACTGATCAAGTACGGAGAGTTTTAACAATAATCTTCTTCCCTTGTTATTCGTTAGAGAGCGGCTGCTTTTATGGCAAGTTTAGTGATCTCTTTCCAATTCTGTTCTTCTATTAAATTTGAAGGAGACGCGAAACTTCCTCCTATACAGGCAACATTTTCTTCCTTTAAGTATTCGGTTGCATCTGAAAATCCAATTCCACCAGTTGGACAAAACTTCAAACCTGGGTAAAGAGGCCTTAATTGCTGCAACCCATATATACCGCCAGCTGCTTTTGCCGGAAAGAACTTTAATGCTCTCAATCCATTACGATAGGCGGTCATTGCCTCGGAGCTCGTTTGTATGCCTGGTAGGTAGGCTAAACCAACTGTTTCAGCCTGCCTTACTAAATCCATATTCAANCCGGGCGATACAGCAAAGCAAGCTCCAGAATTTTTCGCACGGTTTAAATCCTGAGGATCTAAAAGAGTACCAACACCAATACGGACCTCGGGGAATTCTTTTGATAATATCTCTACTGAATCTAATGTGAACTTTGTCCTCAGTGTGATCTCTATTACATTTAAACCACCTTTTATCAATGCTGTGCATAAAGGCAGTGCGGTTTCCAATTTATTTATAGTCAGAACAGGGATCATTCTATTGATCAAAAATAAATCTGTGATTTCCATGGATGGACCCTCTCCCTATAGAGATATGATCAGAATTAAAGGTTTTACATAAACAAAAATTAGCTGATTGTATTTGGAATTAAAATGTTCCCTTCCATTAAAGTCCTTGCGGTACGATAGGCAGTAACTTGTAACGCAAAGGGGATTTTATTTTTTACCTCAACTTTAGCATCTAAGGGTAGTATGCCACTTGGATTTGATATTCTCACATCTCCTTGACCGTCTTTCATTATATTATTGCAGACCGTTCCTGGAATACGGCAAGCTGTTGCCAAACACATAGCGCCTGTGAGAGGCAACACCCGATGTACCTGCCCCATTGACCATATTCTCGCGGTAATATTTGTAAGACTTGGGTTTATAATGCTGCCAGCTAAAGTTCTATAGCTCTGGGGCTCGGAAACAATACCTATTTTTGGTGCAGTCGGCGGCACATTGTCTATTGATTGAGTCAACCCCATTGTCACGGCTGCCTCGAGCCGAACGCGTTCAACTAGATCCATCAACTCTAAGTTTCTTTCTAATTCTTCTACTGTTTCTGCTCCGGTCAAACCGAATCTTTTGGCTGCCACAAACGCACAGGGAACACTTGCATCAACAAGGGATACTTCAAAATCTCCATGCCCTGAAACGAATACGACATCAGTCGGGTTGCCGGTGGGCAGTAACGAACCAGTTTTTGTTCCGCCAGGTTCCAAAAAATCGAGCTTAATTTGAGCGCCGGTGCCGCTGACACCAGGAATTTCAAAATCACCAATTACGTCAGCAACACCATTTTTTATTGGTACACTCGCCCGGATAATTTTTTTTGAATTCGTATTATGAATTAGTATCGTTTTGGAGACTCCATTCGCGCTAATTAAGCCCTTATCTATTGCAAATGGCCCAACTGCTGAAGATAAATTGCCGCAGTTTGACGAATAATCGACAAGTTCTTCTTTGACTGCAACCTGTGCAAACGTATAATCGAGATCGGCATCTGGTCGGGAAGTTGGCCCTATAACGACTGCTTTTGATAAAGATGAGATACCACCCCCCATTCCATTCAATTGTCTGCCATAGGGATCTGGGCTTCCTAAAGCTGCCAAAAAAATTTTATCGCATTCCTTTTGATCTTTAGGTAAATCTGTAGCGTGGAAGAAGACACCTTTCGATGAGCCTCCGCGCATAAACACTGCAGCGATGCGGCTTTGGGTCATTGTAAAAAACTCCCGATAGTTTTATTCCTTAGAATACTTGAATGATAACACATCAATAGTTAAAGATTTAGTCAAGTTGACGACTCAATACAAATACCTAAGTAATTCGTTTCAGGTTTGCTGGATGTGCGCATTGCAATCGGCTGTTTTTAAAAATTAACAGGTACAGGAGATATCCATGATATCGCAGTATTTCAAGCTTTCGAAGACAGTGTTAGTGTTTAAAGTCCTTATGTTTTTTTTACTAATCACAAAAACGCCGTTCGCTTCCACTGTTTCAGAAAATGAGAAAGTTAAGACTGACTGTAAAATTAAACTAGAACAAGCGAGGCTATGGATTAGAGCTACCGATTTCAATGCACCAGAGGAAGAAAAATCCAAAGTGAAGGTGGCGGTAGTAGATGCAAATAAAGCATGTACAGCAGCTATAAAGTTAGCTCCTGGTGACGGAGAATTACTTGTGAATTCCGCATACGCATTATTTGCGGCGGAAAAGAAGAAAGAAGCCGTGAAGTTGATAGAGAAGGCATCAAAAACCGGTTACCCACCGGCGATGGTGATGGTGGCTCGCTACTTAGGTCGAGGTGAATATATGGAAAAAGATGCTGAAGGTGCTTGGTTACTGCTTCTTAAAATATTGAAAACCGAACATGTTTCAGCCCAAATTCAAGCGGCGTTGGAATTTTTGCCGGGTGGTGTCGGTCCTGAAAATATCAAACGGACAAAGGCAACGCTTCTTAGTCTTATAGAAAAGGGAAATAGTGAGGCTATGATAGCCTATGCGATGAAGGTTTTAAAAGTACAGGAAGCAAAGCCAGGTAGTAAAGAATCAAAAGAAGGTATGAAACTACTCGAGCAAGCGGCAAGAGAACTTAAAAATCCAAAAGCTCTAATATTTTTAAGTTTGCTCTATAATCAAGGCAATATAGTTCCGCGTAATGCGCAAAAAGCTATTGAATACGCGCAATTAGCGATAGATAGAAATGTGCCCCGAGCCTATGGAACTATGGGGCAGGTTTATCAGAATCAGGGCGATAATGAAAAGGCGGTCGCGTGGTTTGAAAAAGGCGCTGCCATTGATGATGGGTTTTCTCAGGGAATGCTCGGTTTCATGTATTCAGGTGGATTTGGTGTAAAGCAAGATATAGAGAAAGCTATAACGTGGTGGAAAAAAGCACGATGGAATGGAGATCGAATGGCGGCCAGTTACCTCCAAGTTCATAGGGATAAAAAGAAGGCCCAAAAAGCATGGGAAGACAGCCAGAAAGAAAAGCCTAATAAACAGTCGAAGTAATACAGAGCTCTTATTCTAAATCTTCCGAAGAAAGTGCAAAGTGTAGTCGGTAAGTGCCCATATCAGCTGCTCTTGCTCCATGTTGAATAAGCGTGCTCTCAGAGAAAACCCCATCGTTCCATAAAGGATCTAACGGTGCTACTTCTATGCCTTCAATGAAAATAATCCAGTCAGCTATTTCATCCGGTTTTTCTCGCATAGCTTTTTCTTCTGTTTTTGTATCACTGGCCGAGTGATCACCTTTCATCAAATGTGCGGCTATGATCCCTGGTTGAGACACGAGGGTTGGGAATATCTCACCAGACACCCAGGAAAAAAATTCTTTTTCGCGATTATGGGCAGCACTGATTCGGATAGTCAGGATAGCTGCACCTATCCCCTTTCCTTCGGAGGCAATGACTTGACTAAGCGTGCGATTGTTGTCCTTTAAAGCGGGGCCAACTCTACATGTCCAGGGAGTAGGATTATTTAGTCGTTCAAGATACGCTTGTGACGTTAGCGTAGCGATTGTTTCCGTTTCATAGAAATGAAAAAATTCTGGAGCACCTTGAATGGCGACATATCGTCTGCCTCTTAAAAACCCTTGGATCCCGACCCTTTCTGGTACATGCTCATAGCAGTGCCAGTGATTATAGTCGTCCTGAACATTAGAGGCTACATTATGCCAAATTGCGGCTACCCCTTTTCCTAATAGCGGCATGGTATCAACCTTTCTCTTGTATTTTTACTACAAATCGAGGGATTCAATCATTAAACTTTTATTTAGAAAAGAGATATTGCCATGAAAATTGCCCTTTTAGAAATATCGCATTGGCATTTCCCGCTTTATATCGAAGATCTGCTTTCTTCTGGTGCGGAAATAATTGCCATATCGGATAAAAATGAAAAAGTTAGAAATAAATATGGTGATAAATTTAATTGCAAAACTTACACGGATTGGCGGCACCTAGTAAATGAAACTAAGCCAGATGCTATTTTTGCATTTGGAGAACATCATGAAATGTTAGAAATAGGAACTTCTTTAATTAGTGAAGGAATACCATTCTCTATCGAAAAGCCTGGAGGGATATGCCTTTCAGATGTTATTGAATTAAACAAGTTAGCAAAACAAAAAAATGTTTTAGTGTCCGTTCCATTAGTTCAAAGGTTTGGCCCCCTTAAAAGTTTAATTGATAATTTGATTAAGGAAGAGGGTGCTTTTTTTACGTCTACATCATGGCGTTTTAATGCTGGTCCACCACAGCGCTATAGTAATATCTTCTGTGATTGGATGCTTAATTCTGAAAAAAGTGGTGGGGGATGTTTGATTAATTTGGCACCCCATTTTATTGATTTAGCGCTTAATTTAATGCCGCATAAAGCAGACTTGATCTTTGCGCAAACCGACAGCTTGCTCCACAGGACTGAGATTGAGGATACCGCTACTATATGCATCTCTTCAAAAAAGGGGGGGCGAGCGTTGATAGAGACAGGCTATAATTTTCCCGATAGTTTATCCAAGCGTGAGTATTCTTTTAGCCTAGTGAGTAAAAACCATTATGTTCAGTCGAATGCAGACGGAGTTTGCATTGTTAGGCCAGGCAAGGCTATTGAATACATTGAAATAGATCTTGATTCTGATCCGTTGTATGGGGTTTATGTCGAGTCATTTTTTGAAACATTACTTGGGAATAAAGAATTAAGATCGGGGCTGAGTGACTTGGAGGATGCTATGAAAATCGTTGAGCTGGCTTACGCCTCTGCCGGCTCTAATCAGTCGATTGCTATCTAAATAAATTTAAGTCCCTATAAAAAACTTTTTACGGTTTCAAGTAGATCGTGATCTACTTCTATGCCAGATGTTTTCGCTTTTAAGCGGCGGGAGAGCCGCCCATCGCCAGGAATCCGTTCGGCAGTGCTCTTCGAATAAGCATCTATAAACTCATCAACACGGTCAATAAAACCTGGACCATGTAAACTTTTAGGGTCCATTGCTATTATAGTTTGTCCTCTGTTTGCTCCCGCAAAATCTGGGTCCTCTGATATTGAGTTTTCAAAAGCAAAACGTCCACCAGTTAAACCTGCTGCCATTAATTCCACCATAAAAGCAATTGCCGATCCTTTATGTTTTGCAAATGGTAATAACATGCCGCCATCCATTGCTGCTACCGAGTCTAATGTTGGGTTGCCATTTTTATCGACAGCGGATTCAGGTTGTATTTTTTCATTTTTAGTCGAGGCTACCTCTATCTCCATGAAGCTCATTGAACTGCTTGACATATCCCAAACCACAGGCTCTTTTCCTGTCCTTGGACAAGCAAACGCAATAGGGTCAGTTCCAAAAATCTTCTTTTTTCCTTTGTAAGAAGTCATTAATGCCTTTGAGACAACACATGAAAAAGCAACTAGACCAGCTTCTGCTATTGGCTCAATATCATGTTTCAACGGACCAATATGATGAGAGTTTCTGATCGCGAGTGTTGCAATTCCTGTTTCTTTGGTCGCACAGATTAGATCTTTGGTGAATTTATTAATCACTAACTGGTTATACCCATTATCTCCATCCACCCGGATTACACCAGATTTTGGATATTCCGCCATGGGTTCGGCTTTACCATTAGAAATACCCTTACGCAGGCTTCCCACATAGCTATACATCGAAAATAAGCCGTGGCTGGCAGGTCCGTCTCTCTCGCATAACATGATAACATTTGCAAGGACTTTGGCCATTTCATCCGAACATGCATTGGCCAGAAAGACTTTTTCTGCAAGCTGTTGTACTTCTTCTAATTTAAGTTGGACATTTCTACTTTTTCCCATCTAAGCATTTCCTAGCAGCGCTTTCCGGAAAGCAATTTTGCGCTCTGTCGCGTCCATAGAGCGTTTAATTGAAGGCGGTGGTTCTGTATTAACTCTTAACAATATAAAACTTGCTCCGTTAGAATCACGGAGTAACTGTCTGGCTTCCGATATCTGATCTTCACTATCTATAGTTCGCGTGATTGGTATGGCGGACCCTTGGGCAATCAAATTCAGGTCCACACCGCGTTGGGTATGGCTCTCTTGATAACCTGTTTCTCCATAGTGCCCATTATCAACGCAGAGGATTGATAAGTTAGCTGGTTTGAGGATGCCAACTGTTGCTAGGGTCCCAACATTCATAAGCAGTTCGCCATCACCGGTGACGACAAGTACTTTTTTATCAGGCCGTGACAATGCTAGTCCAAGGCCCATCGCGGTGGCACCTCCCATCGCTCCAGCCATTGTAAAGATATTGTCTCCGTCATTTGTCAGATGAGCTATATCTTTGGAGGCGCCTGCCAATCCGCATATAATTAAAAAGTCGTCAGGGTTTCCTACTACGGCTGGTACAGCACTTTTTCGGTCTAGTGATCTAGTATTACTCATGAAACATCTCTCATTTGTTTGCGAATTAAAATGGCTTTGCACCAATTAGTTTTTGGGTAAGCAAAACAGCTACACTTTGGTTAGACTTATATGCCATATCCAATGCTGCTTGCGTTGTCGTGGAAACTTCTTCTGGTGTTTCTGCTCTCAAACAATGCATTCCCATAGCCTCTACAATTGGTTGAACTCCCTGTCCCATAGGGACTTGCCAAGGATTCATTTCTCCAAATTCGCCTCGCATAGTTACAATAGTAACGAATGGAAATTGGCCATTTTTTAAAAGTGCGAACATATTCACACAATTTCCAACACCACTTGATTGCATCAGTAAAACACTTTTAGTTCCTCCAAGATGTGCTCCAGCGCACATTGCTACGCCTTCTTCTTCTGTAGTTAATGGAACTGATATTACTTTGGGGTCAGCTATCGACTCATTTATAAGTGTTTTGTGTCCGCCGTCTGGGACATAGCAAAATAATTCAACCTCGTTGGATCTCAGTAACTTGTATAAGTCTTTTTGCCAGGTTTCTTGGCCACCATATTCGCTCGTCATTTTCAAACCTATCAGCCGTAATCAACGGCAAGTCAAAACAGTAAAATTATTATTAATTCAGTTGCAGTGTAGCGTTATTACATAAAATACAGCATTGTAAAAAATATAGCGCGAAAACATTGTCTAAATATATGTAGAAGTGAGGGTACAGTGAATAAAATCATGAATAAGGATGATCTAGGAAGCTACTATGGAGAGCCTTCTGAGCGTGCTGTGTTGAAACAGTTAGACCATATAGATAAACATTGTCGTGCTTTCATTGAGTTATCCCCATTTTTGGTTATTGGGACAATGGGTAATGACGGGCTTGGCGATGTTTCTCCAAGGGGAGACGCGCCAGGCTTTGTTCTTGTCAAAGATAAGAATACAATTTTTATTCCAGACCGGTTAGGTAACAATAGAACAGATACGTTATCCAACATAATTGATAACAAGGGGCTTGGCGTACTATTCCTGGTTCCTGGAATGAATGAGACACTCAGAGTAAATGGGTTTGGTACAATAATATTAGACGAGGAAATCCTCAAAACCCTGTCAGCCCAGGGGAAACCCCCAAAATCAGCTTTGAAAATTGAAGTTAAAGAGGCCTATCTGCAATGTGCCAAGGCGTTAATCAGATCTAAGCTCTGGGAAGAAAATTATAAAATAGAGAGGAATAGTTTTCCAACACTTGGAGAAATTATTACTGATCAAATAGGGCTCGGTGATGATAGTGCAGCCGTTGCTGCAGCAAATCTTAGCATTCAGAAGGGGTACGAGAAAAAACTGTATTAACCGTGGCGGTAAAGTCTAACAAAATAAAGACGGGTTGCATTATATAAGTAACAGAAAATTAGATCTTATTATCAGGTGAATTAAATGGAAAACTGCTATACAAAATGCGATTAATTCGACTTTTGCCCATGTTTCTTTTGTTGCTTGGCCTTTCGATTATCTTAGTGTTTGGTGGGATTGACTATATCTCCATCGAATTTCTTAAAACTCATAAGGAAAATTTTAAGCAATTTATTGACAATGAGTTTTTATTTTCAGCCATTGTATTTATTTTAATTTACGCCACTACAACGGCCTGTTCTATTCCTGGTGCGGCAATTCTCTCTTTGTTAAGTGGGTACCTTTACGGTGTCGCTTTTGGAACGGTATTTTCATTAACCGGAGCGACAATTGGTGCCTGCGTGCTGTATTTTGCGGCTAGAACAGCATTAGGTCATTTATTGAAATCCCGTTCTGGGTCGGCTGTTCTAACTATGCAAGATGGATTTAGGCGTAATGCTTTTTATTATATGTTGTTTTTGAGGCTCGTTCCTATTTTTCCATTCTTCTTAGTTAACTTGGTTCCAGCATTCCTTAAGGTGAGATTTACGACGTATTTTTTTGCATCTGTGATAGGTATGTTTCCTGGGTCGCTAGTATTTTCCCTAACAGGGGTAGGACTTGATAAGATATTATTAAATAGCGAGGGTGTCTCTATGGCGTCATTGGTCAGTGATGAGTTAATGTTTGGATTGCTTGGGCTTGGTGTACTCTCTATTTTACCGGTGTTTTATAAATGGATCCTCAATTATCTGGAAAAAATTAGATTATTTTGAAAGACTAGTTTTTAATTTTTCGAATTGGTGTGCCGGTGAAAGAAGAGAATTTTAATGAGGATAATCAGACAAGACTAGAGGGAGGAAAATTCATCCACCGATATGGACGATACGGAGGAGTTGCCTTGCTTCTTAGTTTCGCTTTGCTCGTCTTATATTACGGATTAGGTATGATTATTGTTCATAAAATAAACGATGATCCAGATTTCAAGTCTGCTTCAACGCCAATCGGAGGCAGTAGTGCTGTTTCCGTGGCTGCAGCTTTGATAGACCGGGAGGTTAACACCAATAGTTGGGTTGCCAACGATCCTTTTTTTATGCCCGGATATTTATTGGATAATATGCCCCATTATCAACAAGGTATAATTTATGCCATATCTAGGTTTGCCGTTGAAATGACTGATCAAATAGGTAGATCTCGAGGTTCCAGTGAAGTGGATAAGGATTTAGATAAGGCATCTGGACTTTTAAAATACCCGGGCACTACTTGGATATTTGATTTTTCGACATCTATGGTCCCCACTGCGTCTTCCGAGTCTCAGTACAGGTCAGCACAGCGATCTTTACTCGCGTACAATCAGCGGTTAGCTAGTGGTGAAACAAAATTTGAGCGAAGGGCAGATAATTTACAAGCAACCCTGCTGAGATTTACAGCCGATTTAGGTTCAAGTTCTGCTGTAATTGATGATCATCTTGCTAAAGCGGGGCAATGGGGTATTGATACAGAGGCTGATGATATTTTTTATTCCGCTAAGGGGCGTCTTTACGCGTATTACTTAATCTTGCGAGATTTAGGTAAGGATTTCGAAAGCGTAAATGCAAATAAAGAACTTTCTCCTTCCTGGCTGCTAATGCTTGATTCTTTAAGGCAAGCATCGACTCTCGATCCATTGGTGGTCGTAAATGGTAAACCCGATGGCTTAGTAGGCCCAAGTCATCTAGCTGCTTTAGGGTTTTATTTGTTGCGTGCTCGAACCCAATTACGCGAGATAATCAATATATTACAAAAATGATTGATAAATAAGGAATTAGAATTCCAAGAAATTTGTGTAAAAAAAACTATGTGTCGATGACGGAGGAAATCAGTGGACGAAGATTTAAGATTTAGATTTCAAACTCTTCATGAAATTATAGATGCTGCAAGAAATAAGCTTAGCAGAAATATCTGGGATTATTTGCGGGGAGGTACGGAGACAGAGACGACCTTAAAAAGGAACCGAATGGCATTAGACGCAATAGCGTTTCGTCCACGAGTACTAAGAGATATGAGAGTTATTGATGCAGGATCAAACATCCTCGGGCATAAGATGCGGTTACCGGTTTGCCTGGCCCCCATCGGTTCCCTTGAAAGTTTTGATCCTGAGGGAGGAATCGCTGCTATGAGGGCGGCTGGTGAATTTGGTTGCGCCTTGATGTTAAGTTCAGTGAGTACCATCGCAATGGAAGAGGTCGCGAAAACAGCCTCTGGCTGCAAAATAGCCATGCTTTACAAACGAGGTGATGATGAGTTCCTCGACTCATATGTTAGTAGAGCGATAGATTCTGGGTATGACGCTTTTTGTTTAACGGTCGATAGCGCTAATTATTCTAGACGTGAGAGAGATATCGCTAATCGTTTTGCTAAGCCGTGGCGAACTGGTTCGGGTGCAGACTGGCAGGCTGCGTTGAGTTGGAAGGATGTGGAGCGTTATAAAGTAAAATATAAATTGCCTATAATATTAAAAGGTATAGCAACGGCGGAAGATGCCTTGATGGCAATTGAGCATGGAGTTGATATGGTTTATGTGTCAAATCATGGAGGACGACAACTCGATCATGGGTTAGGATCTTTTGCTGTGCTACCAGAAGTAGTGGACGCTGTAGCTGGGCGAAGCCTTGTCGCGGTTGATGGTGGGTTTTCCAGAGGTACAGATATTGTGAAAGGGATAGCTCTTGGAGCAGATTTGATTGGTCTTGGCCGCATGTTTTGTTATGGCCTGTCCGCCGGTGGTGCGGATGGTGTTGTTCGTATGTTAGAGTTGTTAGAAGAAGAGACGAAATTAGCACTTGGCCTTCTTGGAGCTAATGATTACTCGAAGATAGAAAAGTCACAATTATGCTCAGCTGTTCCAGTTGGTCCCCCTGAGGTCACAAGCGCGTTTCCATTATTAGAAACCGACGATTATACATATTAAAAAAACAATTAGTTTGGGAGAATATCATGAATGATGTTGTTATAGCCAGTGCTGCAAGAACGGCTATTGGTGCATTTGGTGGTGGATTAAGTTCACTCTCTGGTGCTGAGCTTGGAGAAATTGTTATTCGGGAAGCGTTACTGCGAGCTACAGTTTCGGGCGTTGATGTTGATGAAGTGGTGTTAGGGCAAGTTTTAACTGCTGCAACTGGTATGAACCCAGCCAGACAGGCATCCATTTTAGCCGGGATTCCTCAGGAACGTACTGCCTTAACAATAAATCAGGTTTGTGGTTCTGGACTTAGGGCGGTTGCACTTGGTGCCCAGGCGATAAAAGCGGGGGACTCGGAGATTGTTGTTGCAGGTGGCCAGGAAAGTATGAGCCAAGCCCCTCATGCTCAAAATTTACGGCTAGGTAAAAAAATGGGAGATTTGAAACTTATAGATACCATGATCAAGGATGGCTTATGGGACCATTTCAATGGCTATCATATGGGCAATACAGCTGAAAATGTCGCAAATCAATGGCAAATAACCAGAGATGATCAGGATTCTTTCGCATTAGCATCTCAACATAAGGCAGAAGCGGCTCAAAAAGCAGGTAAGTTTAATGATGAAATTATACCGGTCACTATAAAAGGAAAGCGTGGCGATTTAGTAATAGATGCAGATGAATATCCTCGTCATGGCGCAAGTATCGAGGCTCTTTCGAGCCTTCGTCCAGCATTCGCAAAAGATGGTACAGTCACAGCAGGGAATGCCTCGGGCATCAATGATGGTGCAGCTGCAGTAGTCCTAATGACCACATCTGAAGCAAATAGGCGAGGCATTAAACCGCTCGGAAGAATCGCTTCATTCGCTACAAAAGGCGTAGACCCTGCTATTATGGGAACGGGGCCAATACCAGCAAGCAAAGCTGCTCTAGAAAAAGCCGGCTGGTCAGCAAAAGGTTTAGATTTGATAGAGGCTAATGAAGCTTTTGCCGCTCAAGCTTGTGCAGTGAATAAGGATATGGGCTGGGATACAGAAAAAGTGAATGTAAACGGTGGGGCGATAGCACTAGGACATCCTATTGGGGCGTCTGGCGCTCGCGTATTGATAACGCTGCTTTACGAGATGCAAAAGCGTGATGCTAAAAAAGGATTAACTACACTTTGTATCGGTGGCGGGATGGGCGTTGCTATGTGTATTGAGCGCGATTAACTTGTCTAAACCATTCTCAAATCCCGCTCAATTAAAGACATATTTAATCACTAAATATTTTAGCAAGCTAGGTGATATTAATGATCGTTAATAGAAAAATTTGTGTGCTGGGTCTTGGATCAATGGGTATGGGGGTAGCCCTGTCTCTTTTGGAGAGGCAATTTGAGGTTGTTGGTTTTGACGTAAATAAAAATGCTATGAAAGGTTTAGAAGAGGCCGGCGGTACAGTGAAGAATTCCGTGAAATCTGCGGTGGAAAACTGTATAGCCGTCATTGTTCTAGTTGTGAATGATAAACAAGTTGAAGATGTACTTTTTGGCATCGACGGGGCTGTCGAGGGATTATCTTCTGGAGCAGTCGTCATTCAAAGCAGTACCGTTCCTGCGGCTTATGCAAAAGAATGTGGTAATCGTCTATTAGATCACGGATTTGAAATGATAGATGCGCCAGTTAGTGGAGGCGTCGCTGGAGCAAGGTCGGCGAATCTATCTATTATGGCATCGGGTCCTGATTCTGCCTTTGAAAAGGTCGTTGATATAATGGATGCTATATCGGGAAAAATTTATCGGTTGGGAAGTGAGTATGGTATTGGCTCAACTGTCAAAACTGTTAATCAACTACTAGCTGGGGTCCATATAGCGGCAGCTGCTGAGGCTATGGCTTTTGGAGTTCGTGCTGGCGCTAATCCAAGGGAGTTGTACGATGTAATATCAGGTTCAGCAGGGTCTTCCTGGATGTGGCAGAACCGAGTGCCACATATCCTAGATGCCGACTACGCTCCTTTGAGTGCGGTGGATATTTTTGTGAAAGATCTTGGCATCGTGCTTGGGACGGGCCAGGAGATGCGTTTCCCCTTGCCATTAACAGCCGCAGCACATCAACAGTTTTTAGCTGCTGCAGCTTCAGGCTTTGGCCGTGAAGATGATAGTGCTGTTTTCAAAGTATTTCAAAAATTATCAGATATAAAAATTGAGGAGATAAAAGAATAATAAATTATATTCTATTTTTTAGAGGGTAAAATATTACGACTTATGATTTCTTTCATGATTTCAGAGGAGCCTCCGGCGATTCGCGACATACGGGCATCGGCCCAAGCGCGGGCTATTGGATACTCCCAACTATAGCCGTAACCGCCATGTAGTTGAAGGCATTCATCCACTCCTTTGTTTAACGCTTCAGTAGTTTGTAATTTTGCTGCTGCAGCATCTTCCGAACTCAAGTTCCCATTTACGTGGAGATCAATGCACTGGTCCGTAAACGCGCGAGTAACCATCGCCAGTGTTTTGACTTCAGCTAATTTAAATCGAGTATTTTGAAAGTCGGATATGCTTCGTCCAAAAGCCTTTCTTTCGCTGGTGTATGTAATTGTTTCCTCAAGCGCAGTCTCAAGCGCGGTAGCGCATCTAATAGCGACAACTAGCCGTTCTTGCGAAAGTTGTTGCATAAGGTGCGCAAATCCACGACCTTCTTGTCCTAATAGATTAGTTATAGGCACTCGGACATTTTCAAAAAAAAGTTCTGAAGTATCTTGTGCCTTGTAGCCAATTTTTTCGAGATTTTTCCCGCGTACAAAGCCATCACGGTTTCCCTCTACCAATATGAGACTGATACCTTTTGCCCCTTGATCTGGATCTGTTTTGCAAGCGATAATATATAAATCTGCTATTTGACCGTTGGAAATCCAAACCTTTTGTCCATTAACAACAAAATGGTTTCCATCTCTATCAGCTCTTGTCTTAATTCCCTGTAGATCCGAGCCAGCCACCGGTTCAGTCATACCTATCGCCATAATGGTTTCTCCAGAAACTACTTTGGGTAACCATTCTTTTTTCTGGTCTTCTGAACCATATGCTTGAAGGTAGGGAACAATAATGTCTGAGTGCAATGGAAAAGCGGGGCCAGTAGCTCCGACTTTAGCGAGCTCTTCGTTCACTATCACACTATGTAAAAAATCGCCGCCTGGGCCGCCATATTCTTCTGGGACAGTGCAGCATAATAAGCCTTGTTCTCCAGCAGCTCGCCAGAGGTCTCTACTCACAATACCATTCTCTTCCCATTCTTTATGGTGAGGTGCAATCTCTGCTTCTACAAATCGTTTTGTGGCATCGCGAAAAATTTCGTGTTCTTCTGAAAATAACGTCCTTGGTAACATATTAAAATCTTTCTTCCTTAGTTTTGGTGTCGATAATAAATTGGCCGGAGGCAGGTTGATATTTATTCAGTTAATACAGTATATTTTAATCATAGAGGCAATGTGAATGTGATAACAAGTCTTAGCTGAGATAGTGCTAGAGGCAAACCACCAAGCTAATGGAGTAGTTTTATGACTGGTAAGAAGCTTTTAGAGGGCAAGGTAGCCCTGATTACGGGCGCAGGTAGAGGGATTGGGCGTGATTATGCATTAGCATTTGCCGCGGCCGGCGCTAAGGTTCTCGTAAACGATTTAGGGGGAACAACTCAAGGAGAGGGAGAGGACCGAATTCCTGCCATGGAAGTGGCTAAGGAAATAGAGGATCAAGGAGGCAAAGCAGTAGTGAATTTCAGTAGTGTGGCTGATTTTGCGGCTGCCCAAGATATGGTGAGCCAGGCGATGGACGAATTAGGAGGCCTTGACATCGTTGTCAATAATGCTGGAATTCTTAGAGATGTTATCTTCCATAAAATGACTGAAGATGACTGGGACTCAGTAATTTCAGTTCACCTCAAAGGTGGTTTCAATGTCAGTCGCGCTGCTGCCACCGTTTTTAGAGAGCAAGAGTCAGGTTCGTTTGTGCATATGACGTCAACGTCAGGTTTAATTGGTAATTTTGGTCAAGCCAATTATGCGGCCGCTAAGTTGGGGATAGCCGGCTTGTCGAAGTCGATTGCTTTAGACATGGGACGATTCAATGTTAGATCGAATTGTATTTCCCCATTTGCTTGGAGCCGCATGATAGGAACCATTCCAATAGGGGATGATGTTCAAAGAGCTCGAGTTGAAAAGCTAAAAACTATGACGACCGCTAAGATAGCTCCTGTAGCAGTTGCTTTATCGGTCCCTGAGTCAAAAGTCACAGGTCAGATTTTTGGAGTTCGAAATAATGAAATATTTTTAATGGGGCAATCACGACCGACGCGCTCTGTGCATCGGGGTGAGGGGTGGACCCCCGAAACTGTTCTAGAACATGCTATCCCCTCCATGGAGGCAGGTTTCTATCCGCTAGATCGATCCCAAGATGTTTTTAGTTGGGACCCTATTTAATAAAATAACTGAATTCCTGGATTGTGCTCATGACGTTCGAATATGAAAAGTTGAAAAATTGGAAGTTTGACGAGGTGATTCAAAGTTATACCTCGAAAGATACTATTCTTTACGCCTTGGGAGTCGGTTTGGGAGCTGATCCAATGGACGAGACTCAGCTTCCATACGTTTTTGAGGAGGCCGAAAAGTTTTCAGCCTTGCCGACTATGGCTGTTGTTCTTGGCAGTCCTGGGTTTTGGTCTAGGGATCCAGAAACGGGTATAGATTGGGTCAAAATCTTACATGGGGAACAAAGATTAGAAATACACAACCCTTTGCCCGTATCAGCAACTATTAAAGCGCAATCCAGAGTGACAGGCTTAGTCGATAAGGGCGCTGGAAAGGGAGCATTAATTTTAACAGAGAGAATATTAAATGATGCCGACTCTGGATTAAAGCTGGCGACTTTAACCTCAACAACATTTGCCAGAGGTAATGGTGGGTATGGGGGGCCTAGTGACGAGGCTCCTCTGCCACACACTTTACCCGAAAGGCAACCAGATATAGTGACTGATCTTACCACCTTGGATAGAGCGGCTTTAATTTACCGACTGTCAGGGGATTACAACCCCCTTCACGCAAGTCCCTCCGTTGCTAAAGCGGCTGGTTTTGAGAAGCCCATTCTACATGGGCTTTGCTCATTAGGCGTAGCAGGTCATGCTATTCTTAAATCGTGCTGTAATTATGAAGCAGATCGGTTCAAATCACTTCAACTCAGGTTCTCATCGCCGGTATATCCTGGGGAGACTATTAGAACAGAAATGTGGAAAGATGGCAGCTCAATTTCCTTTAGGTCTAAAGTGATCGAACGCGATACGGTCGTATTGAATAATGGGCTTGCGATAGTTGGTCAGGAATAAATAGTCATTTTAAACTCATTTAATTTTAGGATGGATTTTCGTTATGGATAACGATCAAAGAGAATTACCAAAGCCAACGCCGGAAACGCAGCACTTTTGGGATGGTACCAGACGGGGAGAACTCAGACTTCAGAGATGTAAATCAACCGGTGAAGTTTATTTTCCGCCACGGCATTTCTGTCCTTCGAGCGGCAGTACGGATATTGAAATAATTAGAGCGTCAGGGCGCGCAACATTGCACAGCTATGTAATTAGCCATCTTCCTGCTCCTGGCTTCACCCCGCCGTATGCAATAGCGATTGCAAAACTCGAAGAGGGTCCAAAAATGATGTGTAATATCGTAGAATGTGAGCAGACGCCAGAGGCGTTGATATTAGATATGCCGCTTGAAGTTAGTTTTGAAAAAGTAAACGACGAAATTACTCTTCCACAATTTAAACCAGCGGAGAAATAGTGTCATGAAACGTAATTCTGTAGCTATTGTTGGTGCATCTGAGACGACTGAACTTGGTAAGATTCCTACAATGTCTCAAGTTCAACTTCACGCTGATGCAGCCTTGAACGCAATAGCAGATGCCGGTTTGAAGTTATCGGATATAGATGGTGTTGCAACCGGAGGGCATAACGCAGTAGAGATTGCGCATTACCTTGGCATTGTTCCCAAGTGGTTGGACGGCACATCAGTTGGTGGATGCTCATTTATGCTCTTGGTAAGACATGCAGTAGCTGCAATAAATGAGGGGTTGTGCGAAACTGTTTTAATCACACACGGTGAGAGTGGTCGATCTAATCTTGGTAGGCACGGATCTTCAATTTTCCCATCACTATTTCAGCAACAGTTTGAGCGACCCTTTGGTGTAACGCGTCCACCCACAATGTTTACTATTCCAGTTCTCCGCTACATGAAAGATTTTGGGTTAAGCGAAGAAACCTTAGCCATGGTATCGGTTGTTCAAAGAGAGTGGGCAGCAAAGAATCCAAGAGCAAGTTTCAAGGACCCTATTGATGTAAATGACGTGCTCAATTCTAAAATGATTTGCTACCCATTTAGATTATTAATGTGTTGCCTTGTTACTGACGGTGGCGGTGCTTTAATATTAACAAAATCAGATCGAGCTAAAGATTTAAAGCAAAAACCAGTATATATTCGTGGTTCTGGAGAGAGTTGTGAAACTCCTATGATTAGCCAAATGGCCGATTTCACATCGTCGGCGGCATTCCGTGTCGCCGGTTTGAATGCATTCGAGTCTGCGGGTATTGATCATGGTGACGTTGATCATCTCATGATCTATGATGCTTTCGCTCACTTGCCAATATATGGATTAGAAGACCTTGGATTTGTTAAACGGGGTGAAGGTGGAGATTTCATCGCTGATGGGAATACTAGACCCGGCGGTAAGCTTCCAATGAATACAAATGGGGGCGGCTTAAGTTATATGCATTCTGGAATGTATGGAATGTACGCGCTTCAGGAAGGTGTTCGGCAAATGAGAGGAACCGCTCCCGCCCAGATAAATGGTGCGGAAATATCCATGGTGCATGGAGTAGGTGGTATGTTCAGTGCTAGTGGCAATATTGTATTAACGAATGTCAAATAGGAAAGTTTTCTTATTAACCTTTGATAGAAAAAGGTGGGTGTGCGGATATTTTAGTCTAATAAAGTACCCGCACTCACCCTGACATTTTTGCGCCGGATTACTGCGGCGCCCAGCAGATTACATCAACTTTAGATTAGTTGCTGCTTGTTTTCCGTTACGACCAACTTCAAGTTCAAAAGTTACTTTTGCGCCTTCATTTAGTGTGTCGATATTTGATTGTTCAAGAGCTGTGATGTGAACAAATGCATCAGGGCCGCCTTCATCGGGTTGGATAAAGCCGTAGCCTTTAGTTGGATTAAACCATTTTACTGTACCGGTCGCCATTGTAGTCTCCTTGGACGTGCGTATTAACAGGGCCTCTCAACATGAGTTGCCCAGGATTCTTGTTAACAATGTCAGGGGAAAAATTGGGTGAGCTTAAGCAAGTTATCATTCCGTATTCACAAGACACCTTTTCAACAAAGACCTGATATGTGCGTAGTTTTGCCTGAGGTCAAGAGATTTTTACGGACAGTTACTCGAAGGTCCCCGTATTTTGATAGTTGATATGCTGTTTCATTCGCGTGATCGAACAATCAAATTTCAATTGATTGGGCTGAATTTATGACCTATTCGGCTTGAGCCTCCGGCTTGGGCCTAGAATTTTTTCGCTCAACGAAACAATCTATCCTTAGTAAAATAATACAACAACTTTATTGCACCTTTATTAAAGAACAGTAATTACTGTTCTCGTTGTCTCTCCTCCCTGATTTTTTCTGATAGGACATGCCAATCAACAATTACGGTTTGGAAAAGTNAAACCTCCCTAAAGATGGGTGTGGACGAAAAACCCAGAGAAAACAGGGGAAAATAGAAGAGGTAGACCTTTTCTTCATGAAGGGATTAATACAGAAAAATTAAATTCTTTTAATGTGATTTGCTCGATACTTATTTACATTTAAGAAAAGAAATGGGTCCAAAATGGCTNAATATGATAGAGGTTCTAGGTATCAAGGTAAGTTTTATTCTAATCAAAATTTGTTATTTAACTTTTTCGGTAAACGCTAAATCCTTCTGAAAAAAATTACATCTGCAGGATCTTGACGGTTATCTAAAGGTTCTGTACCCAACTTGGGTGGTTCTTGTTACGGCTCTAATTGGGCCAGTGGTTCTTGGAAATTTTTAACGCGATGATGTTTCGAGATTTCACATATGTGGTTAATCTATCTGGGCATGATCGTGTTTTGAGAGAAGGAATATTTTCTAATGATTATTGATACCCATGCTCATATGTTGCCGCAAAGTATCCTAGATACGTTAGGTTCAAAGGTTAAAATTTTCCCATCGGTTAGCCTTGTTAGATCGGATGAAAAGTATCAGTTGTCCTTCAATAGTGCAAAGCCGACGCGCCCTATAATGCCAAAGCTCAGATTATTTGAGCCTAGGCAGCAGTTTTTGAANAGTACTGGCATAGACCTTCAATTATCAGGTGGTTGGTTGGATAGTTTTGGTTATGAAATTGAGCCAGAGGAAGGTGCGGATTGGAGCCGTTTTCTTAACGAAGGAATGTTAAACGACTGTAAAAATCGAGGTAGTGTAGTTCCATTAGCCACAGTGCCGCTTCAATCTGGAAAGTTGGCGGCGAAAGTCTTAAGAGAAGCAATAAAGGCGGGAATGCCTGGTGCTATGATTGGTACACAGCCCCATGGTAGTTTTGGTAATTTAGATGACCCTCATCTAGATATATTCTGGGAAACGGCTGCTGAACTGCAAGTCCCAATAATAATCCATCCAATGTTTGGTTCTGATGATGCGCGTCTACATGATATGCAGATGATGAATGCGGTAGGGCGCGTCTGCGATGTTTCTGTGGCGATAAGCCGTATGTTATTTACCGGACATTTAACAAAATATGAAAACCTAATAATAGTTGCCTCAACTGGAGGAGGTGCGTTGCCATATATGTTGGGGCGATTAGAGCAAAACTTCCGTGCTTTCCCCGATCTTGTTGTTGATCCCGTCGAGCAGTTCCATAAGCTTTATTTTGATAGTATAGTTTTCCAACCTGACATCCTTCGATTTTTGTCCAAGAAAGTTGGGGTTGAGAAAATTATGTTAGGGTCTGATTATCCGTTCCCTATCGGTGATCAAGAACCCCGCTCTGTGATTGAAAGCGCAGAATTTTCTAACCGTGATATGGAGTCGATGCTTACTGGCAATGCTCGCCGGCTTTTTAGTTTATAGGGCTTCCTCTAAGTCTTTGGACGAATGTTTTACTGATAATCTGATTAGGCTGTGATACCGCCATCTACCGGCATAGCTATGCCGTTAACAAATGAGGCTTCATCAGATAANAGAAAAAGTGCAGCGTTAGCTACTTCATCTGGTTGTCCAGGTCGTCCCATCGGGTCCGAACTGCCGCGTTTTTTTACCAGCTCTTCTTTGTCTAAGCCATCTGTAGACTGTTGATCTGGGCAAGCAACAAAAACCCTTAGCATTGGTGTATCAATTGGCCCAGGGCAAATGACGTTGGCCCGAACATTATCCTTGGCAACCCTTTTNGCAAGAGCCTTTGTAAAACCTACAACACCAAATTTTGCCATAGAGTAAACTGGACTGNATCCAGNCCCCATCAGNCCTGAACTANACGCGGTGTANAGCAAGCTCCCCCCNCCTCGGATACGAAATTCGGAAAGGGCAGCCTCTGTAGTTACTAAGATTGTTCTTAGGTTTAGGTCCAATGCTAATTCAAAATCGGCCATTTCGATGCCTTCTATTGAGGCTAGCCCAGGATAACCAATATGGTTCCAAACGAAATCTAGACCTTCAAAATGGTTGACTGTCTTAGTCACAATGTATCTTGATTCATCGTCTTTTGTGAGGTCAGCAACAATTCCAATTGCATTACCTCCAGCATCTTTTATTTCCTTTACGACAGCCTCAACAGCATCAGTGTTAATGTCGACAACTCCGACAGATGCTCCTTCCTGGGAAAATCTGATTGCTCCAGCCTTTCCCATGCATTCGCATTTTACAATCCCTTTTGCTATTTGGTAGAGAATACTCTAGCAAGTGTTATCGCTCAGGATAGCGTTAACGTCATTGAATAGGGGATTTATACATGTCTATCGGAAAACTTGGTGTAGTTGGTGCTGGGATGATGGGGTCGGAAATAGCTTTGGTTTTTGCGTTAGCAGGAAAATCTGTGATTCTAGCTGATACCTCCCAGGAAGGTCTCAATAACGCTGTAAAAAAATTGTCAGAGGTTCTTGATTCTGGAATATCAAGAGGCTTTTGGACAGAAGAAGATAAACTAGGGGCACTCGCTCAAATTCAAACGACGACTGTTTTAGAAGACTTTGCGGATCGCGAAATGGTTATTGAAGCCGTTTTTGAAGACAAAGATGTAAAAGGTATCGTTTTTGAGAAGTTAGATAACATATTGCCAGCCAATTGTGTAATAGCTTCCAATACGTCCAGTATATCAATAACTGTGCTGGCAGCTAATCTGTCGGATGAAAGGCAAAAAAACTTTTTAGGCCTCCATTTTTTTTCCCCAGTTCATCGTATGAAGTTAGTTGAGGTTATAAGTGCTATGGACACAAATCAAAAGGTGGCAGAAATAGCAGCTATGGCATGTGTAGAGGCTGGTAAGGTCCCTATCCAGGTAAAAGATGTTGTTGGCTTTGCAGTAAACCGTATGTTGTTTGCACTATGGAATGAGGCCCTTCGGTTGGTGGAGGAAGGCGCTTGCTCCCCCGAAGATATTGATATTGGTTGCAAGCTGGGGTTGGGCCATCCGGTCGGTCCATTTGAATTAATGGATTTGACCAGTAACACATTAAATTTACAGGTAGGTAAAATTTTGGAAGAAGCCTATGGAGAGAGATTTCTACCTCGGCCGATTCTAAAGCAAATTGTTGCAGCGGGGAGGGCTGGGCGAAAAACGGGTCGTGGTTGGTATCGGTATGATGAAAGAGGGCACAAACAATAGGGGGCCCATTCTAAGTAAGAAGGCATTTGAATTTCTTTGAATGCTATTCAGTATTTGTGGTCATTACTTTTGTGAGTTTTTTGTCCAACTCGAGCCAATACTTTTGTAGATTTAATAAAGCCTTACCTTTTAATTTCTCTCCCGCCGGTAGCCGCACGCTCATTGGATTCGTTTGCCGGCCGTGCTTTATGACTTCATAGTGTAAATGAGGTCCGGTGGATCGCCCTGTTGACCCCACATAACCTATTGTCGTCCCCTGCCGCACCCGGTGCCCTTTTTTTAAGCCGTTTCGAAACCGCGATAGATGTGCATAAGCTGTTTTATAAATAGAGTTATGCCGAATTCGAATGTAATTTCCATATGGACCTTTGTCACCAATATACTCTATTACACCATCTCCGGCAGCCATAATGGATACTCCCTTGGGGGCAGCGAAATCCACCCCTTTATGCATTTTAGTGTAACCAAGAATAGGGTGGCGGCGTCTCCCATATTGAGAGGAAAGTTTAGCTCCATCTATAGGCGTTCTCATCAATGTTTTTTTTACACTTTGGCCCTTGCGATCGTAGTAATCCATTATCCTGGCTTTATTTATGTAACTCGCGTATTCATACTTTTTTCCTTTCAATATCATTGATACCCAATTTACATTACTGTTGTGAATGACCTGTTGTTCCTGATTCTTATAAACTTCAAATAAAACACCAAAGCTATCGCCCTGTCTAATTTCCCTCTGAAAGTCAACATCAAAACTAAAGATACGAATCACTTCCATAAGGATATTGATTGGTAGGTGAAGATCAACGGCAGTTTGATATAGACTGCTTGTTATACTGCCTTCGACAAACTGTTCCTCAATTATGAGTTCGATTTTACGCTTGTCGATTTTGAAAGAACCGTTTTTTTGAAGTTCTGCTGTTACTTCCAAATCAAAATTTGGTGAAAAGGATAATTT
>PANE01000005.1 GCA_002708305.1 Rhodospirillaceae bacterium
ATACGATATTGGTGAAACTGGTTTTGAAGCATGGGATGGCAAACGATCGCCCACGGAGCAGATTCTCCGAATTCGGAATGTTAACGGTCTAAGATCATATCTCAACTTCCAAAGAGAACGTGTAGCATTTCTAGCCAGATCATATGTATCCCCTACATTTGACTTTTTGATGAAACAGAATGCGTCTAAAGCTAGATCTGCTTTAAATGACTTAACAATGTGGCAAGGTATAGTAGACGATTTAAATGCGTATGATGCTATGCGGCCCCAAAATTCGATATCTGAATTAGAATTCTTTTTTGAGGAAACTATGGCTAGAGGAGATTGTAATACACTAGATGCTAATCTACTACCAAACACCTCTAATGTAACTTGGTTTGCGTCACAAACCGCGATACTTAAAAATGATATGAAGTTTAGATGTGATAATCTACGTCTAACTCAGCTAGCTCAAGGTTACAGTGACCTAAGCAAGCGATTTAACTCCACTTTGTCAGGTAAGGCACCATTTTCTCTTGGCAGTTTTTATGGGTCACCTGCATCAAAAACCGCTATTCAAGACTTTTTTGATGATTTCAATCTATTTATGAATGCGGGCGGTGGTGACCCACTTTTAACTTCGAACAACTCAGAAACCTCTACTAAACTTCAAACATTTTTTACTCGCATGGATAGAGCTGTTGGTGTTTTTAAACAGGCAACTGATCCCGGTGACCCTGATTCCCCACTCACTTGGAACATAGAACCGTCGTTTAGAGTTAACAGGAGTTTCGAGAAAAAAGGTGACCAAATCATTAAATGGCAACTAACAGCAGGTGATAAAACCCGATCCCAATTTGACTCAGCTACGCGACTTGAATGGTCGCCAGGCATGCCAATTAAAATATCCTTCACGTGGGCTCTCAACGCGACAACGCGACCCGTTGCAGATGCAAAACGGTCAGATTTATCTATTAATGGTCGCACAGCAACATTTTCGTATCCACGAGTTTGGTCATTATTTTCGCTTCTGGACAGAAACCGACCCTCAATAGCAAAGGTTTCACAAGAAGCTAAAAAAGATGAACACGTCCTAAAGTTTACTATACCTACTATTTCCAATTCTACGGATAAGAATAAAACCAATCCCATTGCCAGAGGTGATGCTACCTTATTTGTGACGTTACGTGTATTTGGCTCTAAAGCTATGGGAGAAAAACGCCTTTCCGTTCCTACTTTACCAACTGAGGCTCCAAACTATAATTTATTAGTGGATTGAGCCGATATGCATGATTTAACCGTATTACTAGACCCAATAAGCCCAGACCAACCCGGCGGAATGTCTCTCCTTTACGAAGGGATACATCAAGAAATCATGGAAGCTCGACGAGAGGATGACCCTAATCTGCCAAGGGGTGATTGGAGCCGCCCTTTAAAAGTTTCAGATTGGCAAAGTGTAATAAGTCTTGCTACTAAAACACTTCTAGAAAAATCTAAGGATTTACGTGTAGCAGTAATGTTATCAGAAGCTCTCGTATACCAGAATGGACTTGGTGGCTTCACTGCGGCTACTAACTTTCTAATTAAATTTATAGACCTGTACTGGGATGATATGCACCCATTGGTAGACGAAGCAGCTGATTTAGAGAGCCGAATGCTTATTTTAGAATGGTTTTCTGAAAAGTCGGGGCTTGCTATAAAGTTTCAGCATATTACCGCGCCCATCGCAGGCCACCTTGCATACAATTTAATTGATTGGCTTGAAGTAGAGAAGCTTATTAAAGCAGGTCCGGTTAAACTAACACGACGTCAACGCTTAGGATCACAGCAACCAGAACATATTCGGGGCCCCACAATTCAAAGTTTCGAAGATAGTATTACGGCCACACCAACCACCTGGCTGAGATCGAATACCGAAGCAATTAACGAAGCATTGCACGCTATCGACCAACTGGATGAACTTATCGTTCAAAAGATGCCTAATAATGTTCCTAATTTTCGTCCGATAAAAGAAGCGATGAACCAAATGCATTCAAAATCGACTGAATTAAATCAGATTAGAGAACAAGCAGAGAGAGAATTGGTAATCAACAATCAAACGATCGAAACTGATACGACCCCCGACGACGAAGCAAAGTTGGGCCTCGATTTAAACGACCACGCACCAACATTAGTGTCGACAAATAACGGTTCAAAAGGGAGTAAACCGTTAAAGACTGGTTTTGCCTCAAGAAAGGAAGCCTACGATTGTTTAGAAGAAATATCCAAGTACTTGATGGCAACAGATCCACATAGTCCAACTCCTTATCTCCTAAGGAAGGCTGTATCATTTAGAAACATGACATTTGCTGACCTATTAACCACATTAGTGGATGATGAATGGCATCGCTCAAATTTGCTTAAACTTATGGGTGTAGGCAATTCAGATCAAAAATCGGATAAGGAGAAATAAAATTACCATTGGAAGTCAAAATTATATTAATAGCGCCGCATATANTAGGAATATTGCACTTAACCTATATCCAACGATAGAGTAAACTGAATGCCTGATAAATTTAAGATTATATTGCTGATTATTACCGTGATAATTGCTATTTTTTTATCATTCTTTATAGGGTTAATAGTTGGCCAAAAACTTGCGCAAAAAGAAAAAAGCTCGTCAATAACCAAAACAGATAAAAGTCTCAAACCAAACGAAACTTTCGAGAANGACGCGGTTACAAAGAATGACACGAAGGGTAGTGCTGTTAAATCAAATACCGACGACGACGGAACTGATACTGAACCAAAGGTGTCAACACCCAAGGCGCAAAATGACCTAGCTTCAACGAAAAAAGATAACTTAAAAGAAAACCAAAAAAAGGAAACGGGATTTTCTCAGAACCAATACGAAGCAAATACCATTGGAAAATTATTATCAACAAGAAAAAATGTTTTAGAAAATAAATCTACGACCAAGAGTGCTGACAATAACGGGTTCTCCTTCCAACCAGTGACTTTGCACAGTTCGTCCGTCCTAATATCGAAATCGTCCCCCACCTACACTATTTCTAGTGAGGAGCCAGTGGATCAGTATTTGGCCCGACAACAAATGAATAAATTGTTGGCTCTTGGTTTTGCAGCGTATACTGTTAACGTCTTTAACAAAAATCGCTCTTCATACCTAACACGTATTGGTCAATACGACACGCGCAAAGAGGCAGAAGTCGCAGTGCGTAATTTGCCCAATATCTACAGAGGAAAATTAAAAATTCTTAGAATATCAAAGCAAATAGATCAGAATTCGAACACACCTGCCAAACAAAACGGAAGTTAACCTTTTTATAAAAAGTTTTAGGCAACTCATTATGTCAATGGAAACAATTATTTCTGTGTCAAACCCACTCTTAGTCCTAGTTTTACTTCTAGTATTAATTTTTATTTTCATTTTTCTTAGGAGTTACAAGAGGATCCGAACAGAATTAGCCCAACAATCGGTATCAATTGCCGAACAAACGCTTCTTCTTAACGAATTAACAAAAGAACAGAGGGTTTTCTCTGAAACGAACGAAAAAGTGCTGGAGGCAGTTGAAAAAATTGCAGCATCAACNCGGCAAGAATCAAAACACCAAAAAGATGTGAGGGTAAAGTTAGAAGAAATCAGGGAAGAGGTGATAGAACAGTCTCTGTCCAAAATGAAAATGGACGAAGGATTACGGAAACTGCTCGCTTGTTAAGAGCAATGTAATCGTTGTATCAGCTATTCACATGCTTACTTCTAATNAGCCCAAGCCTTTGTAAAAGTTCTAGACTTTCTTTTTTACTTATAGTCACACTTTGTTCATCACCTTCTTGGGAAGAGACCTTTACCAAACTATTTCTGTCTTGACCGGGTTCTGTTTCATTTGGTGTTGTATTGCTATCAGTGAAAGATACGCCTTCAACTTCAACTTCAACTTCAACCTCAANCTTAGCCTCTTGGTTAGGAAGTGTGATTTTTCTCTCGCTTCCGTCCCCGACCATATTGGTTTTAGGATTAAAATTATAGCTATTAATTCCAGCATTATCATCTAATTTAATAATGGGTGAAATTCCGGCCATTCGGCGCAAACTCGTTATTCGTTCGGCTATCTCGATATTTGGANGATCAGCCACTGCCATAAATTGTTGAGCTTTACCATNTTCAGATACTCCTGTTGCTCTTTTGGGCTCTTTTAATCTACGCACAGCAGTCTGCGTTTTCGTAGAACTCGAATTATTAGTATGCTTTTTATTACTTTCGGTTTGCGTATACTCTGCGGACGAATCATCTCTTTGCTGGAGTCCATTCAAATCAACCCCCGGTTCGGCTAAGTTTTCTTTATATTTATATTTTATATCTAAAGGAACCACCTGTCGTTCACCCGATGAAGTTGCTGTTTGCTTGAACAAGGTGTTATTCCGAAGGATGTACGGGACACCAAGTACCGATGTAAAAGAAAAAATCTCGTACCAACCCCAAATTCTTAACAAGTCGATATTGCCCTCTATNAGGCATTTAAGAGCCAATAAAACACAAAGAAGTAATGAATAACCCANATAGAGCTTAGAAAAAAACGTTCCTCTACCTATAGCTGAATAAATAACCAAAAAACTTAGCAACGCAACAAATAATTTAATCCACCCAAAGTTTCGATTTAATGAGGTAACATCGTTTCTGACAAAGGCTAACGAAAGAAACATCTCCAGCACCAGCGTAATAGAAGTTACTACGACAAGGCTTAGGAATAAAGCAATAATCCAATCAACCGCATAGATTAACTTTTCTGATCTCGGTACTTGGGCGACCATATCTTATCGTTATTTCATTTGTTCTGGATCTATCAAAATTGAGCATTCGGTGGGGCGTTTTAAAGTGTTTGCAGTCCCGATACAACCCTCAATTTTTTCTACATTACCAGAAATAATTGAATAACCAGTCAAGACTTTTTCGTATTTTTGATTATTGGCTTTTGCTAATATGGATTGGCCCGCCTCCCAGGCATTCTCTGTTTTCGTCATTAACTCTATAGTTTTGAGCTTCCACTCACCTGGCATATAAGAGGATCCAGCAATCAACAGTAATGGATAGAAAAGTAACACCACAAACCAACCCAAGATATGGAAACGGGTCGTCTTATGGGATGATTCCAAACGATGAGCAAAACTATTTAGTTGTTTTGAAAGGTCCTGTATTTCTAGTGTAGCATCATAAAACTGCTTAACACTATCAGGAGCAACAATACTGTCTACTGGGTGAGAATTTTGCGCAATACCGGCAACACTTAAGCTCTGATTTCGTAGGTCTTCTGGTGAGGGTACTTCTGCATTCATAGTAGGTAACTATCCTTTAAATATTTGCCCTGGATTTAAATAAACTCCATTTTTTTAACTTATTTTATAACTACCTGCGTATACACTCAATCTATAGTATCAAGCCGCTCTCTTAGAAATTTAATTTTTATTAATATCAAACCTATTAGTCCCACAGACCACACATTTATTTTGTATTGAAGCGTCAGAGTGATTATNAAGATCAGTTAGTTTAAGGTCTAAATTAGATACAGCCTCCTGAAATGCTGCCACCTCTTTAATAATTGGTGTGTTTCCACGCTCAAGCCTGACTGCATGATTATGAACATCATGGAAAGCCACTACAACTTTTTTAATTTTCACAGAAAACCAGCTGCCATAGTAAAAAATTGCTAAAAATACTGCNAAACAGAGGGCTAAACTGAACCAGATTGTAGCAACACTGGTTTGGACTACTTTACTAACAAAATCTTGGTAGGGGGCTAGCATTATAAGTTCAAGATTCTTGCCAACTGAGGCCGGCAATGTTACCCGTTGAATATAACCCAACCCTTTCTCCTCCGAATTAAACTTTACAAGTCTGTTGTCCCCCCTACTACCTTCTTTAATGATGCTAGATAAATAAGTTTTTTGTCGCGCCACGTCATCGTTATAAATTTCTGACGTATTTCTTTCTTCATCCTTGGCATATTCTTTTTGAACATCCCGACTGTGTAAAATTACGTCCCCACGCGTGTTTACAATACTAACAATTGCGTTCTCGGTGATCTTGCTATTATTGAGCGTATTTTCAATATAATTAATGTTTACATTTGCGCCTACTATACCGGTAAACTTTCCCTCCACCATAATCGGGACACCTATGCTTATAATTTTATTTCCTGTGTGTGGGTTGGCAACAATGGGACCAATATAAAGTTGTTGCTTCTCTTTTGCTCTTACGTAATGGTCAAGCGCCCGAATATCNAATTTATCTGTTTCCTGCTGGGCACGGCCGATAACCAAAGGCCATTGCGCGTAATATTTAATTTTTCTTTTTCTATAAACGCCAGCTACGGTGAACGGCTCAATAACGCTTGATGTCCATTCCGTCCTAGCAGGCATCCCCTTATCAGTGTTTCTTCTATATGAATCAACGCGAGTGACGACTCTGTGGTAACCATCTTCCAAACTGACGTATATGGCATCGAGATGCTTATTAGACCTGAGAGCACTTTTTAAAATAAAGTTGAACCCTTCCAACCTAACCATTTTCTGACTATTTGCGGCAACTTCAGAGACAACACGCATCAAGCCCTGCGATCTCTCTAATGGCTCGCTTACTGAAGTAACTGTCTGCTTCAGGCCCGATTTAAATTTTCCTTCGATTGCACCAACAGCGAACTCCCGGTTTAAGTTAAAAGTGTAATAGACAATACAGACTAGAGGAAAAACGAATAGAATTAGAAAACCTAAAAACAATGACTTTCTTATAGACATAGATTTTTTTTCCTAAGGGTATTAAAAAAAAATTAAGAATAAACCCCAGCACATACCTTTGTAGGCTACGGCACGCCTCTTAGATTATACAATTTCTTTATAATTAAATCATCAAAATCATTTTTAAAACGATATTTAGACTTTTAAGTGTATTTTCGTAACATCCTTTTGCTTCGATAAATTACTATACCGCGGCCTTTCACCCAAACTTTATAGAAGAAAGCCAAATAAAGAAGTAGTATAGGACATGCTCTAATTCTTGGATCGAAGTGCTACAATTAATCATTNATAATGGATTGCTAACATGCGTGTCTTTTTTTCTCCCAACCACATTTGCCATTCACCGCAAACCTTTATTTCAAAGGGGCAAATCATAAAGAGTCCAGAACAACCAGAACGCGCTGCGATATTAGAGAACGCAGCTAGGACTGTAGGCCACACATTTATAGAAGCCACGCAACACGGGCTTAAACCAATCGAAGATATCCATGATGAGGAATATATAAATTTTCTCAAAACTGCGTGGTTACTCTGGGAAGCCGCTACGGATAGTGGCAGTGANATCATCCCTAATATACATCCGGGTAGAAATATGCACGCAAAGCCAAAGTCAATAATAGCACTTGCCGGTCATTATCAAGCCGATACTGCCTGCCCGATAGGTAAAGGAACATTTGAAGGGAGTGTGGCATCATCTGATGTCGCAGTGTCAGGTGCGTATGCTATTATGGANGATANAAAAAANAATATTGAAAGCAACTTTGCATATTCACTTTGCAGACCACCTGGACACCATGCCTTCTCTGATCAAGCAGGAGGTTTTTGTTTCTTCAATAATTCAGCCATAGCAGCACAGACGTGCCTCAACAATGGAGCAAAAAGGGTAGCNATTCTGGATATAGATGTTCACCATGGCAATGGCACACAAGGTATTTTCTATGACCGAGCAGATGTTCTAACCATATCTCTGCATGGCGACCCACTTTCATATTATCCTTTTTTTGCCGGATACGCTGAAGAAATAGGAGTTGATGAAGGGGTTGGCTACAATATTAATTATCCACTCCCTCAAAACACTGATGATGCGGAATACTTAAAGGTATTAGATAAGGCAGTCGATAAAATACACGTTTACCAACCCGATGTATTGGTGATTGCACTCGGGTTAGACGCATCAATTGCGGACCCACTAGCTTTCTTATCTATAACAACAGACGGTTTTTCCAGCATCGGAAAGGTTATTGGCCAAGCTGGTCTGCCTACCTTATTTATTCAGGAAGGTGGATATATATCACCAGTATTAGGGGACAATCTTGTTGCAACATTAAAGGGNTTTGAAGATACTACACTGTATTGATTTTTTTTTGCAGTGGCCTCAGTGGAATATCAGCTATGGGAAAGTATCTAGAACGTCCTTTGACTGACATACTCTGAAAAACAGTAATATGCCTTATTAAGATTTGATCGCTTCGGTAAAGATTATTAATTTGCTCAAAATACGCTAAATCGCACAATCTAATATCCTTCAATTTAGCCAAAGTAACATGTGGCTTAAACNCCTTCCTTTCTGGTTCGATATTAATTTTTTGTAATAATCTATCCATTTCAATTCTGAGATTGACAAGATCTGAGTTTTCAACAACTCCAACCCATAAAGATTTAACCCTACCTTTATTTTTAAAATGATTAACGCCATTAAGTTGAAGATAAAAATAATTAGAACGTACCTTTGTTAGCTCTAACAAAATATCATTCATTAGACTATTGTCACACCAACCTATAAAGCGGAGGGTTAAATGTAAATTATCAACCGTAACCCAATTTGCCCCATTCACCCCCCCCTGTAGATCATTTAAACCCTGAGTTATTATTTCTGAAAATCGTAATCCTACAAATAAACGTTTCATATTTTATGACCTACAAGAAATCGCTAACGTTTGACGTTCATCAATAATTTTCTAACAAACGGTGAAATTTGATTAACAATTTTTACGACCCCTCTCTTATTAGGATGAATGCCGTCAGCCTGATTTAACTCAGGCATCCCGGCCACCCCATCAAGAAAGAATGGATAAAAGATAACATCATGCTTTTTTGACAATTCTGCATAGACCGACTTAAATTCTAGTCCGTACTCTTTACCCATGTTAGGTGGCGCGAGCATNCCAACGAATAACACCGGTATTCCTGTAGCTTTGATTTTTGTTAGAATATTATGCAAATTGTCCTTAGTAACTTTAGGATCAATGCCTCTGAGACTATCATTGGCTCCTAGTTCTAACAATACTGCGTCAGGCTTGCTGGCGAGTGCCCATTCGACCCTCGACAGACCACCCGCTGACGTGTCCCCAGATACCCCTGAATTTATAACACTGACACGAATCCCCAGACCGTTTAGTGTAGCTTCAAGTTGATCTGTGAACCCATCAGTTTTCGGCAATCCATAACCAGCAACCAAACTGTCACCTAGAGCCAATAACTTAAGCTCGCGTGCATTCGTTGTTATGGTTATAAGACTACTTGCAACTATGAGAAGCAAATAAAAAGCAATTTGACGAATTTTCTTTATCCACATATTAGAATATTGACGAGTCATATAAAAAATACACCTTTACATAGCGTATTGAACCTAAATTTAAAACTCACGTTGGAATATAAATCACGAATGACAAATAAAACATCGCCCTGTTTACAAGAACAAAAGNTGCCACCACTAATACAAATGCAAGATGTAAAACTTGAGCTTGCCAGCAAAGCCGGTAATGTAAAAATCTTGCAGGGTATATCTTTAGATATTGATGCTGGTAGCACTGTCGGTATTACGGGACCATCCGGCGCGGGCAAATCGACCTTAATGATGGTAATGGGAGGAATAGAAGCGACAACTTCAGGCATAATTAGAATAGCAAACGAAAATTTATCTACTATGAATGAGGATGCGCTAGCCGAGTTTCGTCGAGATAATATTGGGATCGTATTCCAAGCATTTCGACTAATCCCTACGATGACTGCGCTTGAAAACGTCGCAATTCCACTCGAATTATCAAACAACCCAAGTGCTTTCAAAAAAGCTAAAGACTCACTGGGCATGGTCGGGCTATCTAAGAGATTAGACCACTATCCCGATCAATTATCCGGCGGAGAACAACAACGAGTAGCTATAGCAAGAGCGTTTATCTCTACTCCTAATCTCCTTTTGGCAGATGAGCCAACAGGCAATCTAGATCAGGAGACCGGAAATCAAATAATAGACCTTCTATTTGATCTACAATCTTCGTATAAAACAACGCTAGTACTTATTACTCACGATAAAAACCTAGCTCATCGTTGTGATCGAATGATTGATATGGCTGATGGATTAATTCAACGCGATCTTGACAACACCGTATGAGGTTTTAGTTTTGTATTTTCAACAGTTAAGTTTGGCCTTCAAACTAGGTCTCCGTGATCTCAGACATGGCATTCAAAGCTTCAGAATTTTCATTGTGTGTTTAGTCCTTGGCGTAGCTGCTATCTCAGGAGTGGGCTCTATTTCGAAAGCTATGAATACTGGCATAATAAATGACTCACAACGTCTTCTGGGAGGCGATTTTTCAATCCAATTGACACATCGACCGATTACTAGAGAAGCCTACGATTACATCAAAAAAATTGGTCAAATATCGACGATAAACAATATGCGGGCTATGGCTAAAACAGTGAGGGATGGCCGTCGAACATTAATCGAACTAAAAGCAGTAGATGACCCTTACCCCTTGTTTGGCGCAATAAAACTCTCTCCTGACATGTCTATACGAGATGCTTTAAGTAACCAAAATGATGAGATAGGAGCCATAATTGCCCCAGCCTTGAGCCAGCGCTTAAAACTAAATCTTGGAGATAAGATAAAAATTGGAGATGCTACTTTTACAATAAGAGCCGAGATAGTTGATGAACCGGACAGAGTTGTAAGGTTCACCACTTTTGGTCCCCGGACAATGATCCATTCTAAAAACTTAGATAAAACTGGCTTATTAATTAAAGGCAGTCTTGCAACCTTCAATTATCGCGTAAAACTGAAAAAAAACTATGACGTGGACAGCACCGTTAATAAATTGAACCAAGCCTTTCCAAAGGCTGGTTGGCGGATCCGAACAACAAAAAATGCAGTTCCAGGGTTCGATCGTTTCAATAAACAAGTTACGCAATTTTTAACCCTAATTGGACTTACTGCATTATTAGTAGGCGGGCTAGGAATAGCAAACGCTGTTCGTAATTTCTTAGAACAGCGAACGTTAACTATTGCCACCTTAAAATCTCTTGGTGCGTCCGGGCGTTTAATATTCCACATTTATTTAATTCAAACAATGTTACTTGCCACCATTGGGATAACTGTTGGGGTTATTCTTGGAATATCTTGNCCATTCCTTGTCTCAAGTCTGATCTCAAAGTTCATGCCAATAGATCTACCGAGCAATATATATTGGCAACCTATCCTAACGGCTGCTCTTTATGGTTACCTAATGACTCTACTATTCAGTTTTTGGCCTCTCAGTCAGGCAAGAAATGTAACCCCAGCCCAATTATTTAGATCAATAATCACCCCCGCCCAAACCGTTATAAAAGCACCCCTTCTTCTAACACTTCTTGCAATAATTTTACTATTAACTGTTATTGCTATTTTAACCACAGAAGATCAACGATTGGCACTTTCATTCGTGGGTGGTGCGGCATTTATTTTTATTATATTCGGATTTTTTTCCAAGTTATTTATCCAAATTTTCAGAAAAATTAAATCTGTGAAAATACTTCCAATACGACTTGCAGTTGCTAATATCCATAGACCTGGGAGTCCTGCGTCGGATATCATCCTATCCCTTGGTTTAGGACTTACACTTCTACTGACTGTTGTTTTAGTCGAGATCAATATGCGACGACAGTTAGATGAGCAAATCCCTAAAATAGCACCCTCTTATTTTTTTATTGATATCCAACCAAATCAAGAAATTGAATTCACCAAATTAGTAAATTCTATACCCGGTACAACCAACATACAAAAAACACCAATGGTTCGTGGGAGAGTGGTTCGTATTAATGGAAAAAGCGTAGATAAAGTTAAACCAGANCCAGATATTGCGTGGGCAATTAATGGCGACCGAGGCCTCACATACACAAAACAAAAACCAAAGAACACTAAACTATTAGCGGGNGCGTGGTGGCCAGAAAATTATAGTGGAGCGCCCTTGATATCACTGGATGCAAATGTAGCAAGAGGAGTTCGAGTTGGGATTGGTGATACCATCACCCTTAATATTCTTGGACAAGAAATAACAGCAACCATCGCCAGTCTTCGTCATATAGAATGGAGTAATCTTGGAATGAATTTTGTATTTATTTTTTCCCCAGGAACCCTGGAATCTGCTCCACATAGTATAATCTCAGCCGTTTATGCAAGTAGCACGAAAGCNGAAGAAGAGATCCAAAAAGCAGTAACAGACGCCTTTCCAAATGTATCCGCAATCGGTGTAAAAGACGCTTTAGAAAACGCNAATAAAATTTTGAACGCTATTAGTGCCGCTATAAGGATTACAGCGTCTATAACGTTGATAGCAGGGATCCTTGTACTCGTAGGCGCATTTAGTGCACAACACCAAAAACGCGTCTACGATGCAACGATCTTTAAAGTCCTTGGCGCGACAAGAAAACGAATTTTATTTGCCTACATAATGGAATACGGCCTCCTTGGTCTGTTGTCAGCCGGAATATCGATAATGTTGGCATCATTGATAAGTTGGGTGATTGTTATGAAAATCATGAAAACTGATTTTTCTCTAAGTTGTTCTGCTATCGCAATTACTACAGGCGTCAGTCTGTTTCTAACGATAGGTCTGGGGTTACTAAGGACATGGAAATCACTTGGCTTAAAAGCATCCGNTGTCCTGCGCGTCTAGTCCGTTTTTATTGTACTTAAAAAACCTATATGTTCTACTTTCATTCAATNATTTAAGTGCGATTATGGCTTGTTANCTTATTATCAAAGCCCATTCGGAAAAATTTTGCAGATCTAAACTAGTTTCTCTTGCGACCTTGCCCAGTATCCTTATACTTCGCGTCCGCTAGTAAATACTATTCAACAGCAAATCTATGGAGGCATTATGGTCGATCAAATAAATAAGGTCGTTCTCGCTTACTCTGGCGGACTAGATACGTCAATAATTCTAAAATGGCTCCAGGACACCTACAATTGTGAGGTTGTAACATTTACAGCTGATTTAGGGCAAGGTGAAGATTTAGAACCAGCTCGAGCAAAAGCTAAAATGCTTGGTATTGAAGAGATCTTTGTTGACGATTTAAGGGAGGAATTTGTTCGCGATTTTGTTTTCCCAATGTTCAGGGCAAACACGGTATACGAAGGAACATATCTTCTTGGCACTTCAATTGCCCGCCCATTAATAGCAAAACGTCAGATAGAGATAGCAAAAATAACCGGCGCAGATGCAGTAGCTCATGGCGCAACGGGAAAAGGTAATGATCAAGTACGCTTTGAACTCAGTTATTATGCATTGAACCCGCATATAAAGATTATTGCTCCATGGAGAGAATGGGAATTCAATTCACGGAGTGATCTGCTTAAGTATGCGGAGGACCGTCAAATACCAATTGCCAAAGATAAAAGAGGCGAAGCGCCTTTCTCCGTAGATGCTAATCTCTTGCACGCATCTAGCGAAGGTAAAATAATTGAAGACCCCTGGGTTGAAGGAGAAGAATTTATATACTCCCGAACAATTTCACCAGAAGATGCCCCCGATAAACCAACCTATATAGAGTTAGGTTTCCGAGAAGGGGATCCAATAAGTATAGATGGGCAGGATATGTCTCCGGCCCTTCTATTAACTACCTTAAATCAACTCGGTCATGATAACGGAATTGGACGTTTAGACCTTGTTGAGAATCGTTTTGTTGGCATGAAGAATAGAGGCCTTTATGAAACCNCTGGAGGCACAATACTGCATACCGCGCATCGTGCAATGGAAAGCTTAACGCTTGATAGAGGTATGGCGCACCTTAAAGATGAGCTAATGCCTCGTTATGCAGAGTTAATTTACAATGGCTTTTGGCACTCACCCGAACGCGAAATGCTCCAAACAGCTATCGACCACAGTCAGAAGCATGTTACGGGCGTAGTGCGTTTGAAACTATACAAAGGAAATACAATTGTAGTAGGCCGCAAGGCAGATAAAAGTCTATATTCAGCAGATTATGTGACATTTGAAGAGGGGGCGGCTGACTATGATCATGCTGACGCACATGGATTTATACGCCTCAATGCCCTCCGATTGCGCTTAAATAAGATGATGTTAGGTTAAAAATATATAACTAGGCTTTTTCAGTGGGTTTCGGTATGGAATGTCTTTGAGATAATTTGCCATCCCGCATTAGTTTTGAGGAGTGTTAAATAATCAGTAAAATACCTAGGTGGTATAGCACATTGCACTATAGCAAACGCAGTATCGGGTCCTGAGACATTAATCGAAATAATCTTATCATGTCTGATTAAACCTTGTGACATTGGTGAAGAGCGTCCAGCAATCATTTCTAGATATTGCGACCGAGGCCAGTCGGTCACCATNNCGCCATCTGANAAATATAAATGTGAGTTTTCATGGAAAACTTTACTNAATTTTTTTACATCACCTTGGTAAAGACCATCAAAATAATCCCTCAATAAATCTGTAATATCCACAATACTNGTATCTNGAAAATTCTCTGACATATGCCTTTTCCCTAATTTTTTATCTTATGGTTGTGCATTATTAATCCATCTACTNTTCAGATACGCTANTATTAACCATATGCTTTTATCGTTGAGTTGAATTTCAAANGCGGGCATATTGTTTGTATATCCTCTAGGAGAGAATGGTTGACCACCGNATTTGATTATATCAAATAANTCTCGNTTTTCTAGCTGGGAAATTTCCNTTNNCCTCATCAAAGAAGTTGGTGGGCGCTCTCCTTTTTCATAAATTTTATCCCACCCGGCCTGCCCTTCCAGATTATCACCATGGCAAAACGCACAATTGGCAATATAAAGTGTTTTCCCAGTATTTATTTGCGCAACAGTATAATNTGATTCTCCAATTACAGCACCAACTTGCCTTTGGTCGTAAGAGATCGTTAAGAAGGTAATAAGCATTGCTATAACAATTGATACCAAAAAGAATTTACCATTTGGCCCTAACCTCTGGAAAAAGCGTGCAGCGCCAACATGCGGTTGATCAAGGATATTAATAACNTCATCTTCTATTTCTATTTGAATTTTTCGTATAGCAGGATGTCTCATTCTTGTTGGCGATTGAGCTTGTCGCCGCCCACGCCTTTTTTGAGACTGTTTTTTTGNAGAACTAGGAAAGAACATTAAAAGTCCACATATTGTTAGATAATTCAGTACAAAACTATTCTAAGTTTAGTCAATTTTAAACTTCTTCCGTGGATTATAGTTGTTACTTTTGGCCCATTTCTCAACAAATTCAATAAGATCTCTATCCACTTTCTCAGGAAGCATGACCCGCAGGGAAACATATTGATCACCTTTGGCCACCTGATTATTTTTAGCAATACCTTTTTCTTTCAATCTCAGCTTTGTCCCGCTATTCGATCCAGCTGGAACTTTAAGCGCTACATTACCGTGTATTGTGGGAGCCACAATTGCTGCTCCTAAAATGGCTTCTTGTATAGTGACNGGAAATTCTAAATAAATATCATTATCTTTACGCGTAAAGTAATTATGCTCACCCACAGTCAATTCAATTATCGCATCCCCTGTAGATGCGGTCTCTTTCCCTCGTTTACCTTGTCCTTTCAACCTCAATTTAGTTCCTGTTTCTGTCCCTGACGGNATTGTCATATTGACCGTCTTTCCATCTGACAGTGTTACTTTCTTCTTAATTCCAGTTGCAGCCTCTATAAATGGAACTGTTAACTTGTACTTGGTATCTTTTGAGTTCTTACCTGCCGTTCGATTATTATTTTGTTGTGTAGAGCCATCATTGAAATGTGAGTTATTTTTAAATAATTCAGAAAAGATATCTGCTCCAGAACCACCAAATTGATCGAAATTGAAGGAATGTCCGCCACTAGCCTGCCTATTGGCCCTCCCTCCCTCTGACCAATTACGCCAAAACCCTGGGCCCGACCTCTGTGCAGAAGCTCCCGAGTCAAACTCTCCTCGATCAAATCTTGCACGCTTAGTTTTGTCAGAAAGCACATCATAAGCACTACTGATGTTTTTAAAATGCTCTGCATTGCCTGAATTTAAATCCGGGTGGTGCTCCTTTGCTAATTTCCTATATGCAGACTTTATCTCTGCAGAGGTAGCATTTTTTTTTATGCCTAAAGTTTTGTACGGATCATCCATCGTCTGTGTGACGCCTTTTATCCTAGCTACCAACAAATTTAACTAGTACGGGCAATGCTTTACCGAACGATTTGCCAGCTACCATCTGGCTTTCGACATGCTCTACCGTAAGCTTCCGCTGTTTTTGTCCCTATAGTCACTGTCTGTTGGAATTCCCGACAATATTGACCGTTAGATTTAAAAACAGGTTTTGGTGTCACCGTACCACGGTTTCCAGTATCGGGATTCTGCCATGCGACAGCGGTCCCTGACTTACTTGTTTCCAGNGCTAAATTGGTAGTTTTTTGCATCGCTAATTGGTCNGCTCTATCTAAGGACAAACCGATTTGATTACCTACGAATGCTCCCAGAAGCGCACCAGCGGCACCAGCCGCAACACGCCCAGACCCTTTACCAACTTGTGCTCCTGCGACCGCACCAGCAACGCCGCCTAATATCGTTCCCATACTTTGCTTAATACCATTACCTGTTGTAGTTTGGCAGCCCGCAATACTTAAAGATACAATCAAAATAGCACTAGCGCGTTTTAACATTATAAAGGACTCCAATTGAACAAAAGAAAAATTTAGCCGTAAAAAATATTATGATACCACATCAAATTTGAAATACCGCATTACAAAATGAAACTTTTTTCATTTTTCTTCGCCCAAAACTTTGACTACCTTAAAATTCTATTTATNTAAAATTTGGCATGCCGTNTTAGGTATNACTAAACTAACATCAATAAGGAAGTAACAGCGATGTTCATACCCAACACAGACGATCCATTTGGTTTATTTAGTCAATGGTTTGAAGAAGCGAAAAAAAATGAGGTCAATGACCCTAATGCTATGTCCCTGGCAACAGTTGGTGAGGGCTCAAAACCGTCCGTTAGAATAGTACTAATGAAGAATTATGACCGAGATGGATTTGTTTTTTATACTAATTTAACCAGTAGAAAAGGAAGTGAATTAGCGCAAAANCCCCATGCATCTCTTGTTTTTCATTGGAAGACATTAGCGAAACAAATTCGCATAGATGGAACCACGGAAGCGGTCAGTAACGAAGAAGCTGATGAGTACTTTCAAACGAGAGCCAGGATAAGCCAAATTGGCGCCTGGGCCTCAAAACAATCACAACCGCTAGAGAACCGCGAACAGCTACTAGAAGCCGTAAAAAAGTTTGAGACTAAATATAAAGAGGGAGACGTTCCTAGACCAACTCACTGGAGTGGTTTTCGGTTAAAGCCAACTCGGATAGAATTTTGGCAAGATGCAGAGTATAGATTACACGATAGATTTATATTTGATAAAATCTCTGACAAAGATGATTGGACCATTACGCGCTTAAGTCCGTAAACTTAGTGCNCTGNTCTCAAAAAAAAACAAAGCTTTGAGTTTACGCTTTTATTCGTGTAAAATTTGAAGATGTCACAACCTCAAAAAACACTTTTATTGACTGGCGCAAGTCGGGGTATAGGGCACGCCACTGTGAGTTTTTTTAGCGAAAGAAACTGGCAGNTAATAACATGTTCNAGGGAGTCCCCCCCCAAGGAGTGTCTTCGTGACCCTAATTGGTCTCATCATATAACAGCAGATTTGGTGAATGCCGAGAGTATCGACACCTTTTTAAAAGAAGCAAAGGAATTTTTAGGTGAAAGACCTCTTCATGGTCTTGTTAATAATGCTGGGTGGTCTCCAAAGTCCCCTATCGAAGAGCGTCTAGGATGTCTAAATGGAAGTTTGGATGCATGGCGCACCGTTTTTGAATTAAATTTTTTTGCGCCACTACGTTTGGCTCGCGGTTTTGCCTCATCACTTACCAAAGGGAAAGGTTCAGTCGTTAATATCACCTCCATAGCAGGTCATGCCATACATCCTTTCGCAGGATCCGCGTATAGCACATCAAAAGCGGCATTAACTTCCCTGACCAGAGAGTTAGCAAACGAATTTGCTGATTTAGGNGTTCGCGTGAACTCGGTAGCGCCAGGTGAAATTGAAACTGCAATGCTATCTGAACAAACCGAAGTACTTATTCCGCGGATTCCAATGCATCGATTAGGAACCCCAAAAGACGTGGCTTCGACTATTTATTTTCTATGTTCAGAGGATAGCTCTTACATTACAGGAACAGAAATATTCGTTACGGGCGGCCAACATATGCTTTGACCCTTTATTTTCCTCTTATTAAAACAGTCCTAAACAAAATTTTGAGTTTTTTCTATTTGTTCATCGCACCAGACTATTCGCTTCTCTGCAACTCCAAGTTCGAGTTCTAATAATTGAGGCAATAAACCACCTGACCATTCTTTATGCTGCACTAAATCTAACAAACGATTTTTTTCACTCTGATACATTGTCTTTAAACTAATGAGTTGTTCTATACGCTCCAAAGGCTCCAAGAACTCTATAAACCGTAACTTCAAGGCAACAACCAATTTATTAAGATCTGACCCACCTGACCTTATTGTAGATTTTAGGTATTCCTTCAACTCAACAATACCAGTGGGGGTTAATTGCAATAATTCCTCGCCATTATCATCACGCTTCTCGATAGCCTCAATCAACCCCTCTAATTTTAAAAGCTCGATTGATGTACCCATAAGGTCTAACGAAGGCCCCATTATACGGGCAGAAAATTGTCGGACTTCTGCAGAAATATTTTGATAACTTCTTTCGCCCCTTATTAGAGCGCCTAAAGCAGCCATCCGAATAGCTTCTTTGGGTATTAGTGAGTTATCACGATACATAGTTATTACCTTACCGATTGCAACTTCGTATAATGATACTTCAAAAAGTAAAGTAAAGCTAGTTAATCCAGTTACCTTGGTGAAACGCCGCGAAGCCGTTCACTGCGCCTACGTAACAATTCTACTACCGTCAAGAGCACTATAGAAATACAAACTAGAATGGTTGCTACAGCTAGGATTGTTGGACTAATTTGTTCTCTTATACCGGCCCACATTTGTCTAGGTATTGTACGTTGCTCAAACCCTGCCAGGAAAAAGACCACAACCACCTCATCAAAAGATGTAATAAAAGCAAACAAGGCGCCCGAAACCACCCCTGGCAATATCAAAGGCATTTGTATTTTAAAGAATGTTTTTGATGCTCCTGCTCCAAGGTTCTGAGCAGCTCTGGTTAATGAATGATCAAAACCCGCGAGTGTGGCCGTTACAGTAATAACAACAAAAGGCGTTCCAAGTACTGCATGCGCCAAAATTAACCCCGGCATGGTCTGCGATAAACCAATTTTAGAATAAAAGAAAAACATTCCTGCAGCCGAAATGATCAATGGTACAATCATGGGTGAAATAAGAACCCCCATAACCAGCGGTTTATATGGCATATGGGATTGGCTCAGCCCTAGTGCAGCTAATGTCCCTAAGATTGTTGCTATAAGAGTTGAGAAAAAAGCAACAAAAATACTATTTTTTGCCGAAAAAACCCATTGTGGATTAGTTAGGATATCGTCATACCAACGCAACGAATAAGCGCTAGGGTCTAGCGCCATCATTCCTTCCGTAAAGGTAAAATACGGCTCTACGTTAAAAGATANAGGTATGATGACTAGGATAGGAGCAATTAAAAATAAAAACACACAAGCACAAAACGTCAAAAAACCATAGTGACCAATTTTGCCGCTTAATCCAACGTAAGGAGGAAATGCCATCANCTTAACCTAGCTTCATATTGTCTATTCCGACGATTTTATTATACAACCAGTAGAGCCCCAATACTGCAAATAATAATAGTGTTCCCAGCGCCGCAGCCAATCCCCAATTCAAGGAAGACTTCATATGATAAGCTATGAAATTGCTGATTAATTGTCCTGATTGCCCACCGACTAATGCAGGGGTTATATAATATCCAATTGATAAGATGAACACGAGCAAGCATCCCGCGCCAATTCCCGGTATTGTCTGTGGAATATAAACTCGCACGAATGCCTCGGCTGGTGCAGCACCAAGTGACCGCGCCGCTTTCATGTAAGATGGTGAAATAGTTTTCATAACACTGTACAATGGCAAAATCATAAATGGCAGAAGAATTTGTGTCATCGCAATTAAGGTNCCTGTTTGATTGTATACCATTTGTATTCGAGCATCATCGTCGATGATACCCAACCAAACTATGATATCGTTTACGACACCATTTCTCTGCAGCAAGACTATCCAAGACGTAGTTCGCACAAGTAAGGATGTCCAAAATGGAAGAAGAACCATAACCATTAAAAGATTGCTAATCCGTAAAGGAAGTGTTGCTAGCAAATAGGAGACTGGGTAGGCGAGAATAAGGCAGGTTATTGTAACCAGCAAACTTACCCAAAGCGTGCGCGCAAATATTTGCACGTATATCTGCCTGTCTTCTGGTTGAGGAATTATGTTTCCAGCGGCCCCAACTTTAAGGTCTAATGCGGCTAGATACTGAACACCAGTATACCGCTTCCCAATTCTTTTAATCGTATGCCATGTATTTTTGTTCGCCCAGCGTTTATCAAATTTAATAAAGGCTTCCGTATAAAAATTACCTTTATATCTTTTCAACTTTCGAACTGTTTTGTTCAATGTACTCCGCATACCACTTGTCTCAAAGTTGAGACGTGCGGCGACTTTTCCCACTGTTCTATTTTTTTTTGCGGCTAGTAATTCTTGTGCTAGGGTAGCGAANATTGCTTCATTAGGAAGTGATTTGCCATCCCACTCGTTCAATTTTTCTATTGTCTTAGGCAGGTGGGTAGCTACNACTGGATTATCTATACTCCTAAAAAGCATATCAAAAATTGGTATTACAAAAGAGACAAAAACAAAAGCGAATAAAGGNAAGACAAACATTAGCGCTTTGAACCGGCGNCCCCGCTCTGCCTTCCTCAGGCTCTGCTTCAATGGCAATCCATCCGCAGCGACAATTAGTGGAGACGAATTCAACTTAATTCCCGTTCCTTTGACATAAAAAAAGATGGGGCTTAACGCCCCACCCAATTACAATAAAATTATTTGGCAAGCCAAGAATTAAATCTTTCATTCAGTTCGTCACCATTATCGGCCCAAAACTCTGCATTAGCTAAAACTGCAGTTTTAAAATTATTTGGTGCTGTTGGCATATGCGGCATCATTTTAACGCCCGATGTTGCATGGGTAGAAATCAATTTAATCGATGATTTACGAGTTGGCCCATACGAAATCCAGCTAGCTTGTTTAGCCAACTGCTCTGTCGCGGTTGCAAAACCTACAAACCGCATAGCTTCATTCAAGCGAGGTGTGCCCTTGATGATTGCGAAAAGGTCAAAATCAAATAATTGCTTATCCCATACAATTTTAAAATTTTTCTTTTCCTGAACAGCAGCATTGAAAATACGACCATTATATGCAGAAGTCATGACAACTTCACCGTCCGCCAACATTTGAGGAGGTTGAGCGCCTGCTTCCCACCATAATACATGGTTCTTAATACTACTAAGTTTCGCGAAAGCACGGTCCTGACCTGCTTTCGTTCCTAGAACTTTATAAACGTCATTGTGGGAAACGCCATCGGCCATTAGTGCCCATTCTAGATTAACTTTAGCATTTTTCCGCAAACCACGCTTACCAGGGAATTTCTTAACATCAAAAAAATCATTTAAGTTAGATGGTTTCGAGCCAGAATATTTATCTGCGTCGAAGGCATAAATAGTTGACCAAACAATCGAACCCACTGCGCATTCGGTTAATGCACCTGGGATAAAATCTTTCTCTGCCAAGGCACCATTAGCACCCTTAGGTAACGATTTAGATGAAATTGTCTCAAATAATCCATCGTCACATCCACGAACTGCATCAGAAACTTCCACATCTATTACATCCCAGGTTACTTTTCCTGCTTCAACTTGGGCTCGAACCTCAGCCAATCCTCCATTATAGTCTTCAGACTGAATTTTAGTTCCAAATTTAGCTGTGTAGGGTTTGTGATACGCCTCTAATTGACTCTTCGTATATGCACCGCCCCACGAGACGACAGTTAATGCATCCGCCGCGAAGGCAGAGCCTGCAGCAAAGGTCATAAGACCACATATAATAGCACCGCTTTTTATTGGGAGTTTCATGTTTATTCTCCTTATTCAAATGCCGATATTCTCGGCGGTTAAACGATGCTGAGGAAAGCCAGTTGAAGTATTAACATTTGTTATTAACACAAGACTGCATCCCATTTCTTCCCCATCACCGATAATATCAAATTTTAAATAACTAAGCCTCTAAAGCCCGACAATCGTCAGTATACCACCCAACTCTTACAGCTCCGCCCTCCTTTAAGGATAAGTCTAACTTGGTATTAGGAACCTTAACGATGAAATTATCATTTGAACACACACTCATTCTGCATCGTATGTGATCACCTAGATAAATCAGTTCAAGAATCTTGGCATCAAAAATATTTGGATGTCGTCCTAATTCTGGATTTAAGGTTATTCGTTCGGGTCTTAATGATAAAATACAACTTCCACCCATTTTTTGTCCGTTAACGTTAAGAGCCAAAATAGGCTGACCTGCAACATCGACTATACACGTGCTACCGTCTACTGATTTAACCTCTCCTGAAAGTCGATTATTTTCCCCAATGAACTCAGCAACAAAAGCGTTTTCCGGACGTTCATATAAATCTGCTGGTGATGCCAATTGTTGAACCACTCCATCATTAAACACCGCAATTCTATCTGACATTGTCAGGGCCTCAGATTGATCATGAGTTACATATACTACCGTCATTCCAAGGTTTTCATGAATATGTTTAATTTCATATTGCATTTGCTCTCGTAGATTTTTATCCAAAGCACCCAGAGGCTCATCCATCAGAACTAAATCAGGCTCAAATACTAGTGCTCTAGCTAGAGCAACCCGTTGTTGCTGTCCTCCAGATAGTTGAGCTGGCCGTCTAGCACCAAACTGTCCCAATTCAACCATATCTAACGCTCGCATAACTTTTTTTTCTGTCTCGTTTTTACCTATTTTTCTAACTTCTAATGGAAAAGCCAAATTTTCAAAGACAGACATGTGCGGAAACAGGGCATAATTTTGAAAAACCATACCAATGCCTCTTTTGTGAGGAGGTACGTCATTCAATTCAATATCCCCCAACATTACTTTCCCATGCGTGGGAGCCTCAAAGCCAGCAATCATCATCAAGCAAGTTGTTTTTCCAGATCCTGATGGCCCTAACATAGTTAGGAATTCCCCTGGCATTATCTTGAGGTTCAGATTTTTAACGACAAGTTCTTCGCCATCATAGGTTTTCTGTACATCAACAAACTCAACTAAAGGGTTATTATCAATCTTCATTTTCTGTGCCCGTATGAATTGCTTTGATCATCGGGTATTGCCCCCATCCCGTANAGNATGAACCCTAAGCAACGACTAGCGACCTGTAAAGCGCAAGTCAGGCTCTTTTTTTTGTTTGCATAGTTTGCCAGCCCGTTTAACTTGTTTTGCTAAGAAGGTTTATGTGCGAAAAGGATAGCCATAATGAGGGAAAAAGCGCGTGTNGTAATTATTGGAGGAGGTGTAGTTGGTGTAAGTGCACTGTACCACTTTGCAAAACTGGGCTGGACCGATTCAGTTCTGGTCGAGAGAACGGAGTTAACGGCTGGGTCCACCTGGCACGCAGCAGGCCTTTTACCACTATTTAATATGAGCTATTCGGTAGGGCAGCTCCATCAATATTCTGTTGAACTATATAAAAAACTAGAAGCTGAGACAGGCCAGGCTGTAGGGATGCATGCGAACGGAAACCTAAGACTTGCACGAAATAGGGAAAGAATGGATGAATACCGAAATTATCAGTGCACGGCAGAAACTATTGGTGTCGAGTCATATTTAATTGGTGCCTCCGANATAGAAAAACTATGGCCGTTAGCAAATATAGAAGGATTAATTGGAGCTTTATGGCACCCAACTGATGGCCATATCGCACCCGTAGATGTCACAATGGCATTAGCTCANGGGGCACGAAATCTTGGTGCTGAAATCAATCAGCAAACTAACGTCGTAGGGATCGAACGCAATTCAAGCCGCGAATGGGTTGTTAAGACCAATAAAGGTGATATTACTTGTGAACATGTGATAAGTTGCACTGGGAATTATGCAATAACCACAGCTAAAATGGTTGGTTTAGAAATACCAGTAATCCCTGTTGAGCATCAATATATTGTGACAGATATAGACCCAACACTTCAAGCATATCGCGAGGCGGGCAACACTGAACTTCCAGTTTTGCGNGAGTCGGATTCATCTTATTATNTAAGAGAAGAAAGGATGGGATGGATTCTTGGTCCATATGAAAAAGGAGCCCCAGTCTGCTTTGCCGACGGCGTCCCGGAGACATTTGAAAAAGATCTTTTCCCGGGAGAGCTTGAGCGATTAATGCCTCATGTAGAAGCTGCGATGCACCGTGTACCCTCTTTTAAAAATGCTGGAATAAAAGATATAGTAAATGGTCCAATATCTTACACACCCGATGGAAATCCAATGGTAGGGCCTGCTTTTGGACTAGAGAATTTTTGGGTATCTGAAGGACACAGTTTTGGGGTCACCGCAGCAGGAGGAGCGGGCTGGCAGCTAGCTGAATGGGTTGTAAATGGCGAACCAACTGTAGATATGCTTGGCGTGGACCCTAGAAGATTTGGCGTAGTTTCCAAAAATTTTGCAAAAATAAAAAATCAAGAAGCGTATGCTCATGTTTTTGTGAATCATTTTCCTATGGAAGAGAGAGAGCAAGCCCGGCCAGCGAAAACAACTCCGGTATACGATCGGCTCGATAAAGCTGGCGCTGTTTGGGGTGCACGGTTTGGCTGGGAACGTCCTAATTGGTTTGCCCCGGCTAATGTGACGCGCAAAGATGAATATTCATTCAGAAGATCCAATTGGTTTGAACATGTAGGAAACGAAGTTTGTGCNATGAGAGAAAATGTTGGATTAATNGAATTATCTTCTTTTTCGAAATTTGAAATCGAGGGGCCATCGGCTAGGGAATATATAGACAAACTAGTTGCTAACAGTATCCCCAAGAAAATTGGAAATCTAAGCCTGGCTCATGCACTAAACCCATCAGGATCTATACGTTCTGAGTTCACAATCACAAGGTTAGCAGACGGAAGCTTTGGAGAGCGATTTTTTATGGTGGGACCAGGAGCTGCGCATAATATTGATTTAGACTTTCTGCAAAAAAACTTACCACGTGATGGTTCAGTTTATCTATCAGATAAAACCAATCAATATGGAGTCTTCGTGCTCGCTGGGCCAAACGCGCGAGCAGTCCTTCAAAAGATAGCTGATTCAGACGTCTCTAATCAGGCCTTCAAATGGCTCACTATGAAAGAAATCCCCATTGGCTTTTGTCCCAGTGTAAGAGCGATGCGAGTAAATTTTGTAGGCTCCTTGGGTTGGGAATTACATCATCCAATTGAATATCAGCTACAAATCTTTGAATCTTTGCAAGAAGCAGGTGCGGAGTTTGATATTAAAAATGTAGGGATGCGGGCGATGGACTCAATGCGATTAGAAAAATCTTATCGATTATGGGGCACCGATTTAAATGCCGAAAATACTGCTATTGANGCCAATCTTCAGCGCTTTATAAAATTAAATAAGGGTGATTTTACAGGTAGACAAGCCTTGGTAGAGCAACAGGAGACCGGAGTCCCATATAGATTTTGCACAATAGAAATAGAAGCCGATGATGCTGACTCTTTCGGCAATGAGCCCATATTTGTAAATGGAAAAGTAGTAGGCCGNGGGACGTCTGGAGGCTTCGGACATTATACAAAAAAATCACTAATGTTAGGTTATGTTGAAAGTGAGTATGCTACGGTCGGTCAGGATTGTAAGGTTAGGCTCCTAGACAAAATGATGCCGGCTAGGTTAATAGCAGAAAGTCCCTACGATCCTGAAAGCTTAGTTCTTAAAGCATGATTAAANCGAGTGATAGTTCAAAAGTAATTATTTAATCCATATGCCTGTATTTGTCCGATATTACGTTTGGTGTAACATAGGATTTGTTGTAAGTAATAAAATTTCAAATCCGAATAGAAAGAACTGTGAGATTTAAATGAGTGCAGCATCAAACATAATGGCNGGAAAACAAGGCCTGATCATGGGGGTAGCAAATGAACGTTCAATTGCCTGGGGGATTGCAAAGGCTGCCGCCAGCCACGGGGCGGAATTNGCNTTCACCTATCAAGGAGATGCTCTTTTAAAACGATTAGAGCCTTTGGCAAAATCTATAGGCTCCGAGATGATTATGCAATGTGATGTGACAGAAGATGAAAGCATTNAAGAAACATTCGAAACCATTAAAGCTAAATGGGGAAAGTTAGACTTTCTGGTGCACGCAATCGCCTATTCGGATAAAGACGAGTTAAAAGGAGAGTATGTCAATACCACGCGTGACAACTTTCTAAAAACTTTAGACATCTCATGTTACTCGTTTACTTCGGTCGCAAAACAGGCAGCAGACTTAATGATCGACGGGGGAAGCCTTCTAACCCTTAGTTACTATGGCGCCGAACGGGTTATGCCTCACTATAACGTAATGGGTGTGGCAAAAGCAGCATTGGAAGCAAGCGTTAGNTATNTGGCCGTAGATTTAGGGGGTAATGGTATAAGAGTAAATGGATTATCAGCCGGCCCTATGAAGACCCTGGCAGCATCAGGAATTGGAGATTTCCGATACATATTAAAATGGAACCAATATAACTCTCCTTTGAAAAGAAATGTTACTCTAGAGGATATAGGTGGGGCAGCCATGTATCTTTTAAGCGATTTAGCGAGTGGGGTTTCTGGGGAAATTCATCATGTTGACTGCGGTTACAACGTTGTAGGAATGAAAGCAGTGGATGCCCCCGATATATCGGTTGTCTAATTGCACTTGGAAAACTCAATATGGCTAGTAATGGATTCGGAAAATTATTTAAATTTACTACTTGGGGCGAAAGCCATGGACCAGCTATAGGTTGCATTATAGACGGTGTTCCACCGTTAATTCCACTTACCGAAGATGACATACAGTTCTATCTCGATAAGCGCAAACCTGGCCAATCTCGTTTCACGACCCAGAGAAAAGAACCGGATAGTATAAAAATTTTATCTGGAGTTTTTAATGGCCAAACTACCGGAACACCTATTGGCCTTATAATAGAAAATCAAGATCAGCGCTCAAAAGACTACGGAGACATAAAGGATAAATTNCGNCCCGGACATGCCGATTATACCTACGAAAAAAAATATGGCATCAGAGATTATAGAGGTGGCGGACGCTCTTCAGCCAGAGAAACGGCAATGCGTGTTGCCGCTGGAGCTATTNCAAGAAAAATAATAGCATTTCGGACCAAAACTAATATTTCAATACAGGGGGCACTAGTGCAGGTCGGCCCTCATAAAATAGATAGAGAAAAGTGGGATTGGGATGAAATAGATAGAAATCCCTTTTGGTCACCAGATCCAAATGCAACAATTCAGTGGTCTACTTTTTTAGACAGCGTAAGAAAATCAGGTTCATCAGCTGGGGCGATAATAGAGTTGGTTGCCACTGGNGTTCCAGTTGGCCTGGGAGAACCGATTTATGGAAAAATCGACAGTGATCTAGCCAGCGCAATGATGTCAATAAACGCAGTTAAAGCCGTTGAGATTGGCGCTGGGTTCGACATTGCCTCAATACCCGGAGAAAAAGCATCTGACGAAATGCGTATAATCGATGGAGAACCAAGTTTCCTGAGTAATACCGCTGGCGGGATATTGGGAGGGATAACAACAGGACAACCTGTGATTGTTCGATTTGCTGTGAAACCCACAAGTTCGATTCTTTCCGCCCGAAAGTCGATTGATAAAAATGGTNCAGAAGTTGATGTTACAACAAAAGGTAGACATGATCCCTGTGTCGGCATACGAGCGGTTCCAGTTGGAGAAGCAATGATGGCGTGTGTTTTAGCTGACCACATTTTACGTTTCGATGCGCAGTGCGGTACTTAGCATCACAAGCAAGAGATTTATAAATTTAATAAACGACAAGTGAAAGCGCATCCCGGGGGGCGTTCGTGACAAAATATTTCAGATTGTCTTTAGTTTTTATATTGTTNGGGCTGTACTGCACTACTTTTGCATCCCCAACAATAGCTCAAGAAGAAAAAGAGGACGATGAACTAACGAAAGAAAGGAAAGAAAAAGAAAAAGATCAGAAAAAACGAGATGAAAAATTTAATGAGGAAAAAGTATATAAATTTATGGTAGGGCGCGACGTTTTGCCACTCCCGATGTTCTATATATCCTTGTACGTCAAGGGACGACTAGTCGAAGGAAAACTTCGTGTTGCGATTCAAACAAGTAGCCCGGCAGCTAGAAGATCTTTAAATGTAGAGAAAATGGCACTAAAGGGTATTATTTATCCCTTAGCGATACGCATGTGGGAAAATGGTCGTCCAACAACTGAAGACATTCAGAACTTTAAAGCTGACGCGACCAAACGGCTAAAGACGAGATATGATGATTTAGTGAAAGAAGTTTTCATCGAATCAATATTGTAGGTGTTTATGCAAACCTATTTGATTTCGAGCATACTAATAAAAATTCAATATTACCATCACCTCCTTTTATCGGCGAATCTATAGAACCCTCAAAATGCCATCCCAAACANGTATCTAACCAAATAGACGTACTTTCCAAAATAGATTTCCGGAGTGATGCATCACGAAGAACACCTCTCTTATCTACCTTTCCTGGTCCACCTTCGAATTGAGGCTTTAACAAACAAATCAATTTACCGCCTTGTCGAGCAAACCTCATTGGCACCGGTAAAACTTTCTTAAGAGATATAAAACTTACATCACAAACNATAATATCGATGGGNTCGGGTATCAANGTCAAACTTAAATTGCGAGCATCCGTTTGTTCAAGGTTTACGACCACTTCGTTTTCAGTAAGGTGGCTAGCAAGTTGTCCACTCCCAACATCGACAGCATAAACTCTTTTTGCCTGCCTGGAAATTAGAACATCCGTGAAACCGCCAGTGGACGCGCCAAGGTCAAGGCACACTGANTCTGAAACATCTATTGCAAAGGAATCCAAAGCAGCAACTAATTTTTGCCCTCCTCTAGAAGCCCATGGATGGATATTGGCTATTACCTCTAGAGTAGCTGTCTCATCACACGACATTGAGGCTTTCTTAACTACAGCCCCATTACAAACAACGTATCTAGCATCTATGAGCTGTCTAGCTTGCGTGCGAGACCTCGAAAACCCTCTTCGNACTAACAATTGGTCAATACGATACATCTCTCCCATCACAGTCGTCATGCACTCCGTCTAGAGTAATAAATTTTTAAAATTTTTATCATTAAGAAAGTGGATATCAAGCACGCACTGGACTAATAGAGTCCTGACTTTCCAATGCAGTTAGGGCCGTTTTTACAATATGCTCGGCACATAACCCTGCTTCTTCGTATTGCTTTTCAGGTGAATCATGGTCTAAAAATCGATCCGGCAAGCACATCGGACGTACTTTTAATGCACCGTCCAAAAGCCCCTTGTTTGCTAGAAAATTTAACACATGGCTAGAGAATCCACCCACCGAACCTTCTTCGATTATTATTAAAATATCGTGAGACGAANCAAGTTCTTCTATCATCTGTTCATCAATGGGTTTGGCAAATCTAGCATCCGCCACTGTTATTAACAAACCACGTGTTGTTAGATCATCGGCAGCCAATAGGCTCTCTGATAATCTTCCACCAAGCGACAATATCGCTACTGTATTGCCCTTCCGAATAATTCTTCCCTTTCCTATCTCCAAGGGANTACCCTTACTAGGAAGATCAACACCAACTCCCTCTCCCCTCGGATAGCGAACAGCTGATGGTCTATCATTTATTCCAGCAGATGTAGCGATCATATTCATTAAGTCCGCCTCATCTGCAGCAGCCATAACTATAAACCCGGGCAAACAACATAAGTAAGCAAGATCAAATGAACCGGCATGAGTGGCTCCATCCGCACCAACTAGTCCTGCTCTATCAATCCCAAATCGAACAGGTAATCCTTGTATTGCAACATCGTGAACCACCTGATCAAAGGCCCTTTGTAGAAATGTAGAATANATTGTAACAAATGGTTTTAATCCCTCAGTCGCCATACCAGCAGCAAATGTCACAGCGTGTTGCTCAGCTATACCAACGTCAAAACTTCTCTCTGGAAACTGTTCAGCAAACTTATTTATGCCAGTACCAGAAGGCATAGCAGCTGTTATTGCAACGATACTTGAGTCNTCTGATGCTTCTGCTATTAATGCAGAGGCATAAACATCAGTGTATGTAGGAGCATTCGCCTTTGGCTTTACTTGTGTTCCAGTCACAAGATCAAATTTTTGAACAGCATGGTACTTCTCATCTGATTGTTTACTAAAGGGATGCCCTCGGCCTTTTTCTGTGACCACATGCAATAAAACGGGTTTATCTTGAGAAGCACCCCGAATATTTTCAAGCACAGGCAGTAAATGATCCAAATTATGCCCGTCAACAGGACCAATATAGTAAAAACCTAATTCCTCAAACAANGTACCGCCTGTAACCAAACCGCGCGCATACTCCTCAGCTCTCTTGGCTGTAACTTCAATNGGTTTAGGAAAGTGTTGAGCTATTTGTTTAACAAGTTCCCTTATATTTCTGTATGGTTTTGAGCTAATAAGTTGAGAGAGATAAGCGCTCATNGCGCCTACAGCAGGCGCAATTGACATATCGTTATCATTTAAGATAACTAGCAATCGGGAATTAGCGGTACCGGCATTGTTCATTGCCTCATACGCCATGCCAGCGCTCATTGCTCCATCACCGATGATCGCTACTACATGATTATCATTTCTCATCAAATCACGTGCTACAGCCATTCCCAACCCAGCAGAAATAGAGGTCGAACTGTGGGCCGCGCCAAAAGGATCATATTCACTTTCTGATCTTTTAGTAAAACCAGAAAGTCCACCCTTTTGCCGAAGGCTCCTTATTCTGTCGCGGCGACCTGTGATCACCTTATGTGGGTATGCCTGATGTCCCACATCCCAAATCAGACGGTCTCTGGGNGTACTATAAACATAATGTAAAGCCACAGTTAATTCGACAACCCCGAGCCCTGCCCCTAAGTGGCCACCAGTTACNGAAACAGCATCGATCACTTCTTGCCGTAACTCATCAGCTAACTGCCGCAGCTCACCCGAAGGCATCTGTCTTAAATCCGCCGGAGAAAGTACTCTATCTAGCAATGGCGTCGAGCTCTGNTCCATTATTATCCTCTTTATTTAGTTCTTATCAATATGTAACAGGCTAATTCCCTGAACACATCGGCCTCTTCCCCCCACTTATCAAGCATAGCGACCGCTTCTTCAATTAAAATCTCTGCATTACGCCTAGTTTGTTCTACACCCAAAACTGAGACAAAAGTTGCTTTGTGTGCAATCGCATCCTGTCCTGTGGGTTTACCGACATCAGTAGACAAGCCCTCTATATCTAACAAATCGTCCACCATTTGAAACACTAGTCCAAATTTATCAGCATATCGTCTTAAATGATCCAGTTCGTTACCCCGAGCTCCTGATAATATACCTCCTGATCGTGCGCTGAAAGAGAACATCTCACCCGTCTTAAGGTTTTGTAATCTTGTTATTTGATCCAATGGTAGAGAAGTGTTTTCACCTATCAAATCTATCATTTGTCCTGCCACCATTCCCGAAGCACCAGAAGCGGAAGCTAAAGCGCATACCAATTGACAGCGGATAATGGGATCCGGGTGCGTCTGTTGAGCCGAAAGCACCTCGAAGGCAAGAGCTTGTAGCGCGTCCCCTGCCAAAATAGCTGTCGCCTCGTCAAATGCTACATGCAAACTAGGCTTTCCCCTCCTAAGGTCACTATTATCCATAGCAGGTAAGTCATCATGTATGAGTGAATAAGCATGTAAAAACTCAACAGCTGCCGCCACTCTTAACGCATACTTTTCATCCACCTGAAACAAGCGTGCCGAGTGAAGCACCATAAAAGCCCTNAGCCTTTTNCCTCCTCCAAGAGCGCTGTATCTCATAGCATCGACTAGCGGAGCCTCTATACCGGAAGATTTTGGCAACAAAATGCTCATAGTTGCTTCTATTTTAGAGGCAGACAAGCTAAGTAATTTTTCCAAAGNTATTTTTGTCATAAATTCTTAATAAATTTCTAAACTTATTATTCGAAGTTAGACACTTCTGGTTCTCCACCGTTGTCGGGCAGCCTGATCTTCTCAACTTTCATTCTGGCTTCATCTAATTTCATTTGGCAGTACCTTTTAAGTTGGGCCCCACGTTCGTATGCTGTGATGGCATCATCTAAAGAACCCTGCCCACTTTCTAATCGGTCAACTATTGCCTCCAACTCTGACAAAGAATCTTCAAAACTCAANTCTTCCAAAGCTTTTTTTTGTTCCTTCAAGTTAGCTCTCCCAAAAGCTATTTTATTTAAATTACCTGACTCTCACAAACACATATTTCACACTGACATGAGTTGACGCACATGTATAGACGCAGAACTCCTCAAAGCATCAAGATTATAACCACCCTCCAAAACTGAAACGACACGGCTTTCTGAATATTTTTCCGCTATCGATAACAGTTCTAAAGTGACCCATGCATAATCATCTTCATATAAATTTAGTTGCGCCAATGGATCATTAGCGTGAGCATCAAAGCCAGCAGAGATTATAAGTAACTCCGGCTTGAACCTTTTTAACTCAGGCAAGATAATCTGATTAAATGCTGCCCTAAACTCAAAGCTTCCAGCACCCGCAGATAATGGGACATTTACAATGTTATTATAATCGCCAATTTCTGTTGCAGCGCCTGTCCCTGGGAATAATGGCATTTGGTGCGTAGATGCATATAGAAGATTGGGTTGCGACCAAAACATCTCTTGTGTCCCATTGCCATGATGAACATCGAAATCCACAACTGCAACCCGNTCAATTTTAAATCGTTCTCTTGCGTATGCTGCTCCAATAGCCACATTATTGAATAAACAAAAACCCATAGCCATTCGAGTTTCTGCATGGTGCCCTGGCGGGCGAACAGCACAGAAAACATTTTTAGCATCATCAGTCATCACGGCATCAACGGCTGCACAAACTGCCCCGCATCCTCTAAGCGCAGCCTCGCCTGATCCAGGAGATAAAGAAGTATCTGCATCTAAGTATACAAATTCTTTTTTGGAAATAACTTTAGTCACGTCTTCTATATAACTTTGAGAATGCATTAAGGCTATTGACTCAATTTTACCTAACGGAGCATCTCTACGATCTAAGCATTTGAATTCGTCTGCTGCAAACGCGGATTCTAATATTTTTAATCTCGCTGGGTTTTCTGGATGTCCGGCCGGTACGTCATGTAGAAGACATGACTGATGTGTGAATAATATCGTCATCAAATCCCATTAGTCGCTGTGTTTGTTGTAGCCAGCAAAATATATTTTTAAAATACTAAACTGCTTGGGTGCTGCCAACTTGTTTTTATTTAACAGAATATTTTGAGTAAGGGCTACTATTTTTTTGATAACAAAGGTTTAAAGTTGGCGAGGTTTATGATTAATCAATAAAGAGGGAATAATTGCATCAAGATACTTGTAAAATATAGAAAAATGCACAGGTCTTGATCTAAGAGCTACTTTATCTTCGACTAGTTATGTATGTGTTGGGTTGTGATTAATGATTGAAAAAAGCGTAATCAAGTGGCCAATGATCTCCAGTATCTTCCTATTCTTATTCGTATTTCTCGTACCATCAGCAGTTATTAGCCAGCAACGAGCAAGCGCAGTCGATATCGACAAAGTAATATCGGAACCGCTTCTTCAGACAATGCCCGTAATTGGGCGCTTTGTAGCGAAAGAGTCTGGTATAGTCGCCACAAGAATNGCAGAGCGTGTGCTCAAAATGCAAGTTCAAGTGGGAGACCGCGTAGAAAAGGGTGANGTTCTGGTAGAATTAGCATCAGATCGCCTCGATGGCCAAATTCAGATCCTGAAAGCTGACTTAATAAGGATGGAATCGCAACTAGCAAAAGAGATAGCAAACAACAGAAAAATGAAACAGACACATAAACGTATTCTGGCTCTGCGGAGCTCTAGTGCGTTTCGGAAAGACAGAGAAGAAGATAGTGAGCGAGACCTAGAAATTTCAAAAGAAATGGTGACCCGTGCTAAAGCAGATATTCTGCAGTCAAAGGGCAAACTAAAGATGGGTAAGATCGCACTTCAGGACGCAAATATTAAAGCCCCCTATCCAGGNGTAGTTTTAAAGCNACACACTCTACCTGGAAATTACGTGCGTGTAGGTGACCCAATAATAACCCTTCTTAATGATACGGACCTTGAGATTGAGGTAGATGTTCCCTCAATAAGGGCACTCGATTTAAAACCAGGTACTAATGTGAAGGCAAATTTACAAAATGGTCTATCTTTCAATGCGGTAATAAGAGCTATAATCCCACAAGAAAATTCNCAAACTAGAGCTGTTGCTGTGAGATTAACCGCCAAGGATGGTCCATTTAAACAGGGTATTGCCGGTAATCAATCGGTTAAGCTTAAATTACCAATTGGCGATAATGCTAATGTCGTCACTGTCCACAAAGATGCTGTATTGATCAAGAATGGAAAAAAAATCGTTTTTGTTTTTAAAAAAGGTATAGCGAACATGCAGACTACTAAATTAGGACGCGCAATCGGGAATAGGTTTGAAGTCCTTGCCGGATTACAACCTGGAGATCTTGTAGTAGTGCGCGGTAATGAGCGGTTAAGACCNGGTGAACCCATCAAACCCAACATCACGAGGTAAGTGGATGGACCGCTTGATTTCGATTTCGATAATACGACCAATAGCAGTAATAGCAGCTGTCCTGATGATAGTAATGTTCGGGGGTGTGGCCCTTCAAAGCATTCCCATTCAACTAACCCCTGACGTTAATCAACCAGTAATCACAATTACAACTCAATGGCCAGGCGCTGCACCTGCAGAGGTAGANCGAGAGATTGTCAACAGGCAAGAAAAACAGTTAAAGGGCATCGAAGGGATCAAATCNATTGTTAGCAAATCAGAAACCGGTCGAGCACGAGTAACCCTCGAGTTTGGTGTTGGCCAGGATATGACGAAAGCTCTTTTACTTGTTTCAAACAGATTAGACCGCGTTGGAAATTACCCGACTGAGGTTGACGAACCAACTCTCAATACGGCTGGTTCAGAAGATAATGCAATAGCGTGGTTAATACTGAGGAAAATGGTCAATAATGATCAAGAAATCCATAGTTACTATGATTTAGCAAATGATCTTATCAAAGACCGTCTAGAACGAGTAAACGGCATATCGGAAGTTCGGGTCTACGGCGGCGCCAAACAAGAAATGCAGGTCATTATTAACCCGGAGAGCCTTGCGCAATATAAATTAACAATCCCTGATGTGGTAAACGCTCTACAAAATGCAAATGCCTCTGTATCAGCAGGTGCAGTAGACGAGGGAAAAAGGCGTTATGTCGTTCGCACCGAGGGTGATTTTGGTTCAATTGAGGCTGTCAACGCTGTTGTATTAAGGTCGATTATGGACCCTGGGACTGGACGAATTACCAGAATTACGATCCGAGATGTCGCTAATATAACTTTTGGTTACAAAAAACCCGTGTCACGAATACGTATGATGAGCGAACCCGCGATTGCATTGCCCGTATACAGGGAAACTGGAGCCAATGTAATAGAGATCATGAAGGGAATTAGGCAAGCAATCGTTGAATTAAACCAAGGGGATTTATTATCAGAGAAAATCTTCCTAACACAGGTTTATGATGAAACGACTTACATTGACTCAGCAATTAATCTTGTACAACAAAATATTTATATAGGCGGTACATTAGCTGCCATAGTCCTATTATTATTTTTGAGGAGTGGCGCAGCAACTTTAGTTGTTTCTTTGGCCATACCTGTTTCTGTTATTGGTTCCTTTGTGGCAATGGCTGCTCTTGGTAGATCTATAAACGTAATATCATTGGCCGGACTGGCTTTTGCAGTGGGAATGGTTGTNGATGCNGCNATAGTTGTTTTGGAAAATATTTTTAGATTAAGGCAACGTGGCATACCAATACATGAAGCTGCTTTCGAAGGAGCAAATCAAGTTTGGGGTGCGGTACTTGTATCAGCTTTGACAACTGTTATGGTCTTCATACCGATACTAGTTATGGAGCTTGAGGTTGGACAACTCTTTCGAGATATAGCCGTTGCTATTTCAGTTTCCGTTCTATTATCATTAGTGGTGTCCATTACGGTGATCCCCGCTTTATCCAGCAAGCTTCTNGGAGGAGATCTTCAGGGAACTGTAGAAAGGCGAAAACTACCTGCAATAGATATAATTGCACAAAAATTTGTGGAAGCTATTCTAAATTTCACAAAACGCGTCATCTCTAGCCGTGCCCGAGCCGGAGGAGTAGTTGTTACAGTTGTTTTAGTCTCAGGAGTCACGACGACACTTCTTCTTCCAAAATTGGATTATCTACCGGATGGAAATCGTAATCTTGTAATCGGTTTCATATTACCCCCATCTGGATACAATCTCCCTACAATGACAAAAATAGCCGGCAAATTAGAATCAGCAACAAAGAAATTATGGGATCCAGAAAGGAGCCGNTTGGAAGATGACAATGGTGTCCCCACTATGGAACGCTTTTTTTTCGCCGCTTTTCGAGCAAACGCCATAATCGGAGCTGTCGCTGCNGATCCAACGCGAGTAGACGANTTGATACCAGTATTGGAACAATCACTNNACAGTGAGCCCAAAACATACGGAATAATGAGGAAACGTTCAATTTTTGGACGAGGTATTGGCGGCTCTAGATCTATTGATTTAGATGTCTCAGGCGGAACACTTGAAGAGATAATTACCGTTGCCCAGCAAGCTGCTGGTAAGTTAGAAAAGGTCATGCCTAGACGCGAAGGAACACGGATGAGACCTCGTCCGTCACTTAGCCTTGGTGCGCCGGAAATTAGAGTAATACCAGATCGCGTTAGTCTAGCGGATAATGGAATATCGACGAAGGCTCTTGGACAAACCCTCGATGCCTTTAATGATGGATTGCGCGTTGCTGAGATTACAGTAGATGGAAAACGTATAGACCTAACTCTACGTGGCCCCAAACATCATGTTAAAACAACACAAGATATCAATGGTCTGCCAGTTGTTACTAAAAGCGGTCAAATTGTGCCAGCTAGTTCGCTATCAAACATCGATGTTACTACCGGCCCATCNGAAATTAGACACCGGGAGCAATTAAGAACAATAACCTTGCAGATTAATCCACCAGCTGACATGCCGTTAGAAGTAGCAATGAATAAAATTCAACTTGGCGTGATTGCTGAACTAAGAAAAGAGTCTGTTTCAAAGACGGTTAAGCTTCGGTTATCTGGAACAGCGGATAAATTGACTGAAACTTGGAATGAGATGGTTGTTGACCTTTTAATGGCCCTCATAATCGTCTATCTGGTGATGGCAGTGTTATTTGAAAGCTTTCTGTATCCACTAATTATCATTTTGTCAGTACCACTTGCTACCGCGGGAGGCGTAATAGGATTAGTTCTGCTAAGTCAATTTCAGCAACAAAATCTCGATATGTTAACACTTCTTGGTTTTGTCATATTAATTGGAATTGTAGTCAACAATGCAATTCTACTAGTGCACCAAACGCTACATCATCTGCGAATAGATNGTTTAAATATATCAGACGCTATATTAGAGGCCACCAAGAATCGCATAAGNCCTATTTTTATGTCTACGCTTACAAGCGTCCTGGGCATGCTGCCTTTGGTTATTTTCCCCGGAGCAGGTGCAGAATTGTACCGCGGACTAGGCTCAGTAGTTATTGGTGGACTGACACTATCTGCAGTTCTAACGCTGATTATTATTCCCTCGTTACTTGCCTTATTCTTAGCAGCAATTGAAGGGAAAAATGTACCTTTGGCAAAACCTACAAATTAAATTCGAGTAATTTGTGGGATTATTAGTAAAGCCACAGTTACTTAAGCCCAGGGAAATTATTGATTGGGGTTTTTAGATAAGAAACACCATTTTCGCTTGGATAGGGTAATTTTCCAGCTCTCATATTGATTTGAATGGAAGGAATAATCATTCCAGGCAAATTTAGTTGGGAATCCCTGGTTTCTCTCAGTTTTACGAAGTCATCTAAGCTTATGCCATCTCTAATATGAATATTAGATTGCTTCTCCGCACCAATGGTAGTCTCCCAAGCTATAGCACGACCGCCAGGCCCGTAGTCATGCCCTACAAAAACACGTGTCTCGTCAGGTAGAGCGACTAATTTTTTAGCAGATGTATATAGGTCTTTCGCACTTCCCCCAGGGAAATCACAACGGGCTGTTCCAAAATCCGGCATAAAAATACTATCNCCGACAAACACAGAAGTCCCTATTAAATAGCTCATACAGGCAGGAGTATGGCCAGGTGTGGAGATGGCAGTGGCCTCCAACTCGCCAATCTGGAATATTTCCCCTGGATTGATCAAATAATCAAATTGCGACCCATCACAAGGGAAGACCTCTTCCTCATCATAAATTTTTACAAAAGNCTTTTGCACCTCTTTAATGCGACTACCAATTGCTATTTTTCCACCAAATTCTTTTTTAAAGTATTGAGCATCCGAAACATGATCCGCATGAACATGCGTTTCAATAATCCAATCTAAATTATAATTACTTGAGTTTAGCGTTGTTAGGATTTTATCACTAAAATTATGGGACATCTTTCCTGTAGAAATATCATAATCTGCTACAGGGTCGATCACTGCAGCTGATTTTGTTGCTTTATCAACCACTAAATAAGTAATAGTCGATGATTGATCATGCAGAAATGCTGCTACGATAGGTTCTTTTAGTTTCAATTGTTTACTCCGAGATCATCCCATTAATAAATATTGATAGCGCTTACTTTATTTGGATAGAATGCAAGATATCCTCTGATAATTAGTGCTTCATCAAATGGATCGAGATAACTCCAAGCGGCATTTTCCTCGAAATTTTGATCACTTTTTATGTTCCAATAAGATGCTGTACCTTTAAATGGACAATATGTTGAACATTGTGTTTTCTCCATGAACTCAAAACGAATGTCGTCCGCTGGAATATATATTACCGGCGAATAGTTTTCTTCTATGAGAATTATACAACCCTTAGTCGTTGCTAAAATCGCCTCGTTGAAAAGAACCTTTATTGTTTTATCCGAATGGCTGTAATTCATCGANCGATCGGAATGTTTCAAAAAACCTGGCGCTGGATTTGGTAATGACATTGCTTAATATCGCTTTTAAGTTTTTTCAATCTNAAGGGGTTAATTNAAAACAATATTCNAATAATTAGCAATCACAAGAGTAAATAATTAGCAAAAAACAAACAACAAATATGTACCTAGATCCAATCTTCTTGCTTAGTCAAAGCTATCATCCTCGAGGCGACGTACCTGAGGTGCATTCGGGGCAACCTCTCCACTATCACCCAACATTGCAAACTCTGGCAAATCATAGGCTTTTAGCGACTTATAATGTGTATCAATATCGTCAAAAAATAGATCCTTTGTTATTGCATTTACTAATTTAGGCACGGCAAATTTCATAGCATTAATTGACGCGCCGCTAGGTCCAAAGCTCATAGTCGTGCCGAATGTAAAAAGATGAATATTTCTTAACCAGCTTGCAGTTCCAGGATCTTTTTCTAAAAATTCAAATCCATCTCCTAAATAGGGATAGTTCGAGAGCATTGAGCCAGTTTCATCATTCGGGCATGCATACCGGTCCTTCCATAAGGCGATCAAGTCAGTGTAGTTTTGTAACTCTGACCGTCGAGATATATCTATCACAAAGCCGGTGCCAAAAATCAAAAAGTCAGCAAGAAATTTACCCTTAGGAGTTTCGATACAAACTTTCTCATCAACAATAGAGAGGTCTTGCCAAGGAGNACCCGTTTCCAAACAAAAATTACTGTACTGATTTACTCTCTCCCATGTTTCTCTCGGAAAAGCTTCTCTAAGCCCCAATAAATGCNCCATAAACTTCCAACGCCATTCATCGTCAAGCTCAGAAAAATGTCGTAAAAATCCGGGAAAAGANAGCCACTTGAACGGTTGAACGCGCTGTAGTTCTGATCGTCGGCAGAAAACATTAACTTGACGAGCATCCGCAGCAAGTGCGGCTACCGCATTGTCCATGGCTGATGCACCAGCGCCTAAGACAGCAACCTGCTTACCTGCGAGAGAATCAAAATCAATCATTTCGCTGGCATGAGCCCAATATTCTTTTGGAACCTTGTCACTAATTGGAGGGGACCACCATTCCCCAGATGTTTCTATCCCAGTTGCAAGAACTAGTTTACGTGCAAAAATTATCTTTTTTGTGTTTGTTTGCAAGCAATGTGAAGAGACTTTTTGTATATCTTTATAGGGCTCAAAAGTATCCAGTTTGATCAGATTCTTCACTGGTAAATTAAGAACGCGTCGATACCAAATAAGATATTCCATCCACATTTTTGTAGGAATTTTTCCTAACTGCGTCCAAGACACAGCTCCAAATTGAGCCTCGTACCAAGCTTGAAATGCGAGACTTGGTATATTTAGATCCGGTCCATTAACTTCCTTGGGAGAACGAAGTATCGGCATACGAGCATAATTCAGCCAAGGTCCCTCTCGGCCGGCAGGAGCTTCATCAATGACTAGCACATTATTTATTCGCTCGCGCATTAATTGAAAAGCTATTGCCAGGCCACCTTGCCCGCCACCAATTATTAAAACATCTAAAACTCTTTCGCCCTCATCGGTGTAGCGGGGAGGAACCCACTCATTCAGAGGGTAACTAATAATTTCGAGGTCATGTTTTATTTGCTGTTCTAAGGCACCAAGACCAGTATTTGTCATTCGCTCAAACCCTAGTCCAAATTCACTATTCTATAATTCAAGAGCCAGCGCATGGCCCCCTTGAATTGCAGCTAAAAGATTTCTGGGCGATCTGCAATCTCCAATAAAATGCGTATCAATTAGTGGAAGCTCTGATGATATATCATCTACAGATATTCGAGGAGTAGAGTAAATTATCAAATCAACGTCGTTNATTTTAGATATAATTTTACTAAATGGATTCCGTACTGTTAATTCATCCGAAGAAAACTTAATAGTTTCTTGAGCTGGTCGGATATCAATGTTCGCCGAGTATAACCGTTTGAATACCCCGATAGCACTGCAATGGTTAACATTACCAGCTAATCGTGGCCGGGACGTCAACAGGATGACTTTTTTATATTTCTCTGCTAATAAATCAGCGACACCATAAGTCGCTGCACCATAGTCTTCGTCAATCAAAACTGCCGTATTACCAGTGTACTGATCTGCATTACGCACAAAACTACGCGCGGATATAACTTTTTTACTATCGTTTAATCCGTTGGGGAGACGTTGAACCGATCCAGTAGCTAGCACCAGCGTGTCCGCACCAAATTCGGCAACGTCAGAACNTGTAACCTTATGATTTAAAACATATTCAACTCCATAAGTATTTCCCAGATGGATTTGATGATTAATGATCTGAGCCATGTCAGACCGTCCTGGCAATGCTGATTCGGTCATCAAGCTGCCACCAAGATCAGGGGATGCACAGAACAACGTTACACCATGACCACGTGCAGCAGCGACCCAAGCAGCCTCTAGCCCGGCTGGACCACTACCAGCGACCACCACTCTCTTTGAAAACTCAGCTGATTTTAATCTGAAAAAGGCTTCATCCTTTTTTCCTAAATAGGGATTATGGTGCTCTGTTAAAGGCTTTCCAAGATGGATTTCTCCCCAGGAAAAGTTATCGAAGACACATGGCCTTATATCTTTTATATCGCCTAATTGCGCTTTTTGAGGCAAAGCCGCATCGGTTATAAGTGCGCGTGACATTCCTACTAAGTCACCGTTACCATTCTCTATAACGTCTTCTGCTAATTGAGCGGTGCCTATCCTTCCAAGGGCCATAACCGGCACTCCATTTGCCGCTGCTCGCATGCGCTTGTGTAAGTCAATAAAATGTCCCTCTCTAAAATAAAGGTCTGGCACATGATTTTCTAAACTGAGACTAAAGTTTCCCTGGCCGTACGAAAAGTAATCAAAATTATTCGTTGCCGATAACAACCCAGTTATTTGCTCCGCCTCATTTGGGTCCACGCCCCCTTCAACTCCCTCGTCAGCCGGCATTTTTAACCCAACGATAAAATTCTTTCCACACGCCTCTTTTATCCCTTGCGCAATATTCCTTATGAAAAGAGTTCTAGAAACTGTATCCCCACCAAATTCATCATCTCGGATATTCGATGCAGCCGATAAGAATTGTGTGATCAAATAACCATGGGCACCATGAAGCTCTACGCCATCAAAACCGCAGTCAGCTAATCGTTTNGCTGTGTTTATATATGCCTCAGCCACCCTGTAGACTTCTTTTGTATCCATAACGTGTGGTACTGTTCCACTATATGGGTCTGGTAAATTTGAGACTCCAATAGGTGTTTTGGTTGGGTGCCATAGTTGTTGACGACCCGGATGCCAGAGCTGGCCTATAATCAGTGCGTCCTCCTCTCCAACATCTCTAGCAATAGTTCGAAAAGCCTCCTCATTNGTCTGATCAAAACCAGTAACNGTTGATGATTGGGCAATCGCTTCAGGGTCCACAGCAATTATCTCCGTAACTAATAGAGCTGCCCCACCTCTCGCTCTTTCAATCAAAAAATTACGCCATTCCTCGGTTATCTTATTAGCCTTAGCAAAGTTAGTTACTGTGGCACATAGACAAATCCTATTTCTTAAAGTTCGCCCAGCAATTTCAATTTCAGAAAATAATTTCGGGTAATTAGTCAAGTAATTCTCCAAACTGCAAAAAGAGAGGTGTTCAAGTCAGTAAAACAGTCCAAGAAAATGATGAGTATTGTGTATTCATTGAGCAATTTCGCGCANAGGACCGTCTAAACTAAATCGACGCANCAAAGATTTCGCCCATAAGTCTATTTGCTTATTGTAGACCTCCCACCCTTTGACATGCGCCTGTCGAGGTTGAGCCCCTGGTCTGTTTAATCGATGAGCGCCATGCATAGTCCATCTGTCGATCATTTCGCGTGTGATTTCAGGGTGAAATTGTGTGGCAATGGCATTACCATCATAAACAAATGCTTGATTTGGGAAGTTATGGCCAGTAGCTAAGAGACAAGCAGATCCAGGCACATCAAACCCTTCTCTGTGCCATTGATAAAAAATATCAGACTCCACGAACCAATCTTTTCCTATCTCGGTTGGGTATATTTTAGTGAAACCAGATTCGATATGTCCAAGCTTGTGTGGCGTAACTTTAGCTCCTAATACACGAGCCAGTAACTGCCCTCCTAGGCAAAGGCCAAGAAACGGTATTCCCAATTTCAAAACTTCAGGAATAAAATCGAGTTCTTTCTTTATACCTTCTAAAAAACAGTCGTTTGCACTCATTGGACCTCCAAAAACGACTACCGCAGCATAGTTTTCTAAAGATTGGGGTAATGGCTCCCCTATGCAGGGGCACCGTCGGTCTAAATTATATCCAATGTTTGATAATAAAGAACCTATATGCCCTGCTACGGACTTTTTTTGGTGTACAATTAATAGGATTGTATTTGGATTATATTCTTTCATCTTTGGAGCAAAAATTCCCTTCCAACTTTGACTCTTGGCACGCCATCGTAATCTATAATATCTGCTGTCGCATAGGTTTCACTCCAATTTTCAGGAAGATAGGATCCAGTTCCAATTACGTCGACGGGAGCCTCTGCAAGAGCAATTATACGACATTTTTCGGGCGAGAACCCGCTTGATCCAACAATTTTTGCATTGGGGTAGCCAGCATTATTTAAAGCTTCTCTTAAATGCCATATCGCCGCAGCCGAAACACCCGTTCCAATTAAATGTCGAAGTTCTGCCTCAGAACGATACCCTCGAATTGCTTTTGTTGCATTTCTTTCTAGGACAGCGTACGAGTTTGCCATATCCAGCCCTTCTACGTAACGACCACCATGCGTGTCTAGTCTGATCGATAATTTTCCAGAACTTGCTAGGTCAGGAAACCTAGCGCAAACAGCAATAGCGTCAGTTATCTCTTNTCCGAAATAATCTACAAGAACCGTTAAGTTAATATTTGGGTGGGTATCGTGGAACATCTCGGCGGCTCGAACAGTTGACCCNGCATAACCTATCAAGGCATGCGGCATTGTTCCAAAACCAGTATTTTGGCCAAAAAAATGGGCAGTATCATCCGTAGCGTTCCCAATAAANCCCAATGCACCAACTTTTTTCTGCGCTTTCCGTGACCCTACGCTTGCACCATAGGCCATCAATTCAGCCATATCGGTTCCTGCACAATGCCGGGCATCCATCGCTAGGAATGCAGATTTAGGCAACTCTACGCACATGACATATGCATTGTAAGCTGCGACACAAGCCGCCCCTAGCTTNTGCAGAAACTGTGTTTCTAAATCAACTAAATGAAAAAGCGAGCCTGTTATGTAAACTATCGGCTCACCGGCCCCAATCCAAGCCCCTTCTTTGTGGCGCACATCAATATTTACAATCGTTTTCCGTGACTTTGCCATTTCCTCCAGCCACAATACGGCCAACTTTGTAGCACTAGTGACTGGACGCCTCATAAAGACCGCATATGTAACCACCGTATCATTAAACCGCTCAACTATATCTTTCGTTCTCAAAAAATATTTATCNGCAAAGCGNGAAACTACAGCATCTTCAGGATGTTGAACTAAGCGTGGAACCTTTTTAGTATTTTTCAGCACTGTATTTCCAATTTATCCTGTGACAGACATGGTAACCATTCGAAATTACGACCGCAATATGAGTCAGGTTATATTAAGACACCGCTGCTACCTTTGTCTCTAATCGATTAATTCTGTTCTCTTTGAGCATATCAGCAATAAGAAAAGCTAACTCAAGTGCTTGAGATGCATTCAATCTTGGATCACAGTGCGTATGATAACGGTCTCCCAACGACACCTCATTTATCGCTTGAGCGCCACCAAGACATTCGGTGACGTCCTGTCCTGTCATTTCGAAATGTACACCTCCAGCATATGTGCCTTCGTTAGTATGAACATTAAAAAATNCTCTTACCTCTGATAGAATATGGTCAAAAGGCCTAGTTTTATACCCATTAGAGGAGGTAATAGTGTTGCCATGCATCGGNTCACACGACCAAACCACAGACTTTCCTTCTCGCTGAATGGCACGGATCAANGGGGATAATTTCTCCTCAACATTCTCAGAACCCATTCTACAAATCAGCGTTAATCTGCCTGATTCGTTCTTGGGATTTAATGTGTCGACGAGCTTAATGAGTTCCTCTGGATTCAAGCTCGGACCACATTTCAANCCAATCGGGTTATTAATTCCTCGCATATATTCAACATGAGCTCCATCTGGTTGTCGGGTCCTATCTCCTATCCATATCATGTGGGCAGATGTGCTATACCAGCCACCATCATCAGTGATGGTATCCTGTCTNGTCATAGCTTCCTCATAACCGAGTAGAAGGGACTCATGGGATGTATAGAAATCTGTTTCTCTTANTTGTTGAGTGGACTCCGCTGTCAATCCACAAGCCTTCATAAATCTCAGAGATTCATCCAGTCGACCTGCTAATTCTCCATAACGCTCACCGTGAGGAGACTTAGAGACAAACCCCAAAGTCCAACGGTGTATTTCTTCCAAATTAGCGAAACCGCCTTGGGCAAACGCTCTTAAAAGATTTAAAGTGGACGCCGATTGATTATAGGCTTTTAATAATCGGTCAGGGTCGGGTTGTCGGCCAATCTCGTCAAATTCAATTGAGTTGACGATATCTCCACGATAACTTGGAAGTTCGATNTCTCCTTTTTTTTCTACGCCACTAGACCNAGGCTTCGCAAATTGACCAGCCAATCGACCGACCTTTACTACGGGTAGCCCACCACCAAAAGTCAAAACAACGGCCATTTGTAATAAAACCCGAAAAGTGTCACGGATGTTATTAGGAGAAAACTCTGCAAAACTCTCAGCACAATCGCCACCCTGCAATAAAAACCCCTCACCACTGGCGACTCGCGCCAAGCTGCGTTTTAAGCGTTGCGCTTCGCCAACAAAAACTAACGGTGGATAACTTGCTATCTCTGCCTCCACCTCATTTAAACGTTTTATGTTTGGATAATCTGGCATTTGAAGTGCAGGTTTTGCTCTCCAAGAATCGGGGTTCCAAGACTTAGACATTTGAAAATTCTCCTACAACACTGCATGTAGCAAATTAAGTTTAATTTATATTAAAATCGTTTTTATCAGCCGATTCCCATCAAGTGAAGCATTTCTGTATTAAAATTCAAAACTATTAACTGGCATTGATAGATTTTTTTGCGTTACTAACGGTCAAGAGGGTATAGTAATCTATCTGGTTTTTTCACCCCTAAATCATTTTTTTTATCACAAGCCAGTAGTTTAGCGTTAAAAATTTTTTCTTGAAAAGTGATGAGACTGTGTTTTCGCATACCTTTATAAATTTAGCGCTTCCATCAAATAAAGACGGTCTACAAAACAACCAACCGTCAACGAAGAAAATATCATCAAAACCTGCAACAGGGCTACGCCTAATTTTTATTGTACTGTGCCCATTTGCCCTAGGTTATTTTCTTTCTTATCTATACAGATCAACCAATGCCATAATAGCCCCTCAACTAATTTCTGAAATCGGTATTGACGCGAGTGATCTAGGGCTTCTCACCGCCATGTATTTTTTGACGTTTTCATTGTTTCAACTTCCTCTTGGAATACTTTTAGACCGCTACGGCCCTAGACGAGTTCAAAGTTTTCTTCTTATATTTGCTGCAGTTGGAGCAGTATTATTTGCCCAAGGAGAGACGATCGAAGGATTAGCTATTGGTCGGGGTTTGATTGGGTTAGGCGTAGCCGGTTGTTTAATGGCTTCGTTAAAAGCCTCAACACTCTGGTTTAATGAAAAGTACTGGCCCACGATAAATGGAGCATTTCTAGCCGCAGGGGGTTTGGGCGCTGTAGCAGCAACTACCCCACTAGAACTCGCGCTGGCCTATGTTGATTGGAGAGTAATCTTTTTAGGTTTAGCTATTCTCACGTTAATTGTAGCTCTGATGATTTTTATCATCGTTCCAGANAAGAAAAAATCTAACCCTTCACCGGCACTAATCAAACAGATAATGGAACTTGGAATTATTTACAAAAGTTCAGAATTCTGGAGATGCGCACCATTAATTGCAGCAAGCTTAGGGACCAATATGGCTATTCAGGGGCTCTGGGCCGGCCCATGGCTTAAAGATGTTGCCGGCTTTGAACGCGATCTCGTTGCCAATTATTTATTAATATTAGCAATAGCCTTATCGGTTGGATCATTAATGACCGGTATACTGGCTAGCTGGCTTGAACGGTTTAATTTTTCTTTGTTAAAGTTTTTTGCTCTTTCGACGGTGCTTTTTATAAGTTTTCAGGTTTTTATTACGCTAGAGATAATGCCAACGACTATCTGGTCTTGGGTTGGTTTTGGACTTCTAGCAAACGCAGCCATGGTTGTTTATGCGCATCTAACGAGGCATTTTAATCCAGACTTATCCGGACGAGTTATAACTGGAGTGAATGTTTTTGTCTTTGGTAGCGTATTCTTAATTCAATATTTAATCGGAGAAATAATAAACCTATTTCCGATGAACGAACATGGCGAATATCCGTCCGAGTCCTATTTCACAGCATTTGGAATCGTTATACTAGTTCAATTGATCGCGTTTATCTGGTTTATATTACCTCCCAAAAGAACTTGATTAATCTGATTGCAACTCGTTTATTATTTCCGTAAAATCNTTGTTGATTTTTCAATAAATGTTACTAGTTCCAAAGTAGAAANAGTGTATCCTCTTGCGGTCACTCATAAAAAAATAGTATTTTACGAGAAGCACTTTAATAAACACTTTGTTAAAAATCTGTCGGAGAAGTTTTCATGCCCATAAATCCGAATTCACCAGAAGCGAGAGATGTAGCATATTTGGTACATCCCAATACAAATTTGAGAGCCCATGAAGAACATGGCCCTATGATAATTGAGCGCGGAGANGGCGTTTATGTTTGGGATAATGGAGGCAAACAATANATTGAAGGAATGGCCGGACTTTGGTCTACTTCGCTGGGCTTTCAACACAAAAGGCTAGTTGCTGCAGCTACCAAGCAAATGGAAACACTTCCCTACTACCATTTATTTGGTGGAAAATCGCATCTTCCTAGCATTGATTTAGGTGAGAAATTAATGGGGTTAGCGCCTGCCTCCGTCTCTAAAGTATTTTTCAATAATTCGGGATCAGAAGCTAACGATACAGCAATCAAGATTATATGGTACTATAATAACGCTCGCGGTCGACATCTTAAGAAAAAAATTATTGGTCGCATTAATGGATATCATGGCATAACATTGGCTGCTTCAAGCCTTACTGGCCGGCCTGTAAACCACGCAGGTTTCGATGTACCTCTCCAAAATTTTATCCATACTAATAATCCACATTACTATAAATTTGGAGAAGAGGGAGAAACTGAAGAGGACTTTGCTACGCGTATGGCCGACGACTTGGATAAGATGATCATCGAGGAAGGTCCAGAAACCGTAGCTGCGTTCTTTGCTGAACCCATTATGGGAGCTGGCGGTGTTGTCACTCCGCCAAAGACATATTTTGCAAAAGTCCAGGCAGTACTGAAGAAACACGATGTTCTTTTTGTTGCAGATGAGGTGATTTGTGGATTTATGCGCACCGGTAATTATTGGGCATGCGAGACATTTGATATCCAACCTGATATTTTAGTTTGCGCAAAAGCATTATCATCAAGCTATCTTCCTATTTCCGGGACAATAATTAGCGATGACATCTATCAAGTTATCGCAGATGCAAGTGCCAAACTTGGTGTTTTTGGACATGGCTATACATATTCTGGGCATCCGGTAGCTGCCGCAGTTGCTCTGGAAACACTTAAAATTTACGAGGAGGAAAATATTCTTGGTCATGTTCAAAGTGTTATGGGTCATTACCAGGAAAGACTTAGAGCTTTTGCTGACCACCCACTTGTTGGAGAAGTTCGTGGTGAAGGACTAATAGGCGCGACTGAACTCGTAAAAAATAAAGATACAAAGGAAGCTTTTGCCCCTGCAGAGAATGTAGGAGGTATAATCAGTGATTATTGTTTAAAACACGGATTAATCTTGAGGCCAGTAGGCGATGCAATGTGTTTCTGTCCACCGTTAATTATATCTGATAGTGAGATAGACAGTTTGTTCGATCGGTACTCTCAAGCACTAGACGAAGGGTTAGATCATCTTACAAAAGAAGGAAAAGCCGTGGCCTAGAAAGCAAGAATAAAAGTTTCGTATACAATTTGACCTATGGCGGTCTTCTAGCATGTTTCCTATCGGCATGTTCACTTATAATGAAATAGCAGAGTTACGTTGGACCGCCGTTGCTTTTCATGTAAATATCGTCGTCCATTTTGCTGAAAATTATTTGCTTCACTCTGTAAATCGAAAATACTCGGTCTTTTAAATAAATTCGTTTTACCCAAAAGGAACCACATCATGCCACGCTTGTCCGTAAACGGTATAAACCTCAACTATCGTTTCGATGGTACTCAAGGTAAGCCAGTGCTACTTTTTTCAAACTCACTTATGTCCAACTTACATATGTGGGATGCGCAGATAGATAATCTGGCGCATGATTTTCATATCTTACGATATGACAGCCGAGGCCATGGTCAGTCAGATGCCCCGAAAGGTGACTATACCATTGATATGCTGGCCGATGATGCGATTGGTCTACTCGATGCCTTAGGTATTGAAAAGATATATTATTGTGGCCTTTCGAAAGGCGGCATGGTTGGTCAAAGGCTAGCGACGCGCAATCCGGAAAGGCTTCACGCTGCGGTTTTATGTGCAACATCATCATATATGGGCCCTGCTAATCTGTGGCAGCAGCGTATTGATGCTGCTCGCGCGGGTGGCATGCAAAGCATATCGGACGGCACCTTAGAGAGATGGTTCACGACCGGTTACCATGACACGCATTTATCAGAAATTTCTAAAATCAGGGAGATGATACACGCCACACCCGTGGATGGATTTGCCGGTTGTTGTATTGCTATAAAAGACATGGATCAGCGCGAGACGATTAAAACCATTGACCTACCCATTTTGGTGATCGCCGGCGCCGAAGATCCTGGAACGACGCCAGCAATGAATAAATTGATAGCCGATAGCATCCCTGGTGCTGAATATATTGAATTACCAGCGTCTGCGCATTTTTGTAATGTGCAGGCAGCTGCTGGATTCAACGCTACTTTAACAGACTTTCTTTTAAAGCACTAAGCATTCAAAGCGCCTACTTGTTTTACAACCCTAAAAAGTGGCTTTTAAACCGGTATATTGGTGCTGTGTAATTAAAGGGAATGCCGTCGATGAGGCAAATACAGTGATAGCGAGAACCCGGTTTTTTTTCAAGTTATACGCTCATTTGATAGTCGATTTTCTAGATAATGCGTCAGCCTAGGGGAGCGCTGGGTAAAACATCCACAGGATAATAATAAGTACCTTCAATATTTAGCGTAGCGAACAGCGCCGCGCCAAGTGTTCCTATACGCTGTTTATTGAGTTCCTAGTCCGCATCCTCTAAGATTTTATCGGGATTATTATCAAAGTCAAAGAACCTAGATTTCATTGCACGTTGATTTTCATAAATAGATCCAGTGTGCTTAGCTGTAGGATAGGGCAATCGTATAGGTGTTTGAACAAGACGGGGTTCTAACGTCGACACACCGGCTATCATGCGAGATTCGTATTCCTCCCAAGGTTCATTGAAACGCTGAAGATCCCAAGCGTCTGCAGCGGCAACTTGATAAAGTAGTAAAATTCTGTCCTGACCTGATCGGTTCTGCTCGGACCCATGAACAGCGCGGACATGATGGAAGCTACAAGCGCCAGCTTTACCAGTAACACGGGCCGCTTTTGAAAAGTCTAATGGACAGTCATTGGGGTTTATTGCTCCCGCAAAAGAGCCATCGGCGTGATGATCATAGGTTGGTCCTTTGTGAGAGCCCGGCATAATTAAGAGAGGACCATTTTCCTCTGTCATATCATCTAGCATTACTCCTATAGCTAATACATCGTCATTTGTATGTGGATAAAACGCCCAATCTTGATGCCATTCCACTGGCGATCCAAATGAAGCTGCTTTAATATTTATTTTTCCTCCATGCAATCTCTGATTGACCCCTATGAGCTTATTCATGATTGATATGATATTCGGGTGTTCCACCATTTCCCGATATAAGGGATGCACTTTGAATGGTTCTTTAATACGCCGCACTCTTGGCTTGTCGGCAGAGTGAGCGGGTTCTAAATCATAGATATCATTATGATCAGCAATCTTGCGTGATTTCTCCACAAGCTCCTCAACGACAGCCCTCATAGCCTCTACTTCAGCCATACTATACACATCGTCTACGACGATATAGCCATTTTCATGGTAGAAACCTGCATCCTTATCGTTTATCATTAAAAACCTCCTGTAAATGAATAATTATGACTCATCTTCTTTATTAGTATTCAAGCCTTGCTCCGGCTGTCCCAAAGCTGCCCTTTTTTTCCTTTGGCGTTTTATTCTAAAATCAGTCCACACATACATCAACAAACCTACTGCAATGCCATAACCAGAATACAAAATGAAATTCTCAAAAGTAACCGGCGGGCCTGGCACAATGTAACCAAAATGCTGAGTAATCATCAGTAAGACCGGTAAGGAAACACCATTAATTATCGCCCTACCTTTAGGAGTTTCCATCCATCTAAGTTCAGGTTCGTTGTTATCATTCCGATTATTCATAAAAGCCTCATCCAATTAGCTTGGGTCAGATCAAGATAAAAAATTACATATTCAATACTATTTCTGCTAATTTGCAAACAATACCAAAACTAGAATACCAATGGCTACTAAAGACATGCCAAAAAATTCTTGTCGAGTTGGTTTTTCTCCGAAAAAAAGGATTGACACACATAAAGCAAATATGAATTCAATCTGAGCCAATGCCTTTACATATGCTATGCGTTGGATCGTCATGGCCGTAAACCAGCCGATGGATCCAATTGCACTCGTAAAGCCAACGAATAAACTGGGGCGCCAAAGCTTTATGATTGTATAAAGTTGTCTTGGCTGGGTTATCATAATGTAAAGACCTAAACCAGTAGTTTGAAAACTGAGCACGACAACTAGCGTAATTGCTGCAGTCAATACGAAATTGTCGTCTTCAAAAGACAAGCTGGCTTCTCGAATAAAAAACGACCCCAGAGCAAACCCTAAGCCACTTAGCAACCCGATCCCAGCAGAAATATCAAAAAAGTTTTTTAAGGAATTTTGTTTTCCAAGATTAAATTTTATAGCACTGATAACGATTACACCTGATACTGAGATGAATATTGCTACCCAACCCATCAAGGATACAAATTCATTAAAAAAAATTGTCCCAATAAAAGCTGCAACCACCACTTCTGTTCTGACGTAAGTCGACCCAATCGCAAAATTTCTAAGACGAAACAAAATCATAAGAAAAGCAGTGCCGGACAGCTGACATAATGCAGCTAACCCACAAGGCAATAAAAATCCTAAATTAAATATATCAAATTCAAAAGATGTATTGGTTGTTATTAAAAACAGATACATAAGGGCGAATGGCAGTCCGAAAACAAAGCGAATCCATGTAGCTGAAAGGGCAGATAAATGTCCACTGAGATATTTTTGACCCGCATTTCTTGCAGTTTGTAGTGCCGCTGCTACTAATACTATTGGTATCCACAAATGCTCCATTACTAAAAATCGAATCCACCCATAAAGATTAAATAGATCGTTCGTATTTTCTGGCTAAAACTCTGATCCTATTTTGGAAATGAGGTCTAATTCGTGAACTCCAAGGAGTGTTGATTGCGTTCGACCATGCATCGGTCTTCGTTACTTCCGGTTTCAGAAGATGGTAAATAGCAACATATCGATGAGTGCCTTCACAAGATTTGTAACGCCTGGCTGAAAGAACCCCGGGAACCTCTAATAGAGCGGGAATATGTTCTTCGGTATACCAGGCATTAAAATCATCCTCTTTTTCGTTGGCGACGTTTATTGCAACCATTAATAAACCACCAGATGCGTCAGGAGCCGACTCATCTCCAGGTAGAATTTGTGTACCCTCAAAACGCAGAATACGCGCACATTTTGCAGTAACCCTTTTCGACCATGGAGATAAATTATCATAGGCAATAGACTTATAAGCTGGCTCTCTTAGAACCCTAATTGCATCCAAGTCATAAGTGGCTATCGCATGTTTAGAATTGTCCACCCCGATCCATCGCTCACAACTGCCAAAACCCGGGATTTCCTGACGTTCGGGTATATGTTCTAAATCATACCAATCATGGAACTCATCCTCGTAAGCTTCCGTAAAATCAAAAGATGCTATTAGTAATCCTTTAACCACACCGACCCCCTTGTTTCTTCTAAAATTCAACTCCTATGTTCAGATCATATTAGTTTTTGAGATGATCAACCTCTGCCAAAGCTTCACGTCCATCCCATTTCTGCTCTTGAGATTTAATCACCTAGAAGATAGCAAAAAATAATTAACTTGCTTATAAATCTATAATCTCTCCACAAATACCGCATAGTAGTAAAACTTATATCACAGACAAAAGAGGACCCGCGCATATATTGACAGTGCGTTAAGGTTATCGCTCAGGCCCGTTTACACAATCTGAGTTTTCGGACCCCTGCACCTGGACGATGATTTGGCATCATAAGAAGACAGTCGTTATATGATGTTTTAATTTCTAAATTTCCATCGTTGGCTATTACGGTACCAGCTTTAGGAATGATTTCCATTCCGACAAATGGTTTTATAAACTTGAAATTATCAGTAACTGCCGTGACCCCATCTGTGACATCCCACATTTCAGCAACTGGAGGGTTTTTTCCTTCTTTAGACAAGTGAAGTTCAACAAAATTGGGATCTACGATACCACTAGCCCGCAAAAAATGAAGTGCCGTATCTAACGAAGCGATTTCTGTACCCTTAGCCCAGTGCTGACCTGCCTCGACTAATAAAGCAACTTTGTTGTTCAGATCATCATTAAAGGGTGTGTATTCTATTAATCTTTTTCCAATTATATGACCTGAACCACACATAATATGAGCAGGAAAATTTACTTTTTTTGTGAAATTTCTCTCTTTCGTTAACCCATTACAAATCATTAATGGCTTAGAGTACGTTCCCATTGAATGAATATCGAGCAATAAATCTACTGAATCAAAAACTGGCCGTAACTCGCGCGCGCGCCGCAACTCTGCCGTTACCTCTAACCCTTCAAGCCGTTCTTCGACCCATACTCTATTGAAATCTTCGTCAACAAATCTGGATGGTCCAGGATTTTTTGGATCAAAATTCGAATAGGCAAGGTGATTTATGAAGCCCAAAGTAAGTTTGCCCTGCGCAGGTCTGACGTTAGCTTTAAATAAATAATCAAGTGCAATGGCCCCACAAATTTCATTTCCGTGGGTAACCGCATTGATCATGACATGTGGCCCCGGCTTGCCACTATCAAAGGAAGTCACAAACTCTATTCCAATGTTACCTTTTCTATACGCTTCTATATCGGGGGCTATTAGTTCTACCGGATAAACTTCCTCAGTCATCAAAACCATCCTAACTATTAAAGTTTTAACTTCAGGTTATACCAAGTACTGTTGTTAAAACAAAATTTCTAAAAGTTTTCACTTTATTAAACTACTTCTTTATTCAAAATGAAACATACACTGGTCAGACATACTATGAGCCAACCTTTAGCAAGGTATATCGGATTATCAAGTATAAGTACCGGCGTTATGATTGGACCGCTTGATACATCTGTCAATATAGCGTTTCCCCATATCGTCACAGATTTTAATGAACCCATGGAGATGACCCAGTGGGTAGTAATTTGTTACGTTTTAACCTACGCAAGTTTAATGCTAATTTTTGGCAAATTAGGCGACTTATATGGACAGCGAAGAATTTTTTGCATTGGACTTATTGCAAGTATTTTTGCTCTGTTATTAATATCAACCGCAGATAGTTTTAATTTATTATTATTTTTCCGATTCCTGCAGGGGGTGGGGATAGGTCTGGTAACAAGCGTGGCGCCAGCAATGATGATCGCACTATACCCTGAAGAAAAACGAGCTTATGCCGTAGGTTTATTTACATTATTTTTTGCCCTTGGGGGCCTACTAGGACCTATTATAGGAGGTGTATTGATCAACTTGTTTGATTGGAGGGCCGTCTTCTGGTTCAGAATTCCAATCTCTTTTCTATCGCTGATACTCGTATTATTCATACCGAACAAACGAATAGATCCCAAACAAACAAAATTCGATTGGGTTGGAGCTATAAGTTTAGTATTTTTTCTAGTAGCATGCCTCTTAACAATAAACCAATTTCACAGTGTCGAACGCCAAGGCTTCTGGCCTGTATTGATTTATGCAAGCGTAGCTATGATCTCTATTTATGTCTTTGTAAGACAGGAAAGACGGGCTAACGACCCGATTCTCGACCTTAAAATATTCAGTAATATTAATTTCGTAATTATTAATCTTGCAAGTTGCCTTCTCTATTCAATGACTTTTTCTGTTATCTTAATAATTCCTTTTTTGCTCTATAAAACCTCTACCATATCTACGAACGAAGCAGGCTTTATTTTATCTGTTGGATTTATTGGTGCTAGTTTAGCCGGTTTAATATCAGGAAGGTTAATCGGTGCTTTGAAGTCTAATTACATCAGTTTTTTGGGGATACTTATAACAGGTATCGGCCTATCTCTAATCGGTTATACTGATCCCTCAACAGGCTTGTTTTGGATGATTTTAGCTATATCCTTACAGGGTATTGGAACTGGACTATTTCAGTCGTCTTACCTTTTTATTGTCACCGGCTTACTGCCAGTTAGTCAGCGAGGTGTAAGCGGCAGCATAGTTATGCTCACAAGGACTATAGGGGTAGTATCTGGCGTCTCTATGCTTACCCTAGGGTTTGCTTGGTTAAATAAAATAAATCAAGAAACAGGTATCAATCCAGATGAAGTTTTTAATAAAAGCTTCCAACAAATCTTTGTGCTTGCAGGCGGCGTACTATTGTTGTTTCTTCTGGCAACATTAACTAAACCAACGATTTGGTTTGGGAAAAGTTCAGAATAAGTTTACAACCAAAAAATAAATTGACTTAGTTGGAGCCCATAAATGAATAATTCAGACCTCATCGTAAAATGTCTTCAGCAGGCCGGTGTCACGCATGGGTTCGGAATTCCAAGCGGGAATGTCTTGCCATTAATAGAGTCGATGAGATTAGGCGGTATGGAGTTTGTCCTTACTGCACACGAGGGATCCGCATCTTTTGCAGCAGATGTGATGGGACGGATGACAGGTAAGCCCGGTTTTTGTATAGCAACTTTGGGACCAGGAGCAACCAATCTTGCGACAGGTGTTGGCAGTGCTTACCTGGACAGATCCCCAATGATTGCTGTCACATGTAATTTAAATACACCTCAACTAGGTCGCCGAATTCAGATGTGGATAGATCATCACGCCCTTTTTGCGCCGATAACAAAAGCTTCGTTTGCCGCTACCCATGATAATGTGGCTGAAATAATGGAAAAAGCGCTAACAATTGCGCTGACAGAACCAATGGGCCCTGTTCACATAGATCTTCCTGAAGATGTTTCTTTAGCACCAGCAATTGGTAATGCCAACGGACCAATCAAAGTGATGCATAGACCAGCCGAAACAAATGAAGGTAATTTAGTTAAAGCAAAATCTCTAATATCGCAGGCTGACAGACCACTTGTAGTTCTTGGGTCGTCCGCTATGCGAATGGAAAAACCAGAACTTTTGAGAGCGTTTGTGGAGCATCACGGGATACCTTTTTTAAGCTCAACCATGGCAAAAGGCATGATTGATGAAGATCATCCCATGAATGCAGGCTGCATAGAAAGAGGGCGACGTCAAATCCAACGCAAATTCATACAATCAGCAGACCTGGTTATAGGCTTAGGATTTGATACAATTGAGGTAGAATACGAGGCTTGGGTAGGAAATACGCCAGTATTGTCCATTGATATTGAAGATCCCGATATTGCTCAATCCGTCAATCTGGTTGGCACAGTGACTGGAAATATAACCGCGTCACTTGAATATTTTCTAAAACAACCAGTGGAACAAAATACTTGGACCGAGAAAGAACTTTCGGAACACCTACGTGAATTCAACACAGCTTTACGTCCACCTTCACAAAACTTTACACCCCATCGAGCCATCGACATAGTTCGTGAAATATTGCCAAAAAATGGCATTATCAGCTACGATGTTGGGGCACACACCCACCAAATCGCTAGTCAGTGGAAAGCCCATAGTCCAAAAACCTGTCATGTAACCAATGGTTGGTCATCTATGGGAATCGGCCTGCCAGGAGCCATTGCCGCCAAAATTGCTCGACCCGATTTGCCCGTTGTTTGTTTAATCGGCGACGGTTGCTTTCAAATGACTGTGGGCGAATTAGCAACCGCCAGACGGCAAGGTTTGGCTATCCCTGTAGTCGTGTTGGATGACAGATGGCTGTCTTTGATACAAATAAAACAGGAAAAACGGCAATATGCCCAATACGGTTCTCAGGTGGAAATGGACCATTACGAAGTCCCACCCGCACACTACTTTGGAGTTCCAGCGATAGGTGTCCGTGATGAGGCAGAATTGAAGGATGCACTAGAGAAAGCACTAAAGGCAGACGGACCAACCGTTATAGAGGCTGTTGTCGATGCAACCCATTATATGGAAACAGTTTTTGACTAATCACACATGAATGTTACCATTACCCATCGCTGACCTTTGGTTACGGGGAGAGCCTCATGTAACAGGCTGCAGGAAAATATAACGCCAGATCCTGCGGCTGGCAGATATTTATGTTTACCATATTCTGGAAACCATAATTCGCCACCCTCGTAACCGTCATTGAGATTCAGGGACATGGCAAACCGCCGCTTTTGTGTTTCCCGGAGATTGTCCCTATGTGGAGCAAAGAAATCTGCACGGTTATCCGAATAAGATAATATAGTGAAAGCTTCGAACCTTAAGCGTTGTTCAAAGTTGAAGGCTTTTGCTAATTCAGGCATAATTCTAGGCCCAATTGTACTGGCTATCTCCCGACGCAAATCCAGGTCTCTTACTACATGCTCTCTATTCTTTTTTATGGATGCGTCAGGTGCATTACTTTTCCCGTCATTTACCTGACCTTCTTGATGATCACTTTTCCAACCTTCAATAAGACGACTGCACAAATTTTCATCTATTAGATTATCCATCAACAAAGCCGGTGCTCCATATTGTATGGTCGTGGCCGGAGGTCGTGGAGTATTAAGAATACGATCCAAAGCCTTCATAGAAGCATTAATGTCTCGTCTAGGCTCATTTATTAAGAATTGCGCGAGGACCCTTTGATTAGGATCCAATATCAATATCTTTAAGTTACTCGGATTTCCATTAGGTACAGCCATTAATAGATCGCTCAACCGTCCTTCTGCGTCTTCAAATATTATTGTGGGTGATACATTTTCTGTAACTTTTGAACAATCATCTGTAATGCCAAAGACTTGGCCTCCATGACCATCAATGAGTTCCTTACATGAAGCTAGCTCGGCGAAACAGTGATTAATAACTGCGGTGGGTCCACGAGCTATCAATAGAATAATTGGACCACCTTTTACTTCGAAATAGAATATCCTTTTTAAACCATCTTTAGATGGTAATTGAAAGTTAGGAACTCTATCACCTACCCGCAATGACATAACCTCGCGCACCTTTATCAACCTGTAACATATCAACCATATATTAATTCTGACCTAAATTCTAAAACTGCTTTTGATTTTTATGCGCATTTCAAAAAAATTAGTCTATAAAAACTAAATCAAATATCCGAGCATGTTAAGAATAATAGACTTATCTCAAATTGAGTGAGGATGATAAAATGCCTAAACTGCTTACGAAAGAACAGATTGCGGTTTATCAAAAAGACGGACTACTTTTTCCGATAAAAGTGATGAGCGAGGCTGAAGCCCTTAAATTACAAGTCAGTTTAGAACAATATGAGGAAAATAGTGGTGGTTCAATTCAAAAAGAATGGCGACATAAGGTCCACCTTTTATTTACCTGGGCGAATGAAATAATCCGAAACCCCAAAATGTTAGATGCCGTCGAAGATTTAATTGGTCCCAATATAATGTGTTGGACGACAAACTTTTTTATTAAAGAAGCAAATGATCCAAGTTTTGTTTCTTGGCATCAGGACTCAACATATTGGGGGCTGGAGCCAGCAGATGTAGTTACAGCTTGGTTTGCTATGTCGGATGCACCTATAGAGAGTGGCGCTATGAAGTTTTTATTAGGCAGTCACCAGTGGGAGCAAATAGAACACAAAGATACGTTCAATAGTAATAATTTGCTCACCCGGGGGCAGGAAATTTCTATTGATATAAATGAGGAAGATGGCGTCTACGCCCCCCTCAAAGCGGGAGAAATATCTCTGCATCATATACGAGCAGCGCATGGTTCCGCACCAAATACTACAAATTATCGCCGCATTGGACTGGCGATTAGATATATACCAACATACGTCAGACAGCTGAAAATACGAGATTCAGCAATGCTAGTCAGAGGAACAGATGCATATTTTAACTTTGATTTAGAAAAGGAACCGGTTGATGACCTTTCGTTGGAAGCTTTAGCAGCGCATAAAGATGCAACGGAAAGACAGCTAGCTACTTATTACGACGGAACTGAAAAGGAAGAATTTAGACCGTAAACATTTTATAGATCACATTAAAGATTTTAAACTCATTGACTTGCATGTTTTTATTCAACCTATAATAATTCTGCTAATCTAATTGATTTGGATAGACTAGGGAAATAATTATGAAAATAGAAAAAATTCTCTCCCAGAAGCCAAAAGTCTTATCAAATTCACAGCGTGATTCTTATTTCAAAGATGGTTACCTCGTGCTGGAAAAGTTTATAAGCGACGAGTGGCTAGACCGCTTATGGGCCGTGACAAATGAATTTATAGATGAAAGCCGCGCTTACACAAAATCAGATTCAAAATTTGATTTGGATACAGGACATAAACCCGACGATCCGCGGCTTCGCAGACTAACAAGCCCGGTATCGCATCACGAAACCTATTGGGAGTTTGCCAGTAAGGGACCAATTGTTGACGTAGCTGAAGACCTACTTGGGCCTGATGTTATATTTCATCATTCAAAATTGAACTTTAAATGGTCTGGCGGCGGCGAAGAAGTGAAATGGCACCAAGACATTCCGTTTTACCCTCACACAAATTATTCAGTCTTGGCCATTGGTCTTTATATGAATGATGTTGATGATGAAATGGGCCCTATGGGAGCAATTCCTGGGAGCCAGAATGGGCCCATTTATAGTCACTATAATGAAAAAAATGAATGGGTTGGAGCAATGCCGGATAAAGAGGCCGCTAATTTACCCATGGAAACAGCTGGGTGGATGAGAGGTCAAGCTGGAACGATCACTATTCATCATTGCCGAACGGTTCATGCCTCCATGCCAAATAATTCGAGTAGATCGCGACCACTACTAATCAATGCCTTTTCATCGGCAGATGCTCTACCAATCACATCTCATCCTGCGCCCTGCAAGCAGGCACTTAATTTAGTTCGAGGTCACCCTGCGCGATGGGCTGAGTTTGACGCAGATCCGTGCCCCTTACCTCCTGATTGGTCAGGGGGTTATGACTCAATTTTTGCTGCACAGCAGGAGGAAGAACAAGCGACAATATCCTAAACTGGTTTGTCCGCTCTCTATAACTTCCCACGCTCGGCTATTTCGGTTGCAACGGATAATACGTTTCGTGCCTGCTTCAAATGCGGCATATCCAGCATTTTTCCATCTAGGCCAACAACCCCGAGGCCTGGGTTTTCTTCAAACACCGCGACAACTTTGTTTGCATAGGCTATTTCATCTTCAGACGGTGTAAATGTCTTATTTATAATAGCAGACTGAGCTGGATGAATCGCAATTTTCCCAATAAACCCTGATTTCCGGTCATTAAAACAATCACTCTCGAGCCCATCTACATCCTTATAGTTAACATAGACCACCCCAACAGGTTGAACATCGACCGCCCTCGCTGCGGCCAAACATAATGATTTGGCCAGTAGATATGGATCATCATACCCTCCAGAAGTTGGGTGCATATTATCGCTAGCTCCTAAAGCTGCAGATAAATCCTCCGCTCCCCACGTAATCGCAGTCATACGATCTGTTACGCCTTCTAAATAGGTATGAAAACTTAAAATGGATGCCGCTGTTTCAGTTGCGACTACAAGTATTTTTGTAGAACCTAGTTCTAACCCCTCCCTTGCCTCTAGCGCAGACAAATAGTTGGCTAAAGTGTTCACATCTTCGGCTGAATAAACTTTTGGCAAGCAAATTCCGTCCGGAGCCCCTGGCATAATAGCGGCTAAGTCTGGCAGAGATAAGTCCGTATCTAGCGGATTAATACGGACCCAAAGCTGTTGACGTGATCTGTCTTTACGGTCGATTAAATAATCTCTTACCATCTGCCGCGCTAATTCTTGCCGGTCATCCGAAACCGAGTCCTCTAAATCCAGTATCAAAGCATCAGCCGGATTATCCCTCGCTTTCTCAAGCTTTCGCTCAGAATCCCCAGGCACGAATAACCACGACCTTATAATCATGACGGCGTCTTCATCATAAAAGCTGTACGGACACAAAAAGCGACCTCTTCGTCACGTTGATTGAAACCGTAATGTTCAAAAATTACCAAACCTGCATTTGACCTCGATTTTGACTCTCGTTTCTCTCTTACTTTCGTAATAGACCTTATTGTATCTCCATGGAAAACAGGGTTCGCAAACCGGGTGTCCGTCATACCCAAGTTACCTAACGTCGTCCCCAAGGTAGTATCCCCAACAGACACTCCGATCACTAATCCCAAAGTAAATAGGCTATTAACAATACGCTGACCATATTCAGTACCTTTACAAAATTCTTCATCCAAGTGAAGTGGCTGAGGATTATGCGTCATAGCGCAAAAGAGTAGATTATCCGACTCTGTGACGGTTCGTGTTAAGGAATGCTTAAACTCCATTCCTATATCAAATTGTTCGTAATAAAGTCCTGTCATCTATTGATCCTCAGTTAAAAAATTAAATCGTATTCAATTCATTTCCTATTGCATGATACTGTACCTTATCAACCTCATACAATTCTATCAGCGTTCAGATATAAATCTGCAATGATTGTTATTAATTAATAATATTATTTAATCTTTTATAAACCAGATCATTAACCTCGATTTTGTTTTCCTCTAGTCTGCGACGGCGAACTCTTGCAGACCGTTCAAAAGGCATCCTTACCGCCTCACCTCCACTAACGGGCCGGGCACTTCGAACATAATCTGCATAAGCGGATACCTTACGTCTATATTCAGGCTCAGGCATTAATAAATCAGGTTTCATAGCAACAATAAGAAAACCAAAGCTCGCCAAGTCTGGAGGCTCTACGGGACTACCTGCCAATATACCAAGCATTTGAACGATCATTCCAAGTCCTGCTCCCTTGTGTCCACCCCAGGGGGTAAAAGCCCCTTCTAATGCAGCCTCTGGGTCTTGAGTAGGGTTTCCTGCAGCATCAAATGCAAGTCCATCCCCAATTTTCTGCCCAAGACGGCGCGCTAACATGACTTCTGCATGCATAATAGAAGAGGTGCCAATATCCCAGATCACCGGATCTCCTTCGCTTGGAAAGCCAAAACAAACCGGGTTAGTTCCAAAGCGCCCATCGACGGCCCCATGAGGCGCTACCCAGGGCGTCGCATTCGAAGCAATAATAGTAACCATTCCTCGAGCAGCCGCGATTTCAGCAAAATACGATAACATCCCTGTGTACCATGTATCGTTGGCCCCAACTAAAGATATTCCTAATTTACTTGCTTTTTCGATGGCCATCTCTGTTGCTTTTAGAGCAACCACGTAACCCAAATTGTCATGTCCATTAAGTTTAGCAGAGACTGGTGTCTCGTGAACTGTTTCTACCAATCTTTCCGGTGCCCCGGTTCGGTCCAATCTTTCCGTGATACTGACGATTCTGGCCAACCCGCCATAAGCGAGCCCGCGTAACTCACAATCTATTATATGATTGCCTATTATCTTCGCGTATTCTTTGTTGTAGCCATAATTTTTCATAACTTCTACAACTAAATTTTGAGCATCTTCGATTGATAACTTCATGTTCCTACTCTCTCCACCACTAATTCCCAAAATGATTGTTAACTAAATTATGTGATTCGACTTTAATCTGCCTTCTGAGCGGAAAAGATGGAATTATAACCCTGTATTTTCCAATCTGGGGGGACAGGACAAGGTCGAGAATCCAAATGAGCAATACGTGCTGGTGATCCGCGAATAATCTCTCCCGTTTTGCATGTTGGCGTTGGTTGAGGCATCCAGGCAAAAGCATCAGCTGAGCTGTAAACAAATAAAGCCACTGGCCTAACTTTTTTAGAAAAATTTTCCGCGGAACTATGAATTGTTCGACAATTTATTGCCACTACAGTACCCGAAACTCCAATCAATTCCTCGGCACTATTTAGGTCGATACTATCCATATCTTTTTTGCTAATACTACCGGTCCATTGACCATTTAGATCAGTATGAAAATAAAGTGGTCCGTCATGGCTCTTGGGGATGCAAAGGAGCGGGCCTTCTAAAGCAGTAACGTCTTCCAAATATACACCGAGTGTGACAGGACTATAGTTAGTATGAGGCCAGGCTGGGATATCCTGATGCCATTTAACAATCTCCCCACTGCCAGGCCATTTATAATTTAATTTTGAGCTATGAAACTTTACATCTGCGCCTACCAAATCAGCGGCTATATCTCCCATGATAGACTCAGACGCAAACTCCCAAAAAAGTGGATCGCGATCAACAAGTGCCTTCAACCTACGGACATGTGGTTGTTCGCTACTGTGATTAGGCCCCAAGTCATAAGCATCATTTGGTTCTTGGATAACGCGACTATCATTTAATAAGCTTTCGGAACAATCAGAAAGCCTAGCCAACCAATCCATCGGAATTATATTTTCCAAAGTAACAAAACCTTTTTGAAAATACTCTTCACGTTTATTTTGATCCACAATCCTCGGCGTCGCCTGCAATATTTTTCCAGTCTCCATAACAACGTATCCTCAGCACTATAATCTTAAGAAATTTACACTCGGGATATAAATATTTCTTTAATAGTTGACTAAACTGACACAAGATAACAGAGGGACTCTCCATTTCTATGTTTAAGATCACATTAGCAATTAAATAGTTATTGAATCACACAATTGTGAAATCTTCACGGAAACTCCTATGATTCATTGCGCTTTTATTAACTTTGTAACACCTTCATCCTAGAAATTTATATGATAAGGTATTCCTAATTTCCTGTTTTTTTTGAAGAGGTGGAAATGATGCAAAAACTTACTGACACGCAGAAGATCCAATGGGCCGTAGACGGCTATCTATGTATTGAAGGAGCACTTAGCTCCGCGGAGGTTGAGTTCTACTCGAATGAGATAGATCGCTTTCGGCCGTTACCTGGATGGGAGCCTATTTCAGGAATGTTACCGAGAGGCCACTATGGGTGGGTGGACAAATGCGCTGATCAAAACACAGAAGCTTTTATGGATAGGCGCGATATTCTTCCATACAACCAGGCTTTTGTAGACCTCATCGATAGAAAAGAGGTTTTTGATCTGATCGTCGACATAATGGGACCTAATATCATTTTCAGTATGTCGCAAGCTATTGTTAGAGCATCTGGGGATGGTTTCCCTGGTTATACCCATACAGATGGAGGCGAAGGGCAGCGGGAAATACGTGTCACTGAAACAAGTCGCCCAATTGCCGTCAAGGCAATGTACCTTTTATCAGACGTAGATGGCTCTGACTGTGGTAATTTTACAGTCTTCCCCGGCAGTCATATGAGACCGATTCAGTTTGACCAAGATCCACCGGTGGGCCCTAACACTCCAGGGGCAGTTCAACTTAACGGGAAAGCTGGCGACTGTTATATATTTTCGCACGCATTATGGCATGGACCCGCAGCAAATAATTCCGGCCAGGCTCGTAAAACCCTCCTTTATAATTACTGTCAAATGTTCATGCGATGCTATGATTTTAAGGATACACCCGAAGTGGTTCATCAAGCGACACCCCGACAACGGCGACTGCTCGGCGACCTAGGTTATGATTTCCGACCTGGGTCGTATTTTTATGTGCCTGATGATCAATGCGATGTCATCATGGGGGCTTCTGGGCAGTCTTAATTAAAACTGACCTATTAAGTAAATCTTAGTCTTACACTCTAGCACGATTAAAAAGCACCATGTATGTTGCCTACTGAAAAAATTGGGGACAACACATACTGATGCAGTTAACGCCTAAAACGGAACAACAAGAAAGTCGGCTAGAAGCCATAGCCAACTCTTTCTTAAAGGTTAGAAAACAAACTGAATTCTTAGTACATGGTCTTAGCGCAGAGGATCAATGCGTACAAGCTATGGCTGACACTAGTCCGACAAAATGGCACTTAGCTCATACTACTTGGTTTTTTGAAACTTTCATTCTCAAGCCTTATTTACCTGCTTACGAAGAATTTAATACCAATTTTAATTTTTTATTTAATTCATGTTACGAACAGATAGGTAAAAGGCATGCGCGAAACATGCGAGGACTTCTCACCCGGCCCTCTATAGATGAGGTATATGCCTACCGATCTCACATTGATAATTCGATGATCAATTATCTTGAAAATACCCCAGAACAGGAGAAGTTATCCCTACTTGAATTAGGAATAAATCACGAACAACAACACCAAGAGTTAATACTCACGGATATCAAATACACACTTAGCTATAATCTTATAAACCCTATCTACAATCCTGCAAAACCGTGGGAAGCCACTCCGTCGCGTGACCTGCAGTGGTTAAGGTTTAATGGCGGGCTGATTGAAGTAGGGTCAAACAGTGATGAATTTATATTTAATTGCGAAGGTCCCGCACATAAAGTTTGGGTGGAACCAGATGAACTTGCATCCCGGCCAATCACCAATGCGGAGTTCATCAATTTTATTGAAGATGGTGGGTATAGGCGATCTGAATTTTGGCTTGCCGATGGTTGGTCTCACTGTCGTGAAATGGCTTGGCTGGCTCCTCTTTATTGGAAACAAAAAGATGGCGATTGGCATTTGTTCACAATGAGCGGCCTGAGACAGGTTAATCCAGATACCCCCGTGTGCCATATTAGTTATTTTGAGGCTGATGCTTACGCTAGATGGGCTGGTTGCAGGTTACCAACAGAAGCTGAATGGGAAAACACCGCACGAACTTGCCATTTGTCAGGAAATTTTTTAGAAAATGAGGCCTTCCATCCCTTGCCAGCACAAGAAACAGGACTAAGTCAGGGTGACGGCGATGTGTGGGAGTGGACGGCTAGTGCTTACACGCCATATCCGGGTTTTAAAATAGCAACGGGTGCTGTTGGAGAATACAAAAGAAAGTTTATGTCTGGACAAATGATCCTGAGGGGTGGGTCATGTGGCACACCTAAATCTCATATTCGACCTACATATAGAAATTTTTTCTATCCGCACGACAGGTGGCAATACTCCGGTTTGCGACTAGCTAAAGATATATAAAACTCTGGAGAATGAAATTGAGAGATAAAAGAAATCTCAAAGTTGAGATTATCAATAACGAATTTTTAACAGATGTTATTGACGGGCTGAATCAAAAACCTAAAACCCTTAAGCCAAAATATTTTTACGACAATAGAGGTGCGGAGTTATTTACTGAAATTTGTAAAACACCAGAATATTATCCTACCCGAACAGAAATTGAGATCCTCAAACTGAACGCAAAAGATATTGCATCGGAAATAGGCGATAATGTGGCTCTCATAGAATATGGCTCTGGTGCGCTAGAGAAGATTCAAATCTTACTAAACGTATTAGAGAACCCGGCAGGGATAATCCCAGTTGATATTTCTAAAGATCAACTAATTGAAGCAACTGCAGAACTCCAAACTATGTATCCTGATCTGAAAATAATACCAATTCCGGCTGATTTTACAAAACCAATCTCCATTCCAAAACTTTCTCCTGCCCCAGCAAACCGAGTAGCATTTTTTCCTGGGTCAACTATTGGTAATTTTGAGCCCAATTTGGCGATTAGTTTCCTACAGGGAGTTACAGATACAATTGGACCTGGCGGTCTGTTATTGATCGGATTTGATTTGAAGAAACAGACGGAGACCTTAGTAGCGGCTTACGACGATAAAGCGGGTATCACAGAAACGTTTAACAAAAATATCCTCCATCGAATAAATACTGAGTTGGGAGGAAATTTTGATATTCAATCCTTCAAGCACATTGCCCGGTATAACGAAAAAGAGGGCCGGATCGAGATGCATTTGGAAAGTCAAACAAATCAATCTGTAAGCATCAAAAATACAGTTTTCCAGTTTATGGAAAAAGAAACAATACACACTGAAAACTGTTACAAATTCACTGAGACAGATTTCAAAGTTTTAGCTAGCAAAGCAGGGCTGTCTCCTGTCAAGGCATGGAATGACAACCGCCGATATTTTGCCGTGATGCTTCTTCGGGCAAGCTAAGGATACGGCATACTCAACTTTCTATGGTCAAAGGTAGTCAGCGCCCTTCTATTCCTGCACGAATCTTTACTCGCAGAACTACTGGTTACTCATGATATATTGGATAACGTCTTCGCTCTGAACCACGTCGGCATACCGCCTACCCACATCACGTAAAGTATCTTGATGTGGTCGTTCGTCATGGTCACCGGAGCAATCGTCCACGAGCATTGTCCTGAAACCAAATTGGAAAGAATCAACTGCTGATGCTCGAACACATCCGCTAGTTACGCAGCCTGTTACAGCGATTGTATCAACCCGATGTTTAGTGAAAAAAGCGGAACATGGTGTCATAAAGAAAGCCGATGCGCCAACTTTCTGGAATACAAAATCGTAATTGTGATCCGCTATTCTTGGATCAAGTTCAACCGCTTCCGATCCTTCGAACAACGTCTCTTTGATTACTCCCACTTTCCAATATGGCATTGAGTCAACATTAGGATAAGCAACAAAACAGCTAGCCACTGGTATATTTTTTTCACGCGCTATCTTTAATAGTGTCGCAGTTTTCTCAACAGACCGATCAATCCGGTCACTTCCACCCATAGTAAACCTGCGGTCGGTAAAACTCTTTTGGAAGTCAACCACAAGGATTCCTAACTTCTCACCGAACCCTACGTCATCTGCCCCATATGATTTTTCTGAATAAACATCACTCATTTTCATGTCAATCTATCTAAAAAATATTCCAGTTAAACCATTCTACATGCGAAAGACTAACCAAATGATATTAAAAACGCTATTTTTAAATAATTACTATCACTTTCATTTACCACACTCTATTTAAGTTTTAAAATAAATTACTATTCAATAAAAGGAAACTCTTAAACCCTAATGTATATTTTTAGAAATAATCACGGGGAATAACATGGTTGACTTGAAACGGCTTCTTTCGATTATCAAAGAAGAAGGACTATTGAATGACACAACCACTATCGATAGCTCGCAATTCATGGAAAGTGACCGACCAGACCGTGAATTAGTTGCTGCTGGGATTATTGGAGATTCGGATATGCTTAAGCTCTTAGCAAAATATCTTGATTTACCTGTTGCAACCGTCCAAGACTTCCCAAAACATGCACTGAAAGCAGGGGGGGCTAATATTTCGTTCCTCCGCCAAAAGCGTATTCTTCCTATTAGAGAAGATGATGCCTCAATAACTTTTGCAATATCGGACCCGCTGGATAACATGTCTCTGCAATCGATTAAGCTACTGGTTAATAAAGATATAAATCTAGAGTTAGCCAATCCGGCTGACTTAGATCGAGCATTTGATCGGCTTTATAATAAGATAAATCAGAAGCTACCAGCCAAATTAGCATTCGAAGAAACCAATGGTGATGCTATTGGGAGAAATTCGCCTGCAATTCAATTGTTTGACCAATTAGTTAATACTGCCGTACTCAATAAAGCCTCTGATCTGCATATAGAAGCATCAACTTCGGGCTTACGATTACGCTACAGGGTCGATGGAAAATTGCTTGAGCTAGGTAATGCCCCACCAATGTACCTAAGAGAAATGCTCATTAGTCGTATAAAAATACTAGCCAACTTAAACATCGCAGAAAAGCGATTACCACAGGACGGTCGCACGAGCGTAAATATAGGTGGTAGATCCATAGATATTCGTATTTCCACAATACCCACTATAAATGGCGAGAGTGTTGTTTTGCGCTTTCTTGACCCGGAGAGGGGTCCAAAGAATTTAGAAGCGCTCGGCTTTACGCCCCAGCCCCTATATGCGTTACGTCAACTTCTGCGAGCTCCTCATGGCATGATCCTCACGACTGGACCAACCGGAAGTGGAAAAACAACCACGCTCTACGCTGCATTAAAAGAACTTAATCTTATTGAACAAAAAATAATTACACTTGAGGATCCAATAGAATATCGGCTCGAAAACATTAATCAAATACAAATAAATCCAAAGGCAGGCCTCAATTTTGCAAATCTGTTAAGATCCGTATTAAGGCAAGATCCTGACGTAATAATGGTTGGCGAGATAAGGGATGAGGAGACCGCAAGGCTTGCTACCCAATCAGCATTAACGGGGCATCTCGTTTTATCAACGTTACATACCAACAGTGCTTTAGGGGCTTTAAATCGACTGCTCGATATGGGTCTAGAACCTTTCTTAATCAACGCAGCTGTAAGAGCAATCATTGGACAAAGGTTAGTCAGGCGCCTCTGCCCTAAGTGTAAAAGCCCAGGATCTGTTACTATTGCGGAAAGTAAAGAGTTTAACTTGAAAGTTGACAGCCCAATCAATCGCCCTAATGGTTGCTCATCATGCTATCAAACGGGCTACAGCGGTCGCATAGTTGTAACAGAACTTCTGGAATTAAATGAAGATATTCGTAAACATATTAGCAATGCAAGCCGCCAGACCTATCGGGATTACAGTCAAGAAACCGATAACACTTTAGTGGCTTCTATTAAAACTAATATCTTAGCAGGAGAAACAAGTATTGAGGAATGTGTCAGCATTATGGGATCGATTTGATAAAAAAGAAATTTGGCATTAAACGGAATTTAACTGAAAACCCCAAAAAGAATCTGCCATTATTTTTGGAACGTATATCGATGCTTCTTGAAGCTGGTTTGCCAATCGACATCGCCTTTCGGTCTATGAGCAGAAATAACAGTAACGATTACTTTTCCAATATGGCTACCTCTACCTCAGAAAGGTTAGGCGAAGGAGAAATTCTATCAGTAATTCTTGAGGAAGAAAACATAGTGTTTGATCCATTTGATATTGCCGTTATCAAGGCTTCAGAGGAAACTGGTGACCTTTTCAACGGCTTCTCGCAACTTTTAGAACATCACAAAAAACGGCAAGCATTGAACCAAAAACTTAAGTCAACATTCACCTATCCAGCTATACTTACCGTTGCAGCAGTCGTTGCGATTATAATGCTATTGACGGTAGTGGTACCTAAATTTGAATCTCTTATTCACCAAAACAATATTAATCCGCCATTAATAACGTCTATAATGCTCTCTTCCTCAGAGATAATAAGAGATTATGGTTGGGTAGCCATTCTTTTAATTTCTATGTTAGTTTTCTATTGTAAATTACCAAATGGTAGAAAACTATTTCAGTATTGGCTTATCAGGGCACCTTGGCTGGGTAATATTATTGAAAGTTTAGCAGTCGAACGTTGGGCAAGAGGGATGGCTTTATTGCTTAATCGCGGAATCCCGCTGCCCCAAGCGTTAGTATTATGCTCCAACCTCTATGGAAATTTTGAAATGCGCCAGGCTGCCACAAGGATCACCCAACAGATAAAGGAAGGGCGAAAACTAACCACCTTGATGGCTGAAGCAGGCTACTTCCCGGATGCAACTATTCAACTTGTAAGTATAGGCGAGGAAACAGGAGAATTGGATAAAATGCTCGAAAAATCAGCCGATTATCTGGCTATGGACACATATTCGAAACTAGGATCAGTTATTTCGATACTCGAACCTTTAATTATATTAATCTTGGGTGGAATAATAGCCTTGGTTGTTATCGCTTTAATGACAACAACCATGGGCCTCAACTTAATGGTTGTATGAAGATGGCTTTGCAAAAATTATGCGCTCTCCGAAAAAAGAGACCTGGACTTCGACGAGATGATGGTTTTACCCTGCTAGAGTTACTTGTAGTTTTAGTCATTATTGGTTTATTAAGCGGGATTGTTGGGCCCCAAGTGATGAAGTTGCTTGGAAAAGCCAAGGGAGATGTGGCCAAAGTACAAATGGATAATATCATCAGCAGTTTGAGCCTATTTAGCCTTGATACAGGAAGATATCCAACCAATAGTGAAGGTCTACTGGCACTAGTACAAAAACCTTCTGATTTAAAACAATGGTCTGGTCCATATTTAAATACAGAAAGTATACCAAACGATCCATGGAATAGGCCTTATATTTATAATCAACCCGGATTGAATGGGAAACCATATCAATTGAAAAGCCTAGGCGCTGATGGCATTATTGGCGGACAAGCAGAAGACGCTGATATTACTAAACCATGAAATCTGATGATGGATTTACTTTATTAGAAAGTCTTGCCGGACTCACTATTGTTGCGTGTCTTTTACTTTTACTTTTGCAAAGTTTAAGCATTAGTATTACCCAATTAAAAAGGGCCGACTCTGCTATTTTAGCAGCTAGTCTGAGCCGTTCTGTGTTTGACGAAATCGGCATTCTTTACCCACTGAAGCAAAGCAGATTAGTTAAACAAGTTAATAATATTGGAGAGTGGCGCGCAACACTGTCTAAACGTCTAAATACTTTGGGCTCTATAACACCTAATAATTTTAAAACTGATACTTACGACATACACCTAGAAATAAAAATAAAAAAAGCCTTATATGAGTTTCATAGTATCAAGAGTACGTCCGAGAACAGAATCCAATGAACTCCCGATATCAGAATGGATTTACTGTGTTGGAATTTTTGGTTGCCCTAACGATTCTTTCATTAGTTTCTATTTTATTACTTTCCGGAATACAAACAGGTATAGTCGGATCCAATCAAATCTCTAGGAAGCTCGGTAATATCGAGACGTTTGAAAGTTTAGACCGATCTTTCCGCAACTCAATGAAATCATTACTACCTATTAAAATATCTGACATACAAGGATCTAAAGTTCATTTTTCTGGCGATAGAAACAACATAAATTTTTTAAATGCAGGAAAGGAAGGTCCGCGGCGTCATTCGATCTCATCGAAACCTGATGACACCATTCTATTTACGCAAGGGGTACTCAAAAAAACCCTAAAAACATTTATTATAGGCCCTCACTCATTTCAATTCTTTGGAAAAATTAATCGGGAGCCGGCGCCTCGATGGCATAACACATGGTTCAATCAAACCAATACCCCACTATTAGTTAGGCTTTCTATTGAAAATTATCCACCTATCACTGTACGCCTTCCAAAACGGCATCAATCAAGATGAAGGCGAATAACGACAAAGGCATCGCAATGTTGCTGGCACTCTTTGCTCTAGCAATAATTTCTACCCTTGCTCTTACAATAACGGGAAAAGGTCAAGATGCCCTCAATAAAAACCAAGTGGCAATTAAAAGAGCTCAAAATCTTGCGCTTGTAGAAGGCGCCATTCAAGCAATTTATCCAATCCTCTTAGGCAAAAATAGAGATCAAATTTTAAAAAATAATAATGGTCGTATTCAGCAAGAGGTAAACGGAGTTAAAATCATCGTTGAAGTTAATGATGCCTGTGGCAAATGGGATCTCAATCATGGTCATCTAAATACTTTAGATGCGTTATTAGCGCGGTTAGTGCCAACAGAGACAAAAGTTTTTAGAAAAGAATTAATTAAAGCAAGAAATAATGGCATTGGGTTTCAGCATATCAGCCAGATTTTATCCTTACCCGGCGCAAGTAAAGGTAGGTTATCTGAACTTATTGGTGAGGTTACAGTTTATTGCTATGTGCCACAGGTAGACCCTTTGCAAAGTTCCGATTATATGAAAAACTTATTGCGATCTTTACCAAGCTACTCTAGTGGACCGGGACCAGGCAGAGCTTTCAAACTTAAAGCAACCAATAACCTGGGAGCAGGATCAAATATAACCATAGATGCATACTTGGGTATTACAGATGATGAACTAAACCCAATAAAAATTTTAAACTGGCAATCCAACTACTAAGCTAGCTTTAAACAACATAATTGAGCTATACCTTAATTCATAATTATCTTGTTAAAAGGTATGTGTCGACGGTGGGGAATCTGGTTTCATTTTTGAGTTCGTGGTCAAAGGGTATTTCAAACAGTATTCCTTACCAATTGAAATCATTGATTGGCTTTGGGCAATATTACACAGTAATTGAAATCAAAGAGGTTAGCCTTATGATTTCTCAATTTCATGAAGGACATTTTACTAATTCAAAGTCACTTAGCGTCTTAGATGTAGAAGCAGTAAGGCAAGATTACGATGGCACCCCGGTTCTAATTGTTCCAGACGGAGATAGTGTAACGCTGAATTTGAGCCTGCCCAAATCCGCATTAAGATCTCTCGACCAGCTTCTAGAAGAAGAGATACTAAGATTAACGCCTTTTGAAGTTTCCGAAGTGAACATAAGCTACGAGATAACCCCTTTGGAAAATGGTCAAGTAAATGTAGAAACACACATAGTACCAAAATCTAAGTTGAATGAGATAAGCAAAAGAGTAGAACAATTCGGTTTGCTTCCAAGAATGGCAGTTGTTGATAGGAACAAATTATCTGATGCTGAAAATTTTAATATTTTGGGTCACGGAACCGATCCCGCAAAGACAAAACTCTTCTTCAAAATTAAGGCTATTATATTCTTCATACTTTTCTTTGGTGCCATAGCTTCACCGTTTGTAAAACTGCAGATTAATATTAACAAGGCAGAGACAATTAGCCGTAACCTCAACAGCAAAGTTACTGCAATACAACTGAAAAGAAATAAATTGATACGGCTCGAAAATCAGTCACAAGTAATTAGAAATTTTGCGCAAAACCGGACTGCAATTATTGACTTATTGGACCTGGTTAGTGAGGCAGTGCCACCAACAGCATGGTTAACGCGTTATTCGACTAGCAACGGAACACTGACGATCCACGGATTTGCTCTAAACGCTTCACAAGTACTTTCGGAGTTAGCAAAAATAAAGACATTGTCATCAGCAACTTTTCGGTCACCTATCATAAAGAATGCTGTTGATAATCTTGAGCGTTTTCATATCACGGCAAAATTATTATGAGAAAGGCAAAGGAAAAAAGAGAAGCTATGAACCCATTAAACTCTTGGGGTCTAGTAGTCTTGTTACTCTGTCTGATCTGGTTTGGAGGATCTACAACCATTATTGATTTTGCGACCAAACAAAACCGTCACTTATCTCAAACCCTATCAATCGTAGAAAAGCAACAAGCCCTGCTAGCTAGGAGGCAGACATTAGAGACGGCATTGGAGAAAGCTCTATCTGAGAAAAAAGGGATAACTTACCTTATTGACCCCCAAACAAAAAATCCATCGACTATTTTCCAATCCTTTGTGCGCGACTTGGCAAAGAATACTGGAATAAGCCTTACAAAAATTAAAGCCCCACAGATCCAAAAAAATAAATATTTGACGTTATTAACTATGCAGTTTGAAGGTATTGGTTCCATCAATAATGTTAGAGACTTTTTAATAAAAGCCGCCTCTTTCGAACCCATCGTTCGGATAGATAATTTAAATCTGGTTTCGATCAGTACAGATGCCAACGATGCTAACCTTAATATCTCAATGCAAGTTTCTAGCTTAATGGATAAAAGTAAATGAGGCGAAAAAATTACTATTTTTTATCCATGCTCCTTTTATTAGTGGTATTTTTGGCCGTAATTTGGTGGCCGGATGATCAAAACAGTTTCAAAGAAAACCCTAAACTCGAAACTGTAGCAACAAAATCCTTATTCGAGCTGCCAGATCAAGAAACACGTGATTATAAAAAAATAATAAGCCAACCATTATTTACTTCTGCGCGACGCCCTCCAACAGCAAAACGAACATTATTATTAGAAACAACCACTAAAACTGACCTTTTACTGCTTAAAATAAAAGGTATTGTTGCCAACGGCATAAAAAAAATGGTTCTCTTAGAACGAAATAATAAGTTGATTGAGTTATATGAGGGAAGTCAGTTAGATGGCTGGACTTTGAAAAAAATTGGCCCTAATTCCATAATACTTTCTAAAGGGAAAGCAAAAATTAATCTTCTCAGAACTCGAGATGATAAAACGCCAACTATATCTAGAAACACAAAATGGCTTCCAAAAGATAGGTCTCCAAAATGAGTTTGAGAAAAATAATAGCAGCAGCTACTGTATTTGTAGGTCTTTCCGCTTGTAATACATTGTTAGATAATGATGGAAAATCACTTATCTCCCACGCTCCATCTTCAACACATTCTATTCAGAGCAGTCTAAAAACCAATTCTAAAAAAGATCGGGTCAACGCAGAAGTTGTAACAAAACCGCCTCGCCAAGCAAGAACTATTAATGAAGTTTATCCGCCCATAACAAAAACGAGTAAACCTGTATCGGTCATGCAACCAAAGCAAGCTATGATCGCAGGAAACTTGTCTGTAGAATTAAACAAAGTAGATATCAAACAAGCGATAAAAATTATCCTCGGAGATATACTTAAACTTAACTACGTACTGCATCCAAATGTACAGGGATTAGTCACATTAAAGACAGTTCGTCCAATCACAAAAAAACAGATGCTTGGGCTCGTTGATACACTGCTTGAGGCTCATGGATTTTCAGCAGTTCATGGAGATGGAATTGTAACAATAATTCCATTTAGCGGCGAGATCGCAGCTAAAGCACGCCATTTGATTAAAAATGCAGACCAAGGGTTTGGAGCTGAGGTTATACCCCTAAAGAATGTTTCTACAATCCAGATGCTCAAATTATTAACTCCTGTTATTGAAAAAAATGAAGCCATTGGTTTACCTGGAATTAATAACCTTTTGATTTTGTCCGGAACAAAAAACCAAAGGAAAACCCTGAAAACATTTATAGATTTATTGGATGTCGACACAATAGCAGCACAACATGTTGCAATCATTAGTCTGCGTAATACTAAACCAGACATTATAATTGCTGAACTCAAGCAAGTTCTCAATGCGGGGGCTAATGGCCTTATTCGTTTCACTCCTGTAAAGAGGATCAATGCCCTTATGGCTATCGCTCCTAACCAAAAACTTATCGACGATGTTAATCTTTGGGTTAAAAGATTAGATAGAACGCAAGATGCCGACCAAAGGCGTCTTTTTGTTTATTTTGTGAAACATAGCGAGGCCGCTGCCCTCACTGAGACGCTAAAAGGAGCCTTTTCTGGTTCCATTATGAGCTCAAAACGCTCTTCGGAAAAAACAGACGATACAAAGTCAGATAAGCAGACCCAAAATCCTCTTCGCCCCAATTTTAACCCCGATCTTGCAAGTAATTCTATCTTGGTGTGGGCAACTGGACGTGAATATGAATTAATATCTGAAGTGTTACTAAAACTAGATATCCCTCCATTGCAGGTATTAATTGAAGGCACTGTATTGGAGGTCACACTGCAAGATAATTTGAGATATGGTTTTAAATACCTTATAGAATCAGGAAACTTTCAATCCTTGTTCACACAAAGTAGCGCAACTGTTGTTTCGACTGTCCTTCCGGGATTTGGTGCTACGTTTGGAACTCAGAATAACACAAAAGCCGTGATTGATGCGCTATCTGAGATAACAGAGGTTCGCGTTGTATCGTCCCCACAGCTATTGGTGATGGACGGAGGAACAGCCCGTCTTCATGTCGGAGATCAAGTGCCAATAGTTACCAGAACTTCGTCTACTACAGCCACTGATGACAATAGAATTACTAATGAAATAGAGTATCGCGATACTGGGGTAACTCTCGATATAACGCCAAAAGTGAAATCTAGTGGCGTTGTAACGTTAGATATTTCGCAAACAGTTAGTGATGTAGTTAGAACGAGTAGTTCTGATATTAATTCACCAACGATCCAACAAAGGCAAGTTGTCAGCAAAACAAGTCTTCAAAGTGGTACTACCGCTCTACTAGCCGGACTGATCCGAGAAGTTGAAACGGATATCAGTTCGGGCATCCCGCTACTCCACAAAATTCCATTCTTGGGGCCTTTATTTGGAACCAGTGATGAAAAAAAACAACGCACTGAACTAGTCGTTCTCATCACACCAAAGGTTATGAAGAACAAAACAGAGGCGCAAACAATTACGCAAGAAATTCTTCAAAAATATAAAGGCTTATTGAACCAAAACAACAGAATTAAGCCTTAATGATCGGACGACGTAAAAGTAAATTATTTTTGCTATTAAAAATAATGATTGCGGCTATCTTAAGTTTTTTCACTTTTGGTTGTCAAAGTTTTGCAGAACCGGTCTATAACTCGTCGTCATTGGAACAAATAGAGGATCTCAAAAGAATAAAAGAGAGTACACGCAATCAGAGTAATTCTGGTACGAAGATGTTTTATGACCCAATCAACGATGTAGCCGGTGCTGTGGCTAACGTCATCTATACTCAACGAGATCGATCCTGGGTAGAAGCATGCTTAATAATTTATGACATCTACCGACAGCTAGGCGGGGAAAAATTAAAACAATCTATTTTTTTCCAGGTAAAAGAAAATCTGTATTATGTTTCCATGTCCAATAAGACAGCTAGTTGGCACGACAACCAGGATCAAGCGCTTGCAGGTTTCTTCTTTTCTCTAATAAGACAAAGTAAGGTGATGGCTGAATCGGCCTCTAAAACGAATTGGAATAAAAAATATGAGGATAAAGCTCTTAAAATTGAGAATATCTTAGCAAATGTGTTTAATGTTAATACTTTACCAATAAAGCTCGCTGTGGGCGAGACAAAAGAACTCAATTTCCCAGGGTCTGAAATTATAATTGCAGGACCTGCCATAGAAGTAAGGCCCACAACTAAGCTTGAAAACGGTGTTTCAGCAAAACTTTTCCGCACACGTCAATCTAAGGCTGGTTCACAATTTGTTTTTGGTTTCTCGAGTAATCAAAAATTTCGGCCAAAAAATCAAACAGAATTTATGTTGACCAACGATTCTACAGGCAATGGTTATTTGAAACCACCACTCACTAATTCTGCCACAGAACAAAAACTATCAAATGGTATAATGGACAGAATAGGGGTTAGTGGAGAAGTCAAACGCTACAAGTTAATCCTAAACGAACCACAAAAGGTCAGTATATCTTCTAATGGACCTTCTGATTTAATAGCAAGGATTTCGGATAAACGTACCGGGAAGGTTATCGACACAGACGATGACGGCGGCAAGGGGTACAATTTCTCAATCAGTCAGCCGCTACAGGCTGGGGAATATATCATCGAAGTACAACATTGTTGCGCAGGTACGGGGACGTTCAGTCTGAAATTACAGACTGAACGCGCAAACTAGAAAGTTTATGGGGTTGTTTTTATACTCCTAACAGCACTTTTAAATCCTACATAGTCCCAGTTATCATACTTAGAAAGTGCTAAATATGCCCTATCAACCGCTTTTTTTGCTGATTTAGCGAATGATTTCATTCCCATTCTATCGGCTGTAGAAAGAACAGAACTTATTCCCATTATTGCTTGCTCAGCACCAACATAGTCCGAGAATTCTGCTTTATTTGCTTTTTCGACTAATCCCTTGAGTAGTTTAGCCACATCTTTTTTTCCAAATTTATGATTAGAGAACAAAGTCACTAACTCTGAAGACGTTTTCTTTAATGCTTTTGCAGCAGCTAGATATTTGGATTCACTTTCCGTAGTTGCTTTGTGTAACATCTTTGTCTGTTGCACCAGACGCGCACCTTTTTCTTTATCTATATCACTGACGATTATCTGTAACATTAACAAATTCGAGTCATCAAATCTTACAACCCCTGGCCCTAGCCCGGTTCCCGGCCGTGGCTCCCATTTCTGCTCTATAATTGAGTGATGGCATGCCTGACAATCGAATAGAACTAACTCTGGAAAGAGACCATCTCTATTACGCTTAGGGTCTAAAACAGCATCCATTCTTCGTTCCAGCGACATTGCTTGACCTATTGCCCAGGTTTGAATGCCGTTAGCTACCTTTTTACGTTTACGATAATCACTATCTATTTTATAATGAGCTGGCTGTATAGCAGTAAAGGTATCCAATTCAAAACTCATCCGTGGATGGCCTGCTCCCATTATTCTATGCGTCACAAACTTAGTTTCATCACCGAAGTGGCAGGAAATACATAGTTCCGCACGCTTAACCGGATCTTCAGTAGGGTACAGTCCCGCTTTGACATTATCTTCATGAGTTCCAACACCAGACACATGCAATCCAAGCCACCGCTGACCGCCTCCGTGGCAAGCTTCACAACCAACACCATCCGAAATCTGAAATACTCGACCCCGTTTATTTTTGGGGACATTATCCGCGTGGCAATCAAGACAAATCTTTGCCTCGTGCGCTTTTCCAATACCTAAGTTTGCGGCTATCTTTTTAGAGGTCTTATTCATTAAAACAGAATATGCTTTGGAGTGAGGGTCATATTGCTCCCAAGTCATGTATTCATTTTGCAAAACCGTTGAACCCGCCCAAGGGGTGGTAGCTCCGTGGCACGTACTCCCTGCACAGCTTGTAACACCGAGATGGATATCACTAGCATTTTGCGGCAATACAGTTCCAGCTACAGCACCGCTTATTAGAAAAATTTTTAGCGCAGCGCTTAACAGTACAGTTTTAAAAATTTTTCTTAAATGCGAACTCATAATCTTTCCCCCTCACGTCATCCTAATATCTTTTTTTACTTATTACCAGTGGTATGTCCCATTGCCTGTAACTCTATGAATGCTCTTCGTATTTCCGGGTCTTTTGGCAGAATTTCTGCCGCGGCAACATACGCAGAAACTGCCTCACTTAATTTACCTGCCTTAGCATAAAGTTCCCCGAGCCTTTTCAATGAAGTCCCATCTCGAGGATTCTTTTTCAAATACGCTGTTAAATCTTCTATTCTTTGTATTAAGTTTTGGGAACTCCCTGTATTTAGCCGCTGAGGAGCAATTGATTTTTCCTTTTTACTCAATTGAAAGCCTACTAATGGAAGGACTATTAAAGTCACAACCAGAGCGAATATGATGCTATATAACTTCAACCCAGATATTGGATGCCCTACTCTACAACAAAGTTTAAACAAACATTTTGATGATATTAACTAATTTAAAAACAGAATGTCCAAGTTAAAATGGATCACGCCAGTCCAATTTTGATTTTATTTGCTATTTGCTTCAGTCCCATTCTTGGAACCGTTACCGCTTTACTCGTTATAAAGTCGGCAACAACTAACGGCGCAGACCTAAAGAATTTTTGGAACTGTAATTTTTGCTCTAGGCCCCTACCATGGAAAAATTTAATACCTATTTATGGGTTTATTTCAACGCAGGGTAAATGTCATGCCTGTTCCCAACCTGTAAATCCAGCTTACTTTGCATCCGAGGTAGTCACTCTAGGGATAGTCATTGTTATCTCTATAGCCATCGATGCAGCCAATTTAAAAGCAATGTTAATTGCGACCAGTCTGGCCTTGTTTCTTTTAGGACTATCTATCTACGATTTCACAACACACAGAATACCAGATTTATTGACAATACCCTTTCTGCTGATGGGTTTGGCTCAATGCTACTTTTTTAATTTCACTTCAATAACAGATGGCTGTCTGGGAATGATCATAGGCGCAGTCGTAGCTGGAATAGTTGCAGTCCTTTACCAGAGCATCAAAAAGAAAATAGGACTGGGATGGGGCGACGTTAAGCTAATTGCCGGGTTAGGAGCCTGGTTAGGTTTGGAATCACTTCCTTTACTTATTTTTTTATCTTCAATCTCTGGTATTGTATTTATATTTTTAAGGGGCATTAAAACTGGCAAACAGGTCTATAATGACAAAGTCCCGTTTGGACCCTTTTTATGCATAATTGGTTGGGGTTTGTGGGTTTTTAAAATCACCTCATGATTAATGCAAGTATCCGTTGAATAAAAAAAAAAAGCATATCGCCCATAAAGAGTTTTGACAGTCGTCGCAGGAAGGCTTAAAAAGTAATAAGGGAATGAGCTGACTGCAGTCGAGTTTTTTGGGAGATAACTTAGTGACATTGTTTGTGTGTTATGGCTGATCAATACGAAGTTGCTATTGTCGGGTCGGGTCCTTCCGGGTTAAGTGCCGGAGCGCGAGCGGCGGAAAAAGGAATGAAACACATCCTTTTAGAAACAACAGACCATGCATCAGATACTATTTACAAATTCCAAAAGAAGAAATTTGTGATGGCTACCCCGGACATAATGCCGTTAAGAAGCGATGTAAGCTTTGAAGTAGGCGTGCGAGAAGATATTCTCGAAACCTGGGACAAAGAAATAGAAGAGCAAAGCATCAATATCAGGTATAAAAGCGAGGTAACCGCGATAACTGGTGAAAAAGGTAACTTCACACTCACATTAAAAGATGGGCGCACGATAAACGCCAACCACGTGGTGCTTTCAATCGGTATGCAAGGCAACATTAGAAAACTGGATGTTGACGGTGACGATTGGGAAGGAGTTCAATATCAACTTGATGATCCGGAAGAGTATGAAGACGAGCAAATTGTTGTTGTTGGAGCAGGCGACGCTGCGATAGAAAATGCTGTGGCGCTGGCAGCGCAAAACAAAGTTGCAATAGTTAACCGAAAAGGAGAATTCGCTCGGGTTAAGTCTGGGAATTTAACTTTAATAACCGAGTCGATAGAGAGTGGTCTACTCGAATGTTATTTTAACGCAAATACTGCAAGGGTCTCTCCTGGTGAAATCGTGCTGAAGGTTCCAGAGGGGGAAACCGCTGTGCCTTGTAACAGAATAATTGCACGGCTCGGCGCGATGGCGCCTCGAGGTTTTGTCGAGAGTTGTGGGATTAAATTCACGAGTGACGATCGTAGCGCGCTACCTGAGCTATCGGAAAAGTACGAAAGTTCTGTGCCTGGCTTGTACGTAGTCGGAGCGCTCGCGGGGTACCCACTAATTAAGCTAGCGATGAACCAAGGTTATGAAGTGGTAGAAACTATATCGGGAAACGATATAGCGCCTGCCGACGAACCTCTTTTAGAAGAAAAATTCGCAAGTCTAGAAGGCAGGGCTGTAAACGAAGTTTTGCAAACAATCCAAGAGAACGTGCCACTGCTGTCGCACATGTCGGCACTTCAATTTAGAGAATTTATGATAGACAGTACAATACATCGCGTAAAAGCAGATGATGTGATTTTTTTGAGAAATGATTATACAAATAGTGTCTATTCAATTGTCGAAGGAAGCGTAAGCGCTCTTATTAATCCTGATGACCCAAGCGAAAGAGTAACATTAAAGAAAGGCTCATTCTTTGGTGAGATGGGTTTAATCGCTGGACGTCGAAGAACAGCCACAATTATGGCAAATGGTGATAGCATACTGGTTGAAACACCTCGACGCGCAATGTTGCGGTTAATAAATTCAGTCCCAGGGGCTAAGAAGGTTTTAGATACAGCTGCTATCTATCGCCAAATACAAACACATTTAGCGCCCAATATTGAAAAAGAGCTTCTCAAAGACATTGTTGACACAGCGCAAGTCAAAAGTTTGTCGGCAGGAGATGCGTTAATAAAACAAGGTGATGATGCTGATCATGTGTTTTTAATCAGATCCGGCTCGTTTACCGTATCTAGCCTGATAGGTGGCCGTGACGTAGTATTATCATATATTCCATCAGGTAACTATATCGGTGAGATGGCTCTTTTAAATGAGGCGCCGCGATCGGCGACGGTTAAGGCAACAGTCGCTTCAGAAGTGATAAGAATCGATGCTGCTGCATTTAGAGAATTACTGGCTAATGAGCCTACTCTTCGACGCGAGATAGAAGATAAATTTCAGGACCGAATGGTTGAGAACATGGAAACTGAAGAGCGCCCTGAAGCAGGCGACGTGATTGATTTCCTTGTTGGCCAAGGCGTTGGCGAAGCCTCTGATGTACTATTAATTGATGAATCCCTGTGTGTGCGTTGTGATAACTGTGAAAAAGCGTGTGCTGAAACTCATGGAGGTATATCGCGCTTAAATCGTGAGGCAGGCCCAACCTATGAAACCCTTCACGTACCCACTTCTTGCCGACATTGTGAGCATCCACACTGTATGTCAGATTGTCCAGCAGATGCAATTCATCGTGCCCCAGACGGAGAAGTTTTTATCGACGATACCTGTATTGGGTGTGGGAATTGCGCAGGAAACTGCCCATACGGTGTCATCCAATTGGCGTACCCCGCTAAAGAAAAACCTGGACTACTTTCATGGTTGTTATTTGGGTCAGGCCCAGGGCCTGGCCAGGATAAAAACCCTGGAGAAAAAGTTGCGGGTGCGCGGTCGATGGCAGCGAAATGTGACATGTGTAAAGATATAGAGGGTGGGGCATCATGTGTAAGTGCATGTCCAACAGGAGCAGCTATAAGAGTTAAGCCTGAAGAATTTTTGTCCATCACTAATTTAGCCAAGGCGGGCTAAAAAATGCATGATGGGTTTTTAACATACGGCAAAATGAAATTCCTAAAGCTAGCAGTCGTTCTGTGTGTTGTTACTATTGTTGCTTATATATTTTACGAACCCATAGATGAGCATAACGGCGGCACATGGCTCGGGTACACCCTAGGAACAATCGGAGCCTTATTAATATTTTGGTTAACTTGGCTTGGCATTAGGAAACGCCGGTATGGAGCTAACTTTAGTTTAAGTGCCTGGGTTTCGGCCCATGTTTATCTAGGCTTGAGCCTAATAGTTATAGCAACTCTTCACACCGGATTTCAATTCGGCTGGAACGTCCATACACTGGCATACGCTCTCATGATGATTGTGATAATAAGCGGGGGATTTGGTATCTATGCGTATAGTCGTTATCCCAAAATCATGTCAGAAAACCGACGAGGGTCATCTTTAAATGATATATTGGCTCAAATTGGCGATATAGATAGGGAATGTCGACAGATAGCAGCGCCTCTTCCCGATAACGTTAGCGCACTAGTTGTACAGTCCTGCGAACAGACCCAGTTAGGTGGATCCATTACAAGAATTCTGAGTGGCAAGGACAACCGTTGCGGTGCAACAGCAGCTTTTGAACAACTTCGTCCATTGGTATCAGAAGTTGACCAGCAGTATTCACAAGCTACCCGCAAATTACTGATATTGATTGGTAAGAAGTGTGGTCTTTTAACAACAGTTCGACGTGATATTCAATTAAAAGCGCTTATGGATATATGGTTACGCGTTCATATTCCTATGACAGTTGCACTATTAATAGCGCTTTTGATTCACATCTTTTCAGTCTTCTATTATTGGTGAGGCGACGATAATGGAAGTATCAATCACTACACTAACCAGACGAAAAAACGGCAGCATTGGACGTAAGGAAGAAGTAAAGGCCTGCGAGACACTAAGAATAGGCCGTGGGGCTGAAAATGAAATTTTTCTTCTAGATGCACGTGTTCCTTTACATTTAGCGGCACTCCATGACGGTGCCGACGGTCTGTTTATAGAGGCAACCGGATCTAATGATCTTCGTTTAAACAATTCTATTGTCCGAAAAGCTCATGTAAATGTTGGTGATATAATCGGAATTGGTCCCTATGATTTATGCATTGTAGAACCAACCGATGGAATTAATATTGCTGTTACCCTGGAGTTGGTTCAACCCATCGGCGATGACGTAGAATCGTTATTATCAAGAAGTAACCTCACAATTGCTAAAGTTGGGCTGACAAAGCGCTCTTCATCTTGGTTATTTGCTTCGATTGTACTAGTTGTGTTCCTTGCGCTTCCATTGCTATCAACCAACTCTTTGTTTACAAAATATTTTAATGACGGATCACTTGAACAAAAATCACAGTCGATGGTTAATAGTAATGAAAGTAATTTTGATGTCAGCTGGGTATCCGGCGAGGTTATGAACTCTCACAAATTTTTTGCAAATGATTGCGCTGCATGCCACACGAAGCCGTTTGTGATGGTCGAAGACGCCGCATGCACAGCATGTCACAAAGAGCAACATGGCCATATCGACAAGATAAAATTTCCAGCAGAGGAATTAACTTCTACGCGCTGCGCAACCTGCCATACAGATCACCAAGGCCCACATCCAGTGAGAGCTGCCAAACAAGAATTGTGTTCAGATTGTCACAACAACTTAGATCAAAAAGTAGAAGGGATGCATCTAGCTAATGTTTCTGATTTTGGGTCAAATCATCCGCAGTTTAAACCAACTGTTTGGCAGGACCCGAGCAAGGGGATAAAAAAACGTATAAGTCTCGATGACTCGCCAATTGAAGTTTCTAATCTCAAGTTTCCGCACAAAACGCACATGAATGCAAAACGAATGCGCAATCCAGTAACTGGTAAAAATACGCAACTAGAGTGCGCAAGCTGTCATGTTCCAGATATCAGTGGGGCTTATATTCAGCCAGTGAAAATGGAAGAACATTGCGGTGATTGTCATCTTTTAACCTTTGATGCTATAGCGCCGAAGAGAACTGTTTCGCACGGGAAACCCGAAACAGTATATAGAGAGTTAAATGAGTTTTACTCCTCTTTAGCGCTCAAAGGCGGTGTTACGGATAAAACAGCACCTAAAGTTGTGAGACGACGACCCGGGACCCCCCTTGTTAAAGAGGAAAAGAAGGCGGCTTTACAGTGGGCCATGTCAAAAACTGAAAAGTCCTCTCGATATCTATTCTCCGCAAGCCAATGTGGTTCCTGCCATGAAGTCATTAGAGATAAGAATAACGCTTCAGGGTACAACGTTGAACCGGTAAAAGTAGCTCAAATTTGGCAACCAAAATCAGTATTTGACCACGGAAAACATAAAGATGTTAGCTGTGCTGAGTGTCACGCCGCAGATACCTCTATGAAAAGTTCAGACGTCCTATTACCAAAGATTGAGGGCTGCCAAACTTGTCATGGCGGAGAAGCGGCGACTGATAAAATACCGAGTACTTGCATAAGTTGCCACGGTTTCCACCGTGACGATGTTGCTATTATGGCATCGCCTACCGGGAAAATGGTCCAATGACAGGAAGTACGAACTGGAGATGCTTACGGGTACTCTTCGTTATTGCTTTGATAATTACTGGAGCGAGGGATCTATACGCGGAACCCGTAAGCCTAGCAGAGCTTGGTGTAATCCTGCCGTCTATTGCGGTTGAGGCAGAAAATGTTTCAGTAGATTTACAAGTAAGACTAGCGACCGATGCGCCTCTCCGTACTTTTGTTACAGCGCATACGGCATCCGGAAGCGTATTACAGAGAAACAATCTAGGGTATTGGACCCCATGGTCTGGAAAATTGGATGATTTGGTTAATAACTTCAGCACACAGACAGGACAAGAGCTTTTCGTTAAAATTCTCAAAGAAGAGGATATGTCGAACGAAATGTTTCCAATAAGAATAACAGTAGCTTATGAAACATCCTCTACCTTTAAATTTGGTGTTTTTGAGCTGATAAAGGGCCAAAATTAATGTTTGTTGCACACCGGCCTTCCCTTAGGTTTATTCGTAATAGCGTAACAGGGGTTTTTGCGACCATATGCCTTGTGTTTGGATTCACTTATAACTCAATGGCACAAGAGAGCCTCACTGTTGAAGATGTCAAACGTGTGATGTCACAGGCAATTCAAGAATCTCAAGCCCAAGGAGTTGGGGCATCGATTGCTATATCTGATAGAACAGGCAATATTCTCGCTGTATACAATATGATAGGAGCCAATAGACAGTTTAACGCTGCTGGCGTTGATTGCACCGTGGCGCTTGGCAACATTCCTGTAGGCTGCGTCGTCATCACTTCTGATCCAAAACAACCTAATGGAGTTCCAGAAAAAGGGGGGTTGGAAAGAGTGGATGTACCTGGACCAGTTGCCGCAATTGCAAAAGCAATTACTGGGGCATATTTATCATCGAGGGGGAATGCGTTCACAACACGGACCGCAAGTCAAATCGTGCAAGAACATTTTAACCCTAAAGAGAGGTTTTCTCCCAGCGGACCGCTATTTGGGGTTCAATTCAGCCAANTACCNTGTTCTGATTTAGTTATTCACGANAACANNNCANCNNTNACNGTNGGNCCNAAGCGNTCNCCNTTAGGTTTAGCTGCAGANCCNGGTGGNATTCCTCTTTACAAAGGNGGAGAACCAGTNGGTGCAATTGGCGTTATTTCGGATGGCTTGTATAGNATCGATCNAAATATTGGCGATTATGACAATGANAAAGATGANTTAATTGCTATGGCTGGAACTGTTGGTTTCGANCCCCCATTTGATATTAAAGGGAANCGAATAACAGTTGAGGGTAAGACTTTTAGATATACAGACCGTAGAATTAGAGCACTAAAATCTAACCCTGCGAATGCTCTAGCCTACGATCAGATTGNCGGTGCAGTGGGTGGNTTAACGCCAGTTGCCACATATTTTGACGGGACGATTAGACCTGGCACNATATTNGGAACTGCCGCTTCGGGTTACAGAGCCAACACCAATAACGATTACGGGGCTTTAAATGCCTTTGTTTTGGTCGATCCAAATAACCANCCCCGATTTCCAGCTAGAGATGGCACAGAAGGTATCCCAGCGTCATTGACGGCAAACGAGGTAAAAACGATTATAAGAAATGCNCTAACAATCGCATTTAGAGCACGAGGCCAAATCAGNCGCCCANTGGGAAGCCATGCACAAGTAACAGTATCGATCGTAGATACCAACGGGTCTATTTTGGGNNTNGCTCGAACACCTGATGGTCCCATTTTCGGTACAGACGTATCGCTGCAAAAGGCTAGAACAGCCGCATTTTTCTCAAATACTAATGCTGCTGCGGACCTCATTCGGGGAAATCTTGGTAATTACTGGTTAGCAGCAAAAGCTCTCTTGGGCCCAACAGCATTGAGCGATGGTATCGCCTTTGCTGATAGATCAGGNGGNAACTTATCGCGGCCATATATGCCAGACGGGGTAAACGGCGCACCTCATGGTCCCTTTAGTAAACCGATTGCTGAGTGGAGCCCATTCAACGTCGGCTTACAATTTGACCTCGTAGCGGCAAATATAGTGGCGCATCGCTCATTTTTATTGGGGCAATCGCCCACGGACACCCCCATAAACTGTACCCCTATCCCCGTAAGAGCTCAAACATCCAAAAGTCCGATAGCAAATGGTATCCAAATTTTTCCTGGTAGCGTTCCTATATATNGAAATAATANTCTAATCGGNGGTATCGGGGTCTCGGGCGATGGTATTGATCAAGATGATATGATTTCTTTTCTAGGTTTACATAATGCAGGCTTAGAATTAGGAACCGGTGTCGGTAATGCGCCGCGCGCAATTAGAGCTGATAATATTCAAACCAGGGGTGGGCGATTAAGATATGTAAGTTGTCCTTTCTTGCCCTTTCTTGACTCAAATGAACAAACGCCATGCAACGGGAAATAATCATTAATAAAACAAAAATACCAAAGGTTATTGCAAGTATGCTCGTGGCAACACTGTTGTCTACNTCGTCTCTTTGGGCAGAAACCACTCAACTCGCTCAAAACTTTGAACGTCAGCGTCCAGCGGCCTCTAAAAAGGCGCCTGAAATCCGTAAACCTNTACCTAATAGTATTAAAAATCGTGCACCTAGAATTATTAAAGATCATTCAACCGGATTTATACCAGTTCCAGACAGGTGGCGTTTAATCGAGACAATCGGTGTTTTAGAGAGCCTTGCAGACCCATATAACCGAAACCCAATAAAAGGGGATCGCCCATTATTTGGTAAGGATTGGTTTATTAATCTGGCTGTGATATCGGACAGTGTCTTTGAACCAAGAAGCTTCCCTACCCCTGTTGGTGTCCAAAGTACCCGCGACGAAAATAGTCTAGATTTGTTTGGTGGGGCAGATCAATGGATCTTTAACGAAAATTTAATCATAAGCCTATCGTTAATAAAGGGCGACACGGCATTTAAACCGCCAGATTATGAATTTAGGCTAACGCCGGTGATTAATTTCAATCATGCTGAAGTCGAGGAAGTTAGAGTTCTTAAAGCCGACCCACGGCTAGGAACAGAGCGAACAGATAGACATTTCACGTTAGCGGAAGCATTTTTCGATTATCACATTCGGAACGTCTCCGACAGATATGATTTTGACTCAGTTAGGATAGGAATTCAGCCGTTCTCATCAGACTTTCGCGGATTTTTATTCCAAGATAGCCAATTAGGACTTCGTTTNTTTGGTGATCGTAGCAATAACATTTTTCAATATAATTTGGCGTGGTTTAGAAGATTAGAAAAAGACTCTAATAGCGGTTTAAACCACATTCAGCGTAAGATTAGAGACGATGATATTTTTATAGCTAATCTATATTGGCAGGATTTTCCTACCTTAGGGTTCCAAAGCCAAATAACCGGTATCTATAATCGTAATAATGAGGCAGGTGACTTCTTCTTTAACGATAATGCATTTATTGAGCGNCCCGCGTCTTTTGGCAGCGAACGTGGACGTAATTATGATGTTGGATACTTTGGGTATAATGGGGATGGCCATTTTGGGCGCCTCAACCTCACGACATCTTTTTATACAGCTCTCGGTAGCAACCGTGATAGCGCCTTCACTGACGAAACCTCGGATATCCAAGCTTTCTTTTTTGCCGCAGAACCCTCTATTGATTTTGATTGGGTTCGTCTAAGAGCTTCTGTGGTTTACGCGTCAGGAGACGATGACCCTTTTGATAGTAAAGAGCGCGGTTTCGATGCGATTTTTGAGAACCCACAAATCGCTGGATCAGATACAAATTACTGGATACGCCAAGCTATACCATTTATCGGTGGCGGTGGCGTCGCTATGTCGGCACGGAATGCTATGCTACCCGCCCTTCGGACTTCTAAAGAGCATGGCCAATCTAACTTCAACAACCCAGGTTTTCGGTTAATTGGCATTGGTGCTGACTTTGATATTCTTCCTGAATTGAGGGTTTCCACGAATATGAACTATATGGAATTCGATACAACTGCAGTACTNGAAGTTGCTAGGAACCAGCAAGAAATATCCCCTGAAATCGGGTTAGACTTATCTGTTGCAGCTATATATCGACCATTCTTTTCTCAGAATGTCGTATTTCGTCTATCAGGAGCTGCACTTCTCCCAGGTGCGGGCTTTACTGATCTATACGGCGAACAAAACGAAAATGACGATTATTTCTATTCTATTCAGGGCAACCTCGTGCTTACTTATTAAGGGGTCGTAGTGACTTTATCTCGTTTATTAATTGTTATGTTGAGTTTACTTCTTTTAGGGCCGGTCAATGTGTATGCCGCTTCTGGAGAAAAACCCAGAAATATTAATTATACTGTCACTCCTCCTGCCCCCAAATGGCAACCAACTTCGAGTATTATTGAAAAAAGCGCAGGGTGTATGAGTTGTCACGAAACAACTGATGAACCGAGCATGCATAAAACTGAGGGTGTTCCATTGGGTTGCACCGACTGTCATGGCGGAAATGCAAATAGTTTCAAACCCACCGGCGGCGCTCCTTCAGAAAAAGCTTACAAAGAGGCTCTAGATAAAGCCCACGTGCAGCCTCTTTACCCATCAGCCTGGAACTACCCTAGCAGTGCAAACCCAAAGAAAACTTACACCCTACTTAACCGCGAAAGTCCTGAGTTTGTAAGGTTTNTAAATCCAAGTGATTATAGGGTGGTCGAAGCTGGTTGTGGGGCTTGCCATGCTGGCGCAATACAAGCAGCTAAGACTAGCATAATGTCTACCGGAGCTATGTTATGGGGAGGCGCCTCTTATAACAATGGAATTCTCCCCTTCAAAAGATATATCCTTGGGGAAAACTACACACGCGACGGAACCGGCGCACTTGTGAAAAACCCAATTCCTGTCACAGAACAGATGAAAGCTGCGGGAATACTAGAGCAACTNGCTCCCCTTCCCGCATGGGAAGCAACACCTCCTGGCGATATTTTTCGTGTATTCGAACGTGGTGGACGAAATATCGTGAACCTTTTTCCAGAAATTGGACTGCCTAATTCGGTGGGTCAATTGCAAAGGCTGGAAGAGCCAGGTCGTCCAGATATAAAGCAGTCTAACCGCGGCCCCGGTACTGGGTTGAGGATTTCTGTTCCTGTAATAAATATTACAAAAACTCGTTTAAATGACCCAATTACATGGTTTCTCGGCACCAACGATCAACCCGGAGACTATCGATCGTCTGGTTGTGCCTCATGCCACGTGGTTTACGCTAACGATCGAGATCCTCGCCACTCAGGACCATATGCTAAATTTGGACATACAGGAAAAACCCAAACTTCGGACCCGACCATCTCAAAAAATGAATCAGGTCATCCGTTGCGTCACGAATTCACCAGCGCTATACCGACAAGTCAGTGCATGATTTGCCATATGCATCAACCAAACATTTTCGTAAATAGCTTCCTAGGCTATACAATGTGGGATTATGAGTCGGATGCTCCACATATGTGGCCTAAAGAACAAAAATACCCATCAGACGCCGAAATGCATAAAGTACTGGAACGAAACCCTGAAGAGGCAGCGACAAGGGGTTTGTGGGGTGATTCAGAATTTCTGAGAAATGTTACTGATCTAAATCCTAAATTAAAAAACACGCAGTTTGCGGACTATCATGGACATGGATGGAATTTTCGTGCGATATTTAAAAAAGACGAGGCTGGGAATTTACTGGATAAAGTAGGCGAAATTGTCTCACACGATGATCCAGACAAATTCAAAAAAGCCGTACATATGTCATCGATTCATCTTGATGTAGGTATGCATTGTGTAGACTGTCACTTTGAACAGGACACGCATGGTACAGGCCATCTATATGGAGAGGTTGCAGCAGCAATTGAAATCACATGTCAGGACTGCCATGGCACTGCAGACAACTATCCGTCACTAAAGACTTCTGGCCCCGCTGCACCTGAAGGTGGCAACGATCTTAGTGTTTTAAGAAACTCAGATGGATCAAGGCGTTTTGAATGGAGAGATGGCTCATTAATCCAACGATCGGCGCTTTGGCCCGAGTTGGAGTGGGAAATGTCACTAGTGAAAGATACAACTAATCCAAATCACGCAAATTATAACGCAAAGGCTGCCCGCGCTAAATTAATGAAAGCAGACCCCACTACAATGGCTTGGGGGCAAGACGTTCCCACTGAGGATCGTGCCCATAAATCAGATGAAATGGAGTGTTTTACCTGTCACTTATCTTGGACTACAAGTTGTGCAGGGTGCCATCTGCCTATCCAAGCAAACTGGAAAACAGAGCGCCACCACTATGAAGGCGGTGAAACGAGGAATTTTGCTACTTATAATCCTCAAGTTGTAAGAGACCAGATGTTTCAGCTTGGCCGAAATGCGTCAGTAAAAGGAAATACTATTGCTCCAATTCGGTCTACATCTGCTCTGATTTTATCGTCGACAAACATAAACCGGGAAAAGCTCTATATCCAGCAGCCACCAATTGCTTCNAGTGGTTATTCAAGTCAAGCATTTGCCCCTCATTTTCCCCATACTGTGCGAAAAGAGGAAACTAAAACCTGCTCTGACTGCCATGTATCGGCAGCGAACGATAATAACGCTCGTATGGCTCAGTTGCTGCTCCATGGNACTAATTTTGTCAATTTTGTAGGATACAATGCTTGGGTNGGAGGAATTGGNGGAGTTGAGGCTGTTCAGGTCACNGAATGGGATGAGCCACAAGCNGTAATCGGAAGTTATCTGCAACGATACGCGTATCCAGATTGGTACAAAGAGCATAAAGNTAGGAATAATGAACTATTTACCAGTCACAAGCACACTGCTGGGGGCTCTGTGAACTGTATACAACTGCGNGGTGAGTACTTATTCACGTCTAGCGGNCCTGACGGGTTCAATGTTTATGATGTCGCCTCAATAGCCAATAAAGGGTTTAGCCAAAAAACTATCACCGCACCATTTTCACCTCTAGGACACGANACGCGAGTTGAGTCCAAAAATGCAACTTGTATGGCACTGCCAACTAACCAACCAATACATCCTCCCCGTAACGAGGGTGACTTAATGAGAATTGAGAATGAGGAACANCCNTTTCATCCAATCTACAACTACGCACTGGTTACAGATGCAGAAGAAGGTCTTATCTTAGTAGACGTCAATACACTTGCTGACGGATTGCCAAGGAATAACTTTTTAAAACGCGCCCTCACGTGGAATGATGGAAATGTACTGGATGGAGCGCGCCATATCACGATAGCAGGATACATTGTTTACATTACGACACCCAATGCTCTTGTAGTACTCGATTTGAATGACCCTTTGTCTCCTAAACTAATCAATCGAATAAAAATGACCGATCCACGGGCCTCTGCCCTACAGTTCAGATATTTATTTGTCACAGATCAGGATGGACTAAAAATATTNGATGCGACCTCACCAAGTAATATTAGCTCTTCACCAGTGGCTTCGGTCGCACTGAATGACGCAAAGAAAGTTTATGTAGCCCGCACCTACGCGTATGTTGCAGCGGGTAAAGATGGTTTAGCAATTATAAATGTTAAAAATCCAGAAAAACCAGCCTTGTATGAGATGTTTACCGCTAATGGAGAGCTTAATGATGCACAAGACGTTATTGTTGGCTCAACCAATGCTTCACTTTTTGCCTATGTTGCAGATGGTAAAAACGGGCTTAAAGTCATCCAATTAACGGCGCCAGATACACAACCTGGTTATTATGGCTTTAGCCCAGAACCTAAACCCCAACTGATATCGTGGTGGAAAACNGAATACCCNGCTCTGGCTTTGTCTAAAGGTCTTGATAGAGATCGNGGCGTTGATGAAACAGGAGGTCAAATTGCCGTATTTGGTCGACTAGGCTCTAGACCGTTCAGCCTCAAAGAAATGCAAAAACTTTATCTTAAAAATGATAGCGAGCCATATCTTGTCAAAGATAATATTGATGGNATAGATAGCAAAACTTTATATGGAAAAGGAAGCCCAGCTCTGGTGCATAAAAATAAGATTGAAAAATAACTTTCGGACAAAACAGCGAAGTTATTGGCTGGTATCAGCTTCACTTTCCAATCTGTGAGAATAGAAACTCCTGATACTCACGTGTGGCAACAGAGTCTATTATTTTTCTATATCTAACAGCACCACCGTTGTAACCAAGAACCCGAGGAGCACTGCGACCTTCTACATTTCTATTAACTCCAGTCTGCCATGAAGCAATTTTACTGGATAGCAACCCCTCTGACGCCTTGCTAACGGTATTAATCCAATCGTCAACTGCGGCTGAATCTGGCTCCACACGATCAAATTCATTTTCCATCATAAAACTAATAAGGTCAGTTTGCCATTCGACAACCTCTTCAATATTTCTTGGAATATTCCCCCTGGCTGTATGCGGACCAAGGATCATCAACATATTTGGGTATCCGTCTACCTGCATTCCAAATAAGGTTCTAGGAAAAGTAGTCCATTCCTCTTTTAAACAACGACCCTCCTTGCCTTTAATATCTATTCGGTCGTAAGGGCCGGTTACACCGTCAAACCCTGTCGCATATATCAGAAGGTCAAACTGGAATTCTTCCTCTGACGTTTTAATTCCATTTTCGTTAATACATTCAATAGGTGTTTTGTTTATGTCAATCAGCGTTACATTTGCTTGATTGTAAACTTCGTAATATCCAGTTTCTAATGGCAAACGACGCGTGCCAAAACCATGATTTTTTGGGATCAGCAAATCAGCTATTTCTGGGTCATTTACGCGTTGTTTGATTTTTTTGGCGGCAAATTCACTCGCCAAGTCGTTTGCTTTCTGATTGGTTAAGATGTCTTTAAAATTCCCTATCCATATACCAAAGCCAGGTTCTAGGTACCGTTGTTCCCAAAATTCGTCACGTTCTTCCGGCGTGACCTCAAGCGCACTTCTTGGATCCGGGTCATGAATAAAACACGCAACTGTCTCCTTACAGCGCTTAAAAATATCAGGAAAACTTGCTTTGATTTTTTTTTGTTCTTCATCGGTAATCTTACTGTTGTTTAGCGGTGCCGCCCAATTAGGTGTCCGCTGAAACACTGTCAGACTTCCTACCTCTTTTGCGATAGTTTGAATAGTCTGAATGGCACATGCACCAGTACCAATAATACCAACTCGCTTCCCCGAAAAGTCGACTGGGTCATGAGGCCAACGTGCCGTGTGAAAAGCGTCACCCTTGAAAGTATCCCGTCCAGGTATATTGGGCAGAGTGAATGCTGAGAGAGGACCAAGGGCTGTTACCATTAGAACAGAAGTATATTCTTCTCCTGCCTCGGTTTTTATCATCCAACGATTGGAGGTTTCGTTGAAATGAGCCATTTCCACTCGATTGTTGAATTTAATATTTTTTCTCAGATCAAATTTATCTGCTACATAGTTCAGATACCTTAGCGTATCTGGCTGTGCCGCAAAATGCTCCGGCCAACTCCATTCCTGAAGTAACTCTTCCGAAAAAGAATATCCGTATGACCAGCTTTCCGAGTCAAATCGTGCTCCTGGATAGCGGTTCCAGTACCAGGTCCCCCCAACATCGCTTCCAGCTTCAAGCACTAGTACTCGAAGTTGCAATTTCAATAACTTATAAAGTTGGTAAAGACCTGCTACACCGGCACCAACTACGATCACATCAAAATCACACGTCTCGCGAATAGCTTTTTTACTAACCATCAATTTTCATACACCTAGAATTTTTTCAATCACAACGAATAGTTATTAGTTCTCTTCACTTTATTTTCCCACAAACTTTCTGATATATCTATCTCACAAAGGGTTTGATCACTCTAATATCTTTGGGCTGATCTCAAAATCACACACAGATGGACATAGATACAATAAATATTGTCTTAATAAGTTGGAGCTTTTCAAATGTCATCCATAATAAAAGAGATTGAATTCTCAATACTTACAGCTCCTGATGAGAAGCGTCCACATTGGGTGAGCCTGTTCAAAGTACCAAGCGCTAATGAACTACTCGTTCGTATGAAAACCGACGATGGAGTAGAAGGATTTGGTCTCGCCACAAGTTATACCGATATAACGCCGCTGGTAAATGTCGTCAAAGGTGGTCTAAGTGATGAGATCTTAGGCATGGACGCGCTTTCACCAGAGCGATTGTACGAAAAATTATTTGGCCTAACTTTCTCAAGAAAAGCTGCCGAAAATAGTTGGGGAAGAGAAGCCTTAATCCGAATAACGTCGGCAGTGGATATCGCGTGTTGGGATATCGTTGGCAAAACGGCCAACTTGCCACTCTATCGCCTGTTTGGAGGTTATCGGAATAAGGTACCGTGTTATGTGACTTGTGCATATTACCGTGATGGAAAAGATAATGCTGAGCTCCGAGATGAAATACAAATGCTCGTTGAGCAGGGGCACAAAGGCTTTAAAGGAAAAGTCGGTGGGCTCTCACTTAACGAAGATATAGCCCGAATGGAAATCGTTCGTGAAATGATCGGACCTGATAACGATCTAATGATAGATGTTAATAGAGCGTGGGATATAAAAACGGCCATTGAAGGAGCGCGCTTATTAGAACCTTTAAAACCAGTCTGGTTAGAAGAACCCGTTCGCTGGACCGATGACCGGAGAGAACTAAAATTACTATCTCAACAGACTAACATTCCACTTTCTGGAGGGGAAAGCGAGATCACAAGTTATGGATGCCGGGCCATGATCGAAGAACAAGCAATCCAGATTCTACAATTTGACTGCACAATGTTTGGTGGTTTTACTGAGGGACGTAAACTCGCAGCACTTTGTGAGTTAAACCATGTTGATGTGGCGCCACATCATGATTGTTTTATACACGCGCCCTTGGTAGCTGGAACGCCCGCAGGTCGGATAGTTGAGTCTTTTACCGATCCAGAACGCGACCCTTTGCAGGCAGAGCTTTATGAAAACCCACCTCACATTGCAGAAGGATGGTTAACTCTAAACGAAGCTCCAGGCTTAGGCCTCACACTTTCAGAGTCAGCCATCAAGAAATTTGGGACGCGTGTTTCATAATTCGGTTCACTATATGTTTGGTATCTGAGTATGCCAATCCGTGGAATTTTGGTAGGCGGCACCAAGATTACAGAGCTTGGCTTCAGAAAAAGGACGGCCTATCAGCTGGAAAGCTATAGGCAAACCCACTTTATTAAAGCCACAAGGCACACTCAGTGCTGGAAGCCCCAAATAACTGATTGGGCGGGTATTGCGCGATAATTTCAAAACTAATTTTGGCATATCTTCGCCTCCACCAACGTCTAATTCTTTATATTTTGGCGCGGCGATTGGCATTGTTGGCGTAAGTAACACATCACAATCTTTGAATGCTTTACCGCAATACTCTCGCAGATACTTTTCCCTCAATGTCATAGCCTCAAGGTATCGAGTAGCAGGCTGGTAGAGACCAAATTCAATCCTTCTTTTTACCATAGGCCCATAGTCGTCAGGATATTGTCTTAACCACTTTCTGTGTATGGTTGAAGCCTCAGATGCCAGCGCCGCCGCCCAAATAAGATTAATATGATCGTGATCTGGAACATCGACAGGGATAAGTGTTAATCCAAGTTCTGCATATTGTTTTTTTACAGCTTCCATAGCCACTTCAATATCGGGATCCAAGTCATCATAGAAATACGTTTTGGGTACTCCTACTCGTAATCCTGCAACTGGTTGTCCACATGCCTCCTCATAATTATCAGTTGCCCGCTGGCTTGATGTTGGATCCTTTTTATCATATCCGGCAATTACATCTAATATTCTTGCAGCGTCGCGCACAGATCGTGTTAAAGGGCCACTACAATCGAAAGAAAACGAGAGTGGCATGAGACCGTAACGGCTTACACGGGTCTGAGTAGGTTTTAATCCTACCACTCCAGACATTGCAGATGGGATCCTTATTGACCCCCCCGTATCCGAACCTAACGCACCATAGAAAATACGAGCGGCCACACCAGCTCCAGAACCGCTTGAGGATCCACCCGGGGCATGCGCTAAATTCCAAGGATTGTGACAGTCTCCATAATGAACATTATTGCCTATTGGTCCCACAGCAAATTCTGACATATTGAGACCGCCTAAATAAATAGCACCTGCCCTAGATAATCGATCTAATGCAGTAGAGGTGTGATTGGATTTAAATTTGGATCTTATTTTTGACCCACAGGTTGTTACCTTTCCTTCCCTATAAAACATATCTTTGTGCGCTAAGGGAACACCGGCTAGCGGTCCAACACGGTCACCATTTTTAATAGTATTATCTATTACTTCCGCCGCCTCCAGCGCCTCTTCAACTTCTAACTGTATAAAAGCATTTATAGATGGCTGCAGTTCCTGCGCTCTTTTTACAGCTATTTGTGTTACTTCTACAGCTGATACTTCGCGAGTACTTATTAAATTAGAAACAGCACATATATCGAGTTTAGAAAGTTCCTCCATCACTCTTTCCTCCCCCCGTCCGCTAATTCCTCCAATGCTGAATTAAAATTAGATGGTTCATCGTCAAACTCAAAATTCTCTGAGACTTCCTCACCGGCAAGATCCATTGGAATTAACATATCCGCTAAAGTCGACGCTTCCTCATTAGATGGAGTAAACCGATGCCAAACCGTAGCTATAAGTTTAACGAAAGCCGTATTAATTTCTCCCATCAATTCATCCTTTTTCTATATCGTTTTGCTCTCATTGACCTAAATACTTCTGATATCGAAGTTCACTTGAAAAGATATTTTAGGACGGCACCTGCATGAGCCAATAATTTGTCATCTTGATGCCGTTTTCCCACCATTTGCAACCCTAAGGGTAGCCCAGTTTGTGTATCTAATGCTATCGGTAATGTGACAACCGGTGTATGCAGCCACGTCCAAGCCATATTGAAAGAGGCGCTTCCAGTTTCATGTAATCCTAAAGGCGCGGCGCTAGCGGCCGATGGACAAATAACAAAATCAAACTTACACATGGCATCATCAAGTATCAGTCTGGATTTCTCCATCGCCTGAATGGACAAGACATACTGAGAATAATCTATCTTAATACCATCGGCCATTCGCCCATCCCTTAAAATAGGGCTTAACCTATTATAAAAATATCTGCGCTCATGAGAAAGAGTGCGAGCAAATTCGTATCCAGATATATTCATGCCTATCTGCTCAAGGTCGTTAAAAGCCCCTCCTCCATCAAATTTTTGAATTCGTGCCCCCGCTTTAGATAATAATCTCTCTATTTGCTCAATCATATCAATATTGGAATCACATAGGTCATCCCAATATGGTTTTGCAACTATACCTATACTAATATTTTTCAAATTCCCTTCGATTAACGAAGGGATAGAATTATCTAAAACCGCTCTTCTTATAAGCACCAAGTCTTCTAATGTCTTTGAAAAAAAACCTAGCGTGTCAAAACTTGGCGTATTAGCCAACACCCCTGAAAGATTAAAATCTCCATACGTCGGTTTATAACCAATTACACCACAATATGCAGCCGGTCGTATAACAGACCCCGTAGTCTGAGTGCCTATTGCAATTGGGACCATGCCACTAGCGACTGCCGCGGCAGAACCGCTTGATGAACCGCCGGGAGTATTATTGATATTCCATGGATTAGCTGTCTTACCAGGTGCCCTGTGTGCGAATTCAGTACAAATTGTCTTTCCCAGTGGAATTGCATTTGCGGAGCGTAATCCTCCAACACAAGACGCGTCACGCGACGGCTGATTTGCCTGGTAAATACTAGTCCCATATTCTGTCGGCATATCATGGGTGTCGATATTATCTTTTATTCCGAAAGGTATACCAAACAGAGGGCCGCCAGGGCTCTTTTTGTCAAATTCGACTGCTTTATGATAAGCTCGTTCTTTATCCATGAAAGCCCAGGCACCTACTTTTTCCTCGTGCCGTTCAATATTAGCGATACATTCCAACAGTACCTCACTGGGTTTCATTTCTTTCGATAATATTGCTGTGGTTGCATCCGTTGCACTTAAACAAGAAGAGTTTTCCAAAGCATCTTTTTGCGTTAAGTCTATAATGGTAGTTTCCACACGACCCCCTGTAGTTAATTTTTCATAAAATCCCAAAATAACGACATATTATAACACATACAAATTTTTAGACTCACTCAGGGTTGTGATAATGATCTTTCTTGGAGTTAACTGACGGTTATAAAATTTTTTTTATGAAATTATTAATAACAAGGAAGGAACACCGATAATGAAGTCTTTATTGACCAAGATTGCGGCTGTCACCTTCGTTAGCATATTTGGGCTAACGTGGGGCACTGAGCAAAATTTAGCCAAGGCTGAAAGTCTCCAAAAAGTGACAATCAGGATATCTGCCGATATTCCGCCGCCGCCAATGCCGACCTCTGTCGCTATGGAATGGTTCAAAAAAAAGGTGGAATCGGAATTTCCTGATGGAAGTAAAGTGCGTATCTACTATGCCGGTGCGCTTTACAAAGATCCTGACGCGATGACAGCTATGAGCCAAGGCAATCTAGAAATGGGCTGGCTAGTAGCAGGCAAAACTGCTGCAACCGATATTTGGCTAAGTATCCCCGGACAACCAGGAGTTCTAACAACAGCCGGAGCGGTGCATGATCTTATTAATCAACCAACCGGCAAGATGTTACAAAAACGTTTAAGAGATAAACATAATATCGAAATGTTCGGATTTTCGGATATTAGCTTTGCTCTTGGGATGGCCGGAAAACAGCGCCTTTTGACGCTAAAAACTATGAAGGACAAAAAAATACGGACCTTTGCAGCTGGTGTGAACCCCACCGTCTCATCATGGGGTGCATCTCCAGTGGTGATGTCTTTTGGTGACGTACCCAGTGCACTTGAGTCCGGCGTAATCGACGGTGTAATCACGTCTATTGGTGGTTGGAGAGCAATTACTGAGCAAACTCCATACTATACTGTTGCTGGCATCTCTACTGTTGCTTTCGACACATATTGGGTAGGCGCAAGCTCCAAATGGATGAGTAAATATAATAAGACTACACAAAATAAAATTCGTAGTCTGGTAAACGATACCATTGCATATCAAAATAAGCTTAATTGGTGTAATGATCAATTTGCTATCAACAAATATAAGACAAAAGATCCCTCTAAACCTGGAATTTATCAAGCTTCAGCCGCCGAGGCTGCCCCACTTCAAAAAGCAATTGGCACTAACGTGGCAGACTTTCTAAAGGGAAAACTTCCAGACGAAGCCGACGCTTGGGTGGACCGTTATCTTAAGGATGGAAAGGCTGCATCTGTTAAATTTGGTCCCGGTACTGATCCCGTATACAAGTTAGATTGTTCAAAGTATAAGGATCTCTTATCCAAAAAGAAAAAATAGTCATAAATTAGAAAATCAAGCTGAGCCTTTTAGGCTCAGCTTTTACTTCTAGGTATTACATGAATAGTTTATATAACTCTTGGCGATCATTTCAGGATAATTTTCTGCAGTATTTATCAGCTATCTTACTGGTAGGTCTAACGTTGCTGGCACTTCTTGAGGTAGTCCGCCGTTATGTTTTTGGTGTTTCCTTTGAATGGCAGCAAGATCTCGTCACTTTTGGTATCTTGTCAGGAATTTTTCTTTTTTTTGGCATTACACAAACGCGGAAAGCTCATCTTCGTGTTAGCGCATTACTTTTATTACTTGGTGATAAATGTGGACAACCGGGTCGCCTAATTGCCAGCTTTGCCCAGATATTTGGCCAATTACTAGCCGTATGGATATGCACATACATAGTTTGGACTAGCATTGATCATCTTTTCTACCTGTTCGAAGAAGGTAGAAAAACAGAAAGCTTATATTTTTCGATGTGGCCCTTTTTTCTAACTTTTCTAGTCAGCATTAGTTTTTTGGGCATCAGTTTTCTTTTTCAGTTATGGCACGAAGCACGACTATTAATAGGCTTGCCTGGTATAAGCAGCATGCAGGAAGAAGAAGAGGACTCGGGTCCAATACTATAAGTGCATTCTTACAGAATTTAAAAAACTAATTAGTTTAGAGTGAAAAATGACAGGATTTCTTTTTAGTGTATTAGGCCTCTTAGGGTCTGGCGTGACGATAGGTATAGCGCTTTGCGCTGCTAGTATGGTCTTCATTATGTTAGACCCAATGTTAAATGTTGAGACAGTTGGTCTCAGCTTTTTTAATTTCCTTCAAAGCTATAGTCTTATGGCCGTACCGTTGTTTATATTTGCTGGGTTCCTTATGGAAAGAACCGGGATGGTTCGACAATTATTTCAATTCGCTGAGTCCCTAGTGAGTTGGATCAAAGGGGGGTTTGGCCTTGCTACTGTGACTACCTGTGTCATGTTCAGTGCTATATCCGGCTCCAGTGTTGCAGTCGCATCGGCGATGAGCTTGATTGCGATCCCCGAAATGCGGAAACGCAAATATCCAGATTGGTTGTCTGCAGGAATAGTTGCATCCGGTGGAGGCATTGGTTTGCTAATACCGCCTAGTCTATCATTAATTATCTATGGTGTTGCAACCGAGACATCCATCGTGCGTCTCTTCATGGCAGGCGTAATTCCTGGACTTCTCCTAGCTCTTGGGATGTATATTATTATTATAATTGCAGCCTCACGCGTATCTACTTTGGTGCGAGGGAAATTTGATTTCAAGATAGTTATCTCGAGTACTTTAGCAGCAATTCCTGGCTTAGGTATGCCTGTCCTCGTTCTTGGTGGACTTTATGGTGGCCTTTTCACTCCGACGGAAGCTGCCGCAGCAGCTTGTGGTTATGCGCTAGCATACGGATTCATCTCCAAGCGGGGCGAGTTCCTTAAGGAACTCCTTCCCGTTGCAGCCCGCTCAATGAACCTTACTGCTGTAGTGTTTTTTCTGGTCGGTAGCGTAGGTGTATTTCAATTTGTGGCAGCAAATATGGCTTGGCCTCAAGACTTGGCCGAACTGGTCATCGATATGAACCTAAAACCACTTCCTTTCCTTTTCAGCTATTTGGCACTTCTCGTCGTACTAGGTATGTTTTTAGATGGCATTGCATTGATACTCTTGACTGTGCCAGTAGTCTTTCCTGTCTCTAATGCTTTGGGTATTGATCCTATACATTTAGGAATAGTTGTGACAATGGGAGTGGAGCTCAGTGTTATAACACCGCCAGTTGGATTCAATCTTTACGCTGTGAGCGGGATAGCTAAAATACCCATTCAGACAGTTCTCCGAGGAGCGATGATTTTTTTCGTATCAGACCTCATTGTAACGATGCTTATTATTGTATTCCCAGAACTATCAACTTGGTTACCCACCGCTCTTTCTAAATCACCGTTCGATTAGTTACGAGCNCAAATAATTAGAATAAATAATCGATTGAGCAAAGCTATGGCGATTACAAACATTTATTAACTAACGGTTTGGAACTCCTTTATGGCGCCTTTTCTAACCACCGGAATAGGAAGTATGCCGCGACGTCCATGGCTATTTGAAAACCGTACCGGATTGGATGGAAAACATGATCATTACGGGAAAGGTGGAAAGTGGTCTGTCCCGGAGGATAAACTGAGGTCTGCACAAGACGACGCTACTAGAATTGCTATAAGGATTCAGGAAAAAGCAGGTTTAGATATAATTAGTGATGGTGAACAACGAAGAACTAACTATGTAACTCATTTAACAAAAAATATGGGCGGTTTTGATTATTCGTATCTTCAAGCNAAGGAAATGCGAGGTGGCCGAAGAACCCTATTAGCCGGGTCTTGCACTCAATCGATTGAGCATAAAAAAGCAATCATAGTCGATGATTTGGCATTCCTAAAAACTGAAACAGATAAGCTAGTAAAAATGACCTTGCCCGGTCCAATGACAGTTGTCGATTCAACCAATAATAACTTTTATGCAACAGAGCAAGATATGGCANTTGCATGGGCAACGGCGATTAACAAAGAAGCGAAATTACTTGATGATTTGGGAGTTGATATCATCCAATTTGATGAACCAGCATTCAGCAGATACCCTGAGAAAGTAGAAAAATGGGGGATAGAAGCCCTCGATAGATGCGTGTCTGACTTAAAATGTTCCACTGCTGTTCATGTTTGCTACGGCTACCCTCAGCCCGGACTTTTGCGCCCCGTCAATGATAGCTACGAAACGATAATAGCACTTCTTGAACAGTCCAAAGTCGATCAATTAGCGCTTGAGTTTGAAGGAGCCGATCTAGATCCCCAATTACTAAAACACTGCCCTTCCAAAACCGTAATATTCGGCTGTGTCTTCAATAGTGATGAAGTCATGGAAAAACCTGATAATGTTGCGAAGCGATTATGTNAAGCAGCAGAATTTATCGACCCCATGAAGATACAAGCCGCCCCCGATTGCGGTCTTGTAATGATGAATGATCAAACAGCGCTTCAAAAGCTTTCCATATTAGTTGAGGGAGCTAATATAGCTAGAAAAAAACTAGGTTTTCAGATTTAAACGCATTAAGAGTTTATAAAGAGCGAAAATGACCTTGCTTTAATTTAATATTTCTTTCAACAACACTGTCAGGGTTAATGGGAACTAATAATCCCTGTAATTTCGTGACATAGTCCTGACGACATGAATATGAGCAACGGCCAAAAAGTAGCAATTTTAGTAACATTGACCGTTACGGTGGGGACATTTGTTACAACAATCACAATAGCCAATGTTTCACTTCCACAATTACAAGGTGCTTTTGCAGCAACTCAAGATCAAATAACCTGGATCATAACAGCTACTTTAGTAGCACAAGCCATTGCAACACCTCTTAGCGGATGGCTCGATAATAAATTTGGTCGACGTAGAATCTTATTGATATGCGCAACAAGTTTTACGNTGACATCTATCCTTTGCGGGGTAGCTTCGACGCTTGAAGAATTAGTTATATGGCGCTTCTTTCAAGGGTTATCTGGTGCACCACTAGTTCCACTTAGTCAGGCGATATTAGTCACAATGTATCCAAAGGAACAGCATGGACGCGTCTTAGTTTTCTGGATGTTTGGGCCTATAATAGGGAGTATTCTGGCGCCCTTAATAGGTGGCTTTATATCTGAAGATTACAGCTGGCGCTGGGTATTTATGTTATCTGTCCCACCAGCAATTTTGTGTGTGGTGTCATTATTTATATTTATGAAAACTCCCCAAACCCAACAACAAGGGAANAAACTTGATTGGCTTGGATTTATTTCCCTGTCAATCTGCGTTACTGCACTACAATTGGTCCTAGATAGAGGTCAATTATTGGATTGGCTCGACTCTCCAATCATAATTTTCGGAGCACTTTTGGCAGCAGTGACATTCTATCTCTTTGTCTCGCATGTATGTACCTCTGATAATCCATTTTTAGATCCAAGATTACTTCGGGACAGAAATTATGCAGTCGGTATATTGTTGGGATTTACCTTTGGAATGCTTTATTTTACCACCTTTGTACTTCAACCCACAATGCTGCAAAGTCTTCGAGGATACCCAGACTCTCTCATTGGTCTCATTCAAGCCACACGGGGACTAGGCCTTTTAGCCGGTGCCATATTTCTTCTTCTATTTCTAAAGAATCTTGACCCCCGATTTAATATATTTCTAGGGTTTCTTATTGAGGTCATAACCGGTCTTGGGATGTCCCAATTTGATATAAACATGACCATTAGTGCAGTAACATGGTTTACCATACTTCAAGGCTTTGGTCTCGGAATGATATGGTCCCCACTTATGGTACTTGCATTGGCTACACTGGATATTCGATATGTTTCTGAGGGTGCTTCAGTATTTCATTTAATGCGCAATATTGGCTCTAGTGTTCATATTGCAGCGACAGCCACTTTTGTTGTTCGGAGCAGCAAAGAAAACTATTCAATAATAGTAGAGTCGTTAAACCCTTTTAATGAGATCTATGCTTTCCAAGANGTAGCAGGTAATTGGTCAATTTCCGGTTCAAGAAATTTAGCACTCGTTTCAGAAGAAATTGGTCGTCAAGCANCAATGATTGGTTACGTTAATGCTTATTATCTTTATGCTTTAGCAGCTTTAATAGTCATGCCTTTAGCCTTTTTTGCCAAAAGGCCGCGATTAAACTAATAACCGTGAATAAGCTTTATTAAAGATCAAATAGGTAACGCTATAAATCAATTAAAGATCCCGTAGAGGTAAATTTAAAATTTAACGCATGTATGGAGATAAAATTGAAATGATAATGAATGATATTTTAGGAATAGTGCAAATAATAAGCGGCCTTGCTGTGATAGCCTCAGTTGTGTATCTGGCACGANAAGTTTCACAAACTTCAAAAATAGTACGNGCTCAATTTGGTCACGGNCTCACATCTAGGCTCTATGAAAGATATTTCGCATCCGCAAAGGATAAAGATTTTTCTAGGTTTTTGGCTAAAGATTGGTCTAAAGATGGTATGGAAGATTATGAATATTGGCGTATTACGCTCTGGATAAATACTATACTAGTAGATTTATTCGATACCTATGACCAACACCGTCAAAACCTCATAGATAGCACTCACCTTAAAATGCGTGTAACTCTATTAAAAACAGGCCTTATGAAAACAAAAATGGGGGGACCTACCTGGCGGATATGGAGAGAATCCAGAGATCCTGAATTTGTGGAATGGTTTGAGACCGAGTTTTTTGGACGAACACTTAGTACTTTAGACGAAAGGACTAATCCCGAGTGGGAGCGATTAAATATGAAGAACTAATGAACCTACTCCATCCCCTAACGATTTTGGTTAGGGTGTCGTTGATATTCTTTTGGCATGTTACCAGTCTTATTATGAGGGCGCTTTTAATATGCTATATAGTATAGTTAGTCGATAGAATAGGAGAGCATAATATGACAGATAGTCGTACGGGGCGATGTCAGTGTAAAGCAGTTGATTATGAATTTACTGGCCTACCGAGAACTGTTCACGCCTGCCATTGCAGCGAATGTCAAAAACGTTCGGGGAGTGCTTTTGGGCTAACTATGGTTGTGGGTAAAGATAGTTTTGTTCTAAATGGCAAACTCACTACTTACGTCAGAGTGTCTGATAGTGGTCAAAGAGTCACTGCATATTTTTGCCCAATGTGCGGCAGCCCTATTTATGGTGAGCTGGAACGATTTCCAGATATTGTCGCTATAAGGCCAGGGACCTTAGACGATACAAGTTGGTTTAAGCCAGAAAGACATATCTGGACCAGTAGTGCACAGAATTGGTTTGAGTTTCCAGAAGGATGCGAGGGCTTACCAAAAGGAAGATGGTAGAGGATTAACCTAGCATCCATCTCACGTGACCCAATTCTCTATTTAAAGGTTGACGGTTTTTACGTGATAATTCTAACTAGGTGTTAACAATATGAAAAAGGTGGTGGGCGCAGTAGGGCTCGAACCTGCGACCCGCTGATTAAGAGTCAGCCGCTCTGCCAGCTGCAGCCATGCGCCACAGTGTTAATTAAAATAAAGAGTAAAAGAAGGTAAGTGAAATGAATGCCTTTATAATTGTAAATTTAACAGCTTCTATAAAGCTTTTAAAAAAAAATTAATGACACTGAGGCCCTCTAATCTAATCCAGCACTAAATCTACTAATTTTCAGATTACGATGAACATAGCAATTAATTATAAATCCTATAGCACTCATTGAAGCTAGAAGAGCTGTTCCACCGTAAGAAACAAAGGGTAAGGGAACACCAACAATTGGAACAATTCCCATTACCATGCCAATATTGATAAACACGTAGAGAAATATTGTTGCAGTCATGCCTAGTGTTAACAAGCGACCAAACTGACTTTGGATAAAAAAACTGATGATATATCCGTATGAAATTATTCCCATGAAAAGAATAATAACTGTTAATCCCCCCATCAGCCCAAATTCTTCTGCAAGCATTGTAAAAACAAAATCTGTTTGTTTCTCTGGAAGAAAATTTAAATGACTTTGAGAACCATTGAGAAAACCTTTACCAAATAAGCCCCCTGAGCCTAAAGCTATTTTTGATTGAAATAAGTGATAACCGGCACCAAGGGGGTCTATCTCTGGGTTCAGAAAGATCAAGATCCGACGTTTTTGGTAATCAAGAAGAAATTGCCACGCTATAGGAATTGAAATAACGGCTATGATTATTAATGTAACAAATTTCCATATCTTTACGCCAGCAAGGAAAAATATGATTCCACCGCCTAGTAAAATCATACCCGCTGTACCCAAGTCGGGTTGACGCATCACTAAGATTACTGGTCCTAAAACCATTAAAATTGGGATAAGTAAGTAAATTGGCCTAACAACTTCTTCTACTGTGCGGCCATGAAAATATCTAGCCAACGCTATGACTAAAACTATCTTCATAAATTCAGAGGGTTGAAGCTTTATAAAATGTAAATCAATCCAACGTTGCGCCCCCATACCAATATCCCCTATTAGCTCTACAGCTATAAGCAAGATCAGGTTTAATGCATATAGTAGGTACGCACAGCGTAATAAGAATCTTAAATCAATCAAAGCAATCACAATGATGAGTATCAAACCCACAAGATATCTCTGAATGTGTCTTTCCGCCCAGGGAGTCATATTGCCATTAGCAGCGGAATATAACATAGCTACACCGATACCACACATAATGGTAACTAAGAGTAATAATCCAAAATTAAGTTGCTTAATTTTGGAGCCTAAAGCTGAACTGCGCTCTTCCTTCAAATGTGACCTCTTAATATTTGGCATATTCAAGAAATTCTATGGGACGTTTTGGATTCAGAACCGTGATGGGTCTAGTCTCATTGTTTGTTCCAGAATATCCCGGGCGATTGGAGCTGCCATTGTACTACCACCTCCCCCGTGCTCCACCACGACAGATGTTACATATCTTGGTGATTTTATTGGTGCATAAGCAACAAACATAGCATGATCTCTCTCTTTCCATGGTCTATCTTCATTTTTAATTTTACCAGTTAATCTATCGTTTAATGATATACGCTTGACTTGAACTGATCCACTTTTCCCCCCAAAATTGAATTTTGATGATGGATTTTGCACCTTTCGCGCCGTACCCTGACTGCCATTTGTTACTCTATTCATTCCTTCCATAACTATTTTTAGATGTCCCGGGTTTAGCTTTAGAGAAGGACCAAATTGATTCCTCTCTCCTTCAAGTTTCAATAATTTAGGCTTAACGGCTCGCCCACCATTTATGAGACGTGCAGTCATAACTGCCATTTGTAACGGAGTACAAAGAATGAATCCTTGGCCAATACTTGTAATCAATGTCTCTCCCTGATGCCAACTTTTTCCAAGAGTTGACCTTTTCCATTTTTCTGTCGGTACAAGTCCTTTACTTTCTCCCGGTAGCTCAATATTTAATTTTTCACCAAAGCCAAATCTTCGTGCCATATTTCCTATTCTTTCTATGCCTAATTTCTTGGCTACTTCATATAAATACACATCACAGCTTTGTTCAATCGCTCCCACCATATCGACCCACCCATGGCCATGTTGCTTCCAGCAGTGAAATCGAGAATCTCCCAAATCAAGATACCCTGGGCAGTTAATTCTTTTTTGTTCATTCCAAACCCCAGCCTCTAGCGCAGCAAGACACACAACCATTTTAAATGTTGATCCTGGGGAATATTGTCCTGCGATTGCTTTATTAGTCATTGGAGATCGTGGGTTAGCCAAAAGTCGTTCCCAGTCCTTCGCAGTCAATCCGTCATTAAACTGGTTTGGGTCAAAGCCAGGTGTAGATGTCATTGCCAAAATATCCCCATTAAAGGCATCCATAACAACCGCAGCACCGCTCTCTGGAATTGTAATTTTATTAGATTTATTAATATTCACTGAACCAGTTGTAGGGTGTATTTCTGGCGGCAACCGTTGACCATCTCTAAGTGCGGCTATAACTCTTGGGTCATCTACAGACATAGACAACGAATTACCCTCAGAAAGTCGTTGATTAAGAAATGTTTGCAATCGCATATCTATCGTGAGCTTCACATCATCCCCAGTTTTTCTGCCCTCACTCGGCAAACGTCGTACTACTCGACCAAAAGCATTAACCTCCACCTGCTGTTGTGTTCCCACTCCTCGCATATTTTTATCGAATGCTTTCTCGATTCCGCTTTTACCAACCCTAAAATCTGGAAGTTCTAATAACGGATCACCCATTTGTTCATTGTGCGAAACTGCTGCAACATATCCTGTTATATGAACAGCGTTTTCTTTGAATGGATACGACCTACTTCTCCCAACGTCTACCCGAATGCCAGGTAGATACGGGGTGTTTATGGCAACAGACGAGACCTCTTCCCATGTTAAGTTATCCACAACTGGTATTGGCACAAAACTTCGTTTCAACTTTATTTCACTTAAAACTCTTTTTAAGTTAGATCTATCTATCTCAATAATTTTTCCAAGTTTATCTAGCGTATTTCCAATATTTTTGGCTCTTTCAGGTATAATTTCTACTCTAAAATTATCCTTATTTAGTGCTAACGGAACACCTTGCCTATCTAAGATACGACCTCTGATTGGCGGTAATAACTCGACATTAAATTGATTGTTTTCTGAAAGCGTCTTGTATTTATCTGAGTCGATCACTTGCAGGTAGTAAAGACGCCCAGCGAGTATGCTAAATAACGTTAATTTCCCACCTGCAAGAATTAGAGTGCGGCGGGTTATTAATTCTTTAATTTTTTGGTCTCTTTTATTTTTCATATTAGTTTTACCTTAGTCCACTAAATGACGTTGTAGTCGAACAAAAAACCAAATAACCACAGGGAAAATTACAACAGAAAGGAAATACTGCATTAAAGGAATCATCAGTACACCGACTCTTCCTAAAAATAAAGCTGACATTACCCAGATAATAAACAATGAGGCTCCTGATATCACTGCAAAACCAAACCATGTATAATAAAATGTTTTACCTATAAAAAACCTTCGTTGGCCAAAGGAAACACTATAAATAATGAGAAAAACACTGGCCATTAAGCCAACAGGGGTTCCAGTACCAATGTCCTTTAACAAACCAATCAGAAAAATAAAGACTGGTGGAACTAGATCTGGTCGGTATATCGCCCAGTAGAATATTGCAATAATTGTTAGTGACGGAAAAATTACCACTTCTTGGGATATGTTAAAAGGTAGGAAACTCGCAATTACTAGCACAGTAATTGTGAGAACGGGGACTATTAAACGTACAATGTCAAAAATGTTATGCACGCATTTTGCCCAAAGATTTATAAAACTGTTTTATTACTTTGTTAGTATCGCACCATCAAATTTATAGTTTAGAATCCTAATATACCCTAGGTCTGACCAATCTTCAAAAGGCTCAACCTTGAATAATGCCCCCGAACCTCTTCTGACGATACCTATTGGGAGGTCTGGCGGTAATACTCCCCCTCCCCCTGAGGTAACAACAATATCACCTTCAGATATTGCTGAATTTTGTGGCAGAAAAAATAATTTAGTCATTTTTGAATTATCACCCATCATTATGCCAGGGTCGCCCGTATTTTGAATACGCACAGGCACTTGAGAGTTAAGATCAGTTATCAATAAAACACGTGAATAATTATTACCAGTCTGAACTACTACACCGATTAAAGCCACTCCTGACATGACTGCCTGACCTGTTTTAGCTCCGTTTATTTTTCCAATGTTTATTAGAACACTTTTAGAGAACACTCCACCCGAAGAGGCTATAACACGGCCAGAGATGGAGCCTGCAGGGGCTAAAGGAATAAAATTGTGTAGATTACGTAATGCTGCATTTTGTGTGGCCAATGCACCCGCTTTATGTTTCCAATCACTCAGTAATTGGTTCTCTTTTTTTAACCGATCTAGCTCATTTTTCAGGTTACTTATTTGTTTTAGAGTATCAAGGTTATCACGAATTATACTAGTTGATTGGGTTCCTAGCTCTAGAAAAATTCCCATAATGTCAAGCACACTTGATTTGACCTGTTTAATTGTTGCAACGCCTGCCTGATCAGAGATCATCAAGAAGAAGGAGACCCCAACAAGCCCACCAATTGCGAACTTTTGCCATAAATTCCGTAGCGGTTTAGCAACTTCAGAAAACAATATAGGTCGGCGAGACATTGTTTAATCTCAACTCAAAAAAGTGTTTAAACTCAATACGCACCAATAAGGACATTACGCATAACGGCCATCTCTTCCAAACATCGCCCAGTTCCCAATGCCACGCATGAGAGAGGTTCCTCTGCAATCGATACAGGAAGACCTGTGGAATGACGGATAACATAATCTAAATTATGCAGTAAAGCACCACCACCGGTTAATACTATCCCCTTATCTACAATGTCCGCAGCCAATTCTGGGGGAGTTTGTTCTAACGCTACTTTAACAGCCTCTACTATCTGGCTCACAGGCTCTGCTAAACTTTCAGCTATCTGATTTTGATCTATAACCAATTCTTTTGGCACACCATCCCTAAGGTCACGACCTTTAATTTGGTATGTTTTCTCATTCTCACCTTCCAAAGGAAAAGCAGAACCTACTTCCTTTTTAATTCGCTCAGCACTACTTTCGCCTATTAATAGATTATGATTGCGACGAATATACGCTATAATAGATTCATCCATTTGGTCGCCACCAACTCGAGCTGAGCGAGAATAAACAATACCACCCAACGATAAAACAGCGACTTCTGTTGTGCCTCCCCCTATATCTACAACCATCGACCCGGTTGGTTCTGTAACAGGAAGATTAGCACCAATAGCAGCAGCCATTGGCTCTTCTATTAGAAAAACTCGCCGTGCTCCCGCGCTTTCTGCTGACTCTTGAATAGCCCTTCGTTCTACAGCTGTTGATCCTGAGGGGACACAAACTATAACCTGAGGGTTTGCAAAACTCCGCCTGTTATGAACTTTACGAATAAAGTGCTTAATCATTTCTTCCGCCACCTCGAAGTCGGCAATTACACCGTCTCTCAAAGGCCGGATTGCTTGGATGTTTCCCGGTGTTCTGCCTAGCATTAATTTCGCTTCATCTCCAACAGCAAGGACTTGCTTTTTCCCCCTTACTGTAGCCATGGCAACAACGGATGGTTCATTGAGAATTATACCGCGGCCACTTACATACACAAGCGTGTTAGCTGTCCCTAAATCGATAGCCATGTCAGCCGATAACATTCCAAGTAGATTTGCAAACATTAATTATCAATCCATCTAGTTACCATATTACAGTAAACCAATTCCCACTGAAAAGTGAATGCTATTCTACTTTTATAGCTCCACAGTTCAATCAACTATTCGTATATAGCATAATACAGTTCATGAATCCAGAAATCGAATTTCATATCTCAGTTATTGGCTAGAAACCTTTAACCACCCGTTTACGAGGGAGCACCAAGTTCGATTTTGCTACCTCGTGCGATAGCAACCACTCCTCCACGGCATACTTCAGTATTCCCAATGGCACTCATTAGATTTATAAATGCATCTACTTTGCGCGGACTACCAGTGACTTCAAAAACAAAACTCGTCAGAGTACTATCAATGGCTCGCGCCCTAAACATATCAGCAATACGCATAGCCTCAATTCGTTGCTCACCTGTATTATTGATTTTTATTAATGCTAATTCCCTCTCTAAGTGGGGACCTTCTATCGATAAATCATGAACTTCATGAACAGGTACGATTCTCGAAAGCAGCGCCTTTATTTGCTGGATGACCATCTCAGTACCTGATGTAACTATAGTTATCCGAGAGTATCCTTTAACAGTATCGACTTCCGAAACAGTCAGACTTTCTATATTATATCCCCGTCCAGCGAATAGACCTATCACGCGGGCTAAAACCCCCGGTTCGTTGTCAACCAGAAGCGCAATTGTATGTCGTTGCTCTAAACTTTCAGACATTTATTTCTCTGAACCTTCCTTGGACCAAATGCACTATTTATTCTTCAAATATTGATTTTGGACACCAATTGAATTTTAATGGCATTCTTCAAACTAACGCCATGCCAGCAGTAGTCGTTTTAGGGGTTACTCCACTGTCACCTGAATTCAATATCATTTCGTTATGAGCCGCCCCTGACGGAATCATTGGAAAACAATTTTCTTCTTTTGCAACTCTAATATCCGCCAGGAAGAACTTTTCAGAATTTAACATGGCGTCTATAACACCATCAAGTTCATCAACAGTCTCAGCTACCATACCATCACCACCAAAGGAATCTGCCAATTTAACAAAGTCTGGCAAAGACTCAGTATAGCTTTGTGAGTATCGACTGCCATGGTTCAGTTCTTGCCACTGCCGCACCATCCCCATCCACTGGTTATTTACGATAAATGCTTTTATAGGCATCTTATACTGAGCCATTGTCGATAACTCTTGTATATTCATTAGAATTGAGGCCTCACCTGCAATATCAATAACTAATGATTCCGGGTGGGCAATTTGAACCCCCATAGCTGCAGGAAGTCCATATCCCATAGTGCCTAAACCACCAGATGTCATCCATCTGTTTGGCTGTTCAAAACCATAATACTGTGCGGCCCACATTTGGTGCTGTCCAACCTCGGTCGTAATAAATGTATCTTTATTCGCAGTTTTCTCAAATAGCCGTCTGATGGCATACTGTGGCTTTATAATTTTTCCTTCTTGCTTAAATTCAAGACATTTCTCTTCACGCCAACCTTCTATGTCGCTCCACCACTCTTTTATTTGGGGGTCATTTTTCTGATACCCTTTGTGTTTCCAGATTTTAATCATTTTCTCTATAGTCATAGAAGCGTCGCCAATTATTGGTAAATCTACCTTAACATTCTTATTGATTGATGAGGGGTCAATATCAACATGTATTTTTGTTGAACGTGGAGAAAAGTCTGATAAACGCCCAGTGACCCGGTCATCAAATCGTGCGCCAATATTTAACATTACGTCGCATTGGTTCATTGCTAAATTAGCTTCGTATGTCCCATGCATCCCGAGCATTCCAAGGAATTGTGAGTTTGAAGCGGGTAAAGCTCCCAGTCCCATCAAGGTCAGAGTGACCGGATAACCTGTTAACTCCGCTAATTCTAACAAAAGTTCACTAGCTCTCGGCCCTGAATTTATCAACCCACCACCACCATAGATAATTGGGCGTTTACCTTTTGCCATAAGATCAACAGCAGTCTCTATTTTTTTCTCATCATCCAGCACTTGAGGTTTGTAGGCACAAGGACGGACCTCTTCTACCTTATGATAAGGTCCTTCCGAAAAAAGTATATCCTTTGGCAAATCAATCACGACAGGTCCGGGTCGACCACTTGCCGCCACATAAAAAGCCTCATGCATCACATCTGCTAAATCTTCCGCCTTTTTTACTAGGTAATTATGTTTTGTACACGCCCTAGTGATCCCCGTCGTATCCGCTTCTTGAAAAGCATCCGTCCCGATTAGATGGGTAGGCACTTGACCTGTCAAACAAACAATAGGAATGCTATCCATCAGAGCATCTGTAAGTCCCGTTACCGTATTAGTCGCCCCTGGCCCGGACGTAACAAGCACTACACCAGGTTTTCCTGTAGATCGTGCGTAACCTTCCGCTGCATGCACAGCGGCTTGTTCGTGCCGCACCAAAATATGCCTCAGATTATTTGTTTTAAATAACTCGTCATACAATGGTAGTACGGCGCCCCCCGGATAACCAAAAATGACCTCGACACCCTGTTCCTGCAGCGCTTTAACGATAATTGCAGCGCCACTCATGCAGTTGTTAGACTTCCGGTTTTGATATTTAGCGAATTTCATCTTAGATAATCTCTTCTATAAGGCGAGTCGAGCAGTGCTGAGCCCAACACCCTTGTTATTAAAAAAACTTGCGATCGTTTACACCAATTACCTGTGTTACGTCAAGAATAAATAACTTTCAGAAAGCTTTTAATAATTTATTGATATTTAATTAGTTTTTTTTTATGTTTTAAGAAACTTTATTAATATTTGCAAAATGTCTGATATGTGACGACCCGTATGGGGTGAATGGTCAGTGTAATCTGAGTTCAATTGATTTCGGAACCATGTCATTTGACGCTTTGCATAATTTCTTGTTTTTTGTTGAGCTCGCTCAATGGCGGCATCAAGATTTATTTTACCTTCTAGATAATCTATCAGTTGCAGAAGTCCCAATGCCTTCATTCCAGGTAAAGATGGATCAAGTTCCAAATCCCTTATAGTTTTAGCTTCATTTAAAGCCCCTTTATCGACAAATCCTAAAAAACGACGATCACACGAGGCATATAAAAATTCTCTATCCGGCATGAGCAAAATATTGCACACGGTCAAATCTGTTTTGCTCGGGGTTACCGCTTGCCAGGCATATACCGATTTTCCTGTAGCCTCAAATACTTCCCACGCGCGCACTAAACGTTGGCTATCACCGAGTGGAATTTTCCCTTCCATTTGTGGATCTAGCTTAACCAATTCTTGATAGAATTTTTCGTTCCCAAGTTTCATCAACTTTTCGCGCGTCATCAGTCTTACATCAGCAGGTATATTAGGAACCGTTGCAAGTTTTGTAGACAAATACTTTATATACATACCCGTTCCACCGCAAACTATAGGAACACATCCTCTACTAACTGCATTCTCAATCGCTTTTTGCGCCAAATTATTCCAAATACTTACTGAACAAGGGTTAATAATCTTTCTGACACCAAACAATTTATGAGGTACTGTTTTCAGGTCATTACGATCAGGTCTAGAGGTCAGGATTTCAAGCTCTTTGTAAATCTGCATAGAGTCAGCATTTATTATCTCACCCCCCAATTCTTGTGCTAACGTGATGGCTAGATCAGATTTTCCAGACGCAGTTGGACCGCAAATAACTATGCATTTATTTTTTCGTTTCTCACTAGACATAGGTTCTGCCGATACGTCATAAACTTATATTATGCAATATGTGATTACATTAACAGCCAATCCAAATTTAGCCCCGCTAACCGACCAGCATGTCATATTAGCAGATATGTCGCTAATGTCTCTAGGTGCACATATCTGCTCTAAACGTTGGTTATCCATGGGTTCGGCAATTGATATTGTGTTTGAACAGATCTCAATGGAAACAGCAAGGAAAGTAGTTTCCATTGCCTTAAAAAATTTTCCAATAGACGTAAATATTCAGGAAATCGATAATAGACGTAAAAAAATTCTCGTGGCAGATATGGATTCAACCATAATAGTAAACGAATCTTTGGATGAATTAGCAGATTTTATAGGATTAAAAACAAAAGTAGAGACTATAACCCAAAAAGCCATGCATGGTGAAATTGATTTCGAAATAGCACTCAAACAGCGCGTAAAATTATTTGAAGGTCAGTCTGAAACACTTATTGATAGATTCCTTGTAGAAAAAATTAATATTACTTCAGGAGCTGAATGCCTTATTAAAACAATGAAGGCAAATAAGGCTAAGACTGCATTAATTTCTGGTGGGTTCTCGTATATCACAAAATATATAGCAGAAAGACTTGGTTTTGATATTCATTATGGAAATCAATTAATAATTAAGGATAGGAAATTAACGGGCAAAGTATCTACTCCGATATTGAATGCAGATTCTAAAAAGGAAATATTAATCAACCTTGCAAAAAACAATAATATACAATTAAACCAAACAATGGCTGTGGGAGACGGCGCAAATGATATAAAAATGCTACGATGCGCAGGAACCGGCATCGCTTTCCGTGCGAAACCTATAGTGAAAGCGTCCACACCATATCATGTCAAGCATGGAGACCTCCGGTCACTATTATTTCTTCAAGGCTACCACGAGGACGAGTTCGTTGAGTAGAGTAAGCAGTTCTCCAAGATAAGCTGTATTAGATAATTTTAATGTTATTAGTTTAATTTCAATCCTATAAATCTTATTGATCCTTGGCGATTGATTGTGAAAAGCACCGATTTTTTCGCACCTTTTTTGAGTATTTTGTCGATAACCGCAACCACTTCTGACGGTTTATTTACAGTTCCCTGATCAACTTCAACAATTACATCCCCCATGCGGACGCCTTTCCCTGCTGAAATGCCATCGGGCACTAAACCGACTACAACGACACCTTTAACCTTATTATCGATTGAAAACTTTTTCTTTAGTTTGGCATTCAAACTGGATAGTGCCAGGCCCAAACCATCTATTTTAACAACCTCATTCTCTTTCTTCTTCTGGGTATTTTTTGATGCTTTTTTGGAGGCGACTAAATCCTCCTTAAGCTCTCCAATCTTGACCATTACCTTATTCTTCTTGCCTTTACGCCACAATATAACAGGCACATCAATACCAATCGGTGTTTCCGCCACTATCCTAGGCAGCCTCCGCATTGTTTCTACCTTTTGATTATTGAACATTAATATTATATCTCCAGCCCTTATCCCCGACTGCTTAGCTGGTCCGTTCTCCGAAACTTCAGCGACCAGCGCGCCGGCCGTTTCTTTCAACCCAAAACTATCAGCGATTTCACTAGTAACCATCTGAATACGAACACCTAACCAGCCTCTCCTGGTCCTGCCAAATTTAGTCAGCTGCGTAACTACTGGCTTCGCTAACCTAGAGGCAACCGCAAATCCAATACCCACGGACCCGCCACTCTGGGAGAAGATAGCTGTATTAATACCAATCACCTTCCCGTTTAAATCGAATAATGGGCCACCCGAATTACCTTTATTGATTGATGCATCAGTTTGGATAAAGTCATCATATGGCCCCTGGTTGATATCTCGACCACGAGCTGACACAATTCCTACAGTAACAGTGCCACCAAGACCAAATGGGTTTCCGATAGCCATCACCCAGTCACCCACCCTTAACTTTTTCGAGTCTCCAAACTCTACGGCTGTAAGTTTTGTTTTCCCTGGTTTAATTTTCAGTACTGCAATATCAGTCTTCGGATCACGCCCTAAAATTTCTGCGTCAAATTCTGTATCATCCTGGAGTCTAACTTTTATCTCGTCAGCTTCGGCGATAACATGATTATTTGTTATAATTATACCCTTTTTATCGATAATAAAACCTGACCCTAACGATTGCGCCTTTCTGCGCGGCCGTTTTCCCCGCCGTTCACCGTTTTTACCATTACGCTCCATAAAATCCTTGAAGAATTCTTCGAATGGAGACCCAGGCGGAAATTGTGGCATATTCTGCTGGGGGTTAACACCACCTTCGATCGCCTGCATCGTAGAGATGTTTACGACGGAGGGCAGAAGCTTAGCCGCTAGATCGGCAAAACCATCGGTTGGGGTTTTAGCCGCCAATGCCCCTATCGGCAAAACAAAAAAGAGAACTATTACCTTCAAGCTCGCTAACGGTAATCTAAACATTTTAACAACCTTATTTCTCAGTTTCACTTAACTAAACGTCTTAATATTTAAAAAACTTACTTTTTGAGGAATCAACAATAAGTTTAGTACTTTCATTATAAAATGTGGCCAAAACAAGTCCTAGCCTTGGAGATTCAACGGCACTAAAGCTTTGCACAACTTGGAGTATTTATCCTCTTATCAACCAAACGAAAGCTACGCCGACACAGATTGCTATGAGGCCCGAATTCCTCAATGACTTATCCGGAAAATCTAGCATCCTAACAATCAGCTGTCGCATTTTCGTTGGAAATAACGCATACAAGACACCCTCGATAACAAAAACAAGAGCTAACGCCGTAAACAAATCCTCCAAAAAGCAACCTCGATCCTAGTAACTATGAAATGTGCGATTATTATTTTTTTGCAACCCCACGACCTGTAATGTCACCGAAAAATCTGAAAAAATCAGAGTTAGGCGATAGAACCATTGTAGTATCTTGCGAGTCCATCGATTTTTTGTATGCTTGCATAGACCTATAAAAAGCAAAGAATTCTGGATCCTGACCAAAGGCGTCGGCATAAATTTTAATAGCTAATCCGTCCCCTTCACCACGGAGTGTCTCCGCTTTCTTCTGAGCTTGTGCAAGAAGAACTATTTTTTGCTTACCAGCGTCTGCACGTATCCCTTCAGCCATCTCAAACCCTCTAGCGCGAAACTCTTTTGCTTCTCGCTCGCGCTCAGATTTCATTCGGTTCTCAATATTGCTCCTGGTTTCCTCCGGGTAATCCGCTCTCCTAACTCGGACCTCCACGATTTCCATCCCAAACCGCATCACCGCATCATTTACAGCTTTTTGTATATCAACCATTATCTCAGCTCGTTTGCCTGAGAGAATTTCGAGAAGTGTTTCATTCCCCAATACACGACGCAATGATGAGTTGATTATAGGACTCATTTTTCCCGAAACTTCGGTAACACGCCTAGTAGTTTGATAGAAAAGCAACGGATCAACGATCCTATATCGTGCGTATGAATCAACATCTAGCCTTTTCTGATCGGCCAAAATCATCCGCTCTTTAGGAGGATCTAGGTCCAGCACTCGCTTATCGTAGTACACAACCTCTTCACCGAACGGTATTTTGAAATAAAGCCCCGGATCTTGAATTGTTTTCTGCGGTTTACCAAAGAACAAAACAATTGCCTGCTGAGTTTGCTCCACTATAAACAAGGAACTACTCGCCACAACTCCCACTATGAAAAGGATAACGCCACCTACAATTAATAACTTATTCATTAGTTGGCACTCCCAGTTGATTCACTAGATTTCTTCTGCCGTTTCTGTATCTCCGGCAGCGGCAAATACGGAACAACACCAGCCCCAGATTTTCCAGTGCCAGCAACATCACTATCGATAATCACCTTATTAACATTAGAGAAGATCCCCTCCAAAGTTTCTAAATAAATTCTGGTCTTAGTAACGTCTTTGGACTGGCTATATGCTTTGTAAACGGCATTAAAACGATTAGCATCACCCTCAGCTCTATTAACGACCTCTTGACGATATGCATCCGCTCCTTGAACTAGCTGCTGTGCCTCACCACGCGCCCTGGGCACTATATCATTTCTAAAAGCTTCTGCCTCGTTCTTGAGACGATCCATATCTTGCCTTGCCCTGGAGACTTCGTCGAAGGCATCTATGACATTCTTTGGCGGCAACACAGCCAGCAGTTGAACTTGCCGAACCTCAATTCCTGCTTTGTACTCTGACATCAATTTCTGTAATGACCCGAGGGTACGGCTTTCAATATCCTCCCGCCTGCTTGTTAAGGCTTCCTGGATTGGGGTCTGACCTATTATGGCACGCATCACCGATTCGGCAGCCATTTTAACTGTTTCATCTGGATTTCGGATGTTAAAAAGATAGTTAGCTGCATCTGATATTTTCCAGAAGACAACAAAATCAATATCAACAATGTTTTCGTCCCCGGTTATCATCTGGCTTTCTTCAGGCATGTCTCTTACTGAGGCCCCCCTTCGGGTCGCCTCACCAGTGGTCCGTAGGCCAATTTCAATCCTATTCTCCGCTGTTACATCCGGAGTATAAACATTCCCAATCGGAGATGGCCAGTTCCAATGAAGACCTGGGTTGGTCGTAGTTCCTAGAAAACGACCCAATACTAGGGGGACCCCTTCTTGGTTTGGCTGAACCCTGTAAAACCCATTAGCAGCCCAGAGCAAAGAAAGTGCCACCAGACCAAGTATGATAACTTTCTTGCCTCCAAAGCCACCAGGGATCATTCCCTTCAACTTTTCTTGCCCTTTTCGGATAACCTCATCTATGTCGGGTGGCTGTTGACTACCACCGCCGCCTGTTGGTTTGCCGCCCCATGGAGAACCTCCACCGCCGTTACCGCCGTTACCGCCCCATGGCCCACCGCCACCTTGATTACCCCACGACATTGATCTCTCCTTTAAGCGAGTGTGTAGAAGCTAATAACAGATCTACAACGGGTATTGCAAAACATTCAGTTAATTTTGCTGTTTTAATATCGCACTGTTGTCACAAACTTGTTATTACATATGGTATTTAACTGGGGGTTTTCAAGAATGACTAGTCTAACTGAGGGGCATATTTTAAAAAGTTTAGAGAATGTCTTGGATCCTGCGACCCAAAAAGATTTAGTAACATCAGGAATGGTGACAGGAGTAGTCATAAAAGACGGTAATGTAGGTTTCTCGATAGAGGTTGAGCCAAGTCGCGGCGCAGCTCTTGAGCCAATGAGGAAAGCAGCTGAGAATGCTGTTGCTTCTCTAAAAGGAGTGTTATCGGTCACGGCAGTTTTAACAGCACACAGAAGCAATAATTCCCAGAACCAACCTAAACCTAAAACTCAAACTAACCAAGACGGCACATCAACCCAAGCCAAAAGGGACCTGGCACCCAATGTTAAACATATCGTAGCTGTTGCTTCTGGGAAAGGTGGGGTCGGAAAGTCAACAACGGCAATAAACTTAGCTATCAGCTTTGCCTCAATCGGGTTGTCTGTCGGGATACTTGATGCTGATATCTATGGCCCATCTCTTCCGAGAATGATGGGCATTAACGAAAAGCCAACGAGTATAGATGGCAAAATCCTCGAACCAATCGAGAAATATAATATTAAGTGCATGTCAATTGGGTTTTTAGTTCCAGAAGATTCTCCTACAATTTGGCGCGGACCAATGGTTATGAGTGCGCTAGAGCAAATGTTACGGGACGTAAATTGGGGTAGCTTAGACATAATGGTAGTAGATATGCCACCAGGTACCGGTGATGCACAATTGACAATGTCTCAACGCGTTCCTTTAGCAGGTGCCGTGATCGTTTCAACCCCTCAAGACATAGCTCTTCTGGATGCCAGAAAGGGGCTAAATATGTTCCGCAAAGTTGATGTTCCCGTTTTAGGGATAATAGAGAATATGAGCATGTTTATTTGTCCAAACTGCGGCGAAAGAAGCAACATATTTGGACATGGTGGAGCTAAACAGGAAGCAAATGACTTAGCAGTCGATTTTCTGGGTGAAGTGCCTTTGCATATGGATATTAGAGAAACTTCAGATGCAGGAACGCCAGTGGCGTTAAAATCGCCAGTTGGCGAACATGCTGTTATCTATAAATCTATTGCTAGCACAATTTGGAGCAAATTAATTAGAAACACAAACGCCGAACAAAAAATAGCACCGAGAATTGTCATGTCTTAATTCTCAATAATCTCTTCTTTTTTATCTTTCGGTCTTTCTATCTAACTGGACAAAACTGAAAGCACTCTCGTCTTTATCATTCGCTGGAAAAAATTGGCGTTCAGTTTCCGTCCATTCCGCATCATCATACTCCGGAAAATATGTTTCACCGATGGGTGAACAGTGGACCTCTGTTTTATAAATCGTTTGCGCTAAAGGAATTGCATTTGCATATATAGACCGTCCCCCAAAGGCAATAACTTGGTTGGTCCCCATTTCGATCGCTTCATAACATGCACTGACTAACGCTTCCGAGAACGTCCGGTACACACTCACTCCAGGAACTGAAAACTTTAGATCACTCGTCAACACAATAGTTTTTCTATTAGGAAGTGGAAAACCTATCGAGTCGTAAGTTCGACGCCCCATCAACAAGACTTTTCCTGTTGTTAACTCTTTCACGCGTTTCAAATCCGACGAGATCTTCCACGGCAATCCACCTTTTGCCCCTATAACGCCGTTATCAGCGATAGCTACTACAATAATTAAGTTTAACCCTTGGATCATCTTCGTCATCTTGATCAAACAGCAACCGAGGCGGCGATATGTGGCTCAGGGTAATAATCGACTAACCGAAAACTTTCATAACCAAAACTAAAGATATCTTTTATCTCCGGATCTAAAATCATTGTTGGGAGCACTTTGGGGTCCCGTTCTAATTGCTTTTCCACCTGAAGACAGTGATTCTTGTAGATATGCGCATCTCCTAGCGTGTGAACAAACTCCCCAGGTTGCAATCCCACTACCTGTGCAATCATCTGGGTTAACAGTGCATATGAAGCGATATTAAAAGGCACCCCCAGAAAAATATCAGCACTTCGTTGATACAATTGGCAGGATAATCTGCCATTCGCCACATAAAATTGGAATAAACAGTGGCATGGAGGCAACGCCATTTTATCCACATCCGCAGGGTTCCAGGCAGTGACGATTAATCTTCTTGAGTTTGGATTAATTTTCAGATCATTGATGAGATTAGAAATTTGATCAATTGTCGAACCATTTCTGCCAGGCCAGGATCGCCACTGAGCTCCATAAACGGGCCCTAAATCCCCGCTCTTATCCGCCCATTCATTCCAGATATTCACCCCATTTTTATTTAAATAACCAATATTCGTATCACCCCTTAAAAACCAAATTAGTTCATAGATAATCGATTTTAGATGAAGTTTTTTGGTCGTTAGCAGAGGGAACCCCTCGGACAAATCAAATCGCATTTGATGGCCAAACACAGATAGTGTGCCAATACCAGTTCTATCTAGCTTCTCTACCCCTGTGTTCAAAACGGCCTTCATCAGATCCAGATATTGTATCATTTGTTAAAACCTCTTAAACATCACTATGAAATAAAACGCTTCTTGTTTTATCTTCAATAAATAATAACCGTTAATCTTATCTTTCGGTACTATACTTTTAACAAATTTTACTATTAGAAATCCAAATTATTTTTGAAGGTTTTCCAGGTAAATGATGGAGCAAATAGAAATTCAAGAAATTACTGATAGTGTGCAAGCTCTACTGCAACAAAAAAAACTAGATGCAGCTATGGCAGTGTTAAAAAGAACTTACGAAGAAATTCCTAACCATCCTTTAATAACTCTCCAACTAGGTTACGTTTTATTTCTAAAAAACAACCTGGAGGAGGCTGAATACTATCTAGAGATCACTTTGCAAAAAAGTCCTTTATTACCTGGCCTCATTGAAACACTAATACCAGTCTATCAAAATTTGGGGCAATCTCAAAAAGCAACACAGTTATTGAAGAAGGCATTGATACGAGAGCCAGAAAAAATAAATTTATTATTGGAATACGCTGACTTATTATATTCTAAACAGTCTTTCGAACTGGCGTTAATTTGCTATAAAAAGGCATTAACTATTAATCCAACCGAGACAAGAGCTCAGGCAAATATTGCTGAATCCCTAGCGGAACTGCAGCGCCCCCATGAAGCCTTATCTTTCATAGAGATGGCGCTTTCACGAAACCCTAATTCAAAGCAACTAGCGCTTAATAGAGCATTAACCCTTTTGTCATTGAAAAAGTATAAAGAGGGATGGCATGCTTATGAAGCTAGACTTAGTGATGAAATCGATGAGGCGCCAAAACGCTTGATCAATATCCCCAGATGGACCAGTCAGTCATTAACCAATAAAACTATTTTAGTTTGTAGCGAGCAGGGAGTTGGGGATGAGCTGCTTTTTTCTGCATACCTCCCAAAATTAGCTCCATTAGCCAAACGAATAATTGTGGAAACAGATCCTCGACTAGTACCACTCTTCTCCCGGTCATTTGAGAACTTAGAAATTCATCCTTATTCAAGAAGAGTGTCAGGCACCCGTGTTATCTATGATTATCACTGGTTGAAACAATGCAGGGCCTACCCAGACTTATTTGTTGAGGCGGCAAGTCTCCCCTATTTTTTAAAAGAAACTCATAAAGAACCAGTGGCCATTACCCCTCATCTTAAAGACGATATAAACGCAACTAAAGTTTGGAAAAATAGATTAAAGAAAATATCAAATGGAAAACCACTTATTGGGCTTTTTTGGCGCAGTAGCCTTTATACAAATGATCGGAAACATTTTTATCCAACAATTGATCTCTGGCAACCTATATTATCTCTAAAAAACGTTAAATTTCTGAGTTTACAATTCGATGATGATAGTCACGACATATCCCTAGTAAAGCAACTTTTTGGTGTAAACATTTTAAAGGTTGACGGTATAAATCTACGTAATGACTTTGATGAAATAGCTTCATTATGCAAGGGCTTAACAGGTGTTATTGCGCCCTCCACAACCACTGCGCATCTGTCTGGTTCCGTGGGGACAAAAACAATTGTTATAGATAGGACGACAAATTGGTCACCAAAGATAAATAATTTTGATGCGGTTCTTCCTTCTATCCAACATATTTGGCCACCCCAGGTCGACGATTGGAACTGGGTTTTCACAAAGGCTCGGTCAGTAGCCCAAAGATGGATTCAAGATGAAAACCATAATCAAATAATACCATAATAGAGGGTTTTTAATTCTAAATTTTTTGCGTATACTATCTGGGCTAACTTGTTAGCTATGGTAATAAACGGATCGTGGAATAAGCGTAGCGGACCCGGGGGCAGTACCCGGCGCCTCCACCAAGTAGTGTCGACACGCTAATGAGGGGGCGAAACAGGATCGACGCGCGTTGTAAAGACGTTACTTTTACTCGGCATGGTACCACCGTTATCGGACTAATAGAGTAGTTGCAAATGACAACTATGCGGAGGCACGCCTCGCTGCGTAAGCAGTCGGGTAGCCTTATTTAAGTCCATATGGCTCGCACCGTATGGCGGGGTTCGGGGTGCACCTGGCAACAGAAGCACCTCATATATTGATTAAACATAATGGAATTTTTATAGAGGTTGGCATGTCAAACGGAAATTTTAAATATGACATGATGGTTGAAGAAGCGCTCAAAGGAGTTGTTGCTAAAGTCCTAAAACAGGCCGTCACGGAAGGATTGCCAGGTGAACATCACTTTTACATCACGTTTAAAACAAATCGTAGCGATGTCGATATACCTTTGTTTTTAAAAGAACGTTATTCAGATGAGATGACAATTGTGCTTGAACACCAATTCTGGGATTTAAAAATTCATGAAAATGAATTTGAAGTAGCTCTCAGCTTTAATGATAAAAAAGAGCGGTTGCTGATTCCTTTCAATGCAATAACAGCATTCTCTGACCCCTCAGTAAAATTTGGATTGCAATTTCAAGAAATCAAAGTCACAGAGTTAGAAAATATCGATAGCCGTAGCATCGAAAAAGATGGTTCTAAAAAACAAGAAAAAAATATAACTAGCCCTGGCGAAATTGTTTCCTTAGATAAATTTAGAAATAAGCATACAAACAAAAAACTGTGATCTAAACATCATTAATATGAAATTTCTGAAAGTTGAAGGAGCTACTACCTGTTATGGATATGCTTTATAGTGAACTTTTCCCACTTGGATCAGACACTACTGATTATCGAAAAATAACGAGCGACTATGTCAGCAAAGACAAACGCGGCAGCAGCTCGTTTATCCGAGTTGAACCGGAAGCACTAACCTACTTGGCAGAAACAGCGTTTAAAGATATTTCGCATCTTTTGCGCCCAAGCCATCTAGCCCAATTGAGATTAATCCTCGAAGATAAAGATGCATCAAAAAATGACCAATTCGTGGCGATGGAGCTATTAAAGAATGCAAATATTGCGGCAGCTGGTGTTTTACCCATGTGTCAAGATACAGGGACAGCCATCGTCATGGCCAAAAAAGGCCAAAACATTTTCACAGGTTTTGATGATGAGGAAGCACTAGCAAAAGGTATCTACAATACATACACAAACCATAATCTTCGTTATAGCCAGTTAGCTCCCCTTGATATGTTTGACGAACTAAACACTGGGACCAACCTCCCAGCGCAAATAGAACTTTATGCAGTTCCAGGTGATAATTATAAATTTATGTTTGTTCAAAAAGGCGGCGGCTCTGCAAATAAGACTTTTTTGTATCAAGAATCTAAAGCAGTTCTTAACCCAACCGCGTTAAAGTCCTTCCTTGATGAGAAAATTAGAACATTAGGTACGGCCGCTTGTCCCCCTTACCATTTGGCAATAGTTATCGGCGGCACATCTGCTGAATTTAACCTTAAAACTGTCAAACTTGCTTCCACAAAGTATCTCGATAATTTGCCGACCACGGGCAGCAAAAGTGGCCATGCATATAGGGATTTGGAATGGGAACAGGTTATCCTTGATATGACACGAGAAATGGGTATTGGTGCGCAATTTGGCGGCAAGTATTATTGTCATGATGTTAGAGTAATCCGACTACCAAGGCATGGCGCCTCGTGTCCCATAGGACTAGGAGTCTCATGCTCCGCAGACCGCCAAGCATTTGGAAAAATAACTGCTGATGGAATTTTTTTAGAACGCCTTGAGACTGATCCATCGAAATTTATTCCTGAGGTGCAAGATACTGAGGTTTCCGAAGAAGTAATACAGATAGACTTGAACCAACCAATGGATCAGATTAGAGCTCAATTGAGCCAGTACCCTATTAAAACACGCGTAGAACTCTCAGGCCCTATGATTGTGGCGAGGGATATAGCGCACGCCAAATTAAAAGAACGATTGGATTCAGGGCACGGACTACCTGATTATATAAAAAATCATCCCATATATTATGCGGGTCCCGCAAAAACTCCAACTGGAATGGCATCTGGGTCTTTTGGGCCGACTACGGCAGGTCGAATGGACTCTTACGTCGACCCATTTATGGAAGCTGGGGCAAGTTTCATTACGTTAGCAAAAGGGAACCGATCACCGGTTGTTCGCTCTGCTTGTAAAAAGTATGGAGGCTTTTATTTAGGTTCAATAGGAGGAGCGGCTGCCATTTTAGCTTTAAATAGCATAAAAAAGGTAGAAGTAGAGGAATATCCTGAGCTTGGCATGGAAGCTGTTTGGCGTATTGAAGTAGAGAAGTTTCCAGCCTTCATTGTGGTCGATGATAAAGGGAATGATTTTTTTAGCTCGATCTAAATCCTTTCATAGCGGCATTGTACTTATGGATAATGACAAGAATAATTTAACTGTTCTGAAATTAGAGAATTATATAGAGAGTATTCCAGATTTCCCCAAACCCGGAACACTATTTTATGACCTTTCTCCATTGATCGAATCACCCCAAGCATGGAAGTTAGCCATCGATAAACTATGCAGCATTCTAGCAGGATCCAAAATTAATATGGTTTATGGAATTGAAGCAAGAGGGTTCTTAGTAGCCTCCGCGGTAGCATTAAAACTAGGTATAGGAATGCAAATGGTCCGGAAAAAGGGCAAACTACCGGGTGCTACAGTCGCTCTCACATATGACCTCGAGTATGGAACAGACACGATAGAAATACAGAATCGGCCAATCAATTATAACAACCGTGTTGCTATAGTAGATGATGTATTAGCAACTGGTGGCACGATGCGCGCAGCTATCGATCTATTATCAAAAGTCAGTATTCCGGTTGTATGCTGCGCCACTATAATAGAGTTGCCATTTTTAAAAGGCAGAGAACGGCTAAATACAGATTTCGATTCTTTATTAACCTACGATGGAACTTAAATTCCAATAAAACTTTCAAACTACCTAAGTGGCTCTAAAATAGATACGTAATTGGCCACAGCAACGCCACCCATATTAAAAATACCCCCTAAATTGGCTCCTTCTACCTGCATTGAACCAGCGTCACCTCGAACCTGCATAGCTGTTAGAACATGCATTGAAACTCCTGTCGCCCCTATGGGATGCCCTTTGGCCTTAAGGCCTCCTGATGGGTTTATAGGTAACTTTCCATTTTTTTGCGTTATACCCTCCGCAATAACCTGTGCCCCCTGCCCAGGTTTAGCAAGTCCCATTGCTTCATACTCAATTAATTCAGCTATTGTAAAGCAATCATGCGTTTCTACCAGAGATATATCATCTAGTGTAAGTCCTGCCGAAGCAAGCGCTATAGCCCATGCACGAGAACATCCCTCAAACTCGATTACATTTCTTTTTGACATCGGAAGAAAGTCGTTTACATGCGCCCGAGCCCTAATAGCAACCGCTTTTTGACATCCAAAAGCCGTATCTACATTAGTAAGTACTATTGCTGCTGCACCATCTGAGACAAGCGAACAATCTGTCCGTTTTAGGGGACCAGAAACAATCGGATTTTTTTCCGACACATTACGACAAAACTCAAACCCAAGATCCTTCCTTATTTGTGCAAAGGGATTTTCGACTCCATTTTTATGATTTTTGGCCGCTATGTGAGCGAGCACATCACTTTGATCCCCATATTTTTGGAAATAAGCCTGCGTTATTTGGCCAAAAACGCCTGCAAATCCCCCCTGAACTCCAGCTTCTTCTTTCAAGTAACTTGCTGTTAGAAGCGCCTCACCGACTGACTTATTATCTATATCAGTCATTTTTTCCACCCCAACGACTAATACAACTTTCCCTCGACCTGCTTCGATAAAATCGACCCCTTGGTGAACTGCTGCGCTTCCGGTGGCACACGCATTTTCAATTCGCGTCGCTGGCTTGAACCGAAATTCTGGTGATGCTTGAAGCACTAAGCTAGACGTGAAACCTTGTGATGAGAATGCCCCACCAAAATGCCCAAGATAAATCGCATCTACATCCCGAGGTTCAAAACCAGAGTCATGGACTGCCTCTGCAGCAACTTTTGCAATCATACTTTCTACATCGTCTTGTTTTTTACCAAAAGGCAAGTGGGACCAGCCAACAATACATGCTGTCAAAATCGGCTCCTTAGATATAGTTATTATTTTGAGATTATTATCAAGTATTTCTGACAATCGTCAAGGTAGCAGAGACACCGAGCTTTACCAAATACGAATAAGTTGAGGTGTTCTTTTTGATTTTTCATAGCAGTTAATCTTAAAAAGAGCCTTTTTTATAGTCTCTCTAGTGGTGGAATTTTTTTATTAAATCATTTGAAGCATCTTTAACTAAATCGTTTTGTACCTTCTTAGTCATTTTGTCTTCTATCAATTTTGTAGCAACCCCAATAGCGAGCTCTATAGCTTGATCCCTCACGTCTTTGAGTGCCGTTGCCTCAGCTTGGGCTATACGCTCCACAGCCTGCTCTTCTCGCCTTTTCAGAGTAACCGTCAACACCTCTTCAGCCTGAGTTTTCAGTCTCTCCGCATCTACTTTTGCTTGAGCCACAATTTCATCTGCCTCTATTAATGCATCTCTCTGCTGTCGCTGATAACTCGCTAAAGCTGCCTGGGCCTCTTCTCTTAAGTTTTGTGTTTCGTCAAGCTGCTTTCTAATAGCTTCTGCGCGTTGATCCAATCCCGCAGTAATTTTTTTTGTTCCTTTCCAGGCAACAAGCACCACAAAGATAACAAAAGCAATTGCAACTGATAATTCTGCTGTAATCATCTTGTTTGCTCTCTGACTGTATTTGAAATGGCTTTATCGATATCATTTGATGATACGTCCACACCTATCAACTTTCGCACTGTGTCTCCGACGATATCACGAGCAACACTTTGTTCTAGAGTATCAGCGGATGCATCTCCTCCACTATCAACTTCAAGACGAGCTTTTTCTATTCTATTCTCAGCATCTTTAAGCATATTAGATACCTTCTGATTTGCTAAAGCTTCAACCTCTGCTCCACGTTTTGTTATCTCATCTTGAGCTTTCCGGGTGGCATTACTGGCCCTTTCTCTAGCGGACAAAAGAGCCTTTTCATACTCTATTTTTACTAGATAAGCTTCTTTTTTTAAAGTTTCTGCTTTATCAAGATCATCCTCAATTCTTTCCTGACGTTCCTCTAAAACTTCAGAAATTCTGGGCATCGCGACTTTAGCAACTAAAAAGTATAGAACGATAAAACTGACTACAAGCCAAAAAATTTGGGAAGCATAGGTCTGAACATCTAATTGCGGTAACTTTGGCCCAGCATCCCCCGAAGCGGCTTTCGCTTGGGGAATTAGGAACCATAAAGAACAATGCAATATAGCCGTTAGACTAAGTAAACTTTTGCAATTCATTTATTTGTCCGATTCAGCCTACAAAATACTCATTAAAAATTAGTCGAGTAAATTGTATAGTTTTGACCTAATATTTTTAAGTAAAAAGAATTAAGAAAGAGACGAGCAATGCAAAAAGAGCAATCGCTTCGGTCAAAGCAAATCCAAGTATTCCTATACCAAAAACCTCTCCCCTAGCAGCGGGGTTTCGGGCAATAGACGACACAAGGGATGAAAAAATATTACCTATACCAACACCAACACCAGCTAGTGCTATCACAGCCAGCCCAGCACCAATCATCTTAGCAGCTTCTAGTTCCATTTTATTTTCCTCTCCAATTAATTAAAATGATTTAAAATAAGTATGTCTTAATAAAAATTACTTAATGAAGGTGTATCGCGTCGTTTAAATACAAGCATGTCAAAACTGTGAAAACATAAGCTTGCAGTACCGCTACCATTATTTCAAACCCCGTAAGTGCCACTAACAGGATTATTGGCGCAACACCAAGAACACCTAGTAGAACAGTGAAACCGCCAAAAACCTTCATCATGGTATGACCCGCCATCATGTTCGCAAAAAGACGAACTGATAGACTTACCGGCCTTACAAAATAGGAGATAATTTCAATTGGGATTAGAAGTGGCGCCAAAATTAATGGTGTTCCCGATGGCACAAACAACGAAAAAAAGTGCAGCCCATGGCGGATTAGTCCAATAACTGTTACTCCGACGAAGATCGTTGCCGCCATTACAAATGTTACTATAATCTGACTCGTAAAAGTATAGGCAAACGGGATCATCCCAACTAAATTTCCAACCAATATGAACATAAACAACGTGAATATAAACGGGAAATACTTACGGCCCTCGGCTCCAACGTTTTCCCTAATCATGTTAGCTATAAACTCATATGACATTTCCGCCATTGACTGCCAGCGCCCTGGGACCAATCGTCCGCCTCGCATACTAAGCGTTAAAAAAGCTGTAACAGCAGCCACCGTAACTGTCATCCAAAGGGATGACGTTGTGAACGAAAGATCTACTCCCCCCAATTCTAATGGAACAAGCGATTTTAATTTAAACTGTTCGACAGGCGAAGCCACTGTTATCCCTTTCTTGCATCACTTACTTTTATTTTGATCAGTTTCTGAGTTCTTACTTGTATAACCTAAGGCCATCCCCATACCGTTTACCGCTCTGTAAACATTCAGCATACCTGCAACAGATCCTAAAATAAAACAAACAACGAGCATCCACGGAGACGATTCCAACCATGCATCTAGTCCGTAACCCACACCGGCACCTACTGCAACTCCCGCGACTAACTCCACTCCTGCTCTGGCAGCTATCCCAGCTAATGAGGGAGGGAGCGCTACATCCTTGCCACTTAGAGATTTTCTTCCTACGTCTTGTCTTAACGAACGAATTTTCGAATCTAGTTCTTTAAGGCCATCCGGATTCTTTTCTAAATCAATCGGCATTAAGCCCTGAGGTCCTTTAAAACTGCTTGCTTGTCTTTGATCTTTCACCATCCTTAAAAATTTGGCTCAACATAAGGAAATATCATATATAATGTCAAGAAAGAAGAATTCATATAATTATTTGAAAAAGTGTATATTTTTCAACAGCTGGCGTTAGAACGTATCCCAACACTCGATAGCTCTCCATTATACAGCCTCTCTCAGTTCTTCCGCTCCTTCTAAATTAACGGAAACAAGTTGACTGACACCTTGTTCAGCCATTGTAACACCATACAAACGATCCATTCGTGCCATAGTGAGGCGATGATGCGTTATTATTAAAAATCTAGTTTTAGTCGTTTTAGAGATATCAGACAGCAAAGAACAGAATCGATCCACATTGCTATCGTCTAACGGCGCATCAACCTCATCTAAAACACAAATCGGTGATGGATTGGTCAAGAAAGCTGCAAAAACCAGAGCCAGTGCTGTAAGCGCCTGCTCACCGCCGGACAATAACGACATGGACTGTAATTTTTTTCCTGGTGGGCTAGTCATAATCTCAACCCCAGCATCCAATGGATCATCAGCCTCAACCAATGTTAAATGGGCTGTTCCTCCCCCAAATAGTCTAATAAACAGATCCTGAAAGTGTTTATTCACAGCATCAAATGCCTCAAGCAATCTATCCCGCCCCTCTTTGTTTAGGGAGGCTATTGCTCTACGGAGGCGGTCAATAGCACCTGTTAAATCGTCTCGCTCTTTTTCCATAGTTGATAACTGGGTCTCTAACTCAGTAACTTCTATTTCCGCCCTAAGATTGACAGGCCCTATTCTTTCTCGTTCTCGGGTCAGGCGTTCCAGCCTAGACTCAGTTGCTTCCAGATCAGGTAGTTTCTCTGAACTTTGAATATTTGCTCTATCAAGTATATTTTCTGGAGAACACTCCAACCGTTCTTTGATACGCTCTTTGGTCAATTCGATTGAATGATTTATTTGCTCTAAAGCGGCTTCAGTTCGAACACGCTCTTCTCTTCTCTTAGATAAGTCTTGATCCGCCTGCCTCGAAACCGTATCAGCCTCATTCACTGCTATCTCCGCCACCGCCAATTTATCCGCAGACGATTTTCTTGCTACTTCAGCTATTTGGCCTTTATCCATTAATTCTTTACGCTGAGCCATGATTTCTTCTGGCCTTTTTTCTAATCGCTCAATCTCGGATTTTTCAAATTGCTTTCTACTCTCCAGCTCTACTATCCTTATCCTGGCCCGCTGAGAGCGCTCTATCCATGTTTTATCCTCAATTCTTATAGATGCAAGCCGAGAGGTTCTTTCCTTAGATAATCTTACTATTTCGCCATAGGCGGCTCTAGCATCAACCAAATCAGACCGTTGTTCAGACAACTTCTCTCTATTTTCAGAATTAACTGCTCGGAGGCTCTGAATGTCCTCTAGCGCCCCCAACTCCTTCTCTGCCAGCTGTTTCTGGTCCAATGCTTCAGATTTATCGCTTGTTAGCTGATGAATAATTTCATCCAGTCTATTTGCACTATTTTTCCACTCAGATATTCGAGCCGATGCGTCAGTTAAACGTTGACGAGCTTGATCAAGCTTTTCATATGCATCCTTGTATCTTAATCGTTCACTTTTTTCTTGTTCGACCAATCCCTCTAATCGTTCCCGTAATTCTGTTAGCGCCGCTGTCAAAGTCTTTTTTTCTTCAGACAAAGTTTCGACGTTAAGAGATATCTCTTTAATCCGGTTTCGGTGTTGAATACGGATTTCTGCCGAAGTCACTGTATCAACATTAGCTACATAGCCATCCCAACGCCAAAGACCACCTTGAAGAGTAGTAAGGCACTGACCATGCTTTAATTCAGTTTGCAATCTAATTGCGGCCTCCATATCACTGGCTACACCAACCTGTTTCACGCGCTCTTGAAGTTCCTGCGGCACACTAACTTTATTGGCTAGCACCTCGACACCATCAGGTAAACTAGAGCCTGGATGCTTCGAACCATTTTTTGTCCAAACCCGTTTTTCTGAAATAATATCGTCTTTTTTGATCGGTGCTGTGAGATCATCTCCTAACGCAGCCGACAAAGCGGTTTCGTATCCATCCTCGACTTCAATTTCATCAACAATTGGTGTGATTATATTATCTAAATCTCCAGATAGCATCGCAGATAGTGAGCCTGATTCAGCCTCTAAGCGCGCCAGCCCTGCTGAGATGTCCTGTACAGAAGTGTAAGCCTTATCGACTAAATCAGCACAGATTGTTTTTTCATTTTCTATGAAGCCCAGTTTCTTATTAGCCTTATTCGCCGCATCATTTGACTCTTGCACAACTGAATTAAGCCCCTCAACCTGGTCCGCATTAGCTGAATTTTCTTCTAAGACTATCCTTTGTGTTTTAGAGTCAGCTATTTGCATCATCAGCCTTTCTTCCCTTTCAGTGGCTAATTTTAATTGCCTACCGAATGATGAACGGCTCGCCTCATTTAATGCGATTTTTTCTGTTATTTCTGCTACTTTTAATTCTAATAAATCCGCCTCTCTATTGATTTTCGTTAGCAAAGATGCTGCCTCTTTTTTACAGCCTTCTTCATTGGTCAGATCATTTTCAATATTTGCATATTCAATTTTTAACTTTTTCACAGCTTCTGAAGACTCTTTTTCTAGCGATCCTTCCCGTGTTATGTCGTCACTTATCTGCATCAACCTCGTGGCAGCCTCTGTCCTAGCAGTATCGATACGCCCTTGTTCCCCGTCCAGCTCATTTATTCCGAGGGTTATTGTTTGCAGAGCAGCGGCAGCCTCAACATCTTCCGCTCTAAGGCCAGGCAATTTTTCCACTGCATCAGCCCGCTTTGTGGACGCTCTAGCCGCAAATTCAGTTGCAGTCCTAACCTTATTATTTGATTCTCGATGGTTGTCAGTTGCAATCTCTTTTTCCAATAAAATTGATTGCCAGCGACTAAATAATAAAACCGACTCTGCTTGGCGAATTTGTTCATTGACTGCCCTATATCTGGCTGCCTGCTTTGCTTGTTGCTTAAGCCCTTTTAATTGAGATTGGATCGATGTTAAAATGTCTTCTAACCTCTCAAGGTTAGTCTCCGCAGCCTTCAACCGCAACTCAGCTTCGTGACGTCTCGTGTATAGGCCCCTGATATTTGCTGCCTCTTCCAAAAGAATCCGGCGTTCTGATGGCTTCGCATTAATCAAGGCACCGATTCTACCTTGGCTGACGATCCCAGCCGAGCGAGCACCCGTTCCTGCATCTGCAAACAGGAGTTGAACGTCCCGACTACGAATATCCCTACCATTCACTCTATAATTGGAGCCTTTGCTACGCTCTATACGTCGTATAACATTCAATTCACTAGAGTCATTGAAAGAATTTGGTGCTTTTAAATCTGAATTATCTATTAAGAGCGCAACCTCAGCTAAGTTACGGGCAGGGCGGCTTGACGTACCATTAAAAATGACGTCGTCCATCTCACCGCCACGCATTCTTTTGGCAGATGTTTCACCCATAACCCAGCGCAAACCCTCTACTAGATTAGATTTTCCACAACCATTTGGGCCTACAACACCAGTTAAACCATTCGAAATATCAAGTTCGGTGGCATCAACAAATGACTTAAAGCCACTCAATCGAAGTCGGCTAAACTGCACTACAATGTTCCATTTTGATATAAATGTAATTGATCCGGCATAATTATTTTTCTAATGCTTTGTCCAACAATATTTCAAATTTCTCAAATTCAAATGCGTCAATCTTCTGTCCGTTCAAAAGAAACGACGGTGTGGTGTTGACATCATATTTTTTATTTCCGTTCATCCGCATAGAGATGATACCGTCTAACAATTTGTTACTAGTCATGCAACTTTCAGCACGCTTCTTACTTAAACCAGCCAACTGGCCTATCTTCAGAAGAGAGCCTAAAATATTCTCTGACTGTGTCCAAGTGCTCTGTTGCTTCAATAAAACATCTATCATAGCACTATAGTACTTGGGCCCAACGCAACGTGCTAACGCTGCCGCACGAAGTCCCCATTGGTCTAGAGGGAAATCTCGATATTCCATCTGAATTAGCCCAGTATCAACATATTTTTGCTTTATTTTTGGATATACCTCTTTGTGAAATTTTGCGCAGGCTGGGCACGTCAACGAAAAATACTCCACTAATTTAACCTTGGAATCTGGGCCACCCTCAGTCCTAGGAGATAGCGCCGCAGCCACGTCGATGCTCTCCTTATCAGCATCAGCAATTGCCGTGCCTAGTACCGTAAAAGAAAAACCAATAATTAGTATTAATGCCTTCAACTGCATACCACGCTCCATTTTTCTATCGACAGCATAAAACCCACTTAGGGCACCCGCAATATATAGTGGATAATATTTAACAAACTTGTTGAAAATAAGGTTTGACTTAAATAAACGATTTTGCAACTCATCATTCAATTATGTTTTAAAATGGCTGTCCCCAAAGCTTCGAGGGCTTTTTTCAAACCTGAATTAGTGTTGTTTTTAATCTGATGGGAAATCCAGAGCTTTTCATTGTCTGTTAATGATCTTGTAACTGGCGCCACCTTTTCCTTTTGCCGAAGAGCGTTCACTTGCCGAATCGCTATTTTACTAATTGCCTTATAACCAAAAACTACATTTATACGTTCTAGCAAGACCGGTTCTCTATGTTGAATTTCTAATGCTCGGGCCGAAAGCACATCAACGTGCAAAGTGGCATCTAGTTTACTTCCTCGGAGAAACACAATTCGGTTTGGTGAACTCCAATCAGCAATCTCGCTTCCAACAATACTTGCCCACTTGTTTACAACAGCAGCCTCAACAAATCCTCGCTTTCGTATAGCTTTATCGGTTATTTTTGTTACAATTCGTTCAAGGGTTCTAAGACCAACCCTTTGACTGGAACCCATTGGGATCGTTTTAATAGGAAGATCCGTCATAAATTTTTAGACCTTAACTCATTCTATTTTCTAATTTTAAGTGACTACACGTTAAATATTTCATTACTGCAATTAGTGGCTGATCATATACAATTAGTTAACCATGAAAATAAAAATATCTGATCCTATTGGAAAAGTACCTGAGAAACTCTTAAGCTGGTACGACAAACACGGGCGAACCCTGCCATGGCGGCTAAAGGACGGTTCAAGGCCAGATCCGTACAAAGTTTGGTTAAGTGAAATCATGCTTCAGCAGACTCAAGTTGTTACCGCAATTCCTTATTTTGAGAAATTTTTAACATTATGGCCTTGTGTAACTAAATTAGCAGAAGCTGATTTAGATGATATTTTTGTTGAATGGGCAGGTCTTGGCTACTACGCTAGAGCTCGAAATTTACATAAATGCGCTAAAATTATCGCCACTAGCTTGGATGGCGTGTTTCCAGATAATGAATTAGAGCTCGTTAAACTCCCCGGAATAGGCGCTTATACCGCTGCAGCGATAGTAGCTATTGCATTCGATTTCAAAGCAACCCCCATGGACGGTAATTTCGACCGAGTTATGGCGCGGCTTCACGCGATTGAAACTCCGTTACCAAATGCAAAGCCAGTATTGAAAGCGCTTGCAACGAAGATCACACCAGATCTCCGACCAGGTGATTATGTTCAAGCGGTTATGGATCTCGGTGCAACAATATGCACTCCTAGAAACCCACAATGTCTTTCATGCCCTGTCAATGCCTGTTGTCTAAGTTTGAAAAAAGGACAAACGACAATAATTCCTAGGAAGAAGACCAAACAGGGCAAACCTGTGAGGTACGGAATGGCATTCCTGTGCATCAATGACAAAAAGGAGGTATTATTGCGCAGACGCCCAAATTCTGGACTTTTTTCAGGAATGATGGAAATTCCAGGAACACCCTGGACAGATTGTCTACCCACTTTATTACAGATAGAGGCATCGAAGCCCACTATAGCCACATGGAGCGACATTCAAGGAACAGTCTTCCATTTTTTTACTCACTTTAAACTCGAGATAAAGGTCGTAAGGGCAGACATAAAAAAAAGCATAAAAAGCAACGGGCTATCATGGCATCCACTAGAATCAATTGATAAGGCAGGACTACCTTCTCTCATGCTAAAAATTATTAAACATGGGCTAAAGTGACATTCTTATAAGATAACTAGAAAAATATTAGTCACAAATGCTAAAGCTTAGATAAATACTGGCTGTACCAGTCAAAACCTACCAGCTCTATATAAGAATTTATTAATTGTGTAGTGATTGGTCCAGGCACCTCAGCTGCCTTAAGATGGCGCCCATTTAGACTTTGGACAGGACAGATACAAAAACTCGTAGACGTTATAAATGCCTCATCAGCGTTGTAGGCGTCAAATAGATCAATATCATCTTCCTTTATCTCGTATTCTAATATTTTACTTAGCTCTATTACGACCTCTCGGCTGACACCTGGCAACACATATTTTTCTTTTGGCGTTACCAATTTTTCATCTTTAATTAAAAAAATATTACTTCCCTTACCTTCTGCTAAGTTCCCATTTTTATCCAACAAAACTGACAGTGCATCTGAGTTCTGTGCCTCTACTTCTAAATCTCCCAGAACAAAATTAAGATAATTATGGGTTTTAGCTCGCGGACTGGCCATTTCGGGGGCAACTCTTCTTATCGAGGGCGTGATTATCTGAATTCCATCACGATAATATTTTGCTCTAGAAGCCAAGGGTAAAGGAGTACATTCAATTATAACCGTTGCATTTGGCCAATCCGGCCAAGCTTCGTTGTCATCTCCAGTTAATCCACGAGTAACCCTCTGTGTTACCCAATAATCATCACCCGAGTTCAACAATGGCAGATTGCGCGCCACCACTTCTTCTGTAATACGCGCCAACTCTTTAATCGATAAACCTGGGTCTAAATTCAAATATTTTAAGGACTTTTCGAAACGTTCCAAATGCTCATGAAGTTTGAATATCTTGTGACCAAATGTTCGCGTCGTATCAAAAACACCATCGCCGTATTTGAAACCCTGGTCTTTTATCGGAATGACAGCTTCATTTTCTGGCAGGTAAGCACCGTTTAGATAGACTATTCGTTGATTTGATAAAGACATGTTTACTCCCTTGTATTAAAAAAGATAAACAGTAGGGCATACACCCAACCCCAATTTATCAATATTTACCCAGCTAATATTTTAGCTCCTAGATCGCAACAAAAATATCAATGGCATAGCTAAAAAAGCAACAACCATCAAAAAAACAAAATCATTCAGAAAAGCTATCATATGTGCCTCAGATAAAACTATATTTTGGATAGTTTCCAATCCTAGTTCAGAGGCAACATTAAGCATTCCACCAAATCCATTAGTAATAGTAAATGCCTGAAATTCACTAATCTGAGACCGCATCTCTATATAATTTGTCTGTGTTGATCTTACTAAGATAGACACGACTATAGAAGTCCCCATACTTGCCCCAATAGCTCGGATAAGTGAGAATAATGAAGCCGCTTCGACTCTGAAGATTGTCGGCAAGGTAGAAAAAGTAACTGTTGTTAGTGCTACCCACATCATTCCCATACCAAACCCATTAATCATTGTAATCCAAATCACTTCTTCCATGCCTACATCTGCGTTCCACTGAGTCATCCAAAGATTACTGCCACCAACGCAAATTAGGCCAAATAAAATCAAAAACTTTCCAGGCATTAAGCCGAGTAAAAAGCCAGAACATAGCATAGCACCCATTGTGCCAAGGCCACGAGATGATATTACCCAACCTGCAGATAAAACAGGATATCCCTGCACATTTTGGAGAAACAACGGTAAAACAAATAATGATGCAAAAACAGCAATGCCAAAAGTAAAAATTAATGCTAAGCCAATAACATAATTTCTATCAGAAAATATCTTGAGACTAATGTAAGGCGAAGCAGTCGTCAGTGAGTGTACAATAAATATATAAAATGCAACGCCCGATACCATTGAATTAAACAATATTTCGGATGACTCAAACCAACCAAGACGCTCCCCACGGTCAAGTACAAGCTGTAAACATACCACCGCTACTATAAGAGAAAAAATACCCAGCCAATCTGTTTTCTGACGCATTGAACGTGCAGCGGGTAGCGTTATTAAAATTGAGACAAAAGCTAGAATACCAAATGGGATATTCATAAAAAATACATATCTCCAATCATAAAACTCTGTAAGCATAGCGCCGACAGTCGGTCCAGCGACAGGTCCCAATATCATTCCCATCGACCATATACTCATAGCAAACCCATGCTTTTCCCTGGGATAAGTATCGAGCATTATTGCCTGCGAAATAGGTAACAATGGGGCAGAAACAAATCCTTGCAACATTCTATGAAATACAAGTTCACTCAAGCTTCCTGAGGTTGCTGCAAAAAGAGATGTTATGGTGAAACCAGCTATAGAAGCTAAAAAAACTCTTCTTCGTCCAAATTTTTGGCTAAATAAATTTGTCAATATAGTGCCTATTGCGGTAGCAACAACGAAGGCTGTTATCACCCAACCCACCTGATCTGGGGCGGCTGATAAATTGCCTTGAATATTAGGAAGCGCTACATATGCGGTACTCATATTCAAAGAATGCAATAGCGACGCCGCAAGAACCGGGATAGTAATAACTATACGCTCAATTTTCGTAAATGGCCCGTGAGCCGGCTTATTAACGGTAAACAATCTGTAGCCTCTTAGCTCTAATGATTGACTAGAATGGAAGAGTTCCGTTCAGTCATACACCTTCTTCGAAAAAACAAACCACATTTACAGACTGTAAACCCTGGTTGCCGTATCATGAAACAGTGCAGATTTCTCTGCATGTGTAGCTCCAGAAGCTATTCGTTTAAAGGTGTTCCAAATAATTTGATAACTGCAGCTCAGTTTATCGACAGGGAAATTAGATTCGAACATACAGCGATTAGGCCCAAATGCCTCGATAGTGTGGTCATAGTACCGCCGGGTTGCGTCAGCCAGCTCCTTACTCGATGGTGGGTTAGACTTCTGATGCCACCCAAAACCATTGACATCCATATTTATCCCTCCAAGTTTCGCAAATACGTTATCGCAAGTTGCTAATTCGAGAATTAAGGGCTTCCAAGCCTCAAAAACCTCGTTTGCATTCCCCGCATATGGACCAGTGCCAAGAGGCCCACCAAAATGGTCCAAAATAATTGTCGTTTCGGGGAATTTTCTGGCCAAATCTGTTACTTCGGCAATTTGCGTGTGGTAGCACCAAGCCTCAAATGTCATGCCACGAGGACCTAATTCAGCAAAACCACGACGAAAATCGTCTTGCAACAATAAACCCTTTGGTGGATTCGTTCTATGATTTCTAATTATATCAGCAGCATCCCAAGCCACTGCTCTTCTTATCCCGCGAAATCTTCCACCACCTGCTTTTATGTGAGCATCTAAGACTTCTCCAGCTAGAGCGCCTATTGTGAGATCGACGGTACCCACAATACCTGCCGCAATTTTGAGTTTATCATAGTTTCCACTGGCGCTCATGGCCGCAATACCGTTAACAAATTCTGTCTCGCCAACAGGCTTCATATGTTCAGGACCATCATTCTTAAACATCGCCCCACATTCAATAAAAACTGTAGATACGATATTATGTCCACATTGAATATCGTCTAATATTTCATCTAAGAGGTATCGCGGTTGAATAGGTTGATGCGAATTTCTATCCCAAAGGTGATGGTGGGGATCACAAATTGGCAAATCAGGCTCTATGATTTCTTCTTTCAATAAGTCAAGCCATTCTGAGTTGCTTGATAAGCCAACCATCTTTATCTATCCCCCGATATCTTCACTAGACAAAATAATAAGACCACAAGGAAAAGAATTTCAACACCTTCTAAACAATTCATCATCCCAGAAAGCAGAATATCACATTATTAGAATAAAGGACTATTTAGTTCGAGTAGTTTTGATCAAGAAATAATTCATCAGCAATCATATGATAGATACCCTAATACCTTGGATTACACCTCGAATAAGTATTACCATGATTGCAAACTGTAAACTAGAGCTGGGGATATGACCATGAACGCTAAATATGACCGAGGAGAACAATCGGCAGGGAATATTGTCCATATGGAGCATGTCAATCTTATGATCCCTGAGCAACCGTCAGCACTTTTGTTCTACATTACTGGTCTTCGACTTACCCGGGATCCCTATTTAATGACAGGTTTAGACAATATGTGGATTAATATGGGTAGGAGCCAGTTTCATCTTCCAAGGCGTGATCCATCCCCTCAAATTCTTCGCGGTACAATCGGGTTAGTAGTGCCAGATCTTGAAGCAATAGAAACATCCTTAAACTCAGTAAAAGAACAGTTAAGTGGATCAGCATTTTCTTTTGAGAGAAAAAACAATTACGTAGAAGCAATATGCCCTTGGGGTAATAAATTAAAAATACATGAACCAGCAGCCGAATACGGCAGCATGCAATTGGGTATGCCCTATGTGGAAATATCTGCTCCTAGAGCAAGCTCGAAGAAGATAGCAAGATTTTATCAAGAAATACTGGGTGCTAAGGTTTCTACCAACCTCCGCCACGGTGTTCCTTGTGCTTCAATTACGACCGGTGCGGCCCAATTTATACATTTTGTTGAAACAGATATCCCTCAGCCAGACTATGATGGACATCATGTTGCTATCTATATTGCTGATTTCGCAACGCCATACAGAAAACTACGCGAGAGAGATTTAATATCCAGAGAGTCCGACGAGCATGAATGGAGATTCATTGACGTTATAGATTTAGATACAAATGAAACAATTTTTCAAATAGAACATGAGGTACGCAGTGTTACGCACCCCTTGTATGCCCGCCCGTTAGTTAATCGTAACCCGGCACAAACCAATAGGAGTTACCATCGAGGCCAAGATGGTTTTCTTGGCGAAATATAAAAACAATACAGTAACCACTATTGCTTAAAATTAGATTCACGGCCACGTATCAAACTAGATATTAATTCATTGATAGGTGCTGTCATCCCTATTTTGGCAGCTTCAATAGGTACTGCACCATTAATGCCATCAATCTCAGAGGGTCGAAGCGCCATATGGTCTAACAGCATCGATGGCCTAGCATCGGGCATATTTGCGCCGAAATCGCGCACATAGCTCTCAACATCATCAAAACTTAACTCGATTTCTTTTGCTCTCGCAACCGCATCAGCTTCTTTGGCACAGGAAAGAGCAACTGACCACGAATCAGGATTTTCTTGAATTTGACCGATTGTTGCATTCATCAGAGCGCAAGGTGCGCTGTATGTAACATTACATATAAATTTTTCCCAAATCATCTGATGAATATCAGGATACCCTTTGGCGGTGAAACCAGCGCTAACCCATGCTTGGACAACTTTCTCCAAGCGATCGCTCACCCCTCCATTCATCTCACCAATTCGAACTAATTGCATCCCGTTATGATGTGCATGGCCCGGACCTTTCATGGAGGCACCAAATCCACCAACCACGCCAATCATAACTTGTTTGGTCTCAATCGATTCGGCGATACGTTCTGCCGCTCCTAATCCGTTTTGTATGGTGAGAATAATACTATTAGGTCCAGCTATACTCTTTGCGGCAACTGCGGCGCCGGCGACACCACTTGCTTTTGTTGCGACGATTATAAGCTCGCATTCACCAGCACTTCTTGGATCTGTGGTTGCATTTATTGATACTGTTCTATCACCACTGGCACCCTCAACACGTAACCCATTGCGATTTATTGCCGAGATGTGATCCTCCCATGTATCGATTGCCCAAACTTCATTTCCTGAATCAGCTAGCAAAGCTGCATAAACTGAACCCATCGCACCACAACCAATAATAGCGATCTTCATAATCTATTAAACTCCTTTTTTAAAATTTATAACCATTTCCTTAAGATTAACTCAATCGGAGAGTTACGACATTATTTCTCTCAAGATGACTGGTAATATCATATAGAAGCAAATAAAAATTGGAGGGCTAGTAGATCCCCATCCTTTATTGCTACGCTATCAGATAATCGACCATGATTAATCAATCGTTATTATTTCTCAATAAAGTTCAACCCTAACGGAGCAGTAATGGAAAAAGGCAAAACTATAGCGGATTTAATTGAAAATCGATACGGTATTTCCACTGAGACCGGCAGCAAAATGTCGGCAGCAAGCGAATTAGGCAGTATTCTCAATCATAGAACCCATAGAAGGTTTACCGAAACTCAAGTTCCCGATGAAATTCTCGAAATTTTATTAGCCGCAGCTTTCTCTGCACCAGCCAAATCAGATTTACAGCAAGCATCAGTCGTTATTATCAAGGATGAAATCAAGAGGAAAGCAATAGCCGGCCTTATGCCCGCTATGCCGTGGATTGGAACGTGTCCAATTCTTATGATTTTCCTAGGAGATAGTCGAAGGATAAGACGTATTTGTGAGATGCGTGGGAAACCTTTTGCGAATGATCACCTAGATGCTTTTTTAAATGCAGCCGTCGACAGTGGCTTAGTTTTAATGAATTTCATACGAGCAGCCGACTCTTTAGGAATTGGCTGTTGTCCCATCAGCGTAGTCAGAAACCACATCGATGAGATAGCGGAGATAATTGACCTCCCTGATCATGTGTTTCCAGTAGCAGGAATGACCGCGGGATATCCGATAGATGAGGGATATATAAGCCTTAGGCTGCCGCCAACCATNAATATCCATACAGATTCGTATTGCGATAAAAACTTACCAGACGAAATAGATTCTTACGACCAAAGACGCGATGCTCAGTTCTCTATTCCTAGAGAAAAACAACGTCTAACTGAAACCTACGGCGTCGCTAACTTTTACGGATGGTCAGAAGATAAGTCTCGGCAAGTTTCAACAACTGAACGAGATCAGCTAGCCACGTATTTGACAAAAAAGGGTTTTAANCTGGAGTAACTGCGAGCGGCTCTATTTTCTTAGGCAAGCCATAAAATTTAAACCAACAAAAAAGGAGAACCCGCTTCGATCACGAAGCGGGTTCCTTTTAATTTAATTGCTCAACATATCTAACTGTTTACTAGATTAGGTAACCACAGGACAATCCCTGGATAAGCTAGGAACAGGCCAATAGTCACTACATCGGCCAAAAAGAAAGGAAATATGCCTCTAAACACATCCCCGAGGGGTATATCTGGCCTGACAGCCGAAACAACNTAGCAATTCAGACCCACTGGCGGNGTTATTAGACATACCTCNCACATTTTCACAACNATNATACCAAACCATATTGGATCGTAACCGAGTGCAATAACCGCTGGATATACTACAGGCAAAGTCAAAAGTAACATGCCTATCGCATCCATAAACATGCCTAAAACCGCATAGCCACAGAGAATTAGAATCATCACCACAACCGGTGGAAATGGTAATCCAGATATCCAACCTGCAAATTCTTGTGGTAAACCAGCATATCCTAGAAAACGGACAAAGATCAGAACNCCCCAAATCAAAGCGAAGATCATAACGGTCAGCTTGGCTGTCTCTAGCAAAGCTTCTTTGAGGCTAGCCCATTTCATACCCTTAGCAAGAGCAACAACCAAAATCACAAAAGCCCCAACAGCCCCAGCCTCGGTTGGTGTCGCGGTTCCGGAATACATTGAGTAAAAAATAACCGCTACAACTATGAAAATCGGTACTGTTCCGGGAATACTGGCTAATTTCTCTTTCATAGGCGGCGAAGGAATAGCTTTACCAAGTTCTGGTTTCCACATGCATTGACCGATAATGAGCATCGCATAAATTATTGCTGATACCACCCCAGGAAGGAAACCCGCCAAAATTAATGTGCCAACAGACTCTTCAACAATAATCGCATAAATTACCAATATCGCACTAGGGGGTATGAGGGATGCTAAGGTACCACCTGCTGCCACAACACCAGCCGCTAACCGCCTATCATAACCATTCTCAAGCATNTGAGGTATAGCTACTCGGCTAAAAACAGCTGCCGTAGCCGTGCTAGCACCAGAAACGGCGGCAAAACCTGCCGTCGCGAAAACACTAGCCACAGCCAGTCCACCGGGAACCCAGCCAAACCAATTTTTTGCTGCCCTAAACAGAGCATGAGTGAGACCACCATGATAGGCAATGAAACCGATTAAAATGAACATTGGAAGAACACTCAATGCATAATTTATCGATTTTGAATGCGGAACCGTGCCACTAATACCTGCTCCCGCTTTCCAACCAATAATTGCGACACAGCCCAGTAGTCCAACCAAAGCCGCCACAACAAACACGCGAACACCGGCAAAAACCAGAAGTAATAATGCGCTAGTTCCGATAAGGCCAATGGCAAATTCACTCATGATTTGGCTCCCGTACTTCCAACAATATCAACTTTATCCGCTTCACCCGCTAGCCCCGCATCTATTTCTCTCTGAGCCTGCTCATCTACGGTTTCCATCACGGGAATACCAATTGGCTCTGCATTTGGGTGAACATACAGTCTCATAAAACCAAAAAGCTGAACTAGTAAGCGGAGTTCTAAACTTATAAATGCTATGACAACGATTAATTTACCTGGCCAAATTGGTATTTGAATATCAATAGAAGAGTCTCCAATTACCCAAGCTCTTACAAAATGATCCCACCCATATACCGCCAAGACAGCTATTATCCACATAGCCACCAACGTACCTATGATTTCTAGTCCCCATAACAATCGGCCTGAAAAACGACCAATAAATAACTCCATGCGGACATGCCCACCAAGCTTTTGAGTGTACGCGATACTTAAAAAACAAAAAATAGCCATCGCCATTTCCACCCAATCCACGTAACCAGGGATGGGGAAATTAAAAAACTTACGNCCTACAACTTGGACAACCGCTAGCAACATTAAGAAAAGAATTAACATTGCCGACGTTAGATTAAAAAAACTTTCCATTTTGAAAAGTTGCGCATCTGCCCGAGCTAATAATTGTGCAGCAGATGACCGTTCTGAATTATCCACGCTATTCATCAAACCTCCCTTATTTCTGTCACATAATAAAGGCCGCCGAACATTACGTCCAGCGACCTAAATAATTTAACAGTGAAGTGATCAGCCGCCTTTTGCGGTTTTNAGAACTATATCTAAGAGTTCCTGAGCTGGGATTTTTCCTTCATTTTCTTTTACCCATTGCTTCCAAAGTGGCATACCAGCCATTTTACGGAAAGCAGCCATTTCTGCTTCAGGCATTTGCACCGCTTTCAACTTCGGATTTGCATTCCATTTAGCTACATTGGCTTTATCTTTGGCTGCATACGCAGCTGCTTGAGCTGCATAGGAACCCGCTTTCACATCATCCAAAAGCTTTTTATATTGCGCGGGAAGTGCGTCATATGAATCTTGATTAAACACTATCGGACAATTCACTGAACCAAGCGACATGTTTGTTGTATACCAGTCAGCGATTTCATCGAGCTTGTAAGCCGCGAACGTATATGTATACGGGAAACCGATTGCATCTACCGTACCACGCTGCAGAGCTGTATAAGTTTCTGAAGCTGGCATGGTTGTAGGTACTGCACCAATAGCCTTAGCTGCACGGCCCATTCCACCTAGTGCTCTCAAACGCTTTCCCTTGAAGTCAGCAACACTGGATGGAGGCTTACCCCGTCCCATGTACTCATATTGTGGAAGCATCATCGACATATAAATTTTTGCATTCCATTTCGCTAACGCTTTGGTCGATGCTGGGTGGTTATAAATAGCATCATGTACCTTCAACTGAACGTCTAAATTAGGAATAGGTAAAAATGGCAGATCCAAAACGTTCAAAGGCTGATTTTTGCCTGGATGGTAAGCGGCACAAAATGATGCCATTTCGAAAGCACCAACCGATATTCCATCTAAGTTTTCTTTACTTTTTGACAGCTGCTGTCCGTAGTAGAGTTTGATATTGAAGTTTCCACCAGTCTTTTCGTTGATGATCTTTGATGTATACTCGGGCGCCTCTGTAAACGCTCGACGTTTTCCCCATAGAGACATTCTCCATGTAATTTTTGGCCCTTTAACTTCCTGTGCTCCTGCCGCCGTTGGAAGACTCACTTCCGCAATGCTGGCAACACCAAAACCTAGGACGCTTAGAGCGATAAAAGTTTTACGCATAAACTAATTCCTTCCCTGTGATAAAATAACTTCTAAATAAATTCAGCTGATCATTTGATACGTCATCTGTTTCTATTCTTCGAAGCATAGCGACGCATCGTCGCCCTATCAACTTCTCTTAAATAATTTAAATAATTTTATAGAACAAAAACTACATGAAGTGGCTAGAAGCGCCTTGAACACAACATAGAGATCCACTAATTGTAGATGAGTGTTAACAAATGGTAGCTCACTCAATTTTTTCGCCTATTGCCGCCTATTGAAACCAATGCTAAACCACGATTCTACCTATGAGAATCGGACCGAAATATTGCGCAAGGTATACCAAAAGGTTCTGACAGCTGCAGGCCATCGTCACGCAAAATGGTGGTTAGCTTTTGTTGCGTTCATAGAAAGTTCTATTTTTTTAATTCCGCCAGACGTTATGTTGATCCCAATGGTATTGGCAAACCGATCTCAATGGTGGCGTCTTGCTCTAACCGCCACAATAGCATCAGTCATAGGTGGTTTGGCTGGTTATGCGATTGGTTTATTCTTGTATGAAACTATCGGCAATATGGTGATTGGGTTTTACGCTTATGGGAATAAATTCTCGGAATATATGGACATTTATAAAGAATGGGGTGGGTGGGCAGTTTTCGGAGCAGGGTTAACACCTTTTCCTTACAAAGTGATTACGATTGCGAGCGGTGTTGTGAAAATAGATTTATCGGTCTTTATTCTGATGTCCCTAATTGCACGTGGTTTACGATTTTTTTCCGTTGCAGGATTGTTATATTATTTTGGCGAATCTGCTAAGTTGCTAATAGAAAAGTACTTTGGTCTGTTAACGGTCTGCTTCCTCATAATTCTCGTAGCAGGGTTTTTTATCACTAGTTTCGCGTTTAACTAATAGGATCTTAGCTGTGAAAATTAGTATTTGGCACTACGATAGCTCCGCCTACATCATAGGTATTGCGTCTGCGCTTGTTCTAGCCGCCGCGTATATCTTTGAATATTTTGCCAATTTACAACCATGTACCCTATGTCTTTACCAACGGCTCCCCTATACAGCAGTAATCGCAGTAATGATTTTAGCCGTTTTTATGAAAAAATACCTACGTTTGATGCCATTGTTGTTTAGCATAACTGTAATCCTCTTTTTTATCAGTTCTGGATTAGCTATTTTTCACGTTGGAGTCGAGCAACACTTTTGGCAAGGAACTTCTGAATGTGGTAGTTTCATTACCGCTGACAATGTGGAATCTCTTCGCAAACAACTGCTAGCACAACCATTGGTTAGATGCGATGAAATTGCCTGGGCGTTATTTGGTGTGTCCATGGCAGGATATAATTTTTTGATTTCGGCCGCTCTATTATTATATTCAGTAGGCGTACTCCGTTTACGGCGAAATTAAGGTCTTAGAAAAGATGACAAACAACAATAAACTACCTAACTATTCCGGTTTGAAATCCCAAAAGGATTTGGCAAAACAATTTATAAGGGTAGATCATGCGGGCGAATTTGGTGCCAAACGAATCTATGAGGGCCAATTGGCGATTCTNGGCGATAGCAAAGATGGAGATACCATAAGGCATATGAAGGAACAGGAGCAAGTTCATCTAACTACCTTTGAAAACCTCATAGTAGAAAGAAAAGTTCGACCTACTGTTTTATATCCTATTTGGGAAATAGCTGGGTTTGCTTTGGGAGTCGGAACAGCCTTATTGGGCCCTAAGGCGGCCATGGCGTGCACTGTAGCAGTGGAGGAAGTGATTGACGAACATTACGCGGAACAATCCTCAGCGCTAAAAGATGAGGAAAAAGACCTCAGGGAAACCATAGATAAATTTCGAGAAGAGGAAATAGAACATCGGGACACAGCCATTGAGCATGGTGGTCAAGAAGCTATCGGATATCCTGTTATGAGAAAAGCCATACGGATAGGTAGTAAAGCCGCCATCTGGCTGTCCGAAAGGTTCTAGAACTCAGCAACATAACAAAACAGTTCTGATCACTAATGGTTTGGTTAGGGTTCTGGATTGTTTAAGTTCTCTAGCTCAGTATCCCAATATAAAAAATCTCTCCAGCTTTCATGGAGATGATTGGGTGGAAACATTCTCCCTCGCTCCTGAAGTTCAAATGATGTAGGTGCCCGAGGCGTATTTCTTGGTTGCATTTTCACCATATCCGGCAGAAAGTTACCCTTGCGCAGGTTACATTTACTGCAAGCAGCGACGACGTTTTCCCAACTAGTTGTGCCACCTCGCGATCTAGGAATTAAATGGTCAAAAGTTAAATCTTGGGGTTGAAATTGCTCCGCACAGTATTGGCAGGAAAATCGGTCACGCAAAAAAACGTTAAATCTAGTAAAAGCCGGCCGTCTAGACTGTAACACNAATTCCTTTAGAGCAATTACACTTGGTAACTGCATTTCAAAGCTGGGTGACCTAATTTTATATTCGTATTCAGATAAAACGTTCACCCTATCCAGGAATACTGCCTTTACGGTATCCTGCCAGGACCAAACAGATAACGGGAAATAACTTAAAGGCCTATAGTCAGCATTAAGAACTAAAACTGGTGAATTTTCGACTGCGGACAACAATTTCTAAACCCCCAATTGTATAAATAGCCGGTGCACAGTTTAATNAACTCTTTGAAGCAACTAGAGTAAATCATACCCTAATTCTAACCTGTGATGTCCATTAAAAAAGTCAAAGGTATTTATATTTTACAAAATGTCGTTCGCCTTAAATTGCACTAAAAAAGAAAAATATTACCCATTGAGTATCCGTTTAAGAAACGCGGTACCGATGNTCAAACCCTGCTGATCTATGGAGTGTCCAAGTCCTGGCCTCAATTCAGATTCTGTTTTAATACCAACCGCACTCAATCCCTTAACAGCATCGTCCAACGAGGAAGCCGGAACCATTTCATCCGATGCCCCATGAATTAATGTCACGGGTGGACGCGTTTTTATCTCTTGGCCTAAAAGTTCTGGCGCAATGAGTCTGCCAGAGTATCCTAAAATACCGGCTATGGCCGATTCCCTCCTTGGCCCCAGAAATAGAGAAAGCATTGTTCCTTGACTAAACCCCACAAGGGCCAGCTTATCAGAGCTTAAGCTACTTTTCTTTAATTCATCATCTATAAAAGCATTGAGAACTTGAGATGCCATGGTTACGCCGGCTACCATTGATTCTACAGATCTATCACCCAAACTGAACCATTGACGGCCTGCAGGAGACATTTCGCAAGGGAATGGTGCGTGAGGAGATACAAACTCTACATCCGGCAAATCTCTTCCCATAATTGGAGCTAATCCAATCAAATCGTTTCCGTCTGATCCATAACCATGCAGCAATATAACCAGGCCATTGGTCTTTCTCCCGTTTGACGGTGATTGGCGAGGTCCATCGAGGTCCATCATTTTCATTCTCCAAAGACAACTTAAATTAAAAATCACATAAAACTGCAACAATGGTAGTCTAGTGTTTCTATTAATTAATACAAAAAAGATGTAAAAAGAGAGTCTTGTAAGCCCCTTAACTTGTTGAGTTACTATGTCTGTTCAAAAAATTACAACGCGTTTCGCACCAAGTCCATCAGGCTTATTACACCTAGGTCACGCCTATTCGGCTTTGTTTGCGGCAAAAGAGGCAAAAGATAATGACGGTACTTTCATATTGCGATTCGAAGATATTGATTTAGAACGATGCAATCGACAATATGAACAGCATATTGAAGAAGATCTATCTTGGTTAAATATTCATTGGCACGATAAACCTCGTCGCCAATCCGAACATTTCCCAGAATACTCAGCCGCCTTAAAACAATTAGAAGCTCTTGGAATAATTTACCCCTGTTTTTTATCACGNAAAGAACTTAAAGCCGCCTTGTCTGCCCCCCACGATATGCCAAATAAAAACAATAGCCCTCCCCCGGTTTTAAATACAGACCAGTATATTTCTAACCCCGAACTCGAACGACGCATAATTAAGGAAGAGCCTTTTGCGCTTAGGCTTCGAATGACAGCTGCATTGAAACTAGTCGGCACTCTACATTGGCAAGATATTGAATTTGGCACACAAGTTGCCACACCAGAAATATTTGGCGATGTGATAATCGCTCGGAAAGATATCCCAACGAGCTACCATTTATCAGTCGTTGTTGATGATGCTATCCAAGGTGTTACAACTGTAACAAGAGGAAATGATTTATTTTCCGCAACACATCTGCACCGGTTACTTCAAGAATTGCTCAACCTACCGGCACCGGTGTACCGGCATCACAAAGTTCTGACCAGCGAAAACGGTAAAAGACTAGCCAAAAGAGATAAGTCCGTAACCTTGCAATCATTGCGGGAGTCAGGGGCAAAACCGAAAGATATCTTCACAATACTTGGGTTCGTCTGGTAACTATCCACTTGATGTAAAACATACGTCCCAAGGGCTCTTTCAGAGGCACAGCCAAGTTTACCTCCCAGTTTAGCCCGATTACGTCCGTTGGATTTAAGGGCCAATCGTAAATTTGAAAATTACCACCNACCCTAAATTCCGCTATTTCAGAGGAGAATGCGACCAAGGAATCAATATGGTTGAATGCATTTCTTCTAATCTATCCGGGCCATCTTTGAGAAAACTTTGCCATTCAGCATCAGCGGCAGCAGCGGCTCTTGCTTCTGCCCTATGATTTAAATCTTTATATGCCCACAAATGAGATACCTCGTTTGGTTGGCCCGTATCAGTCGTCCATATGCAAACATTTTTTGAATGCCTTTCTCGAACACCCATAGCTGCTGTTATCGAATCGGCAAATACTTTTGCTTTGCCTACTTTACAGCGATAAAAACGATACTCATAAATATTACCCTCCTCTGTCGGAGCAACTAGCGGCTTAGTGGCAATCATTATCCTATTATCTTGACGGCGAATGAGAGGACCAGCCTTTGTCAAATAGTTATTGCGCCAAGCTTCATTAACTCCAAGTTTCGCTTTTACCTCCGCTCTATGGTTCATGCTTTCGTAAGACCATAAATGCATAACCTGATTTAATGGCCCAATCTCAGTAAGCCAATAACCCTCAAGCTTGCCATGATCATCTCCTCTAATTGGGCGNCCAATTTCGGCTGAATACCTCGCAAGCAACGGAGCTTGCCCAGGACCAGTCGTATATGTTCGGAACTCATAGATCATTTAGATAGACTCCTTCTTTAAAAAAATACTCTGATATGCCAAAACCAACATGTAGTATGAAGCAATAGAAACTTGCTACCTTTCAACTTTATACTTTCAGATGAATATGACACAAGAACTGATCTAGAAATTCAATAACTGTTTCCNAAGCTATTCAAAAACTGTATTCTGTTCTGCGCCATTTGCGCGATTTAAAGTCCTCCTTTAAAAGAGACACGCTTGTGTTAAATTGTTAAAGAGAGAATAGAACCTGGAAATTCTTGTAGGAGATTAACACGTGGACACGTCGAAAAAGTTCGAATATCCAAATTTTGTAACCCATCTAGAATGTTCACTAACCGGGGAGCACTATGAAGCCGGCATCCCGCAAGGACTTTCAAAGGCAGGCAGGCCACTGTTAGTGCGTTACGATTTAGATAAATTAGCATCAACCATTACTAAAGACGAAATCNGATCCCGTGTTGGTGGGTTTTGGCGTTATAGAGAATTCCTTCCCGTCACCAAAACTAAAAACGTAGTCGCCTTGGGAGAGGTAACAACTCCATTGATGCATCTACCAGCNATGGCAAAAAAACTAGGCGTGAATTCCGATCGAATAATTGTAAAAGATGAGGGTCGCCTTCCTACTGGTTCCTTTAAAGCAAGAGGTNTAGCATTGGCTGTAGCAATGGCCAAAGAACTTGGCCTGCAACATTTAGCAATGCCTACTAATGGAAATGCAGGTGCGGCAATGGCAGCTTACGCTAGTCACGCTGGATTAAAAACAACAATATTTTGCCCTGACGACACTCCAGAAATAAATATCTCAGAAATAGAGTTGCAAGGAGCTGAGGTATACAAGGTCAATGGCTTGATAAATGATTGTGGGAAAATTGTTGGCGATGGTAAAGAAGCCACTGGCTGGTTTGATGTTTCTACACTTAAAGAACCTTACCGNATCGAAGGCAAGAAAACTATGGGACTTGAAATAGCGGAACAATTTGGCTGGGAACTGCCTGATACAATCTTTTATCCAACCGGCGGCGGCACTGGTCTAATTGGAATGTGGAAAGTTTTTGACGAATTAGAGTCAATGGGCTGGATCAGCAACAAACGCCCTAGAATGATAGCTGTCCAAGCAACCGGTTGCGCTCCAATAGTCAAAGCTTTCCACGAAGGCGAAGAACATGCGCCGGTTTGGGAAAATGCACACACCGCAGCCGCAGGCATTAGAGTTCCAGTTGCGGTAGGAGATTTTCTTATTTTAAGAGCTGTAAGAGAGTCGGGCGGTTTTGCTGTGGCTATCTCAGATGAGGATATTTTCGAAGCGCGAGACGAGGTTGCGCGAGAAGATGGTGTACTCTTATGTCCAGAAGGTGCAGCAACATTTGCCGCATACAAGCAAGCATTAGCAGATGGCTCCATTAAAGCAAATGAAACAGCTATCCTATATAATTGTGCTACCGGTTTAAAATACCCCATGCCAAAAGTAGAAAAAACTATCGACCGCCATCAGCCAATCAATTATGGATCGTTGTTCAACAATTAATACCAAGACCAGCATTCCCAGACAAACTTCTCGCTAATCAAACTGAATTAATGACAATTATCAGCAGTTAATCTAGTCTTCTATCCTTTGACAAACTTGGTAAATATACGGAGATAAAAATGCTATTGGACGTAAGAACTTATACTTGTAGACCTGGCACTATTAAGAAGCACTTAGAAGTTTACGAACAATTCGGCAAAGCACCTCAGACAAAACATCTAGGGCAACCAGTTGCTTACTTGATAACCGAGACAGGAAATGTCAACCAATACGTCCATATCTGGGCATATGATAACGCAGGTGACAGAGAAGCAAAACGTAATGCGATGCAGTCCGATCCTGATTGGATAAAATACACCCAAGAAAGCGCAAAACTTGGTGCCTTAATCAATCAGGATAATAAATTAATGAAACCGGTAGATTTTTATGCTGACCCCAAACGTTCATCATAAAATTCCAGGAAACAGCGCATCAAATTTTATTGGTGCGCTGTTGCAGAAAAATATAGCGGTCTATAGTTTTTAAGGCATTGAAATATAAAGAACTGAAAACTTGAATCCAAATCTGTACAGGCGGAGCAGCCAAAATGGAGGTAGATAGCACATTACTGTCAAAAGACTGGGTTCTTGAGACAGAACCTCAGGAGAAATTTGTCTCAATATACAAGGTAAATATAAAAAATTTGATGCTGGAAATGTCTATTGGAGTACACCTGCATGAAAAAGAACAAAAGCAACGAGTTATTGTAAACTTGGAAATGGAATTGCAGTACCCCAAAGCTGGTTTTTATGATGCCGTGTATNGTAAAGTAGCATGCTACGAAACCCTAATAAGTGAAATCAAAACTATTATTTCTCGGGGACATATAACACTAGTGGAAACCTTTGCCGAAAAAATCGCTGACTTAACCTTATTAGATAAAAGAGTCTTGAACGTTTCAGTGAGTGTGGAGAAAATTGATATTTTCGATGACTGTGGAGGGGTCGGCGCAACTATAACTAAATCAAGGCTTCGTGCCTAAGGAGGCACGTAAGTGGCCATCGGGTAAATAATGAAAAACAGTCGGCATCAAAATTATAAATATTAAATTAAGGGTCTTCATTAAACTATGGAAAATCGCTGGATATATCACCTATCGCGACAAATAGATTGGCTGTCTTCAGAGACAGCCAACACTTATTCTGGCTCCAAGGANGATAGGATTGATGGTTATTTACATTTCTCAACAGCCAAGCAAGTGATTGAGAGTGCAAATAAACATCGCAAAGGCGAATTAGANCTTTTGCTATTAGAAGTTGATACTAAAAAACTGCACAATTCTGACTTGAGGTGGGAACCAGCTCGCCGAGGCGAACTATTTCCTCACCTCTATGGAGCACTAAATAAAGACGCAATAGCAAGAGTNATCAAACTCCCTCTTGATGAGGAAGGAAAACATATTTTCCCCAATTTAAATGAAGAAAGTTCATAATTAATGGTTCTGAATTCTATTGTTTTTAATTTACTGCGGAGTTTCGACCCAGAGCATGCACATTGGCTAACAATCCAAGCACTTAAACTTGGAATAACACCGAATTATAAAACCGATACTTGTAGTAAACTATTAGCTTCAAAAGTATTTGGGATATNGTTTCCAAACCCGGTTGGCCTCGCAGCGGGCTTTGATAAAAGCGCGGAAGCCCTGGCTGGGCTCAGCAAACTGGACTGTGGCTTTCTTGAAGTTGGGACTTTAACATTAAGGCCTCAACCAGGAAATGAACGTCCAAGAGTTTTTAGATTGAACGATGATCACGCCATAATTAATCGATACGGCTTCAATAATCATGGCTTGGATCAAGGAATCAAAAGAATAGCCAGAAGAAAGAAGTCATCTGGGATCATCGGGGTGAATGTTGGAATCAATAAAGATAGTACTAGCCCGGTCACCGATTATATCGAAGGATTAAAATTGGTTCTCCCAGTAGCCGACTATATAACGATAAATATATCTTCCCCAAACACCCCTGGGCTCAGGGATCTGCAAACCGCCGAAAAATTAGAAGAATTATTGAGTTCCATCGACAAAACTTTGCGCCAACAAGAAAAGCAATTAATAATCCCGCCAATATTATTAAAAATTGCGCCTGATCTGACAAAGATAGAAATACAGGAAATTACGAGGATCGCGCTCAACAAGAAAATTGCAGGTTTAATTGTTTCTAACACAACGATTATTCGTCCTAGTTTTCTAAAAAGTAAAAAGCAACAAGAGCTCGGAGGACTGAGCGGACCTCCCATTTTCGATTTATCGACCAAAAAACTGGCAGAAACATATCTCGCATGCAATGGGGACCTCCCATTAATCGGTGTTGGGGGGATAGACAGTGCAGAAACCGCATACATGAAAATAAAAGCGGGTGCTAATTTAGTACAACTATATACCGCTTTAACATATAAAGGCCCCGACTTATTTCGATCTATAACTAGCGGGTTAACGCAGTTACTGAAAAATGATAAATATAAGAACGTTCAAGATGCTGTTGGAGTGGATGCAGAATACTGGGCTAATAAGGCAATCTCAGATTAGAAAAGGAGCCTAAATAGTGAATAAAACTATGCTCGCAGTGCTCTCTATATTTGCGATATTTTTAGGGATTGGAATTGAATTTTTTACACCTCAGATTTTTCCTTTCTCAGGTTGGACAGTTACCCTTATCTCGCTGATATCCATATTAATTATGGAAATTCGCCAAAAGCAGAATGTAATTAAGAAAAAGCTGGAATTATTAGAGAACAGANTAGAGGCATCCGATCTCAAGTTGATTAGCGTGCAAGAACAGTTGGATATAGCTGATCAAAAATTGAATAATAGTCCCGAAAACAAACAGGTCGCCTCTGAACTAAGAATGCTGCGAACTCTAATGAAAAAATTCGCGGATAAAGTTAACGATAACGTGAGCACAAATAATGCGAATTCAGTCAGTGAAANAGCTGAAAAACCGCAAACTAAAATAAGTGAACCAATTCTTAATTATACTANTAGTGAAATTTTACAATTCTTAGAGAAAGCTGTTCGAGAAGATCACATAGAACTCTATCTACAGCCCATAGTCCTACTACCGCAACGTAGCCACGCTTTTTTTGAATGTTTTTCCAGAATANCAGATGACAACGGCAATATCATTCGGCCAGAGCAATATCTACCTGTAGCAAACTCCGCTGGCTTAACGGCATCTGTGGATAACCTGATGCTATTCAAGTACGTTCAATTAGTGCGACGAGCACGCCGCAATAAGCCTAATATAATATTTTTCTGTAATATTTCAAAATCTACTCTTACAGATGTTGATTTCTTCACTGATTTTATAGACTTCNTGGCAGATAATATAAATCNGACGACCAACCTTGTTTTTGAGTTCAATCAAGAAACAATACTTGATAATGACTTCGATATTCAGAATGGATTACAGCGATTATCAAAACTTGGATTTCGTCTTTCTATGGATCAATTAAAAAACTTAGATTTAGCTCTCCCTAAACTTGCTTCTCAGGGCTTTAAATTCATCAAAATTGATGCGCATTTCCTCCACGAAATCGCACGCGGAACCGCCCCGACATTAAATATGAAGGCTTTAAAAGGCGCTTTAGATAGAGAAGCCATGGATTTAATAGTAGAAAAAATTGAGAACGAAGAGATGCTATTAGATTTATTAGATTTAAAAATAGATTACGGTCAAGGATACTTATTTGGTGCTCCGAAACCTGCAGAAATAAGAAATTAATGAATACTCGAGAAATTAGTAGCTTAAGCATTATATCAAATCTTTACGAGATCTTTATTTTTGATCTTTGGGGCACAATTTATAACGGGCGAGCATTGTTTCCTGGGATTAAATTATTATTAGAAAATCTCAAAGCGCGGCATAAAACTATCATATTCCTATCAAACTCGCCACAGCTCCCTAATGTGGTTGCTCAACGCCTTTCGCGACTTGGGCTCTCAACTTTGCATTATGACTTGCTAGTTACGTCAGGTGGAGAAGCCAACGAACAATTACTCAGCGGTATCTCACCAGTGATCTCAAGTTTCAATGGGCTAGTTTTTGAACTTGGCCCTAATCGTTTCCCAAATACTTTACCTGTAAATAAATTCACCACTACAGAATCAATAGTAGAGGCAAACTGGATATTTAACGCTGGCCCAGATAAAGAAAGTAATCAACTAGGAGATTATAAAAATTTGCTTGTGGGAGCAAAACAAAGAGATCTCCCTATGCTTTGCACAAACCCAGATAAACTAGTTTTTCACGGTGAGGAAAGGCAATTGTGTGCGGGAGGAATTGCTGAATTTTATGAATCGATTGGAGGCAATGTTTCGTATATCGGAAAACCTTACCCAAACGTTTTTGAAAGATGTCTAGAATTTGTGGATAATTTTGACAAAAAAAAAGTCATCATGATCGGCGACAACCTAGAGACGGATATCATTGGCGCAGACAGTATTGGGATAGATTCTGTTCTTATCGCCTCAGGAGTTCATCAATTAAGTGACAGCATTAAAAACAGCATTTCTAGCAATCGTCTGCTTAATTTAGAGAAAAAACTTGGGACAAAGGCAACATTTGTAATGACTTGGTTGGCTTGGTAATTGCACTTTACCTGCAACAATCCAGCCAGTAAACCTTGACGCAAGTCGACTACTGTCGTATATCGCTCTTTAATCGTTGAATACCAAGCAAAATAGAATATAAAGTGAGGGATTGTTCCGTGGCTCGCAGATGCTCGATAACCGGTAAAGGTGTGATGACAGGAAATAATGTCAGCCACGCTAATAATAAAAATCGCCGCAGATTCATCCCAAATCTGCAACGAACTTCACTTATGAGTGAAGCCTTGGGTCAAACAATCCGGATTCGATTAACTACCTCAGCCATACGAACAATAGAGCACAACGGCGGATTAGATGAATTCCTCAAGAATACGAAAACAGCAAAACTTGCCCCGGAAGCGCGGATATTAAAACGCAGAATTGTAAAAGCTTCCGAAAAGACTGCCTAAATAAAAAATAGAAATATTTTTTGATCCAGTTATTATATGCTAACTTCTAGGTCGCTGGGGCTATTCGGTATAAAGAAATACCTTTGCTTACACTCCATAAAGCCCAAACACTCGTGCCAAACAGACACAGCCCACCAAATTGATGGGCTAATGCTAACTCCACCGGAACAAAATTGATTAAAGCTAGAACCCCTAATGAGAATTGCAACGTGACGACGGTTAGCAATGCATAAATTGGTTGCATAAAAAACTTCTCACTTTTTTTCGACCTAAAGGAAACAGAAAAGATCACAACAGCTATGGCTGTAAAAGTAGCTAAAATACGATGGTTGAACTGAACGGCACTTGTATTTTCAAAAATATTTTTCCAAAATGGCACCAAATCACCGTAATCTGGCGGAACAATATGGCCTGCCATCAAAGGGAATGTATTGTAGATCAGACCAGCATCTAGGCCAGCAACAAGCGCTCCACCAATTACGGTTAACGATACCAACCCCACAACAACAACAGCCTGATAAAATTGAAGGCGAGATCCTATTTTTTGCCGATGTGCAACGAGATCGAGAATAGTCCAAATAAGTAGACCTAATATTAAAAATGCCACTCCCAAATGGGTAGCCAGCCTATATTGGCTTACGGATGGGTCAACAGACAGTCCACTTTTAACCATCCACCATCCAAGACCACCTTGCAGCCCCCCCAAAAAGAACAATACAATGATTCTTATCCTTAATTCTTTTTTTATGGACTGTGTCACCGTAAAAAACACAAAGGGTAGAAAAAAAACAAGCCCTATGAGCCGTCCCCACAACCTATGTATATACTCCCACCAGAAGATCTGTTTGAAATCCCCGATATTCATCCATGCATTTACGTGACGATATTCTGGCGAGGTTTGATAAAGTTTAAAAACACGCTCCCACTCTCTATCATCTAGCGGCGGCAACCAGCCTAATAACGGCCGCCATTCGACCATGGAGAGGCCAGACCCGGTAACCCGCGTGATCCCACCTATAACCACCATCGAAGCAACCATGAGGGCTACAATAGTTAGCCAAATAGCAACATTTTGATCAGAACTTCCCGCCCATCTTCTACTATTTTTCTTAGAACACACCATACCATCGTAAATGGCGTTTACTTGGACATGAGTCAAGCGGCCCAAGTCAAATATCAATAAACTTTGAGACTTTGATTTTGAACGTTGTTTTTGTTAAAGTTTATTATGGAAATGAGGCAACCAATTAACCCCACGATGAAAAAAATACACCCAGTGATGTTTGTAATGCTGAGTTGTTTTTGGTTTTATGGCTGTGGAATATTGACTTCAGGGCCCATAGAAACTCACTATTTGTCTAACCAAACCTATCTCACGTCATTCCCAGAAGAAGCAAAGTGCACCATAACGGTCCACTCTGAGGAAACAACGAGTGCAAGAACCCCAATTCTTTTAAATTCATCAAACCTCTCAGGACCTATGAAAATTGCCTGTACTCATGAAGGATATTGGACCTCAAATATTCTATTAGAACCTATTGATGGCAAGACGCTCGCCAGTCGTTTGATTGGCAGAGAAAATGTAACAATACTCAATGGCGGCTATAATGAAGCTGACCTGTGGCCGCATACTAGATTACCAAGAAAGCTCCATATCGTTTTGAGGAGGAGTGCTTTTGGTACCTCTGAAGCTAAAAACTTATACTATGCTGATGAAATACTTTATGCAAAAAAAGCCTGGGGGCTATTGATTAGTAACTTGTTATCATCCTGCAAACACCAAAACGATATGCAACCGCCAGCAACCAGCAAATTATCCAGCAGTCATTGCCGTTTTGCAACTAAGAGACTACAAATGTTAGGGAGAAATGACTTAATCAAAATTGAACAAGAAAGACGAAGATCTAGTGTTGAATAACTTCTCCATATCAAGTAAGGAAATAATAGATCTTTGTTAATTATGATCAGAGAAAATATTGATTAGAGTAATTATGGGATATTTAAGCGTATTTTATAACATGTGTTTCGATGGAGCACGCTAAATGCAAGTTGGCGTAATAAAAGAACGACGAGCAGGTGAACTTAGAGTGGCTATTACACCTGAGACAGTCCAAAAATTTGTGGGTATGGGCCTATCTGTTGTAATTGAGACCAAAGCTGGGTTAACGGCAGCTATAACGGATAAATCATATCAGGAAGCTGGTGCCAATATCGTTAAAACACCTGACGAAGCGTTAAAAAATGCTGATATAGTTTTAAAGGTTCGGAAGCCACTCAGCTCGAAGGGCTCAGGTACAAATACTGAAGATGAAGTTAAAATTATGAAGGCCGGTGCTGTTCTCATCTGCCTTATGGAACCGTATAGTAGCCAAGAGCTAATAAAAACTTTAGCAGACCGAAATATTATTACATTTTCCATGGAGTTAATACCACGCATTACCCGAGCACAAACCATGGATACACTTTCATCACAATCAAATTTAGCAGGCTACAAAGCTGTTCTCGAAGCAGCGCATGTATTTGGGAGAGCTTTCCCGATGATGATGACTGCTGCCGGTACCGTCCCCCCTGCTAAATGTTTGGTAATGGGTGCGGGAGTTGCCGGGTTACAAGCGATTGCCACAGCGCGCCGTCTGGGGGCTGTAGTTTCTGCCAGCGATGTGCGGCCAGCCGCTAAAGAGAATGTCGAAAGTTTAGGAGCAAGCTTTGTAGCTGTGGAAGATGAAGAGTTTCAGCAAGCAGAAACTGCAGGCGGTTACGCAAAAGAGATGAGCGACGAATACAAACAGAAACAGGCTGAATTAATAGCATCTACCGTAGCAAAACAAGACATTGTGATTTGTACTGCCCTTATACCAGGGCGGCCAGCACCTGTTTTAGTCAGTGCCGAAATGGTAAAAACTATGAGACCAGGGTCGGTATTAGTTGACCTCGCTGCAGAACAGGGAGGAAATTGCCCGTTGTCTGTCCCTGATAAGACGATCATTAAGGATGGAGTATCTATAATTGGTCAAACTAATTTGGCCAGCGCAGTAGCAATTGACGCTTCTATTCTATTTGCTAAAAACCTATTAAGCTTTGTGTCCTTAATGATTAATCAAGAGGATAACCAATTGGTAATAGATATTGCCGATGAGATAATTAAAGAATCGTTACTAACGAAAAATGGAGAAGTCATTCAAACTTTCACCTAGACATCTCTGACTGAGCGATCACCCAACGGCCTTAAACCAAGTCCCAAATATTAAAAGCCATTAGACTCGCACCAAAACTGTGCGGCTAGAGTATTGGAAAAAAGAGTTTCGAAGAAAGGATAATAATGTGCAACCTCAAGGTGTAGATCCATTTATATTTGGTATTACAGTTCTAGTTCTAGCATGTTTTGTTGGTTATTATGTGGTTTGGCGCGTAACGCCAGCGTTGCATTCCCCTTTGATGAGTGTCACTAACGCAATTTCCTCTGTAATAATAGTGGGTGCTTTGATAGCGGCAGGGCCGGCTGAAGGGAATTTGGCTCAAGTGATGGGGTTTTTCGCTATAGTTCTGGCTTCTATTAATATCTTTGGTGGTTTTATTGTGACGCAGAGAATGCTCTCTATGTTCAAGAAGAAACGTTGAGAACGGGGCCGAACATGACAGATGATATCTCGGCTTTTCTTTATTTAGTATCAAGTGTTTGCTTCATTTTAGCCCTACGAGGTCTGAGTTCACCTGATACAGCACGTCAAGGGAACATCTTTGGGGTGACCGGGATGACGATAGCTATCGCAACAACGCTAGCGCTCCCTGGGGTACTAAGTTATGAGGTAATAGTTGCGGGCTTGGTAATTGGTGGAGCGATAGGAACCTTAGTCGCACGCAAAATTGAAATGACAGCATTACCACAGTTAGTGGCAGCATTTCATAGTTTGGTTGGATTAGCGGCATGTTTTGTTGCTGCAGCTGCTTTTTACAGGCCAGAAGCATATGGTATTGGGCAGTTTTTAAATATACATACAGCTAGCTTAATTGAAATGGTGCTGGGCCTCGCAATTGGCGCAATAACATTTACCGGCTCTATTATCGCTTTTGGAAAATTGCAGGGTATTATTTCTGGTGCGCCTCTTACATTTAAGGGACAACATTTCCTGAATGCCATGTTAGGGATTTCGGTTTTTATTTTAATAATATTGATGGTAAACGAACAGACAGAAGTCACATTCTGGGCTATTCTTGCTATATCTTTTTTAATTGGGATTTTAATCATTATACCCATTGGGGGCGCTGATATGCCCGTCGTTATTTCAATGCTAAACTCCTATTCTGGCTGGGCTGCATGTGGAATCGGTTTCACCCTAGGCAATAGTTTACTGATAATAACAGGTGCTTTAGTGGGGTCGTCGGGCGCAATCCTCTCATACATAATGTGTAAAGGAATGAACCGCTCATTTTTTAGTGTTATATTAGGTGGATTTGGAGTTGAAAACAACTTACCTCATTCAGGGCAAGGCGGTGAAAAGGCGATAAAATCTGGCAGCGCAGAGGACGCAGCCTTTATAATGGAAAATGCTTCATCTGTTATTATTGTCCCAGGATATGGAATGGCTGTAGCCCAAGCCCAACATGCACTTAGAGAGATGGGAGATATTTTAAAAACAAAGGGGGTCAAGGTGCGATATGCAATACATCCTGTAGCAGGCAGAATGCCTGGTCACATGAATGTACTTCTGGCAGAAGCAAATGTTCCTTATGAGCAAGTCTTAGAACTAGATGAAATAAATAGAGACTTCTCACAAACTGATGTAGCGTTCGTTATTGGGGCGAACGACGTAACCAACCCAGCGGCTAAAACTGATACTTCGAGTCCGATCTATGGAATGCCCATATTGGATGTAGAAAACGCGCAAACTGTTCTCTTCATTAAACGGTCTATGGCATCTGGTTATGCTGGAGTAGATAATGAGTTATTTTTTCGTGACAATACAATGATGCTGTTTTCGGATGCAAAAAAAATGTGTGATGAAATTGTACAGGCATTAAATTAATTGTTACTTGTGTACAAGAAGGGCTAGTTTTCTATTGCTCAAGGATTGGAGCTTGCTTGTCACTTGCTTTGAAGGAGGCACGATCAGAAAGGGCAGAGACTCTCGGTGGAACCTTCCACGTAATAAGATCAAAACGGCCACAGTTGCCACATAAAGGAGACCACTCCTCACCTGTTGCCCCACAGGAATTACAAGTCCAACTATAGTCAACCGTTGCATTAATCGATTTTTCCAGCCATCTCCTCGCTTCTGTTTCATCATTCTTTTCTTGTTGTTCAAGGCTTGCCATAAGACGACACCCATGAATTGTCATATTATCTATCAAAATGTCGCCAAGGTATTTTCTAGCTTCCCCCCATAACTCTGCCTCTAATGCAATCTCAGCTAATATTAATCTTCCCTGAATCGATTTATCAGACTTCATTAAAAGTTTTTGTAATCTTTGAAAATGCTGAAGTGGCGACTCCTCGGACCACAACTTCAAATAGTTCATGGTTAATTCTCGGTGAGGCGTAGCAGATATGATAGCTTCCAAAGTTCTTATAATTTTTCGTTCTTTTTCAGGGTCCTGAGTAAGTTCTGCTCGTAGTATAGCCGCTGGAATGAAATTTTTATCATCCGTTAAAGCTTTATCCGCGTACTTTATGGCCTCCAACACCATATCATTATTCTTAAATTCTATTGCTCTCGCTGTACAGATAGTTACTCTTGGACCAACCGCTACTTTTTCGGTTTTTACTTTCCGGCGTAGAGATTCAGTTAATGTTTTTTGAGCATTTTCCCAATCCGCCATTTTTGTCTGAAGACTGAATAGCGTTTCACAGACAAAAGTAGATTCTGGGCGTTTTTCATATGCTTTTTTAGTAAGCTCAAGTAAGAGCCTTTGATCCTGATTACTCATTGCCTGACGCATTAAACCTACCAAGCCAACAAACTCTGTTTCCTGGTCCTCACTAAGTGCACTGAAATAATTCAAAGCAGCGGTTTCATCTCCATTTAAAGTCGCTGTTTGGGCTGATAACAAACGGGTGAGTAAAGGATCTTTTAAAAGTATATTTGCTTTCTTTGATAACCGGACGGCCTCATCCTTGTCCCCCGCAGCTACAGCAGCCATACCGAGCGTTAATGCTTTGTATCCATCCGATTCCCGACGACTTTTCCTACGACTAAAAAAAGTCTTTGGAGCCTTTAGTATCTTGTTGAAAAGCACGTAAAAAAGCCACAGCATAAACCCAATGAATATGATAAATATAAGAAAGATACTAAAGTGGGTGTCTATTTGATAGTTGAGCCAATTTATTTTTACCTGTCCAGGATTATTACTCAACCAGACAGCAAGAGCAATAAACGCTGCCACTTGTATGAGAAAGAAAATAATCCGTAGCATTTTTGATCACTCACTTTTTGGTGTTTTGGATAAAACCATGGACTCTAGTTTGGGGAGTATACCTTCCAAATTCGATAAACTTTGTGCCTCATCTAACCAGAATTTTACTTCATTAATAGAGGTCAACTCTAATTGTTTCATATGATTGATTGCTAATTTTAAGTTATTATTCTGCAAGGCTTCAATGGCAGCATCAAAAGATTTAGGGATAGATTTATCACCAGAATTTTTGATTTTTCGAATTTTGACTAATGATCTAAGTTCAATCAAGGCTCCTTGAATTAAACCACTCCGTTTGAGGCCTTCCCGAGTTTGTAGATTACTATATATAGAAACTAACCGTTTCAGTAGTGAACGTGTATTTGGGATTCCTTTAGAGGCATATTTCTCTAACTGTTTTATATATTTTTTTGCTTCTAATTTATCACCGACACTCAAACGGAAGGCTTCTAGTTGAACACGGAAGGGCTTTTCTTGCCAAATAGTTGTCAATAAATTGCTCAAACTTAAGATGAGTACTGGGCTATGCAAAGATGATTGCTGACCATCACTCGCCAGCAGATCTAGACTGCCTATTACAGAGGCAAGCCTGTCATTTATAATTGAGATTCTCTCTTGCTGCCGGCTTACCTCATCTCTTATTTCATTGGTATAAGACAATTTATCAATTCCTGTACCCTCAAGGGCTACTATCCGACTAGTTAGCTTTTTTAATGCCGTTTCGGTATGCTCCTGGGACTTAACCAATTCTTTTAATTTTACAAAATTTTTACCCGTTGGAAGAATATCTTTAGAGGAATATTTGTGATTAGTTTGGTCAAAAACACGGAACTGAGATTCTAAAGAATCAATTCTTTTTCGTAAGCTTTTTATATTTCCATCTAAATGTGAAGTGCTATTTTCAGATAAATGTGTGCTATCAGCGTCATCTTTGTTCTCTGAAATTTCGTTTGGATCAATATTCAGTGATTTCGTGTTAACCGTAATCGTTTTCGTATTAGGTTTTAAGTTCGAGATATTATACCAAAATTCTTCAAATTTATTTAAGCTACTTCTTACGTCAAAATTAAAATTGGGAACTACATATGTTAGTCCACAACCAATCAAGAAAATTAGTAATCCATATTTTAGAAGCTTAAATTTAAAGCTTCCCCCAACAATTCTTACTCCTTCCCCCAATATTTCATCATGGCCAGGGTCAAGTAACTTATTATCTATTGTTTTTATTTGTTCCTTGCTACTTTTTGTCATAAAAAGACCGCCATCACTAAGTTTAAATAATAAATGATAGATTAATAATTAAATATTATATTCTCCCACAAGAGCTAGCATTTCTACATTATTTGGCTTTTGGGCAATGCGAACATCTTTCCAGATTAAATTCTTGACTTCATTAGCAACAGCAGAACTCAGACAATAAACAACTAAACCGTGAGACATTTTTTGAAGATTTAGGCGCTTTATCACGTTGCACAGGATCCTAGCCGAACGTGGTGAATATAAAAACACACCATTAATTTCCTTTTTTTTGAGAGATTTAATCACCGTTTTACTTAGAGATTGTATTTCCTTGGCTTCGTAAACAATACTTACGTCTACTGTAAAACCTGATAACTCAAGTTTATCATTAGTACTACTGTTTGCATTTTGTCCACACAAGTAAAGTATTGGACCATCGGATGGCATTAAATTTTTTATTGCTAATTTAGTTAAATCACTTGCATCACCTGAGGCGGAAACAGCATTTAGAAAACCTAATCTAACGATAAAACTTGAAGTCGCATCTCCTACGCAATAAATCGCCATGGATTTTTTGATGTTCGTGTCAATAAGGCCAATAGCAGCATGCTTACTGGTAAGTATAATCGCTTGGTATTTTTCATAGTCAGGAATAACATTGAGTTTTTTTTGAATTTCAAGTAACGGCGATATTACAAAGCCTATATTCAATTTCTTTAGTTCATTTGCAACCTTTTGAGAATCTTCAATGGGCCTAGTTAATAAGATTTTCATTTCAAGTTAACCCAACAAATCTGAGCCTGCTTGGACTTTTAGGCGTTCGCCAACTACTATTCCAATATTTACTGCGTCTTTTATTAAGCCCGTTTCTTCTGCCATGTGTAATCGCTCCCCTCCGGGGGCCACCACATACCCAGTCAATGTTAAACAGTCATTATCATCAATTTTAGCATACCCTGCTATTGGGGTCTGACATGAACCATCAAGTATTTTTAACATAGAACGTTCGGCATTTATTCTGACAGCGCTTTCTGGGTGATTAACAGCCTCTAACCAGCTCCACAACTGCCGATCAGATCTGTTTTCTGGGATCCTACATTGCGCCCCAATAGCCCCCTGAGCAACAGCAGGTGGCATTTCATCTAAGGACATTATCTTCGTCACCCTATCTTGAAGGTTAAGCCTTTTCAAACCTGCCAATGCCAATAATGTTGCATCTACGTCACCACGGTCTAACTTTGATAGTCTAGTTTCTACATTACCTCTAAAAAGGGTAATTTTAAAATCAGGGCGCTTGTTTTTCAGCAATGCAGCTCGTCTGACTGAAGATGTGCCAATAAGACTTCCATGCGGTAATCCGTCGATGTTTTGGGCCTTTTTAGAAATAAAAACGTCGTTTATTTCCTCTCTTGGAAGAACACATGCCAATCCCGTTCCCTGAGTAACGTCTGTCTCCACATCTTTCATAGAATGAAGAGCTAAATCTATTTTTTTATTCAATAAAGCCTCTTCGATTTCTTTTATGAAAAGTCCTTTACCACCAATTTCCGCAAGCGAACGGTCCTGCACTTTATCCCCCGTTGTTTTGATTACTACGATCTCTATAGCACCAGGTTCCATAAGGGCACCATGGGCTAGCTTTAGACGGGTTTGCAACTCTTGCGCTTGGGCTAGCGCAAGTTTCGAACCCCTAGTTCCTATACGTACGCGAGCTTTGCTATTATTGTGTTCCATAACAGAATTGTGTAGACCGGAACGCAAAATAAGGAAAGTAAGAATGTGACTGGAAATAATAATAAATCTTCAAGTAAGCGTTCAAATAAGGATACCATGATAGTTCTTGGCATAGAAACTAGTTGTGATGAAACCGCTGCTTCTCTTGTTCGAAGTGACGGAACAATCCTCTCAAATATTATATCATCGCAATTTGACACACATCGACCTTACGGCGGCGTTGTTCCAGAACTCGCAGCACGTTCTCATGTCGAAAACATTGATACAATTGTAGCAAAAGCCATGACTGCTGGAAACATTAAGTATAGTGAGTTAAAAGCTATCGCTTCAACAGGGGGACCGGGTTTAATTGGTGGGGTTATAGTAGGGGCAACATTTGGTAAGGCGTTAGCCCTCGCTAATAACCTGCCATTTCTGGCAATAAACCATTTAGAAGGACATGCATTAACCCCCCGTTTAACCCATAAAGTTCAGTTTCCATACTTATTACTTCTAGTCTCTGGCGGACATTGCCAACTTCTTACAGTGAAGGGAGTTGGAAACTACGATCTATTAGGGTCTACAATAGATGATGCTGTTGGTGAAGCTTTCGATAAAACAGCAAAATTATTAGGTTTAGGGTTTCCAGGTGGACCTGCTTTAGAAAAAGCAGCGCTGGATGGTGATAAATATAAGTTTAATTTTCCAAAACCATTAGCTGGAAGAACTGGATGCGATTTCTCTTTCTCTGGACTAAAAACAGCGGTTCGGTACACTGTGGATTCGTTTAAGAGTATAACCGAAAAAGATCAAGCCGATTTGGCCGCCTCATTTCAAGAGACTGTTGTATCAATACTCAAGGACCGCTGCGCTAATGCTATTTCTATGTTTCAAGAAAAAAATGGGAAAAATAAAGTATTGGTAGTCGCAGGGGGGGTTGCTGCTAATACACAAATAAGAAATGGGTTGAACACTCTGGCATATGATCATGATATGGACTTTGTCGCACCACCAATGAACTTATGTACGGATAACGCAGCCATGATAGCATGGGCCGGAGTAGAGAAATTGAAACTGGGGTATCGCACTGATTTAGATTTTGTCCCTAGGCCCCGATGGCCATTGAGTGAACTTTGATAACAAGTAGATTTGAGTAAACAGATGGATTCGAAATCAGTTGGCATAATTGGTTCTGGCGCATGGGGCTCTGCCCTGGCTCACGCGTTGAGCGTAGCAGGGAATGAAGTGACGTTATGGGGACGGAACGCCGAGACTATAAATGAAATCAACGAGATCCATGAGAATAAGTCTTACCTACCTAAGCTTAAACTTGATAAAAATATTCGAGCAACTACAGACTTAAAATCCGTTTGCGAAAAAAATGTTGTAATAATAGCAGTCCCTACTCAGCAAATCAGGACTCTAGGTGAAGAGATCAGACAATATATAACCCACGATACTCCCATAGTCTGTAGCGCGAAGGGTTTCGAACTTGGAACAGGTAAGCTCATTTCTGAAATTTTATCAGAAACCTTAATCAATAAGAACATTGCTATAATCTCCGGGCCTACATTTGCATCTGAAGTTATAAACAACTTTCCTACTGCAGCAACATTTGCCATGAAAGATCGACAATTAGGTAGGGCATTAGCTAGAAATTTTAGCTCCTCTAACTTCCGCCTCTACGGTAGTGCAGATATAATTGGAGTACAAGTTGGAGGTGCAATCAAAAATATAATCGCTATTGCCTGTGGAATAGCGTCTGGGCAAGGGTTTGGGGAAAACACACGAGCGGCTATTGTGACGCGCGGTTTGGCAGAAACAAAACGTCTAGCTTTTGCGCTTGGGGGTAATGTAGAGACGTTATCAGGTTTATCTGGTTTGGGCGACTTTCTACTCAGTTGCACTAGCAGGCAATCTCGTAACTTCCAATTTGGTGAAGAGTTAGGTAAAGGGCGGTCTGCGAATAATACGTTAAAAAATATGATAGGAATTGTAGAGGGTTTTCATAGTTCTAAAGCAGTCACTAAAAGAGCCAAGGACCTAAAAGTCGATTTACCTATTTGCGGTTCTGTGCACTCCATTCTGACTCAAAGCACAGATATTAATTTAAGTATTCGGCGATTACTCGATCGCCCAATCAGAAGTGAATAAAATGTCATCCCCACAGAAGAATATAATAACTCCTTAAAGATACAAATACATTCGATTATTAATGAGTTTTTAAATATTTTTGTCGATTAGCATTTATTTTTCCCATATAGTTATAAGCTACTTTTTTATAATCCGTTTGACTAATTTTAAGGTACTGGAAACACCTATTTGGTCTTGGTATCGCTAAAAAGTTATTTTAAATAAACTACACAGAAGTTAAGGGGAATTATGGCTGAAGTTGGTGGAATCGCAGGCGAGCAATTACGTTCATATATAGAACGAATAGAAAGATTAGAGGCAGAAAAATCTGCACTTGCTGCTGATATTCGTGAAATATTTGCAGATGCGAAAGGTAATGGCTTTGATGTAAAAATTATGAGACAAATAGTTCGTCTGAGAAAAATGGACCACCAAGACCGAGCCGAACAGGAGGAACTTCTCGTGCTTTATCAACATGCAATCGGGATGGAATAGATTAGTATTGGTATCAAATATTAATCCGTCAGGATAATAATACATATTTGTGCAATTCTAGAACTCGTCTTTCAAACTTTTGGGTTAAATTCTAATGTCACCCTCAGAAACTAAGATTACCACATCAAAAGAACGAGTTCGACCTATAAGCGGATTCCCGGAATGGTTACCTGAGTACAGATTGGTTGAATTACAGTGGATCGACTCATTTAGAAAAATTTTTGAGAGTTACGGATTCACTTCCATAGAACCCCGGTCAATAGAGCCGGTCGAGGTACTTTTAAAACAAGGGGATACTGATAAAGAAATTTATTCTATTGGACGCTTATTAAATAATAATAGTGATGAAAACGAACCAAGTTATGCACTTCATTATGATATGACGGTCCCAATGGCTAGGTACGTTGCGGCTAATATAAACCAACTTAACTTTCCATTTAAACGCTACCAAATGCAAAAAGCATGGCGTGGAGAGCGGCCTCAAGACGGTCGTTTTAGAGAATTTTTACAGTGTGACATTGATGTGGTTGATACACGTCCTATTCCGCTTCATTTTGATGCAGAAATACCAATAATAATGCATGAAGCTATCGAATCAATCGGCGCTGGCCCCCTGACAACTAAAGTCAATAATCGCAAGATTTTAGAAGGATTTTATTCGGGGCTTTCTATCTCAGACACATCTAACACAATAAGAATAATTGATAAATTAGATAAAATCGGTACTGATGGCGTGGCGACTATGCTTTCTAAAGATCTAAAATTAACACCGCCGATTATCGATATGGTTTTAAATTTTGCTGAAATCAAAGGAGCAGGTCACTCTGTTATTGATCAAATACGGGACCTTAACGTAAAATCCAGTTTACTCGAAGAAGGAATTAATGAATTAGAGTTTGTAATTCAGCAGCTCGAAAAATATAAAGCAGGAACCTTTCTGGTTGATATGTCAATAGCAAGAGGGTTGGCGTACTACACTGGTACGGTATATGAGTCTCGCTTCACAGAATATCCAAATTTTCCAACGATTTGCGGTGGCGGACGATACGACAATCTTGTTGGAGACTTTGTCAATAAAAAACTCCCTGGTATCGGCATATCAATCGGCTTAACTCGCATATTTGCCAAATTGATGCGGGAAGGAAAGATACAAGCTAACCGAAAAACACCAACTGATATTCTTGTTGTGCACACGCAGGGAGCGCCCTACGATCTTATTAAAGATACCGCCAATATTCTGCGTGCTCGTGGATTTAACGTAGAGCAATATCATGAAGATCGAAAACTTAAGGCCCAGCTAAAGTATGCAGGCGAAAAAATGATCCCATGGATATGGTTCCCACCAGCAGATAGGAATGGTATACACGAAGTGAAAAACTCTGTAACAAGGGTGCAGGCGATTTCAGATCCAAAAACTTGGCTACCTGGATAGGATTTTTAAACTGTTATTATGGAATAAATTTTTAAGATTAACCCATAATTGGCATCAAGTGGATACACACTTGTTCCGATGCGCACAGTTATACGGGGAATACTGCACTCCATTGCTCCAAAATGCTCAAATTGCTACAGTGATAAATCTTCGAGGAGAGAACCCTCGCTCTACATGGTACAATCCAGAAAGAAATACATGCAATAAGCTTGGCATCGTTCATATCGACAGTCCACTGCATTCCCGACGTCTACCACAAAAAGAAATGCTATCTTGCCTTTTAAGAGCTTATAATAGTGCTTTAACTCCAATTCTTGTCAAATGTTCGGGAGGAGCGGACAGAACGGCTTTAGCTAGTGCGATATATTTGTTAAACATATATGGCGTAGATGGTTTAAAAAAAGTGAATCGCCACTTTAGGTTTTGGCCTTACCTGCATTTACCTGGAAAGCACCAACGATGGATAAAACATTTTCCAAACTTTTTCTCCGATACCCATAACGGATCGGTGTTATGTGATTGGGTTGAAGACACTTATACACCGGAATTATTTGAGCGGTGGTTAGTCGAGCGTCAACTAGGAGACACGTGGAGAAACTAAAAACTCTTTGAAGAATTATCAAACAGAGACAACGACCCCTCCTATAATTCCTCTATCATGCAAGTCTGCAATATTATGGTCAGGCATACCTAAAATATCAGATAAAACCTCATCAGTATTTTCGCCAAGTAATGGGGCAGCTTTTACCGGCATATTTGCCAAATCATGAAAACGTAAAGGTAGGCCTGCCATGGGATAAGACCCAATTTCTGGCTGATTTTTAACCTCAATTAGTGGGTTTTTAACTGAACAACGCGGATCATTTTTTAATAATTCAGTAAAGTTTTGATACGGCCCCCATAATACACCAGCTTTCTCAAGTATGTTTTTGACATTGCTGTAGTCACGTGATGCAACCCAAGGCTCTATCATAGCTACTATGTTATCTCTAGCTATATATCTATCCCCTTCATTATCTAAATTTAGATTTTTATCGTTTTCAAATTCAATTACAGGTTTTGTGATTTCGACAGCAATTTTTAATCTTCGCCATTGCGCCTTTGTAAGCGCAGTTAACATTATTCGCTTACCATCTAACGTTAGGAAATCATGGCCGAAAGCACCATAGATATGATTTCCATCAGCTGTTCGATTTTTGTCCAATAATGACGCCTCTGCTATATGTCCAAGCGCACTAGCTACCCAAATCCCAATATCAGACAAAGCTAATTTTACTAAATTACCGCAACCTGTCCTACTCCTTTGGCGTTCAGCCGCCAGAATACCAGTAGCCGCCATACTACCCGTGACCAGGTCCCAAGCTGGGAGCAAATGATTAACAGGTCTTTCGCCTCCTCGGGGACCAGTTGCAAAAGGGAAACCCAATGCACAATTGATCGTGTAATCTACTGCTGGAGTTCCATCATGGCTCCCCAGGACATTGAGCATGATCAGATCCTTACGCCGAGCTTTTAATTTATCAAAATTGTAGGCTCCCCCAGGCGGATGGTTAGTCAAAAATATACCATTATCTGGTCCTGGTTGGCATATAAGCGCTTCTATGATTTCACGACCTTCAGATTCCCGAGAATTCACTGCAATTGATTTTTTCCCTTTATTTAAACCTGCCCAGTAAAGGCTGTTACCTTTGTTATCTAGGGGCCATCTTTTGTGGTCCATCCCACCACCAATTGGATCAAACCGTATAACTTCAGCACCTAGCTGTCCCAGCGTCATCCCGCCTAAAGGAGCAGCAACAAACGCTGACCCTTCAATCACTCTCATTCCAGATAAAAGATTATACACTACCACACCTCTTTCATTACTATCTAACCAATAAAGTCTAATTAATAGTGCCGACGAGAGGTCGAGGATTTTTATTTTCAATAAAAATAAATACCAATGGCGACAGCTCTTAATCTCTATATTGAGAAGAGACGAAGCGCTTTATACTCGGTGAATACCTGCTGCTAGTATATCCTTTGAAACGCCTGCCTCAAATTGTTTAAAATTATTAGAGAAACGGACACATAAATCAGATGCTATTACGTCATATTTTTTTACGTCTTTCCATGCCTTACGAGGTTGTAGTATGTCCGCTGGAATATCTGGACACTGCTCGGGGATATTTAATCCAAAACAATTATCCGACGTCATAGCAACTGAAGCTAAACTTCCATTAAGGGCAGCACGTAACATCGCTCTCGTATGGGCAATCTTCATTCGTTGGGCACCATCACCTGCCGATCCTCCGGACCAACCCGTGTTCACAAGCCAGCACGAGCCCTTATGTTTAGAAAGCCTTTCACGAAGCATCTCCCCATAGACTGTTGGTCGTCGGGGCATAAATGGTGCCCCAAAACACGTTGAGAAGGTAGCTTCGGGTTGGCTCCCTAATCCTTTTTCAGTACCCGCTACTTTTGCTGTATAACCAGATAAGAAATGATACATCGCTTGTTCTGGTGTTAGTTTTGATATTGGAGGCAAAACACCAAATGCATCAGCAGTCAACAAAACTATATTATCTGGGTGATTAGCTAAGCCCGTGTCACTCGCATTTGCCATGAATTCTAATGGATAACAAGCCCGAGTATTTTCCGTTAATGTTTTATCAAATAAGTCCAGTTCTCGCGTCGCAGGATCAAAAACTACATTCTCTAAAACGGTCCCAAATCTTTGTGTAGTCGAAAATATGTCTGGCTCTGCTTCTTCTGATAAATTTATGACTTTGGCATAGCAGCCACCTTCAAAATTAAAGATCCCACCATCGGACCAACCATGTTCGTCGTCCCCAATTAGAGTTCTCGTACTATCAGCAGATAATGTAGTCTTTCCGGTACCAGAGAGGCCAAAGAAGATCGCGGCATCTCCATCTTTTCCCACATTGGCCGAGCAATGCATAGGCATAACATTTCGGTCCGGTAACAAATAATTTAAAATGCCAAAGATCGATTTTTTTATCTCTCCAGCGTAATTGGTACCTCCAACCAACACCATTTTTCTATCAAAATCGACAATTACAAAAGTTTCCGAATTAAGACCATCATCCAAACCGCGTGCAAGTAACCCAGGTACATGAAGTATTGTAAATTCAGGATTAAAGTCCATTCGTTGTTCCTTCGAGGGACGAATAAACATATTCTGTGCGAACAAATTCGCCCATGCCGATTCAGTAACAACCCTAACATTGAGTCGATATTTAGGATCTGCTCCAGCAAAACAGTCCTGAACAAATACATCCCGTCCCTGTAGATATGCTGAAACCCGTTGATGAAGTAGTTCAAATACTTCGGCTTTAACTGGCTTATTAATTGATCCCCAATCTATGTTATCGTGAACACTAGGAGAATCTACTATAAACTTATCGTTAGGAGACCGACCGGTGTGTACCCCTGTCGAAACTGTTAAGGCCCCTCCTGCCGTTACAATCCCTTCACGTCTAGTTATAGCTTCCTGATAAAGTGCAGCGGCACTTAAGTTCCAATGAATAGCTCCTAAATTGTCCAAGCCATGCATTTTTAGGTGCCTGCCCGCCTCGGCCCCACCAATTATTGCCACTGCTTCCTCCATTAAAAAATAGTTACTAATCCACTCTTCTTATATTTATTCCAAGCTTTTTCAAGTCCGAGTTTGAACAACTGTTGAAATAAATCGAATCTACGTGCTTATGTTATCGAGTGATATCTACATATGACAAGTCGATATCTAAAAATACTTAATTAAGTATAAAATTAAATTAAGATTTGAGCCCTTAATTTACTCTTTAAAATTGATGTTATTTCCAGTTCCAGACAACAAATAGATTGAATTTCAAAGAAGAAACCAATCCTATCACATATAAGTGTAACATAGAGCGCCTATGTAACTTTTTAGTCGTAGTCATTCTCACACACACAATGGATTAAATGGCATTAAGAAAATTGATACCCGTTTACCAACTTAAAGCCTACCTCACTAATGATAACCGCAAATAATGATTGGTATTTACTTTGATAAACAAACACAGGTCCCAGTCACCTAACCAGCGGGGTATTTCTATATATAACAATATCTGGTGATGCAGTAGCAAACTCAATTAGAATAATGGCTCGTCAAATTCTATCCCCACTGTAGATAAAACTTCCAACTTCAAGAACGCAATAACCAAGTTCGCCCAACCAAAGAATTATTTTATAGTTTGAGAGATGTCCGTTAATCTACCAAAGTGAAAAATCATTTTTCACCGTACCTCTAATTTTGTGAGACGGGTTAACTGGTCAGTCACGTTGTTTAGATGTTCCAAAACGTTATGCTACAATTGGAGAAATTTTGACTACAAAACATCGATAATTATACTTAATCGGCGATTATATAGTGCAATGCTCCGGTAGCATTAGAACAAACGCAACCAATCATTTATATAAACTGAGTTCAAATAGTGCTTGTGAATAAAGGTTAAAGAGTTTTCTATATCATGGACGCAACATCTCATATTTTGTCTAGTGAAGCTTTTGACATAACCTTGCCATAATTCAATTTTAAATTGATAGGCTAGTATTCACATAGAGAGGTCAACCATAATGTCAGGAAAAATTGCCCTAGTAGACGATGATCAAAATATTCTTACATCTGTTTCTATGGCATTAGAATCAGAACATTTTGATGTGGATACATACAAGGATGGTGAAGAGGCTTTACACGGTTTCCATGCCACGCCGCCAGACTTAGCTGTTTTAGACATAAAAATGCCACGAGTAGATGGTATTGAATTGTTAACAAAACTTCGTCAGACATCTTCAATTCCAGTGATTTTTTTGACCTCAAAAGATGATGAAATTGACGAAGTGCTGGGACTGGGACTGGGAGCCGACGATTACATTAAAAAGCCATTTTCACAACACTTGTTGATTGCACGAATTAAAGCTCTACTCCGCCGCCAGAAGTTTATGACAAACCCAACAATAACCGCGGGGAAAGAAAATATGGTCAGAGGTGAGCTTCAATTGGATAAGATTAAACATCAATGTGTCTGGAAAGAAAACAACCTAGAACTGACTGTGACTGAATTTCTACTACTAGAGTCATTGGCGACAAGGCCAGGGCACGTAAAAAGTAGAGATCAATTAATGGATGCAGCCTACGGCGATAACATTTATGTAGATGACCGCACAATCGACAGCCATATCAAAAGATTAAGAAAGAAATTTAAAGAAGTAGATAATGACTTCGACTTTATAGAAACCTTATACGGGATCGGATACCGTTATAAGGAGCACATTCGCAATTAAAATCTAGAAAGTTATTTTATTGCAGAACGCCAAGATACTTATATGAAAAGTGGACGCTCAGCCAACGAGGTTAAAAGAAGATTAATTCTTTCTTCTGAAATAAAAAACCGTCGTTTTTCAAGTCTAACGCTCCGTATACTGGCCATTAATACTTTTGCCATTATTCTATTAGCCGTTGGAATGATTTTTTATTATGATCAGTATAAAAATAGCCTTATTCAATCTGAGTTAGGTGCGCTATCTCAACAAGCAGGCTTATTTTCAAACGCAATTGCAGAAACAGCCGTGATAAATCATGAAAACGCGAGCCATTCCCTATCAAAACAATTAGTCCAGAGAATTATTAATCGAACAGCATTAAATTTGCCAACGCGGTCCCGTATTTTTGACAGTCTCGGAAACCTTTTAGCGGATAGCATGACCACAAGCGAAAGAGCTCGATCAGTAGAAACGAAGCCACTTGCACCCTTAACTCCTAATCTTTTTTTTAAATCGTTTGCTGAGGAGCTATACGAACATTTATTCAAAATCTTATCCCAGCAACAACAACATCAAATATATAAACAAACAACACTGCAACTGGCTAGTGAATTCCCTGAAGTCCTGCAATCTCTGCAGGGGATTTCGATTAGAACTATAAAAGCAAAAAAAACCAAAGGTTTAATACTGGCGACTGCAGTTCCCATTCAGAAATACAAACAAGTTGTGGGAGCCTTATTATTGTCTATTGATGGAAAAAAATTAGAGGTTTCCATGCAGGATAGGAGATTGAAGCTGATAGGCATCTGGTTCCTCGTTTCGTTAATAACTTCATCATTTTCTTGGTACGTTGCCCGTTACATCACGCGCCCCATTCAAAGACTGGCTGCAGCTGCAGAATTAATTAGAAACAGAATTGATAGGAAGAGTGTGATACCTGACCTTTCAAATCGAAATGATGAAATTGGGGATTTGGCAAGAGCTTTACGACAAATGACAACTAACCTTTGGCAACGCATGGATGCAACAGAAAGGTTCGCCGCTGATGTATCTCATGAAATTAAAAATCCACTAACGTCTATTCAGAGTGCCGTCGAAACAGCAAGTAAAGTTTCTGAAAAATCCAAAAGAGATACCTTATTTGCACTAGTGCTTGATGATGTTAAACGGCTTGATCGACTAATAAGTGATATATCAGCAGCCTCCCGACTCGATTCTGAATTAAACCGAGAAAAAACGTCGGCAATCGATATAAAACAAATGCTTACGTCATTTCATGATATATCAATTTCTATAAAAAGATTTACACCTGATAAAGTGAAACTCAAAATCATAAATAACGATCTAGCACATATCGTGGACGGATATGAAGATCAATTAGTTCGAGTTATTGGAAACCTTGTAGATAACGCAGAAACTTTTTCTCCCAAGGGGAAACCTATAATTATTCGCTGTGAAGTAAAACAAAATCATATCTTAATAACCATTGAAGATAGAGGTGGAGGGATACCAGAAACAAAATTAGAAACAGTTTTCAATCGGTTCTACTCAGAACGCCCGTCAGATGAGAAATTTGGAACACATTCAGGTTTAGGCCTATCCATTTGCAAGCAAATAATAGCGGCTCACTATGGCGATATTTGGGCTGAAAATATATATTCTAAAGATAAGGAAAAAATAGGCGCTAAATTGTCTGTAGCGTTACCAAAATCCGAAACTTTAAGCCTATCAAATAAATAATATAGTGATCATTTTACAGGGCTACATTATGCTAAAAATACATGGTACTTGCGTGGCAATTGGTAATGAGGCGATTCTATTTAGAGGTCCCTCCGGAAGCGGTAAATCTGATCTGGCTTTACGGGTTATACACTGTGGAGGAAAGTTAGTCTCTGACGATCAAACTATTATTGTTCGACAGGAAGAAGAGCTGATTATGTCGAGCCCCGAAAATATTCGTGATAAGATTGAGGTTCGAGGCGTTGGCATAATGAATATGCCTTCAAAGGAAGGAGCTCGTTTAGGATTGGTATTAGATATGATGCCACCTGAAAAAATAGATAGAATTCCTATCCCACAGTTTTGCTGGTACCTTGGCCTGCAGGTTCCAGTTCTTGGACTTGAGCCATTTGAGAACTCCGCTCCATTAAAAGTTCAACTTGCCATTAACTCCATGAGATCAAGTAATAAGTATGCCCCTACAAACACGCAATGAAAAAATAAAACAAGAAGTTGTCTTAGTTACTGGACTTTCAGGTGCAGGCCGATCCACATGTCTAAATATTTTGGAGGACTATGGGTTCGAGGCTGTGGATAATATCCCACTAAACTTTATACCAGCCTTGTTAGCAAATGGAAGCTCGCAGTCGACAGCAAACAAAAACCTCAAAATAGCAATCGGCATAGATGCAAGGACAAGAAATTTTGATGAGACAACATTATTAGAGTACGCCAGTCAAATCAAATCTTCTGATCATTTGGTTTCCATTGTATTTGTTGATTGTGCAGATGAAACTTTAATTAAGCGGTTCACAGAAACACGGCGAAAACATCCCTTGTCTAATGGTCGCCCCATAATAGACGGGATTAAACTGGAACGACAATTATTAACCGATATTCGGACAAAATCTGATCTACTAATCGATACCACTGGACTATCAATATCAGACCTCAGTCTCATTTTGAGTCGACGATTAGGGCTCAAAAACACAAGCAAACTTACCTTAAGTCTTTTATCATTTGGGTTTCGCAATGGCCTACCCGCAGAAGCCGATACCATACTTGATGTTCGCTTCTTATCAAACCCTCACTATAACGAACAATTAAGACCATTGGATGGTAGGAATAAGAAAATTGCGGCTTTCATAGAGAATGACCCAAGGTTCTCAATATTTTTCAATGGGTTCAAGAATTTTTTAGACCCTTTGCTTCCCTTTTATGCGGATGAAGGAAAAAGTTATTTAACCATCGCAATAGGCTGCACCGGAGGAAAACATCGATCGGTTTTTGTTGCGGAACGATTGAATAATTGGTTAAAACAGAGAGAATTTATTGTAAACCTGCGTCATCGTGATTTGATTGAATAGTACTGACCCGGCAATTCTAATGCAGGAGCTTAATAATGACTGAAATTAATTCTAAGAATAAGATTGGTATTGTTTTAGTAACACATGGCAATCTGGCAGTCGAATTGGTAAAAGTTATGGAACACGTTGTGGGTCCTCAAGGCCAAGTTGCAACAGTAAGTATAGGTCCTGATGACGATATGGAAAAAAGACGAGAGGATATCCTTAATTCTGTTCAATCAGTAGACAGAGGTTTAGGCGTTATTATACTTACAGATATGTTTGGAGGAACGCCGTCAAACTTAGCCATATCCATAATGGAACAAGCAAAAATAGATATTGTTGCGGGTGTAAATCTGCCTATGCTAGTCAAACTTGCAAGCGTCCGTTCTTCAGAAACAATGTTAGAAGCCGTAACTCAAGCACGTGATGCCGGGCAAAAATATATAATGGTTGCGTCACAAGTATTAGGTTCATCTGCGTGAGAGCGTCTACTGAAATGAGAATTGATAAGAAACTGACAATTATAAATGAGCGCGGTCTTCATGCCCGTGCCGCTGCTAAATTTACAGAGACTATTGCGCCATTTTCATGTACCGTTAACGTCAGTAAAGACAATGAAACCGTTTCGGGCCATTCGATTATGGGGTTGATGATGTTAGCTGCATCAAAAGACACAGTTATTCAGATAAGAGCTACTGGGATAGATGCCGAAAAGGCAATACAGAAGATTATAGAACTTGTGGATAATAAGTTTTATGAGGAATAATCATCAAAATTCTGTTATGGAACCTGATGATGAGCAGCGCTTTGACGGCATCGGGGTATCAGGAGAAATAACAGTAGGTACAGTCCACATTATACAGTCAGGTCTAGGTCAAGTCCCAGAATATACAGTTCCATCTGATGAGATCCCCAAGGAACAGAGGAGAGTTAGCAAAGCTATTTCAAAAGCCCAACAACAGATCACACGATTGAAGGTGAAGACAAATACTCTAAACGACACCACTGCAGACGAGTTACGATTACTATTGGATGCTCATGCTGCAATGTTAACTTCCAAACGTATGGTGACTGGAATGCAAACAATCATAGCAGAACAAAAAATAAATGCTGAAGCCGCTGTCCAAGCTACCGTGCATGAGATAGCAAAAGGCTTCACGAAGGTGAAGGACCCCTATTTATCCGCGCGATTACAAGACATAAAAGACGTTGGTTCCCGTATATTAAGACAATTGATGCAAACACCTTATCAGGCTTTTTCACTAATTCCCCAAGGTTCTGTTTTGGTGACCGAAGAATTAAGCCCAGCTGATACAGCACTAATTGATCCACGGAAAATAGCTGGCTTTGTAACACAGCAAGGCGGCTCTGAGAGCCATACAGCTATAATGGCTCGTTCGATGAATCTACCTGCTGTTTTGGGTGTTTATAACCTCCTTAATTCAGTAAAGTCAGGCCAGGCTATTGTAGTTGATGGCGAACTTGGAAGAGTGATTCTCAATCCCAATAGTGTCACTTTAAATGAATATTCTAGGAAAACCGAAGCTAGACGCCGCTTAAACAGACAATTAGCTCGCCTGCGATCACTACCAGCAGTTACTCAAGATAAAACGAGAGTGAGTATGCAAGCAAATATAGAACTTGCGAGGGATATCGAAGGTGCTTTAAATGCTGGCGCGGAAGGTATAGGACTACTAAGAACTGAATTTATGTTCTTAAATAGGAACACACTCCCTAATGAAGAAGAGCAATACAATTTGCTTAAGACTATTATCAAGGGCATGCAAGGACGCCCCGTAACAATCCGAACATTTGATCTTGGAGGTGATAAATTACCAACAGCATTAGATAGTAAATACGCGGCCAGCGCTAATCCAATGTTGGGTTTGCGAGCAGTGAGGCTTTCTATAAAAGAACAAAAATTATTCGAAGTCCAACTAACAGCTATTTTACGTGCCACTGCACATGGACCAATTCAAATCCTGTTGCCCATGATTTCTAGTGTTCAGCAAATTAGACAAGTCAAACACATAATTAAGCGCATGACGATGAGACTAAAAAAGCGCGACCCAGCCTTAAAAATTACTATACCGCCAATTGGGGCAATGATTGAAGTGCCAGGCGCCGCGCTTATCGCCGACTCTCTTGCTCATGAAGTTGACTTTTTTGCTATTGGAACTAACGATTTAACAATGTATACGCTCGCGATAGATCGTGGAGACGAGCAAGTTGCGAACTTATTTAACCCATTACATCCAGCGGTACTCCGTCTCATTCAAATAACATTAGAAGCAGCACGTCGAAATAATAAACCTGTAAGCGTGTGTGGAGAAATTGCAGGAGACCCCAGATTTGCTCCATTACTTATCGGACTTGGTGTTCGGGACTTCTCAATGGCTTGGCAAAGTATACCAAGAGTCAAACAACGAATCAGAGCTTTAACTACAGGACCAGCAACACGGCGAGCTTTGGCAATTCTAGATCAAACTGATGAGGATAAGGTTGCGGTGCTTCTCGACGACTTTAATGAAGACCTCTGATTTCCAAACAATGAACTTTGAATAATTTGTTAAAAACAGGATGATAGAAATACTTTAATTTTATCAATTCGTTTTGGATATTCGATTGATAAAGATAACGAATAACAGGAAGAGATATGGAACAAATTCGAATAGGTTTGATTGGAGCTGGAGGAAATACAACATCGCGTCATATTCCTGGATTTAAAAAAATAGAAGGGCTTCAGTTACTCACAGTAGCCAATAGATCTATTGCCTCGTCTGAAACGGTTGCCAAAGAGTTTGGTATATTAGAAATCGCGACAGACTGGCAGAATATCATTGAAGACGAGCGGGTTGACGCAGTTTGTATCGGCACTTGGCCTGATATGCATTGTCCAATAACTATAGCTGCACTTGACCATGGAAAGCATGTCTTATGTGAAGCGAGAATGGCACTTAACTCTGAAGAAGCGCACGCAATGTTACTCGCATCTAAATACCACTCAAACTTGATCACACAAATTGTACCAGCCCCTCATACTCTAGAATTCGATAATACAATACGGAATTTGATTGCTAACGGGTTTATAGGACAATTAATCACGTTGGATGGAAGGGTAAGCTTCGGCGCCGATTATCCAAACTTCTCTTCCGACTTGCGCTGGCGCCATAGTCGTGACTTTTCTGGCAACAATATAATGAATATGGGGATTTGGTACGAAGCAATAATGAGATGGGTAGGACCAGCAGCAAGCAGCTTTGCTGTAGGACAATCAGTAGTACCACACCGACAAAACGCTGATGGCTTCCGTATACCTACTTCAATTCCCGACCACATAGATATAATTGGAAAATTTGAACAAGGTGGACAAATGCGCTTAAGTGTCTCCTCAGTAATTGGCAATATGGAAAATATAGTTGATATTTATATTTGTGGAACAAAAGGAACGCTGAGGCTTTGCGAAAAAAAAGACGGAAAGAAACGTCTCTACGGCGCGTCTAAAGGCTCTGATAAACTTGAACAAATAATAATTAAGGATGAAAATAGAGGAATGTGGCGTGTTGAAGAAGAATTTATAAATGCTATCCAAGGCAAAGAAGATATCTCACATACGGACTTCTCTACTGCAGTTAAATACATGGAATGGACAGACGCTGTCACAAAGTCACTAAAAACCGGCTGTGTGGTCCAACTTCCTTTGAGATAAATGTTCACGTCAACTTGAAAAAGCTAGGTCCGAATATTATTATGTTAGTTAACCCAAATGTTGATCGAGCTATTGAACCACCAATTGCAGAGGCACAATCGTGGATCACGGGACGTTCTTTTCCCAATACAAAACCACTCATTAACCTCGCGCAAGCTGTACCGAGTTATCCACCTGCGGATAGCTTACAAGACCACCTTGCATATAAGGCAACATTATTTGAAACAGCCCAATACACCGAGATAGCAGGGATCCCAGAACTTCGTTCTGAGTTATCAACACATATGAACAAAATTTATGCAGGCAATACCACTTTAGATAACGTACTAATCTCTTCCGGCTGCAATCAAGCCTATTGCCTAACAATCATGGCTTTAGCCAGGGCTGGCGATGAGGTAATTCTTGCCGAGCCCTATTATTTTAATCACTTAATGTGGTTAGAAATTCTAGGCATAGAAGCAAAAATGTTACCATTTCGGCATGAAAAAGGCGGTATTCCCGATCCATCAGACGCCGCAAAATTGATAACCAACAAAACAAAAGCTATAGTATTAATCACACCTAATAATCCAACTGGTGCAATTTATTCACAAGAAATAATTGCCGAATTTTACGAACTTGCAACTGAAAGAGGAATAGCACTAATTATTGACGAGACCTATAAGGATTTTTTGGGTCCGATAGAACCCCATGGCTTATTTAAAAAAGAAAGATGGGATCAAACCTTTATCCAACTTTATAGTTTTTCGAAAGTTTTTAGCCTAACTGGTTACCGTGTGGGGTCTATAATTGGGGGGACAAAAATAATACAGTCTATTATTAAGGTAATTGATACATTGGCAATTTGTGCGCCTCGGATTTCCCAAGATGCCGCATTATTTGGACTGTTAAATCTTTCAAATTGGGTTAGTGAGAAACAACAAATCATTAAAGCGCGATGTGATTTTGTCAGAGAATTATTTGAGCCAGGAAAAACTGAATTCGAACTCGTTTCTAGCGGCGCTTACTTCGCTTATATTAAGCACCCTTTTATTGCGATGTCAGCACGCCAAGTTGCAATAAAATTGGCTGATGAGGCCAATATTCTCTGTCTGCCTGCAACTTTTTTTGGGTCCACTCAAGAGCGTTTTCTTCGGTTTGCTTTCGCAAATGCAAGCATAGACGAAATGGCTGATGTTAAATCTCGGCTAGAAACATTATCATAATTGGGAATGAAATTTCCCTTAAGCCATCCAAAGTATCGTACAGCTTAGATTAAATATAACGACCCAATCACTTGCCCGTATCCCAATGTACTGCTATACGCCAAGGTACACTACTATAATTTTTTGCTAATATTTATTTAGTCGTAGGTGAAAGAAATGACAGAGTTCTCTGATTACAAAGTAGCTGATATATCCCTTGCAGAATGGGGACGCCGAGAAATAAAAATTGCCGAGACAGAGATGCCTGGTCTAATGGCCATTCGTGATGAGTATGGGGCAGCAAAACCATTGAGCGGCGCAAAAATTATTGGTTGCCTACACATGACTATTCAGACAGCTGTGCTTATTGAAACACTAACGCATCTTGGAGCAGAAGTCAGATGGAGCTCTTGTAATATTTTTTCTACACAAGATCACGCAGCAGCCGAAATAGCAGCAACTGGAGTACCTGTATTTGCCTGGAAAGGTGAGACGGAAGAAGAGTATGAGTGGTGCATAAAACAAACTATAGAAGCACCAAATGGATGGCGACCCAATATGCTATTAGATGACGGGGGGGATTTAACAAAAATAGTACATGACCATTATCCTGAGCTTCTGGGCGATATCAGAGGTGTCTCCGAAGAAACCACGACTGGTGTTTTACGATTAGTAGAGATGCAAGAAGCTAATACGCTTAAAGTTCCTGCATTTAACGTTAATGATAGTGTGACAAAGTCAAAATTCGATAATCTCTATGGGTGTCGTGAAAGCCTCACAGATGGAATACGTAGAGCGACTGACGTGATGCTGTCAGGCAAGGTCGCTGTTGTGAATGGCTACGGCGACGTCGGAAAAGGTTCCGCTTCAAGCCTAAGAAATGGCGGGGCTCGTGTGATTGTAACCGAAGTCGATCCAATTTGTGCGCTGCAAGCGGCTATGGAGGGATACGAAGTCGCTACTATGGATGAGTATGCATCAAAAGCTGACATCTTCGTAACAGCCACTGGAAATAAGGATATAATTTCAATAGATCATATGCGTGAGATGAAGGATAGAGCAATAGTTTGTAATATCGGTCATTTTGATACCGAAATTCAAGTTGAAGCCCTTAAAAATTATAAATGGCATCCTGTAAAACCTCAAGTAGACGAAATAGAATTCCCAGACGGAAAACGGATACTGTTATTAGCCGAAGGTCGTCTTGTAAATCTCGGTTGCGCTACTGGGCATCCAAGTTTTGTTATGAGTGCATCGTTCACCAACCAGGTGCTCGCGCAAATAGAACTATGGGCTAACGTTGGCAAATATAAAAACCAAGTGTACGTGCTTCCAAAAGCATTGGACGAAAAAGTTGCAGAACTTCATTTGGCGAGAGTTGGTGCAACGCTAACAAAAATGAGTAAGGAGCAGGCAAGCTACATAGGGGTGACGCCTGAAGGACCATTTAAAGGGGAAAATTACCGGTATTAAGATAACGTTTTAAAACAGTGTACTTCGCAAAAAATTGTAGTTTTAAAGTTCTATAAAACGTATAAATGGGAGCACGAATTGACTATCCGTATTCACAATCAAGCCGATGTTTTCATCTCAAAGAACTCTAATTTACCCATAGCAAGAATTGTTACCCAGAGTAATGGGGCTGGCGCATGTGAACTATGGGAACAGCCCTTAGAACCAGGTGACGTAATACCTATGCATTACCATCTGGTAGAAGAAACTATTACTTTTTCGACTGGAAAAATCAGTGTCATTCTTGATGGTCATGATTACGAAATAAACGCTGATATAAATGGCACTAGTTCAATTTTACTTCCAAGTCGTCTTCATCATGAAATTCGAAACATAGGTACTAAAGCAACTTCTATGCTCGCATTTTTCCCAAGCGTAAATCCTCAGATTTTTCCAGTTTGAACACCAGAATGGAGGACTTACTGAGAATTTTTGGCACTTATCATCCTAAATGAGTAAACGCTTTAAGAAACCTAAGAGAGCCGCAGCGCGTTTTGCTAAATCCATCCCCACAATAGAATTAATTATCGATCGCATAGGTGGTAAGGGCGACGGAGTATCAGAAATTAACAAAATACCAAATACACCCTCAGAACAAAAACAATCATACTTCGTACCCGGCACCCTTCCTGGCGAGCATGTAATAGCGCGTCCTGTTTCAAAAACAAACGAAGGTATTTTCGGACAGCTTTTAGAGATAATAAAGGTTTCAGATGATCGAGTAACAGCACCGTGCTCATATTTTGGTGTATGCGGCGGCTGTTCACTTCAACATTGGGCCCCCACCTCTTATCAACAATGGAAAGTTGCTCGTATCAAAAGCTCTATAACAAAAATTAGCTCTCCAAACACTATTGTCGATAATTTGGTACCCGCAAAAGCTCAAACAAGGCGAAGGGCAGATCTGTCAGTCAGGTATTTAAAAACAAAATCCGTCCTTGGATTCTATGAACGGGACAGTAATAGGATTGTTGATATTGAGGCTTGTTCTTTATTAGACCCAGAAATTATAAATTTTAGTAATGCTTTTCGAAAAGTTTCCCATTTACTTATTCAGCAAGAAGAAAGCTCACGAATTAGTATTAATAAGCTCGACACGGGGTTAGATGTTTTAATCTTTCTTGAATCCGAGCCCTCATTAGAGGGATTGGAAGCTATAAACGATTTAACCCACTCACATGACTTGTGCAGAGTATCTGCAAGGATCAAACCCTCAAATGATATAGTCCCTATAATTGAAAAAAAAATTCCTGCTATAAGGTTTTCAGAAGTGAATGTAATTCCTCCCCCCGGGGCATTCCTACAAGCAACTAAAGAAGGAACACGTCTAATTACCGAAGCTGTGATCTCAGGTATCAGCGGGTCTAAAACAATATTAGAATTATTTTCAGGTTGTGGCACTCTCAGCATACCTTTGCAATATCATGCTACGGTTCACGCGGTAGAAGGTGACCAACTTGCAGCCGTCGCACTCAGAAAGGCAACAGTCAAAGCCGGAATCGACTCAAGGTTATCCGTTGAAATTCGTGACCTAATAAAGGACCCTTTTCCAGCAGATAAATTATCCGAATATGACGCAATCGTATTTGATCCGCCTCGTTCGGGCGCCAAAAAACAAGCCGAACAAATAGCAAAAAATGGCCCGCATACAGTTGTGGCAGTTTCATGTAATCCAAATACTTTTGCACGCGATGGGGAAATTTTAATTAAAGGCGGTTATGAACTAAAAAAGGTTACCCCAATCGATCAATTTTTATGGTCCCCACATATCGAACTTGTAGCCGTATTTTATAGGACGGAATAGATAATGACCAACTCTAAGGATATAAAGAAGAGGTCCGTGACAATATCCGGTCATCCGACAAGCATCTCAATCGAAACTGAATTTTGGGATATTTTGAAAAGTATCGCAACACGTCAGGAAATTTCTATAAATGACCTGCTTTCTAGGATCGATGACGGAAGGGAGGGCAACCTATCGAGTGCCACTAGGATATATATACTAAAGGACTTAATCTCAGAAAATCAAACTCACCCAAAACACTCGTAAACACCAAGATCAGCATCATTCCTCATCAAATGATTTGGCAGACATCGTCAAAATTAAAACGGGGAGCTCGGTCAGTTAATTTATCACGAAAACCATAACCAAGATTGCATAAAAAATTTGACTTGATTGAAGTCCCTTGAAAAAATTGTTTGTCCACTAGATCATTATCAAATCCAGACATAGGACCACAATCAAGGCCAAGTGCCCTAGCAGCCATGATTAAATATGCTCCTTGCATAGAACCATTTCTAAAGGCAGTACTTAATATAAAATCAGGATTGTCTTTAAATAGACCTGACATGTCCTTAAAGGGAAATAGCTGTGGTAATTGTCGCCAACAATCAAGGTCATGGCCAATTATTGCACATATAGGGGCGGTCATAGTCTTCTCGACGTTCCCAGCAACTAACGTAGGTCTCAACTTCTCTTTACCAATATCAGTCTTAACAAAAATGATACGAGCTGGTGATATATTCATACTTGTCGGTGCCATTTTCATTAAGTCAAACAGCTGCCGCAAAATATCCTCTGAAATATCGCGCTCCTGCCAAACATTATGTGTGCGCGCACCATCAAATAATAGATTTAAGTTAGGAGCATCTAGGCTTTCAATTTCTTTATTAGATGAAATCTTTATCATACTGTATTCCTTTGAGTCGCGCGCTATAACAATATAAAAACCATGTCAGCCTTTAAATACACCTTTCTATTATGCTTTTAAATCTTTAATCCATGAATTAAACAGAAAACTACGAGAATTAAAAAATGGACTTATTACTAGACTATTTCCCCAATGGCCTCACACTTTTTGAAGCTTTGGGGTTAATTATATTTAGCTATTTCACTTCCGCAGTCACAGCTACAGTTGGCATTGGAGGCGGCGTCATGATGTTGATGGCTATGGCCTCAATAATGCCCATAATATCAGTTATACCAGTCCACGGAGCTGTTCAAATGGGGTCAAATGGCGGCCGTGCTTGGTTAATGCGCGATCACTTAAGTTGGACTATATTCATATACTTCCTCATTGGGTCGTTGATTGGTGCAGCAATAGCCTCCCAAGTTGTAGTCGCCCTACCAAAAGATATTTTACGGTTAATATTGGGGGTATTTGTCATCTGGATCGTCTGGGGACCAAAGCCCAGAAAAAGGAATGTAAATCCAAAGTCATTTATTCCAATTGGGATTGGTACAACCTTCGCCAGCATGTTTGTTGGAGCGACAGGGCTGCTGATAGGTGCATTCATGGAACCAAAACTTCTAGGAAAAATGAACGCCGTCAGTACTCATGCTATTTGCGGAATGCTTCAACATGGCCTTAAAATTATGGTTTTTGGCTTGCTAGGGTTTGCTTTTTCAGAATGGATCTTTCTTATCCTAGCCATGGTAGGAACTGGATTTCTAGGAACTTTCACTGGCCATTTTATACTTAATAAAATACCAGAAAAAATTTTTATAATCCTTTTTAAGGGTTTACTTACACTTTTATCAGCCCGCCTAATATATCTGGCTATTATGGAACTTTGGATAAAATAAAACGTAGCTTTAACGCCATACGTCACCCAAAAACCTGACCCAATTTTCCCCTAAAGTTTTCCTGATGCGGTTTTCCGACCAGCCTGCGTTTTCCATTACGGGAATAAAATTCCCAAAACTCCCAAGTTTTTCAAGCCCTAATGGCATCTTTGGAACTTTTTTATGCGGTGTAGACGTAGGTTTACCATTACCTTTATCAGACGATAAGTAATTGAAAAATTCGATATCTTGGTCTTGAACCCAATCAGTTCCTATTCCGACTTTATCCTCGCCAACTATATTTATTACATACTCTATGGCAGACACACAATCTGCTAATGTACTGTCCTCCCCTTTAGGAAGAAACGGCGTATAACTGGCAAAACCAACGAAGCCATCAGCTTGGGCAATAGCACGTAATTGGTCGTCGGTCTTATTCCGCGCGTGCTTTTTTAACATTGGACAGCAATGTGTATAAGCAACTGGTTTCTTTGAATATCTAATAGCATCGTCACTAGTTTTAGGACCAACGTGAGATAGGTCAATCAATATTCCTAGTTCATTCATAACATTGACAACCTCGTGCCCAAAATCTGTCAACCCTCCGTCGTTACTTTCCCAGCAACCAGAGCCGACTAGATTCTGGGAATTATAGGTTAACTGGATAATTTTTACTCCAAGATCTCTAAAAAGAATCAAATTACCAAGGTCATTATCTATACCGCTCGTATTTTGCCAGCCGAGAATAATTCCCACTTTCTTTTCTCTTTGAGCACGCACTATATCTTCCACACTAAAAACCTGAATTATAATATCATCCCATTCCCGAAACCAATGCTTCCATTGTGCTATATTAGCCATCGTATCTTGAAAATTATGCCACACGCTGCAAGTGCAGTTGGCTGCAGTAATGCCGCCCTTTTGCATGTCTTCGAAAACAGCTCTAGAAAACTTNGATATTACTAATCCATCAATAAAAATTGCATCGTTATATGTGTTCATTCTTTACTCCAAAAAATACTACTACTTAGACGATTTTTTTAACTACACGTCTGGCATCCAATATTTATTCGAGGGGATTTCGTCTCCCATTAACTCCGGCTCCTCATATTTATTGAGTTCGGAACGGTGATAAGAATAATCTTCCAAAAAGATATNAGAGGCGATTGAACGAACCAAACGTTCCGCTCCTTCACTCACTGCAGGTATATCACCACTNACATTTCCGTGACTGACCGTGGCGGCAAACGTAAATTCATGCAAGTCTTTCAAATATTCTGCCTCGTCACTTTTTTTTCCTTGTAATTCAAANCCACTACCAAGGTCTGGAAAATCTAGGAATTCATCAAAATANTTTTGTTCAGTAGAACTAACAATATCTCTAAATGTGCGTATTTTATCTGAAATTTGATTTAAATATTGCGGAGACTTCACATCAATCTTAAAACCAGTACCCAGTAAAATCTTATCTAATAAATATCGTTCCGAACCTGCAAAGATCTTGATCTTTTCTCCCATCCATTCCGCTTTAGTAATTTCTGCGTCAAGACATAAGTGTACATTTGGATGTTGCCAAACACGTAAGACAGAGTCTCTGGGAGGGGCNACACGGTATTGAAAGACATATGATAATAGATCCAATTTTTCGGTTACTGGNAATAGAGGAAAGCCATACGTAAAGCCCGGATAACCTGTACTTTTCATTTTATTAATGCGAGGTATTGTTGGCGATCGTACGAATAGAAAAACCTTATTTGCGCCTGCTTCAAGCGCTGAGGCCGCATTATCTATGGCCGATGCACTAATTCCTACTACACCGATATCTTTGCCTGCCATCAATTGGAAATCAATTTGTTCCGAGCTATGTTGACAGGAGTTTCCGAGAAACTTTTGCAAGGTAAATGGGATTCGAGGCCTTGCCATTCCTTCTCGCCCAGTCGCCANNACNATTTTCCGAGCATAAACTANCCGTTTGACGTCATTATGCTTANTNGTAATTGCGAAAGCATACTTCAATGGNGTAATACTTAATACTTCAGTCTCATTTTCGATATCTATATTCAAAACCTTTCGGTACCAGATCAGATAATCCATCCAGATCGCTGTTGGAATTTTACCCAAAGCATCCCATGCNTGCTTACCCCATTGGGCCTCATACCAGGATTGAAAAGTAAGGTTTGGCATNCCTAANGCTGGTCCTGCCAGATATTTTGGTGACCGCAGAGTTTCCATTCTCGCATAATTAAGCCAAGGTCCTTCTTTACCTTTTGCATGTAAGTCAAAAGTTCGAATGTTTGTGATACCTGCCCTGAGCAGCGCAAAGTTTACCACAAGGCCACACATCCCTCCCCCGATAATAACAACATCACTAATAGGGCCTCCACACGGAGTCGTTCTTGATCTCACCCAACTTCGGGGGGGATACTGAAGCATTTCAAGATCACGCATAATTTGCGCAGCCAAACAATCGAGGCCACTTGACATCTTAGTCAAAATCACAACTCCAAAACAGAATATTTAGTTTGTATTTTACATTATTTATAGCATTTTATGTAATCCAGTTGCATTCTTATCAAACTATTATTTTTGTTCAAGCGGGAGATTGAGTTTTGCCCCCACGAATTGCTTTAATCCATGCTATAGAGATGGCTATCCATCCAATTGCTCAGGCTTTTCAAACTCATTGGCCAGAGGCCGAAACTATTAATATTTTAGATGACTCGTTAAGTAAGGATCGTGCCAGCTCGGATAGTTTAGATAGAAAAATGGTCAATCGTTTTCTTACTTTGGGCGACTATGCAAAGTCTATAGACGCTAATGGTGTTCTATTTACTTGTTCCGCTTTTGGTCCCGCAATAGAAGCCGTTGCAGAGCAACACACGATGCCTGTTTTAAAACCAAATGAAGCTATGTTTTCTAGGGCCTTAAATATAGGAAAAAATATCTGCATGCTGGTTACGTTTGAGAATAGTATAGNTTCAATGTGCAAAGAATTTCAGGTAATGGCAAACGTAAGGAATAATGCAGCAAAACTGGATGTTGTATTTGTTGATGGAGCTATGTTGAAATTAAAACAAGGGTTAATGGATGATCATAATGAATTAATTTTGCAGACCGCCAAAAAAATGAATGGTTATGATGTATTAATGCTTGCTCAATTCTCAATGGCAAGTGCTCGCGAAGCTATATCACAGCAAATCAATATACCTATCTTGACAGCTCCAGATGCAGCAACAAAGTTAATGAAGAAACAGCTCACAAAATAATAATTGGAGAGATAAATCGTTGAAAAACCTAAATACGCTATCAGCAGCTACCGCCGCGGCAGGNATAAGAAGCAAAAAATTTACAAGTGAAGAACTAATTAGTGATTGTCTTAATCGACTTAATAGTCGTGAAGATGATATCCAAGCATGGTCATACATAAACGCAGAACATGCACTAGAGCAAGCTAAGAAAGCCGATAAATACCGAAATGAAGGAGGCAGTTTAGGTCCTCTGCATGGAGTTCCAATTGGGATAAAAGATGTAATCGACACCGAGGATATGCCGACTGAAAATGGGTCACCTATTTATGAAGGTCGACGCCCCCAAAAAGATGCTCTTTGTATAGCAGCATTNCGACGCGCCGGAGCTATAATCTTTGGTAAAACAGTAACAACAGAATTTGCTAATATAAACCCAAGTAAAACTCGGAATCCCCATAATATTCAGCACTCACCAGGCGGGTCTTCAGCCGGATCAGGGGCAAGTGTAGCCGATTTTCATGTGCCCGTNGCACTTGGGACTCAAACTGGTGGATCCGTAATTCGTCCCGCGTCCTTCAACGGGGTTTTTGGCTTGAAGCCCACCCTAGGTTTAATTCCTAGAAGTGGTATGCTTTTGCAATCTCATACGTTAGATACAATAGGTATTTATGGACGAACGCTCGAAGATTTGGCTTTNGTTTTAGATAGTATCTCTATTCCTGACCCAAATGATGCCCACAGTTACCGAGGGAGTATAGGTTCGGTCCAGNCGGAGCACTCTAAGACGTCTAAACATCAACCCAAATTTGCATTTCTGGAAACACCAGCCTGGAATGAGGGGAATTTGGCTTCAAAGAAAGCTATTTTAAAAACAACAGAAATACTTGGACAGAANTGCAAAAAAGAAACATTACCAGACCCTTTTAATAAGATAATTGATTTACACGCTACGGTATTTTCCTCAGAAAACGCATATTATTATGGGCAATATCTTATCAGTCACCCAAATTTACTAAGTAAAAAACTGCGTCATCGACTTGAGAGCACTAGGAACGCTTTAGCGAGCGATTATTTGACCGCACTTGAAGCTCGCAACGTAATATATAACTCAGTCGAAACGCTTCTCGGAAATTATGATGCGATTATTTGTCTGTCCGCTCCTGGTCCAGCACCACATGGTTTTGAAACAACTGGCTCTGCAGTTTTCAATGGACTTTGGACATATTTAGGAGTGCCGTGTATCTCCCTACCTTTACTTACTGTTGAAGGCCTTCCTCAAGGCATACAATTAGTCGGAAAAAGAGGCGAGGAAGGGAAGTTATTCAGAAGCGCTCTTAAATTAGAACAGGCTTTAGATGGAAAATTAGATCAGAACTTTAAATAATTAAATAAAAATTGAGTTAAATTTAAAAATTTTGTTATAGGAGATATCTTTTGGCACAGGAACACCGTCTTGTTGCATCTACCTCAACTGTTCATTGGGGTTACTTTGACGCAGAATTAAAACCCACATTAGAGATTGAGTCTGGCGATACAGTCACGATTGAAACAGTGTCGGGTGGGGCCGATGTACTGCCTGGTCCAGGGTACCATGTGCCACCTGAGCTATTAGAAATCCATGAAAAAGTTCCACGAAAGATGCTTGGTCACATATTAACTGGTCCAATAAGAGTAGCAACTGCACGGGTCAACCAGGTACTTCAAGTAGAAATNCTCGATATAAAATTACGTCAGGATTGGGGTTATAATTTTATTCGACCATTATCGGGTGGTTTACCAGGTGAGTTTCACGAAACAACTAAAATGACAATCAAATTGGATCAAAANTCACAAGAAGGTGAACTACCCTGGGGAACCAAACTACCGTTAAGACCTTTTTTTGGCGTCATGGGATGCGCGCCTCCTCCTCAGTGGGGAGTGATAAGTTCTATACAACCTAGAGCTCATGGCGGAAATATGGATAATAAAGAATTGATACCTGGAACTACTCTATACCTGCCCATTTTTGTCGACGGTGCAAATTTTTCAGCAGGTGATGGGCATGGGTGTCAAGGTGATGGGGAAGTATGTGTCACAGCAATCGAAACAGCATTGGAAGGTACTTTCCGTTTAACAGTCCGAGATGATATGCAGATCGCGCTACCGTATGCCGAAACCAACTCCCATATCATAACAATGGCTTTTGATGAGGATTTGGATNATGCAGCAAAAGAAGCTTTGCGGCAAATGATATTGCTAATAACCCAACGCACTAATTTATCTAGAGCTCAGGCCTATTCGCTATGCTCCCTGGCCGCAGATTTACGCGTCACTCAAATTGTGAATGGTAATAAAGGAATCCATGCCATAATACCAAAATCAGTAATTTAGGAGGCAATAATGTTAAAGACCCACGGTAGATATAGTTATTCCAGNTTACCTAATAGAACTAAGTATGAATGGCCAAACGGAACAAAGTTAGCAGTTTATGTCGCAATGAATATTGAAGCCTTTAGTTATGGGGAAGGTAAAGGGGCGGCAATTGCCCCTCCCGAACAGGCTATGAGCCATAGTATATATTCATGGCGAGACTATGGTAATAGAGTAGGGTTTTGGAGATTAATGGACATGTTTGATGATCTAGGAATTCCAGTCCAACACCAAATTAATACTGCGATATATGATGAGTGCCCCGATATTCCTGAACGAATTCGCAGTCGAAATGACGAATTTCTTGGCCACGGCTATACCAACTCCCAAGAACAAGGGGGATTGTCGGAGGCTGATGAGAGGCTCTTTATAGACCAATGCACCTCAACCATAAAACAATACGAGGGGAAAGCACCCACGGGTTGGATGAGCCCATGGTTATCAAACAGTGAAACTACCATGGACCTTCTGCAGGAAGCGGGCTATGGCTATGTCATGGACTGGACTATGGACGACCAACCTATTTGGATGAAAACGAGAAACGGGCGTATATTATCCATGCCCTATCCCGTCGAAGCCAATGATAATCGAGGAATTGTTTGGTATAGATACACATCCTCAGAGTTCACCGACATGTTAATTGATAACTTTGACGAAATGTTAGAGCAAACTCAAAACGATGGACACCCCCTAGTATGTCCTATATCTCTTCACCCTTTTGTAGTTGGGCGGCCATATAGAATAAGACAGCTTAGGCGAGCTCTAGAGCATATTCTTAAATATAAAGATCGAATTTGGCTTACAAGGCCAGGTGATATCTATCAACATATTNAGAGCCTACCCGAAGGNACNGTTCCTACGACTTAATTATCAAAAGGTTTTTTAAGATGNTAGTTATCAAGCAAACTGTTAGCCGTTTGCTTGATAANTGACCATGCCTTTTTGACATGTATAGGTTTTGTATTAGTCTGTCCAATCGACCAACGAATAGTATATTTNCTGCGCACCCGGTTTTGGGTAAAATAAACGCGACCAGTNTCATTTAATCTATTCAATAGATTTTCATTTAATCTATCTATATCACACAAATCATAAAGTTTCCGTGGATGGTATCTAAAATTAAATAATGATAATGATCTAGGAGTTACCAATTCAAAATCAGGATCAGCGTCAACCCAAGCTGCAGCCTGTTGTGCCATTTTTATATGATTNCGAATGATCTCCTGGAGACCCTTGATACCGTATGACCGAATAACAAACCAAAGCTTCAAAGCTCTAAACCGTCGCCCAAGCGGCACACTCCAATCTCTGTAATCAATTACTTTCTCCTGTTCTCTACTTTTTAAATATTCTGGAAGGATCGATAACGTACGAATAAGAGCATCAGGATCTTTGACAAAATGCGCAGAACAATCAAAATTTGTCAGCAACCACTTGTGAGGATTAAAAACAATGCTGTCTGCCATTTCTATTCCTTCGGCCATCCATCGTTCTTCAGGCAAAATGAGAGCAGAGCCCGCCCATGCCGCGTCAACATGGAAGAATATATTATATTTCTTACAAACTTCTCCAATAGCCTTCAAAGGGTCAATAGCGCCAATCCCCGTTGTTCCCATTGATGCAACGACACATGTCGGTATGTTGCCATTGGATATATCTTCTAAAACCATTTTTTTTAAAGCCTTGGGACACATTTCAAATTTTTCACCAGTGCTAATAAGGCGNATATTATTCGCACCAAAACCAGCTATTTTTGCNCCCTTCTCTGTGGNAGAATGTGCCTCTTCCGACGTGTAAACTATTAACGATGACGATAAAGACCTCATNCCTTCCTTGTTAGTTCTCCAATCCGTAGCTTTTTCACGCGCTGTAAGCAAAGCACACAACGTAGCACTNGAGGCAGAGTCCTGAATTACTCCACTTAATCCAGAGGGTAACCCTGTCATTTTCCGTAACCAATCGGTCAGCCGTGTCTCCATTTCAGTTGCAGCAGGGCTTGTTTGCCACAACATGCATTGTGCTCCCAGAGTGGAGGTTAACATTTCTGCTAGAACTGATGGTGGACTTGAATTAGCTGGGAAGTACGCAAAAAAACTTGGGTGCTGCCAATGAGTAATACCCGGTAAAATTTTTNCCTTAAAATCTTCAAAAATACCATCCATAGATTCACCTTCAAATGGCGGATCTGTTTCTAATAACGACAAAATATCTCCTGGTTCAACCTGTGACCGAACATTAAAACTCTCAACTGAATCCATATATTCAGCCATCCAATCAATCATAGCATGCCCGTTCTTACGAAATTCTTCAGTGTTCATCATAAACCTCTTTGTTATAAATTTTTATAACCCGTCATACATTAGAACCGGCAGCTAAGGCTCTATCCCATTCCTCCAGAACATTTGCATCAGGTTCAACCTTTAGATATGGAGCCGACAAGGTTTTTAACTTTTTACCTGATATCATCCGTCCTAATGCCCAGACAGCCATCGCTCGAACTATATTAGATGAGTCATCCAACAAATTTAAAAAATCAACCGTTGGGGTTTTTGCCCTGGAATTACCCATGGCTATTAAAACATTCCTTATAAATCTATCACGACCTATACGTTTAATAGGAGAACCACTGAATTTCTCTCTGAAGGACAGATCATCCAGACACAAGAGATCTTCTAAAAGTGGTAAACTCAAATCCTCTCGTGGAATGAATGCAGATTCACTGGCCATTTTTGCGAATTTGTTCCAGGGACAAACAGCCAAACAATCATCACAGCCATAAATACGGTTTCCCATTTTTTCTCGATACTCAACCGGGATATGCCCTTTATGCTCTATCGTAAGATAGGAAATACAGCGACTAGCATCCAACATATATGGTTCAGGAAATGCATTAGTTGGGCAAATATCAAGACATTTTTTACAAGATCCACAATGATCTACTTCAGATGCATCTGGTTCTAAATTCAAGGTTGTAAAAATCTCTCCCAGAAACAACCAAGAACCAAATTTCTGATTAACAAGGTTAGAGTGCTTACCTTGCCATCCTATCCCAGCTGCTTGGCCCAGCGGCTTTTCTAGTATTGGGGCAGTATCAACAAAGACCTTTAGATCACAATNGAATTCTTTTCCCAGCCACCGACCCAACTTTTTCAACCGTTTCTTTATTAAATTATGGTAATCCTTATTTCTCGCGTAAACTGAAATATTTGCTCTATCAAAGGCTCTCAAATCATTTAATGGGCTATTCTCTGGGCCGTAGTTGATAGCTACAGCTATAACAGATCGGGCCCCTGGCCAAAGACTGCGAGGATCTTTTCTTCTTTCAAGATGCTCCGCCATCCACGTCATATCGCCATGATGCCCAAGAGAAACGAATGCCTCAAGTCGTGCTTTTTCCCGAAGCCCCATCTCGGCTTGGGCAAAGCCTACCGCATCAAATCCCTCTTCTTTAGCTTTCGCTCTAATACGCTCTTTCATACATTGCCTTTGATTAATACTTCAATAAAGTAGAAAGCCAAATCAACCCTACAATGGGCTAATATCTCCTTTTGTTTGCATCTCTGTAAAGGATTCAACAAATTGGCTCAGGTTCTTGAGGGATATTGCCTTTCTTAAATCACTCATTAATTCCTGGTAATAATGCAAATTGTGCCATGTTAATAACATCGCCCCAAGGATTTCTCCAGATTTCACGAGGTGATGCAAGTAAGCGCGGCTAAAATCCTTACAGGATGGGCATTCACAAAACTCGTCAATCGGCCTTGGATCCGCTGCGTGTCGCGCATTTCTAATATTAACCTGACCGTTTCTTGTAAAAGCTTGTCCCGTTCTACCTGATCGAGTCGGAATCACACAGTCAAACATATCGACCCCTCTCAAAACACCCGCTACTAAGTCTTTTGGTTTACCAACTCCCATCAAGTATCGGGGATGATTTTCTGGCAACATTGGTGTGACTATATCTAAAATCCGCACCATTTCTTGATGCCCNTCACCAACAGCCAAGCCTCCAATAGCGTAACCGTCAAAACCTATTTCACTTAACGCTTTAACAGAATTTATACGAAGTCTATCAAATGTACTTCCCTGGACAATACCAAAAAGACCATACCCATTTTTTGTCTCAAATGCCTTTTTGGAACGTTCTGCCCAACGCATTGACAATAACATCGATTCTTCAGCTATCTTTTCGGTTACTGGATAGGGTGTGCATTCATCAAAAGCCATCGTAATGTCAGAATCTAAACTTCTTTGTATTTCGATNGAGTTTTCCGGGGTCAATTTATGATAGGAGCCATCTATATGACTTCGAAAAGTCACGCCATTTTCATCAATTTTCCTCAAAGTTGCTAGTGACATTACCTGATAACCACCTGAATCAGTCAGTATTGGTCCGGACCAGCCCATAAATTTATGTAATCCTCCAAGCTCTTCTATTTGTTTAGANCCAGGTCGAAGCATCAAATGATAAGTATTACCAAGTATAATTTCTGCACCCGTCGCTTTTACAGANCCCGGTAGCATCGCTTTTACAGTAGCCGCAGTCCCAACTGGCATGAATGCAGGGGTATTTATCATACCGTGAGCAGTTTTTAATTCTCCACACCGAGCGGCCCCATCTATTGAAGTCACGGAAAAGCAAAGNGTCATCAAGATTTTTCCATCTGATTGAGGAGTGGTAGTTATNGGAAACTGTCAACTAAGTCCTAGCGATTATTACCAAACATNAAATTATAAGTNGCTATTTTAATATCAGTACTACCGATTCCAAATTCTGAAAACTCTACCTTTATTTCTTTTTTTATCTGAGCCGATAGAACTTGGCTATCCTGTGATTCTATAATAATAACCCATTCAGGTGTTTCGTTNTCTGGAATTTCAATCCCCTGGGCTCTTCGCCCTTCATTAGCAACTGGTAAATTATTTTCAACTAAAACGGCACCANTAACCCCTGGTTTTGAGATAATACTCGGCAAGAGGTCGAACTGCAGGGCCTCTCTCAACTTTGACATCACGTCAGATTTAGGAAAAAATCGCACNACACAACATGCACCTCCAAANCCATNTGACAAATCNATGGTGACGGTGGCCGTTATGCGATCAAATTTCGTAAAGGTAGACATAACCNTCTTTGACCAATCNGACTGATCTTTCAATAATTCCATATAGTCAGGGTCGGCAAGGTCCTCCACTTTGTTCGTCTCATATGTGGCACAATACTTTATCTCTGCAGTAGCATTTGCATCGACATACCGACGCGCTCTATGAAAACCCGGCATCCATACCCGCTCGTCTATGTGTTCCCGATTATACCATTCATTGAAATCTTCCTCTACTGCGAGTTGAGTTTCGCTAAAAGTAATGAGCATTCCTTTACCATATAATGCCATAAATATTCTCCATCATTTATAAATTAAGGCATCAATAAATTTTTTCAAAGGCATTCCTACGTCGCCTCCAAACTTTGCAGCCAACTCATTGATGTTTGATAAAATACCATCGCCGTAGATAGACTTAGCATCTCCAATACGAGCCGACATACAATCCACGGTTCCAGCGATAATACCTCTGGTATTCAGTGGCTCCAATCTGGTTAGACCGGCATCATCCTTTCCTTTTCCTGCATCATGAAAAAAACCCGCGAACGCCTCACATCGTAATGCACTGTTAGAGCCCAGGCCTGGCATTCCACCATGGCTCCCAGCTACTACAATACGACCTCTATCGTTATCNTGAACAAGAGAGGCGGAATCCACAAGCACTACAACCCTCTCACCTGCTCTCCCGATCAGTTCTTTTCGAGACTCTGAGTACTCAGGGATAGGCAGTTTACTTATTTTGGCATCACAGAATTTAAATGCTGCCTCTATAACAGACATCCCTATTTTGACACCCAGCCTCTCCGCTTCTAAATTCACAAACGAAATTATACCATCTTGAGCAACACTCTCTCCATCCCCAATGCAGCATGATAAAGTGTCCGCTGCTCCATATGGCACTCCAAGCTCCTGGCAATAGTTTGCGCCAGATACGCCTGAATTATCCTTCGCAAACCCTGCATCGTTCAAAATAATACCGCGTGCCCCCGCCTTTACAGCTAAATATGCGGCGTATATCGCACCGTGTGAGGCACCGATTATAATTCTACCATTACACTCTGAACCTAGTTTGGTTACAGAATTTGCAACAACAACCTTCCCATCTATTACTCGATTCTGCATTCAATTATGCTCCAAGAGCCAAAAAGAAAACCAGCTCTTTACTGGATCTCGCTTGTCATCATAGATGTAACAACCTTTATAATCTGCGCCTCGTTAACTCTAATTAANTCTTCAAGTGGTGGAGCATACGAAATTGGCACCCGTGGTGCTCCACAACGACGAACAGGGTGCTTCAAAGCTTGAAACATATGCTCTGAGACAGTTGCAGCGACCTCAGCACCAAATCCGCCCACAGAAACACTTTCGTGTGTTATTAATAACCTTCCAGTTTTTTCTACAGAAGAAAAAACAGTCTCCCGGTCCCAAGGCCATAGTGTTCTTAAGTCAATAATCTCGGCCGAGATTCCTCTCTCCTGCAAAACTGTCGCTGCTTCGGAAACCACATGCATCTGAGCCGACCAAGAGACAATTGTGATATCTGCACCTTCTCGTTCAAGTCGTGCTTTACCAAAAGGTATCAGAATTTCCTCATCAGGCACTTCNCCTTCTAGGCCCCAAATATTTTTATGCTCAAAGTATACAACCGGATCATCTGATCGTATTGCAGATTTTAATAATCCTTTATTATCAGCTGGCGTTGAGGGTACCACCACCACAAGCCCGGGGATATGCGTATACCAGCTCTCCAATGACTGACTATGTTGTGCTGCAGATGACCTCCACATCCCCATGGGTTCTCTGATCACCATAGGGACTTTTGTTTGCCCGCCCAACATGTACCGCGCTTTTGCTGCCTGATTGACAAGTTCATCAATCGCACACAAGGCAAAGTCGGCGAAACGCATCTCAACAACAGGACGCGTACCCGCCATCGCGGCGCCAACACTTGCACCCATAATAGCTGCTTCAGAAATTGGAGCATCGGAAATCCTCTCAGGACCAAATTCTTCTGCTAAACCTTTATATTNACCAAANACGCCACCNCGTCCTAAATCTTCACCCACTGCCCANACCAATGGATCTCGCCGCATCTCTTCTGCAAGGGCTGCCTTTGCTGCGTCGGCATACGTCATCACCGTCATCAGTAAGCCCTCTCTCTTGGATCACCACTATCCTGCACGTCCTCATATGCAAGCTGTAAGTCCGGCCATGGTGCCCTTTTTGCCAAATCATAAACCCCCAGCATTTCAGCAAGGGCATCATCGCGATGGCCCGCTAAATCTTTCTCTATAACCCCAGCATTTTTTAATAATTCTTTGCAGTTTAGGATTGGATCATTTTTCCAGGCCTCATCAACGTCTTCCTGGTCTCTATATAGAGCAGGATCTGAGGCGGTGTGTCCATGTAATCGATAAGTTTTACAAAGGATGAAACGAGGGCCGCCGCCAGATCTAATTTCATTAATATTTTTTCTAACGCATTCATCGACCGCAACGATATCATTTCCATCAATCTCCTCGGCTGGAATTCCTAATGACTCTGCCCGATCTTTACTCCCTGTTCCCGAGGTCATAGCTTCTGTGAACGTTGTCGAGGCAAATCCATTCTTTTCACAGACAAAAAGCACTGGTAATCTGAAAACTCCAGCCCAATTCAACCCCTCAAGAAAAGGTCCCCTATTAATAGCTCCATCACCAAAAATACAGCATGATATATTGTTACCGCCTTTTAATTTGATAGCATGGCCAGCTCCAGCTGCGATATTTATATTAGCAGAGACAACACCATTTGCCCCAAGCATTCCTACGCTAAAGTCAGCAATATGCATTGAGCCTCCTTTTCCACGACAAATCCCACCTTTTCTGCCAAGTAGCTCAAGCATCATTGATTGAGGATCAGCGCCTTTTGCTAACGTATGCCCATGCCCCCTATGGGTACTTAATAAAAAATCATCTTTCTCTAAATTTTGGCAAACTCCCGACGCTATGGATTCTTGCCCAATAGATAAATGTATAGCACCTAAAACTAAACCATCCTCGTTAGCCATGGCGGCAGTTTCTTCGAATGCACGAATTCGGTTCATCATTTTGTGGTGATTTAGATATCGTTTAATATCTAAATTAGGGGGAATACTTGCAGACAAAAAAAACCTCCTGTTTTACTATATTGTTTCTTAAAAGGATTAGCCCTCCTATTAGGCATCAGTAAAGATCTAATCTCAAACAAATTTATTGGACAGAGTGCAAACAACCACTTATTAAAGCTTATTTTAAACATCTCTAACGATAGAAATTACGGGTATGTTAAATCTAAAAGGACTGATTACTCTCGTGGTGGCTATGGCTTTAGTGGTCGCTATTTCCAACGTAGCGGTGAGTTATCCGATAAATGATTGGCTAACATGGGGGGCCCTTACATATCCTATTGCTTTTCTCGTCACAGATATCACTAATCGACTATTTGGAACATCTAGAGCCAGAACAGTAGTTTACGCAGGGTTCTTTATAGGAGTTATCTTATCTCTGTGGATGGCTGACATTCGCATAGCAATAGCATCAGGGGCCGCGTTTTTAATAGCCCAACTTTTAGATATACTTATCTTCGATAAATTGAGACAAAAAACCTGGTGGAAAGCACCGTTGATATCAACAATAATTTCCTCTGCTACCGATACAATTTTATTTTTCTCAATAGCATTTATGGCTACTGGACTGCCCTGGGTTACTTGGGCAATTGGAGATTATGGAGCTAAACTTGCAATGGCAGCCATTTTACTGGTGCCATTTAGGCTATTTATATCAATGGTATCTGCTGATTCCAAAAAAAGTTTTGATCGGGCATAACTCACCTTATGCGGGTAGATATTTTTGATTACGACTTACCCATTGAAAAAATAGCCTCGTCGCCGGCAAGACCCCGCGATTCCTCCAGGTTATTGGATTTAACCGCAGGGAAAACGGCAGATAGGACCATCCTAGATCTGCCAAATATTCTTCAACCTAACGACCTATTAGTAATCAACGATACTCGCGTAATCCCATCCAGCTTAAATGGCTTCAAAAACAATGCTAAAATTCAAATAAATCTCCATAAGCATATAGAAAATGGGGTCTGGGCCGCTTTCGCGCGACCTGCAAAACGTCTCAAACGCGGTGATAAAATATTTTTTAATAATAATTTTGGAGCTACTGTACGGTCACGCGAAGCTGCCGAAGTAATTCTGGATTTTGAAACTGATGATCAAGTGCTTTTACAAGAATTACACACTACAGGAAACATGCCTCTTCCTCCTTATATAAAAAGGTCAACACGATCTGACATTGAGGCCGATAAAACAGATTACCAATCTATATTTGCTAAACACCCAGGGGCAGTCGCTGCCCCAACAGCTAGCCTTCATTTCACGCGAAGCCTAATCAATAAGATAAAAATGCGAGGTATAAACCAAACTAACGTAACACTTCACGTGGGTGCTGGAACCTTTTTACCTGTCACTGTTTCAGACTCTGTTGATCATAGCATGCATTCAGAGTGGGCCGAATTAAATAATTATTCCGTATCATTGATAAAGAAAACCCAAAAAAACGGTGGCCGCATAGTTGCGCTGGGAACAACGGCCTTAAGAGTTTTGGAAACAGCCGCAATAAATGGAGATCTTAAAACATTTAACGGTGAAACTGACCTCTTTATAACACCGGGTTTTACCTTTAATGTTGTTGATCTACTTATAACAAACTTTCACCAACCACGGTCTACTTTGCTAATGTTAGTGGCAGCACTCGCCGGAACAACCCGTATTTTAGAAGCTTACGACCACGCAAAGAACAACGATTATAGATTTTTGTCGTACGGTGATGCTTGCCTTATTGAAAATATGAATAAGATTTAAGTCTCTCTTAAAAAATGGTAAATGGGAGGATGATGGTTAATAACTTGGTGTCTTATTCTATTTTCTTTCTTTAACATTAGCACTGGAGGCTATTGTGAAATCCCCCTCAGACTTTCTGAAGTCTTTATTTCAGGCGGCCGTGGCTGCTGCTGACCCTAATCATTGCCTTCCAACTCATCTTTTAAACTTAAAGATTACTCCTCCAAAAGGACGAACTATAGTGCTTGGGGCAGGAAAAGCCGCAGGTTCGATGGCAAAAGCGTTAGAGAGTTTTTGGGCCTTAAACTTTCCAAAAAATGCTATTGAAGGGCTTATTATAACACGGTATGGACATGGTCAAAGTTGTAAACATATTGATGTAGTTGAAGCAGCACACCCTGTTCCAGATAATGCAGGGATCCAAGGAGCAGAAAAATTATTGTCTTTAGCTCATGGCTTAACCAGAGATGATCTTGTTATTTGCCTTATATCTGGCGGTGCATCAGCATTATTATCATTACCAGCTGCGGGAATCACAGCCACAGAAAAACAAAATATCACAAGGGAGTTGCTTAAGTCAGGTGCCACAATCCATGAGATAAATTCGGTACGAAAGCATCTCTCTGCAATCAAAGGCGGTCGACTTGCAAAAGTGATAGCACCAGCTAAAACACTTACATTCTGCATCTCGGATGTTCCAGGTGACGAATTAGATGTTATCGGTTCCGGTCCAACAGTCGGCGATCCCACGTACTACCATGATGCACTGCAAGTTCTTAAGAAATATGAGATACAACCGTCCACAAATATATTTAACCATCTAAGCAGTTCCGTTGATGAAACGCCAAAGCCTAATGATAAAGTTTTTAATAATTGTCAGAACATTCTAATAGCCACGCCCCAAATGGCTCTAGAATCGGCATCTAAGGTTGCTCTTTCTGCCGGTATTACACCATTAATAATCGGTGACTCGATAGAGGGCGAGGCTCGAGATGTCGCAAGTGTTCACGCAGGAATTGTCAGTCAAATTATGCGACATCATCAACCTATAAAAGCACCCGTAGTGCTTTTATCTGGCGGCGAAACTACAGTCACAGTAAGAGGTTCGGGTCGGGGAGGTAGGAACGTAGAATTCCTTTTAGCGTTAGCTGCAAAACTTAAAGAACGCTCAAACATACATTTAAGCAGGATATCGGCAATCGCCTGTGACACAGACGGTATTGATGGGACCGAAACAAATGCTGGCGCATTGTATTTACCTGACACAATTGCCAGGGCAAACGCAGCTCAACTTTCACTTGAAGGACATCTCAGCAATAATGATGGTTATACATTTTTTGAAAAGCTTGGAGACCTGGTTATAACGGGCCCAACTTTAACGAATGTGAATGACTTTCGTGCTATTTTAGTTTTATAATTTCGAATATTTATTTGTTCCGGTAATAAATCCTAGTCAATAATTTTTGGGGATCACATTGCGAAAATCACAATTCAATATGCGAGATTGGAAATCACACCCCAAATACTTGACACCCTCCTATAAATCTACCGTTTTGCGAAGTCCAACAAAACCCCTCATCCCAATGAAACAGACATTATCCGAAATAACCGGTCCTGTTTATGGACATGACTCCATAAATCCACTTGATAATGATCTTACTAAAAATGGGATAACCGACGGGAGAGAGCCACTAGGAGAACGAATAGTGGTATCAGGAAAGGTTCTTGATGAAGGAGGACGCTCACAACCCAATACTTTAATCGAAATCTGGCAATGTAATAGTGCAGGACGATATATTCATGTAAATGATCAACACGATGCGCCAATAGACCCAAATTTTTTTGGGGGTGGTAGATGCATGACCGATGAAAACGGTCATTATAAATTTTATACTATCAAGCCTGCTGCATACCCGTGGGGTAATCATGTGAATGCCTGGCGACCTGCTCATATTCACTTCTCACTGTTTGGACCAGCCTATGTGACCCGTTTAGTTACACAGTCTTATTTCCCAGGTGACCCTCTTCTTGATCTTGACCCTATCTTCATGTCGACACCTAAATCCAGCCAAGGGCTTTTAATAAAAGAGTTTTCTATGGACCTCACAGAGGAGGGGTTTGCGCTTGGATATAAATTTGATTTTATACTTCGTGGCCCAAATGCGACACCTATGGAGACCTAAACAATGCTATTAAAACAAACCCCTTCCCAAACTATTGGTCCATTTTTTTCATATGGCCTCACGCCGAAACAAGCTGGTTACAATAAATTATCTAGCCTAGCCTCGAGTTCTCTCGTAACAGAGTCCACAATTGGCGCACAAATTAGAATAGAGGGAACAATATTTGATGGGGTTGGAGATATAGTCTCAGATGCTATGGTCGAAATTTGGCAAGCAGATTCTCAAGGGCGGTATCAAAACCAACCAAGCCTCGAAGGTATCGGATCTAGTTTCTTAAACTTTGGCAGGTGTGATACTGGCGCAAACGATCAAAATAAGTTCGTTTTTGAAACGGTTAAACCAGGTCAAATAAGCACTAAAACCGCTCCTCATATTAATTTAGTGATATTTATGCGAGGACTACTTTCCCATGTATTTACTCGCATTTATTTTCCCGACGAAAAAAACTCTAATCTGCTAGACGAGACATTGCTCACAATTCCTGCTTATAGACAGGAAACACTAGTCGCAAAAAAGTTATCTGGGGAAAGCACTCCCATTTACGAATTCAACATACATCTTCAAGGAGAGAAAGAAACCGTATTTTTTGATGCGTAAATTTTCAATAATACAACATAAATTGACTTTCATAAGTATCGAGATGAAATTATCCAGTCAAAATATATTTAGCCCATGCTTTCTGAGAAAAATCCAAGGAATTTATGGCCGTATCAGCAAGATCCTAATAAGCTTAAGACAATTGAATACTAATGGATGTTAAAATATGACATTTAGAAAAATTGAAGTTTTGCCAATTTCGGGTAATATTGGAGCCCTCATCAACAATGTACAGCTTAACGATCTTGATGATGAAACATTCGCGGAAATCCACCAAGCTTGGTTAAGTAATTGTGTAGTTTTCTTCCGAAACCAAAAAATTACACCCCAACAACAGATTAATTTTGCAAAACGTTTTGGCGAAATTCACTTTCATCCTTATATGAAGGGCTTGGATAAATATCCTGAAATTCTAGAAATTATTAAAGAACCAGGAGATGGCTATACCTTTGGCTCAGTCTGGCACACCGATCAAATGTTCAATCCAAAACCAGCAAAAGCGACAATGCTTTACGCTCATGAAGTTCCGTCAAAAGGCGGCGACACTATGTTCTCCAATCAATATCTTGCCTACGAGGCACTATCACAAGCAATGAAAGAGATACTTACTGAGGTAAAAACTTTTAATGTTGGCGATGGCTTTAGGCGGGGAATAGGCAAAGCAAAACGGATAGATCGATATGCAAAAAATCCAACTATGCGAGCGAAAATACGAAATCCAGGTAACATACCTACTGAGGCGGTTCACCCGTTGATCCGTACTCATCCAGAGACTAGAAAAAAGTCCTTATATATTGGAAGTCATACCCAAACTTTGCATGGATTTCATAATGAGGAAGCTGACTCACTCGTAGACTTTCTTCGAACCCACTCTCAACGACCAGAATTCACTTGCCGTTTCCGTTGGGAGCCAGGTTCAATAGCCCTGTGGGATAACCGCTGTGTACAACATAAAGCATTAGCTGACTATGATGAAAAACGCAGAACTCATAGGGTTACAATAGCTGGCGACACGCCCATATAGATAAGGATACAAATGGATTTTGGATTACATCTTGGCGTAAGAGGGCCTGCGGCAGATCCAGACTCACTTCGAGTTATAGCCCAGGAGGCCGAATGTCTAGGATTTACGCATCTTGGGTTAAGCGATCATATTGTTATTGCGGATAAGGTTGATTCTCCCTATCCGTACACAAAAACTGGTAGGTGGTTTGCAGAGGATAGCGGTGAATGTCTTGAACAATTAACTACCCTTGCTTTTATAGCCGCCGCCACAAGCGATATTCGGTTGCTCACTTCAGTTATGGTTATTCCCCATCGACCGCCAGTTCTTACTGCAAAAATGCTAAATACATTAGACGTACTATCGAAAGGGCGCCTAACAGTAGGACTAGGTGTTGGCTGGATGAAAGAAGAAGTAACCTTGCTGAACGGCCCTAAATTTGAACAACGTGGCGCCGTGGCTAATGAATATATCGAAGCATTCAAGATACTTTGGACCGATGAAGCGCCAGCATATGATGGAACTCATGTAAATTTTTCTGATATAAAATTTTTTCCTAAACCCGTACAAACCCCTCATCCTCCTTTATGGATTGGTGGAGAAGCTCGATTAGCTCGTGAAAGAGCTGGACGCCTTGGCAATGGTTGGTACCCAGTTGGTAACAATCCAAATGCACCTTTTGACACCCCAAAACGTTATGCAAGGGGATTAAAAAACGTTCAGGACACAGCAATAGCTAGTAATCGTGATCCAACAGAAATTGCCTGCGGTGTCTACATAATTTGGTACAGTCCAGGCAAAGCAGTAAAAACCATTAAAGGCGAAAGACAAACTTTCACCGGATCTCCGTCTGAGATATTAAGCGATATAGCCGAATATGAAAAAGTGGGACTTCAGCATTTAGTGATTGGGGGCGAGAGTAATGATCTAGAGACCTGCCTTAATCGGATGCGAGTTTTCAATAAAGAGGTAATGCGCTGCATATAACACAGTCAAGAACCAATAGATTTAAAGCAGTACAAATAACTCCAGATTATCATTTTGAGAAGAAATATGATAAATAAGAATAAAAAACGACTAATTATAGGAATCAGCGGGGCATCCGGCATTATATATGGAATCCGTCTTTTAGAACTTCTACGCACTATACCTGACGAACTTCGGCCCGAAACACATTTAATAATATCCGAGTCTGGCGCAATAACATTAGCCTATGAAACAAGGTTCAAGATAGCCGCTGTCCAAAAATTAGCAGATGTCACTCACGCTAATAAAGATATTGGGGCATCGCTCGCTTCCGGTTCCTTCAAAACAATGGGAATGGTTATTGCTCCTTGCTCCGTTAAAACTTTGGCTGAAATAGCCACAGGAGTAACTGACACATTAATTTCTAGGGCAGCTGATGTGATTTTGAAGGAACGGAGACGACTAGTCTGTATGGTTCGAGAAACCCCGTTACATGCAGGACACCTGAAGAATATGCTATCATTGACAGAGATGGGGGCCATCATTGCTCCACCTGTTCCGGCTTTTTACGCAAAGCCCCAATCTTTGGGCGATATGATTGATCACACAATCGGTCGAATTCTGGATCTTTTTGAAATAGATACAAACTGCGTCGTTCGATGGAAAGACGATACACCTAAATCCTAAGAAATAAAAATCCATGCTGCGCAACTTACTTTTGAATGGTTGCTTCTATGGTTTTTGCTATTTCTAAAAGTTTGACGTCCCCATTAGTTTCACCCATTACCATTAAACCAACTGGAGCCGTTCCCTCCTCGTGTATAGGCAATGAAATAGCGCACCGATCTAAGAAGTTACCAAATGAACAATTACGCAACATTAACAAATTCATATCATGGTAAAGTTCATCTGAAGCCTCTATATCTTTTAAGATCGGCGCAGTAATTGGAACGGTAGGCATCAACAAAGCATCAAAATCCATCGAAATTTTATTACTCATTTCACAAATCGACTTTCTAGCGTTCATGAGCTCAATGTAATCATAAGCACTCATTTCCTCTCCACGCTGGATTCTAACTGCAACACGCGGGTCAAAACTATTTGGATCTTTTTTTAATAAATTACGAAGAGTCCCAAATGCCTCTACCGCAGCGTATCCACCTTTGGCATTAGCTCTAGGAATTTCCGACAAGACATTAAATGGAATATCAATTATTTTTGCTCCTAACTTGGAGATTTTTACTAGAGCTCTATTGAAATCGTTGGCTACTTTTTCTTCAATATCGTCAAAAACAATAGTTTTGGGAACAGCTAATGTGAGTGTTTCTAACGGTCTATCTCGAAATAACCCAACTGATTCTCCTCGCATAATTTGATCTAGTATCGCACAGCATTCTACGCTTCTTGCAAGTGGGCCTATCGAATCTAAAGTTGTTGATAGCGGAAAAGCACCCAACATCGAAACCCGAGCTGCCGTGGGCTTGAAACCGGTAAGGCCGCATAAGGCTGAGGGAATTCTAACAGATCCACCAGTGTCCGTTCCTATCCCTGCAACAGCCATATTATCACTCACTGATATAGCTGCCCCACTCGAAGAACCACCCGGAATTCTCGACGTCTCTCTATCCCAAGGGTTTAGGGGCGTACCATAATGAGGGTTTAGTCCAAGACCGGAGAACGCAAATTCTGTCATATTAGTGCGTCCCATCACAATGGCGCCTGCTGACCGCAATTGTTTTACAACATCTGCATCTTGAATTGCAGGGGCACACATTTTTCGCACCTGAGAACCAGCGGTAGTAACTTCTCCAGCCACATCAAACAAATCCTTAATTGAAATTGGAACCCCTGCTATGGGTGAGAGAACGACACCAGCTGCTCTTAATTTATCAATCGCTATTGCTTGGACTTTTGCTTGAGCTGGGTAGCTTTTTATAAATGCTGTTCGACCTTGCCCTTTATCGTTTTCAATTTCTTCCATGGCGGCATCAACTAGCTCTGAGCTAGTAACTTTTCCTAGGTCCAGTAGGGTTGCGATTTCGTTGATAGTTTTGTTCATAATGTACGCTCTCTGCTCGTTAATTGTTAATTCAGGTTTAAGCTTAACTGGAAATATCGCTCGATACGAGAGACTATCCTTGTAAAAAAATAGTATCTATTATTTTTTTGAGAGCCGCATTTGCCTCTTCGGTAGTCTGCACGTTTAGCGCAGTAAGGTATGATTGGAAATTTAGCATTGTAGACTCTGCCTCGCTGTAATCATGTAAGGCATATAGAAGGTAAAAGGCCCTCAAAGTCTCGAGAAGAATCATTTGTTCCAAACGTTCTGCTTCAAGTTCGACAACTAATATTTTATTCTTTAAGTCTTGTGAATTAGCTATAGCTTCAATTTTTTTCGCAAACCGGCGTGCCTCACGCAATGGTTTTATTAATTGGTTACGGAAAGGCGCTATCTTTTCAATTAATACTAGAAATTCATTATCCGTGAGAACGCGTCTTTTCCCCCCAAGCCAACAACATAATAGCAGAAGGTTTACATCTAATTCCAACTGATTCTGTAAACAGAGAAAAGTCGTTGCTAAGGGTTCGTAAACTTTTATTGAAAAGCTCCAAAACTGCTCCGCGTTTAGTATAGTCATTTTAACCAATCGACCCTATGATAAATTTATTTCAAAACTTAATAGATGTCTTCTCAACTACTTAGGTAAAACCTATTTAATAGGTTTACTAATTACTTGAGAATAATTTTTTACTGATATCTAGATTACTAATCCATTTATCTAATAACTGTAATTAAGATGACACAGGAAATTATTTTTAAGAGTTAAAATTTTTTAACTTGAAAAACTCTCAAAAATTTGACTTATACTTGTTCTTTTTCACAAGGGTACATTTATGGGCCGTCTCAATATTAATGATGACAATCTGAAAGCTGAAGTTTCAATCATAATGGGCAGTCAATCCGACTGGTCTACTATGAAAAATGCCGCCAACATATTAGATGAACTCAAGATACCATATGAAAAGCGAATTGTTTCCGCTCACAGGACTCCCAAAAGAATGGCCGAATACGCAGAGAGTGCAAAGGATAGAGGACTTAAGGTCATTATTGCAGGTGCTGGAGGTGCAGCACATTTACCAGGAATGATTGCAGCTCAAACGACATTACCTGTATTAGGGGTGCCAATCGAAAGCAAGGCCTTAAGTGGTATGGACAGTCTACTTTCGATTGTTCAAATGCCTAAAGGGATACCAGTTGGCACCCTAGCCATTGGGGCAGCAGGGGCAAGTAATGCAGCATTACTAGCTGCATCTATTTTATCAATCAATGATATTGCTACAGCTAATGCACTTAATGAGTGGCGAGAGATCCAAACATCTTCCGTCGAGGATATTCCAAGTGATCATGCATGAAAAATAATCACTCAGAAATTTTCACTCCAGGTTCTATCATCGGGATAATGGGAGGAGGACAATTAGGTCGCATGACAGCACTAGCAGCTGCCAATTTAGGTTACCGTTGCCATATTTATACGGATGAAATTAATACGCCTGCCGCCCAAGTCTCAGAACAAGTAACTATTGCCTCATATGAAGACATTGAAGCGTTAACTCAATTTGCTGAAACTGTAGACGTAATTACCTACGAATTTGAAAATATTCCGCTATCAACAGCCAATTTATTAAGCCAGCTAAAAGTCCTGCGACCATCACCTTCAGTATTAGCGATATCTCAGCATCGGGCATATGAGAAAGATTTTGCTATCCAGAATGGTGTAAGGGTCGCCCCTTATAAAGCTATTAAGGGAATTGATGATTTGGAACCAGCAGTAGAAATGCTCGGTACGCCATGCGTACTTAAAACTTGCCGATTTGGTTATGATGGTAAAGGTCAAATTAAAATTAATAGTTTCGATGAAATAGAACCTGCATGGAACCAGCTCTGTGGGCATGATCTAGTTTTAGAAAAATTTATCAAGTTCGAGAGAGAAATATCTGTCATTGTAGCACGGGACGTAAATCATCATACAAAAGTTTATCAACCTGTCGAGAACAGACACGTCAATCATATCTTAGACACAACAATCGTGCCCGCCAACATAACAGAGAAAACAACTAATCTTGCTACAACAATGAGCTTGATGTTAGCCAATTCACTCAACCTGATAGGTCTTCTGGCGGTAGAAATGTTCGTTATGGAAGATGAATCAGTCATCATGAACGAAATAGCCCCACGTCCTCATAACTCTGGTCACTGGACTCAAGATGGATCACAGACCAGTCAGTTTGAGCAATTTGTTAGAGCCATAACTGGCCAACCACTTGGTGAAACAGGAATGATACGCCCAATAACAATGAAAAACCTTATTGGAAATGCGATAGACCAGGTGCCCGTTTTTTTCAATGACTCAAACGCTAAAATTCATCTTTATGGAAAAGCCGAAGTGCGTCCAGGAAGAAAAATGGGGCATATAAATATTATTACTAAAAATTAAAAAAAATTAGAAGCGTTCTGACTTAAATTCGGGAATTAACCTTTTTAAAATAGTCATCGACCCACCAATATTCTCTTTAGAAACAGTTTTCCTTAGCTCAGTGAGTTCTTTTTTCAGTTTTTTTACTTCCTGGATTCTAGGAGATGCGACATTAATACCAGGGATTATAGTGGGTACCAGTGGCTCCTCACGATGAAATAACTCTTCGTGTAATTTTTCTCCAGGCCTAATACCGGTGAATTCTATCGTTATATCCTCACCAGGTTTTAATCCAGATAATCTTATAAGCTGTTCTGCTAAATCTATTATCTTTAAAGGTTTACCCATTTCCAGAACACTTATTCCTCCTTTTTCAATTATATTTTCTGACCTGGACAGAGCAGCGGCTTGCAACACTAGCGAAACAGCCTCCTTAACTGTCATGAAATAACGCGTCATTTCAGGATGTGTCACAGTTAACGGGCCACCAGCAGCTATTTGGCGTTCGAAAAGTGGAATAACAGAACCTGTTGAACCCAATACATTTCCAAAACGGACTATTACAAAACGTGTCTTCTTTTTGTGATCGGCATCTAAGCTTTGACAAATAGATTCAGCAGCTCGCTTGGTCGCTCCCATGATATTTGTAGGGTCTACAGCCTTGTCCGTAGATATCAACACCATCGTTTTCACGTCATTTTGCAGAGCTGCCTCAGCTACGTTCCATGTACCAAGAATATTAGTATGGATACCTTCGATTGGATTATCCTCTACTAAAGGTACATGCTTTAATGCAGCTGAGTGAATAACAATGTCCGGTGAGGCTAGACTCATTAAATTTTGAATTTTTATTTTATCACGAACATCACCCAAAATAACGCGGCGTTTAATGTGAGGATATAACTCTGTCAAAGCCAATTCTATTTGGTAAATTAGAAACTCTGAGTTATCTAAGATGATAATTTCTTTCGGCTGCAAACTAGCTACTTGTCTTGCTAACTCACTACCGATAGTCCCACCCGCTCCTGTTATTAAAACTTTACTACCGGCAACAAGTGCTTCCACTGGAGAGATATCTAAAATTCTTTGTGGTCGACCTAAAACATCCTCCATTTCAATGGGTTTAATTGAAAAACTATCCCTGTCAGTCCCCGTTTTCCCTAATTCTATTAGGTTTGGGATACGAGAAACTGGAACACCTATAGCTTCTGCAGCTGCAGTAATCCTTCTCACAGACTCTCCATCTATTTTTGAATTAGTTAGAAGGATCCTCTGAGGACCAATCCCTCGATCACACAGTTTATCGAAAACTTCTCCTATAGCCACAATACCACCAAGAATTGGAACCCCACGTATACTCCTTCCGATGCGAGCACCGTTTTCGTCAATGATACCTACTACTCTATAAGGAATTTCATCCCCCCTCGTCATCTCTCGAATAAAAACATCAGCACCATCTCCAGCACCTACAAGTATGACGGGTATTCGTTTGTGTCCATTTCGCTCAAAGAGGGTACTTAGCTCACCATCCTTGCAAAATCGATAAGCAAACCTAGGCGTGGCTATCATCGCAGTTAAGACAAATATCTCTATAAAAAGAAAAGAACGAGGCAGATCGTCTAATCGGTTATAAATAAATTGACACGCAACAAACACTATTACGGTTAGTATTACAGCACGGAATATTCGGCCAAGATCTCCAACTGACGCGTAACGCCAAATAATTCTATCTAACCGCATCCATAGGAAAACAACTGCGGAGACTAATGTAAAAATCGAAATACCACTAATGATAGTATCCCGTGGCCATACGATTATATCAGCTCCTAACCTGAGATAAAGCGCGCAAATAAATGATGCCGCTGCCATGGCCACATCATGGAGATAGCTGACCAGGACCCTTCTAAACCGATCTATAGTCAAGTCACTTATCCTTATTTACATTAATCTAAATTGCTTGTACTTTGCTATGCTAATACGCCCAACTTATTCATTTATTTTTCAGATGAGATATGGTCTTGGTTAAACCTTCCTTAGTACTGAACGGGGGATTCCAACCAAGCGTGTTGAATATCGTATTGTCATCAATTTCTAAAGACTCAAAAAGCTTTTCGGACAATCGCGGCATACAAAAAGCCAAAACGAGCCTTATAGTCGCAGTAAAACGTTTAGTTAAATTAATATCCTTATTTAAAATAGACAAGATCATGGAGCATAAACTGGTTGTAGAGATCATCGCTCGATCTCGCAACAGAAACAAGTGGGTTTTACCACTACTATCCTCAACACAACGAACTATTGCAGATGTTAAGTTACCAATAAAAAGCAACGACCTATTATTTTTAATACCACCAATAGGCAACGTATGTCCCGGAAACCAATGCAAGAATTTAATCATTGAGTATATATTTCCAAAATTTCCAGGGCCATAGATAATAGGTGGACGGATGACCGTAATTGCTAGGTGCTGTGTTTCACTGATTTTAGAAAGACCTATTTCTGCGGTTAATTTACATTCCCCATAGCAAGTCTGTGGAATAGGAGTACTATTGATATCAAAAGCAGGACCGTTTGTTATCTCTCCATTCACTTTAATTGAACTAATAAAAATCATTCGCTGAACACTAGTTTCAACAGCCGCTCTGGCTATTGAGAGCGTCCCATCCACAATAGTTTTATAATATTCCTGCTTTTGTTTCTGGCTCGGTTTATTAGCAGCTTTAGGGGAAGCCAGATGTAATACAACATCAATTCCATCCAGTAACATTTTCCAATTCTGGTTTGCATCTGCACTAGACACATAGAGGATGGATTCGATAAAAGGTAATTTTTGCACCCTATGATCGCGTATAATAGCAGTGATACGATGTCCTCTTCCCGCAAGATCCTCACTGATTGAACGACCAACAAAGCCATTAGCCCCTATTATTGCAATACGCACCACTCAATTCCTATACGGATTATCGATTTTTTTAATTAACATCCAGCTAAAAAGTATTAATATTATTATCCCACTAAAGATCAACGCTATAATTGGATGAGGACCAACCAACACAAAAGCTACTATTAGTAAAAAAATGTTTGCTAATAAAATTTTCTGACATATAGACGCATGGGAGGCGCCATTTTGCGAGGCTCTTTGATAAAAATGATTCTTGTGCGCTTCGAGGGGGTTATTTCCCCTAAGGATACGGATACCTAGTGTTATTGATGCATCAGCTAAATAATACCCAGGCAAAATTGCAATTATGATCAATGAGGTTAATGGCGTTGTAGTCTCTGTTTGAATAGAAATTAGGCACCATCCGATCAAGTAACCGAGCGGTATACTTCCAACATCACCCAAAAACACTTTGGCTGGGCTCCAATTCCAAACAAGGAAACCCATGGCGGCGGCAAGGAACACTACAGAAGGTCCAAGAACTTGAGTTGTTATTATTCCTGTTGCAGCAAAGACCGCTATTCCAAATCCTAAAATCATAACCTGAGACCCGGTGATCCCATCTATTCCATCCATAAAGTTAAATAAGTTTATAAACCACAACCAAATAAAACCAGTTACAACAATATCAAACTCTGGACCCATCCACTCTCGGAATAGTCCCCCTGTTTCAAAGAGAAATATAAGCCCAGGCAAAATACAAATGATTTGGAAAATTAATTTCAAAAAAGCAGATATGCCACGCAAGTCATCTATGAAGCAGATAAATGCAAGCCCAACTGAAGCGGCCAGAATAATAATCTCGTTGCCATTTAAAGTGTCCGTTAAAATACGGTCAAGCAACCAACCAACGAGGATAGCCACAATAATACCTACCCCTCCACCTCTTGGCCTTGGGGTTACATGGCTACTTCTTTCATTTGGAATATCCATGACATTATTTTTGTTTAGTTGCCATATAAGAATAGCAGTTAGCACAACCGCTAAACCAAATGTTATAGTGGCAACAAAAATTAGTCGTACAGCTTCATCCATCATTATTTTTAACAGCTTTATATTTTGATGTTATTTATAGTTTTTTGGTAATTTTTCTACTCTGAGATTATTTTGGGCTTCAAACGTTTCTGGACTGATTATCAGCTCACTCAACGACGCTGCGGCAGCCTCAAATAATTGCAAACCTTTCTCCCTAGAAGCTGAGGTTGGATCTCCTATTACCCCATTATCTGTTACATGGCTTAATGAACGCCACCGATAAGCGCTAAATCCAGTTTTTAAAAAGTTAAGGTCAAGCGGGCCCCGACAATTTTCAAGATCTGTACAATCCACTAAGTCAGGCTCTAAAACCAACATCATTGATGTCTCTGCCTCGCACGCATGCAACACACTACTCTGATTTATGAGAATTTTGGAAAAGCGTTCCGCCGCTTCCAACCAATATGTTACCGCAACAACAGGAATGCCTAACTCCAATGTAATATCCTGCGCTATTATCTCGCTAGCTGTTATATTACCACCATGCCCATTTAAAATCATAAATTTTGAAAACCCGTGACGGGCAACACTCTCAATCACGCCTCGGATAACTAAATGGAATGTTTGCATGTCTAGCGTAACTGTTCCACCAAATTCCATATGGTGTTCAGATAACCCATGCCAGATAGTAGGTAATACTACCGCCGACTGACCGGCCTCGTTGCTTTCAATTGCCGACAAACGAGCTACCTCTGCAACTAAACGACTATCAACCATTACTGGAAGGTGAGGGCCGTGCTGTTCTATTGCAGCAATAGGCAATATTACTATAGTATCTTGTTCAGCTAACTGTCTAGTCTCATACGCTTTGAGACGAGCCCATTCTACTTCCATTAAGAACTCTCCTTAAATTATTTTCTTGACAAAAATAGACGTTATATCAAATTTTAAATACTATTCCTCGCGACGAAGAGCCCACTTTATAACTATAGTTCCTTGGTCTCGAATCATTTTCAAACATTTTTTTACAACAATTTGCTCTGATTTTTGCCGAGAGGCTGAACCATAATAAATACTCTCTTCTAAGTTTAGATCTCCATCTGTTCTAAACCGCCAACCTCCACCTGTCTGAGGACGCAGCAACGCGGCGAGACCATTTTGGATAAGTGAGACGCGCACTCTCGGATGAAGATGAAACCTAATTATTGCTTTTGATGCAATTTCACCAGGTTCTCCTGTGTAAATAAGTCGGTCTTCGCCTCGGATATCATCGCCCAATGGCGCAAGATAAAATTTTCTTTGATGAATAATTCCTAAACCTGAAAGATAACCATCATGTTCAGTATCTAATAAAATAGCACCATCATTTACCTCTCTTTGGAATGAGACTGTGCAATATTGTTTTGGTTTTGGACTCGATGGCCCTACATCAAAAGCATTTAGATTATCGATGGTGAGCATAGAATGTGCTGGTGATGATCTCAGAGGATCCTTTAATAATATATCTCCAGGACTTGTGCCACAATTTACAATCAGTCTTTGTTTTCCAATACTAAATTCAAATGAGAGTGGGCTGGAGTGAGAAGTTCCCGAAGAACCTTTACTGCCGCCAGTATCAACGATTAACGTAGATCTCCCAGAGACAAGTCTCTGGAACCCAGTATTCGGAGCTTCGGTAACAGTTTTTCGCCCCGACTCTGATAATGCTATTACACTTTCAAGTAATGAAACCCCACCCTCCTTAGTACCATGGAATAAAGCAAGTTTACCATCTCCATGTCGCCATAACCTCAACACCGACGTCATCTTAAAGATTGTTTGTATTAATTCTTCAGGCACCTTCCAACTGCAAACTCGCAGGCAATTTCTTATATCTATCAATGCCATAATAAACTCTATTTGTATGGCAGGAGACCTCGATATATGTCCGCCATCAGCAGCCACCTGAACAACCAGTTCTTTAAGAACCCAATCCTCCAAAGTTTCAAGTCGAGTAGTATCAGAATCAAGAGCAACAATTGCGGTTATAATACCTTTTAATGCTCTTATACGCTTTACACCTTGCTTAACATATCTGAAATTGGAAATGGCATGTTCTAATTGCCGATTAATACTAGTTAAAACTCTGCTGCGAAATTCATCATCAGCTGACTCACAAAAAAAATAATGCATACCGACCCAGGCGGAAATACGTTCGCCTAAAACGTCGCCTCGCCAATATAACGGATGCCAATTCTCATAATCATCCAACCAACCCCCAACCATCGTCCGAGCAGTTATTCTAGCGGAATCACCTCCTTGTGCACGCAAATGGCGTAGCCATGAAAACCCATGAAGCGATTCCATACTCAGAGGATCATCTGGGACAATTTTCCAAATTTCTTCTGGTGAGGACACAAAAACACCTACTAGTTTCCCATCGATTATGTCGCGACCTACTTCTGCCTCACCTGGCCATAAATCGGTAATGGAAAAGGCAATTTCTCGAAAACCAAACCGGCGCAGTCGCCATTTATAAAACGATGGGAGAAAAAAAAATTCTCTTAAAGGATACAATACTTTAAATATCCTCACAGTTATGGGTTCCTAAGTTGCTCGATAGCTTCAGAATAAGTCACACCTTTCAACTGAAAAACAGCGGAACCAGCTACCAATATATCAGCACCCGCCTGAACCGACTTATTGGCAGTTTCTCTATTTATTCCACCATCAACAGATAAACTCACTGAATGTCCAAGTTGACTAATTTTTCTCCTCAAAGCGGACACTTTACATAATTGACTTTCAATAAAACTTTGCCCACCAAAACCAGGATTGACTGTCATCACGAGAACTAAATCAACTAAATCCCAAAGATTATCAAGTGCCTCCATCGGGGTACCGGGATTCAACGCAACACCAGCCTTTATTCCTAGTGCACGAATTTTTTGCAAGGTGCTATGGATATGAGGTCCTGCCTCAGCATGTACTGTTATGATATCAGATCCGGCGGCCACGAACGCCTCGATATAATTATCAACCGGTTCAATCATCAAATGAACATCAAAGGGTAGATCAGTATATTTACGAATGGAGGCAATAATATCCGGACCAAAAGAAATATTCGGAACAAAGTGTCCATCCATTACGTCTAAATGAATTAAATCAGCCCCCATTTCTGCAACTGCCGCAACTTCTTCTCCTAATTTAGAAAAATCGGCAGCCAGTATAGAGGGAGCAATGCGTATAGATTGGTTCATACGACTATCAGGTATCAGGTTGTGAAAAAATTCGCAAGGGGACTATAATCTATTTGGAAAAATCAGTCCCGTATCAAACGAGATGCAAAAAATCCGTCAATACCACCTAATTCTTTCAAATAAAACGGCAAGGTTCTTAAATCTCCCTGTTCATTAATAAACAGACTGTGGCCTCCGACTTCATTGTTTTTAATAGTTTCACGCTTAAATGATTTAGAAACGCTCAAAAACCTCTCAATTTGTGACTCACCTTCTTCAATCTGAAGCGAACATGTACAGAAGATGAGCTTTCCACCAGGCTTAACTAACTGGGAACTCTGCACCAGAAGGTTTTCTTGTAAGCGCACTAGTTTTGCGAGATCGTTGGTAGTTTTGGAATATAATATATCAGGGTGTCGTCGAATGGTTCCAGTTGCCGAACAAGGTGGGTCTAAAAGCACTGCGTCAAATTTTTTATTACAAATCCATTCTGTAGCATCAGCTGTAACTATATTTGCTTGCAATCCTAGTCTTATTAAATTTTTCTCAAGTCGTTTTAATCTGCCACCTGATCTATCAATAGCCGTTACAATTGCTCCTGCTGCGGCAAGTTGAGCCGTCTTACCACCGGGGGCTGCACAAACATCCAAGACTTGCATGCCAGAAACATCTCCTAGTAAGGAAACTGGTATAGAGGCGGCTGCATCTTGCACCCACCATTCTCCTTCAGAGAACCCAGGCATCTCCTCTATACGGCCATCAAACCTTTTTCTAAGAGATCCTAACAATAAGGTCTCCGCATCTAATTTGTCAGCCCAACTTTCTTTATTATTCTTTACAGTTATATCTAAAGGCGGTTCTTTCAAAAGTGCTACTATAATCTCTTGCGTATACTGCTCCCCGTATGCCGTTTTCCAACTTTCTAACATCCAGTTGGGTACATTAAGAGTCTCAGGGAAACTATTTAATAACTCGTGTCCTTCTGTCGCTAATCTTCTTAAGACAGCATTTGTCAGTCCCATTAACTTTGGAAAATTTCGGGACCCTACGAGGGTAACAGCACTATCCACTGCCGCATGAGGTGGGAATTTTAAAAATATGATTTCGGTTACAGCAATTCTCAAAATATCATGCACAACGATAGCCTTTTTAGGTAAGGCCCGTTTTAAACAGTTAGATATCAATGCATCTATTTGACCTAACCTACGTAATGCAGTAGTCACAATTTTCCGTACAAACGCTCTATCGCGAACCGGCAACCGTCTAAAGCCGTCATGTAAAACCATCGCATCATCGAAAGACTTATTTTTTGCCGTGACCGACCTAAGAAGATCAAAGGCGACACTGCGGGAGGCTGAAACTTCGAATTTTTCTACCATTTAAGAACCATATACTATTTAATTTCATCTTTGATGTTGATGAATCTAAGTTTAAGATTGAATTTTTTTATTAAACTACTACCTGTAACTATATGACATTATCTACAAGAATATTCACCGAAAAAGTTATCTCAGAGACCAGCAAAGTTCATCCCAGGGCTGACGTGGTTAAAGCCGCTGACCTAAACCCAAGAGCGAATAAGGCAAATATAGATAAAGAGTGGGGTGGTTATGACGGTCCCGAACCGACACGTTTTGGTGATTGGGAACATAAAGGTCGCTGTACGGATTTCTGAAATGCTATAAATTAATCTACACACATATAATAGCAGGTCAAATATCAGAAAGCTGTTAACTGATCTGCTCAGTCACACTCCCACAGCTCCAGTTAAGGGAGATAGACCATGCGCAGCGCCAACTAAGGTGCCGTCGGCCAGTATTTGGACGCCTGACGGTACGGCGTACATCGATGGGAAAGTAGCCGGCATCCATGGATCCGCAACCGACATACTCTCGAGAGATCGCTGAGTTTCTTGATCAAGGCGCGGGTCATAAGTAATTTCGTTGATTCCACTTACATCAAACCTCGGATGACTAAGTGCCACGTCCAGATCCATATCAAAATCGTTGATAAAAGAAGCGATTTGGAATACAGCAGGTAGAATTTTTCTACCTCCTGATGCACCTATACCAAAAATAGGACGGCCTTCACACGTTGCAATCATTGGACACATATTGGATAGAGGCTTCTTTCCACCATGAATAGAGTTTGGCCTTGCAGGTCTAGGATCAAACCAATTGATACCATTATTCATGAGAATACCACTAGTAGGAGCAACAAAACGGGAACCGAACCTTGATAAGAGTGTTGAAGTTATAACCGCCATATTTCCAGCTTTGTCGACAGTGCTTATGTTAGTTGTACAACTTCGATCTCCGATATCGCCTGCATGCCCCATCACTTCTAATCTTTTCTTATACGCCTTCATTAGAGAGTCAGCGATAATTGTGTGGCTAAATGTAGAGGGGTGGGTCGATGGGAATTCTGGTATATTTTTTAGAGCGTCTAAGAATGTTGGGCCAGCAGACATACCTGGTAAAAGATTATAAATTAAATCACCTCTTTGCACGCTCAGAGGATCGATGATTTGAGCCGAATAATCTTTCAAATCTGTCTCTGATAATTTACCTCCTGCTTCTTGCACATCTGCAACTAAATTTCGAGCAAACTCGCCTTCATAGAAGTACTTAGGGCCATTTTCCTTCAATAATTTTATAGTTTTTGCAAACTTAGCGAGGTTCAAATATGTATCCTCATTATTAGCGGAGACTGAAGGCACGAGGCCTCCTGGCAACCAATCCATTTTTGATTGAGAATAACGACCTAAAACTGCCGCTTCTGCAGCAACATTTAAAGTCGTCCACCAAGTTTTTCGATGCCCTCTATCTGCCAATTTTACAGCAGGAGAGATTAATTCACCCCAACTCTTACTACAGAAATTTTCAACTGCAAGGCCATAACCCGCAATAGATCCAGGGACTGCTATTGACTTAGCGCCATGAAGATTTACGTCCCCAATAACCGCCGGCCATCCAAATAAATCGGCCCCCACTTTTCCACTTAACGGATAATCAGTTGGATCAATCAACCTGGGTGAAATCATCCCAAAATCAATTACACGAACCTTTTTTTCAGCAGCCAGATAAAGAATCATAAACCCACCACCGCCAAATCCACTCATCCATGGTTCCGTTACCGAAAGTGCAAATGCAGTGGCAATTGCCCCGTCAATCGCATTGCCCCCAATCTCTATTATCCCAGCTCCTACTGATGCTGCTTCTATTTCTTGAGCAACGACCACTCCTTTTGAACCACTTACCTTTGGTTTAGATATTGTCCATGTTTCAGCCGGATTAGAAGTAAGAGGCATTTTTTTAAATCTTTCTCTTTGGCACATAAGCTCTTTATTTAGTTCAACCATCGCATTACCCTACCTAACAGATATGAAAGTGTTACACGCTTGGGGTATTGGTAAAGGCTATGAATAAAACTATTTATATTATGGTAGCACTTTTGTTGCTTTTTAGTACAGCAAGCCACGGGCAAAATAAAACAAACGGCCCTTCCGAACAGAACAAGACAGAACAAAATACCGAAACAGAAAAATGTAATAAGATCGCCGAAGGAGGGCCTACAATCGAACGATTGTCGCGATTGGAAGGCTCAATGTCTGTTCGTAATCTAAAGTTTAAGTATTTCGACAAATTTTTATTCAATTTAACAGATCAAGACTTTAACGAGTTGAAAATACTAAAACCAACTTGTGAAGGCTCATCAAAAGAAATAGCTATTATAATTTTTGATAAATTAAAAGAAAAGATATCTGAAGCTAAAGAAACCCGCGATAATACAATGAAATGGATGGATATGACCAAAGAAAAGCTAAAGTCGCTTTCCATTTCACCAAAAGCTGTAAAAGAGATCCATAATACCTGGAGAGAAATGGAGAGCCGAAGTCAAGAAATGCTTGATGATGACCTAAAATACTTTGCTAACTTTCTCAATCAGATCCGACAAAAGGTTTACACAGAGAGCGCAAAAAAAGCCTCTGATTTTATACAGCCATTTTACCCTGCGAAAAACTTAAATGACTAAGAATAGAACAAATGCCGGTATAATAAACAACAAAAACTCAAACGATTCTGCTGCCTCCTCGCAAATAGGGAAATTCAACACCGGTCACGTGAGAAACCAGCATCTCCTGAATATAGTTAGTGGAGCTTTCTCTCAATTTTTTCTCATACCAAGTTGGCTCAACCCCACCCCCTAGAAAAGCTTCTTTTAATGGCCGTCCCATCGAGGTTGCTGGTATTTTAACTCCTAATCCATGTAAAATTGTTGGCATTATATCAACAATTCCAGTTGGCACATTAAATGTTTTATTTCGATTAATCTGATCTCCGCCTACCGCCATAAAATTATTTATTTCTATGTTGTTAAGCCCCCCATGAATTCCACCCCCATCAGGAATATCTGGATTATCAGCAAAACAGAGTCCAGGATAACCATAGCGGTTTACCCCTTCGGTGCTCCGTAAAATATAATTTATATCAGGGGACCTATCATTCAGTGCGTTTATTTCAGCCATAGAGATCGTTCCATTACCTCCATCACGAGTAAAGGTAAGCCCGCACCAATACTGGTCATGGAGAAATCTGATTACCTTTAAAATCAACTCTGGGTCGCGTTCTCGCACCGTAATTTGACCGCTATAACTTGCCTTTACTGCAACATTAATATCATCATTGATTGCCAAACCAGCTTTGAATCCAGCAATTTTTAATTCATCCATAACATTAACTTGCTTTATTTTAGAAATTTGAGCGTGATCTGAACATGTAATAATATGCCATCCTTCCAATCGTCCACTTGTTTCCCACCATTTTAAAATTTTTTCAAAACATTGATCTAAACATTTGAGACTAGACAAACTGGAAGGGGATCCAATTCCCTCATAATGAAAGGATAGATCGGGTTCATTGTACCAAATCACTTGAACATCTGCAGATCCATCTAACAAAAAGTGTTCTAATAGAACCGTTGTTGCATACTGACTAACGGCATTATTTGGAAACCTTTGCTTAGGGACCGGTCCAAATTTTTTTATGATTCCATCATAATCAGCAGTTGAACTTGAAATACCAGCACCCCAAATAGAAAATAATTTCTGATCTAATTTATCAGCATTTAAATTCAATAATCGGGCATTTCCTATTTTACCTGTTGTAATAACTGAATAATTTTTCTCCACCTCCCATAATATTTCTGCTAGAGAGGGAGATTTTTGTAGTTTACCATAAATAGCTTTCGCCTGTTCCATCTTAACGATATCAGAAGTATCTAACGGGCCATCAAAACCTAAAAGAGGATCATAGAAACTGTTTGCCATAATGCCATGGCCAAACTCTGGCTGGCCAAGGCTATGTGGTATCGAACCACCGCAATAGGCTCCTGTTACAAAACTTGCAACTTGCACACGCGTTTCTGATGGGAAGGTTGAAGAACTATTTGGATAGTCTACCCAGTCATTTTGAAAACTATTAAGATTAGGCATTGTGTCCGCTCGCACAAAATCGCGGCGAAGACCATCAAAAAGACAAAATAGAAACTTCATTTCGTTCGTTCTAATTATTTAAACAAACTGCAATATATTATCTATCATAGCGTTTGTGTACTTTTTAATTTTTAATCACTATTCTTATACACTCTACAACTCAACAAAATACCTAAGAAGCATCGCTTTTCAAACAAACCTGAAGTAATTATAAATCGCCTCCCATGAAGCATTAACTTTTTATTCTTAGTTATGAAAAAATCTACGGTTAACTCCCATGATTATGGTATTAAATGCCATCACTGAAACGATTTTGGAGTAAGTAATGTACATTTCTACCGATCAACAGAAAGAAGAGGCTACTGACTGGTTTACCTCTCTTAGAGATCAAATATGTGCAACATTTGAGAAGTTAGAAGAGGATTATGAGGGCCCCAAAAAGTCTATGCCTCCAGGAAAGTTCAACAAGAAGGGTTGGCGTAGAGATGGTGGAGGGGGTGGAGTAATGTCGATAATGGAGGGTCGTTTATTTGAAAAAGTGGGAGTAAATGTATCAACAGTTATGGGTATATTTTCGAAAGAATTTAGCAAAGAGATCGCTGGAGCTGAAGACGATCCAAGGTTTTGGGCATCAGGGATTTCTATAGTTGCACACATGTGGTCCCCTCATGTTCCTGCGGTACATATGAATACGCGACATGTCACCACTACTAAATCTTGGTTTGGGGGAGGAACTGACTTAACTCCTATGATCCCTAATGAAGGGGACACCAACGTTTTTCATACAGCACTTGAGGTAGCGTGTAATCAACACGACCCAGCATACTACCCGAGATTTAAGAAATGGTGTGATGAGTACTTCTATCTCGCCCACCGTGATGAAGCTAGAGGCATCGGTGGTATATTTTATGATCAACTAGGTGATAGTTTTGATTCTGATTTTCAGTTTACAAAGGATATAGGATTAACCTTCAAAAAAGTTTTTCCACAAATTGTACGACGCCATATGAATAATAGTTGGACAGACGAGGAGAGAGAACTCCAGCTTGTTAAAAGAGGACGATATGTTGAGTTCAATCTACTTCACGATCGCGGAACGTTATTTGGATTGAAGACAGGCGGTAACGTTGAAGCTATCTTGATGAGTTTGCCCCCTCAAGTTGCTTGGCCAGCGCCTAAGTTGTAATTTTTATACCACCCATTTATTCTGGAAAATAAGTCGAAAGCTATTATTTCTAATATCATATAACTCAACGTAGAGGATTAGAGTAGTCCATATGGATTAAATATATTTTAATTGAGCCTCACCTAAACCCTCAAATACTGCAATTATCTCTTCATCTGTATTCGCAAAATCGACACCGTTCCAGGATCCTGTCGTTATAATATCCCCTTTTTTCAAACCTCTTTCTGCAATCATGCTAGTCCTCTCACCTAAATGGTCGGCCAGCCATGCGATGAGTGAAAAGGGGTCTCCTCCCGGGAAACCTTTATCAGCGTCCTTTTTAACATTTCCAAGAGATAATGTTGCCTTTAAGTCGGGAAAGGAGACAAGTGCTTCTAACGCTATCTCTTTACCAATTATCAAAGCCTCATTCGACTGACTATCAGCAAGCGCCCAGATAGGGTCTTTGACAGGCCACTCTTTATAACGAGTTTCAACCGCCTCTATTGCAACCATGACTGTCTCAACTGCAGCCTTTGCCTGCGAGGAATTGTAAGGCCCTTTATTTGTCGGAAGATCTGCTCCCAAACGAAAAGCCACTTCACATTCCACAGCCTTTAATGTCAGTGATTTTGGCAACTCTGTCGGAGACACAAACAAATATTCTCTGGTTATAGGGGCGCATGTTGGCGGAAACTCTTTTGATCCAGGCCCTACTTTCCAAGCTACAATTTCTGCATTTTTAGATATGATTATTTCATCTTGTATATCAAATGCCTCCCCGACACTCGTGGGAGCTGAATTTTCTGGAAAATGCAATAACGGTAGGTTACTTTCACGAGCATTAATAAGCGCCTGAGCTGCTATTTTAATTTTTTTCATAAGACCCTGCCTTTTTTTCTAAATTGCAACCTTGGATCCAATCAAGGCAATCTTCCTTATCGTGCTGAAATTCACCAAGGATCCACCACTTCTCGGCTTCCTTTAAGATATCGCCTACCTCAATTCCGGGTTTATATCCTAATTCTAGAATATCTGATCCTTTCAATGGAAATTTTGGAACCTCCCAAGTCTGTCCTATCTCATTCGCCACTTCAAGCATCTTATTATACTTTGGATTCAAAGCAGTTTTGACAATCAGCAGCCCTAAAACATCCATCTTTCTCATTCCATAAAAAAGTGCCTTAACTTTTTGTGGTTCCTCCAGAATTTCTATTTCCGTTTCAGATAAATAAACTAACTTATCCGCCATTTGATTGGAAAGCTTTAACCTATCAATTACTTTCCCTGCAGGGGCAGTAAGTAAAGTTGCCAGCCTTCTAATTGGGTCACGCTTTACTCCCTCCAACTCTGTAAGTCGATTGAACTCTAATAACCTTCCTTCTCCTACAAAAATTTTACCCAAGACCCCACTATCTGACATTGTCTTCAAAACTGAGAAGGCATTATCTGAGAGAATTATCTTAAATATTTCACTTCTTACACGCTCACCAGACAGCCTCCAAAGTTCTCCAGCAAATTGTTTACATGCCATTAATCCGTCACAATCAATCTGCTGCCTCCCAAAATATGCGTTAAACCTAAAAAACCTCAAAATTCGCAAAAAGTCCTCTTTAATTCGGCGCGATGCATTTCCAACAAAACGGATCCGTCCCCTCTCTAAGTCTTTATAACCTCCGATCGGATCAAAAATATTGCCTCGCTTATCCATAAATAATGCGTTCATAGTAAAGTCACGTCGCGCCGCATCCTCGGCCCAGCTATCAGTAAGACATATTTCCGCATAGCGGCCATCAGTTTTCATATCTCGTCTTAAGCTAGTGATTTCAAAAATCTGATCATCAAAAAATGCTGAAACTGTTCCATGCTTTATTCCTGTAGGACGTACGGTGATATTTGCCGTTGAAAGAAGTTGCATGACCTTTTCTGGAGCATGTTGGGTTGCTATATCGATGTCTGAAACAGGACGGCCTAGCAAAGAATCTCGAACACACCCTCCAACAAAACGGGATTGATTCTCGCCATTATCAATAATGGCCATTAAAGACTTAACCTCACTCTTATCAAGCCAATCGATATTTAATTTCGTATTCACTTAGGGTCCACGGCAGCCAGCAACATATTAGCAAAATCTACCAGCATTCCCGCTGTGGCACCCCAAATATAAAAATCCGGGTGCGGCATTACATAAAAATGCCTAGTTTTATTTTGCCATTCTTTACTTTGTCGGTCATGATTTTTACGATCTAGGACAAAAGATATTGGAACTTCAAAAACATCCGCTACCTCTACTGAGTTAACCACCAAGTCAAAAGGAGGAGTTACAAGGCCAACAATCGGTGTCACTGCGAACCCCGTTCGAGTTACGTAATCATCTAGCTGACCTATCACTTCAATATGGCGCCGTTTCAACCCTATTTCTTCTTCCGTCTCCCTTAACGCAGTATCAACAATATCTATATCGCTGTCTTCCACTCGTCCCCCAGGAAAACTAACCTGACCTGCATGATGAGAAAGAGCATCAGAACGCCTTGTTAGCAAAACAGTTGGATGTCCAGGTCGTCCGATGACGGGGATTAAAACTGAAGCGGGATGTTGCCTAGCCGGTAAACTCATTCCAGGGTTAAGGCTATGGTCTCCATTATTTTTTAGCTCACTACTCTCCATAACTAACTTTTGCCGTATTGATTTTTCATAAGCATTACAAAATAATTCTCTAAAGTCGTCTAAAGTTTCTAATCCGAATCTATTTGACCCAGCTGGAAGAATGTTCCCTTGCTCCATATTCCCAACACCCTTTTTTCGTCTATAATAGTTTCGTCAGCTATATCAACTAACTCATAGAATACCGATCGTGTAATTCTTGCCTCTAGCCCTTTTCTGACAAGAACATATGGATTGGGTTCCTCTGTCTGAGGATCGATACTGACCCTCAGTGGGTTGTCAGGGCCACATACAACTAAGTCGTCTAAATTAGTTCTGAACACAAAATTAGCATCCTTAGACTTAACTCCTTTTGACATAGCATATTCTACACCAACTGCCAAAAACGGCGCATCTTCGACCTCAATCATACCTTTTTCTACTGGTGTAACCAACCAGTAGGTTCCATCACTCTCTTTTTGGAGTACGCTAGCGAACAACTTTACCAGGGCTGGTCGTTTTATCGATGTTCCTTGATAATACCAGACACCATCTTTTGCTATGCGCATTTGAAAATTTTTAATAGGAACATCTGATTGGTCAGGTACGTTTTTTTCCACTTGGCCTGCGAGATCTTTGAGATCGTCATTATTTAATTTAATTATTTTGCTGGGACCAGACATATAGAGACGTACCTGTGTATTTATAGATGCTTGCTCTTTAGACTTTATATTACTCACTAATATTTTTGATCGATGTAACTAGACAATGCAGCCCAACTCCGTATCAGGGAACTCTCTCTATCCTTAACACATTGGTCGACCCCGGCTTCCCCATAGGAACTCCAGCTGTGATAACTATCTGGTCACCAGACTCCGCAAACCCCTGAGATTTTGAGACATCTAATGCTCGCCTCACAACAGCTGAGAACCGCTCCTCTTCAGCTATATGCACTGAATGGACACCCCAAGCCATAGCTAATCTTCTGGCTGTTGCAATACTAGATGTCACGCATAATATCGGAACAGAAGGTCGTTCCCTAGCAGCTCGCAGAGTAGTCGAACCAGAAGTGGTATAGGTGATAATACACGAAGCACTCACAGTCTGAGCAACTTGACGTGCCGCTAAGGTGATTGCATCTGATACTGTTGGCTCTGGCAACTCATGCTTCTCATCAGTTAGTATCTGATGAGCCTCATCACCTTCCACCTCTAAAATAATTCGGTTCATCATATCAACTGACTTGAGAGGAAATTCACCAGCGGCCGTCTCTGCTGAGAGCATAACAGCATCCGCGGAGTCATAAACGGCGGTGGCTACATCAGAAGCCTCGGCGCGCGTTGGAGCGGGGGCATGCACCATTGAGTCCAACATTTGTGTAGCAACAACAACTGGTTTTCCCCAATGTCTGCATAATTTGACTATTTTCTTTTGTATACCCGGGACTTTTTCTGGGGGGAGTTCCACACCGAGATCTCCACGAGCCACCATTACTGCATCTGACAGCTTAACTAACTCATCCAAATGTTCAATTGCCGCAGGTTTCTCCAATTTTATGAGGACCGAGGCGCGACCCTTGATTAATTCTCTTGCTTCAGCCACATCTGCCGGTCGTTGAACAAAAGATAGAGCAATCCAATCGAATCCAAGCTGAAGAGCAAAATTTAAGTCTATTTTATCCTTCTCACTCAGTGCAGAAAGGCCTAATGCTACGCCCGGAACGTTGACGCCTTTACGATTTGATAAGGTTCCACCTGTAATAACTTTTGTCTCTATTGAATTTTTGGCAGCATTTTGTACGCGTAACCTAATTTTTCCATCATCTAATAAAAGCTCCATTCCAACCACCGCAGCATCAAAAATTTCTTGATGTGGGAGTTGCACTCGATTATTCGAACCTAGTGCATCTTCCAGATCTAAAACAAATGAAGCCCCTGCAGCAAGTTCAACCTCGTCACTTTTAAAAACACCCACCCGTAGTTTTGGCCCCTGCAAGTCAGCCATTATAGCTATAGGCCTATCTAATTCTTCCTCTAACTGTCTAATGGTCTCAAAACGTGATTGGTGGTCCTCGTGGCTGCCATGGCTAAAATTCAAACGAAAAACATCGACACCAGCTTTGATCAAGGCACGGATCTGCTTTTTTGTCGTAGAAGCAGGACCGAGTGTTGCAACTATTTTCGTATTTCTATATCTACGCATATATTAACCCACGGTTAACCAAATAAACTCTTACTGTAACCAATCTTTCCCGATAGCGGTATATTATTATCTGAGAAAATGTTGGAAAAACCTAAATGCCTTACTGATAGTATATACATCTGTATATAAAGTTTTAGTTGAGTAAATATTGATAACTATCCAGTAATTTTAGAATTTGATCCCTATTTTCTGATGGCAAAGCGAACAGGGCACGATTTATTCCCGCTTTTTTATATGAGGTCATTGTTCCCTCATCTGGAGGAGCACCAAAAACACTTACCGATAACGTGCTCATATCTCTATTACTCTTATCAGCCATGTTTTTAAGTCTTTGCATACTCTCACCCGCGTCAAACCCTCCTCTGCCCCTTGGGAACCATCCATCACAATAGTCCACAACTCGCTTCAGTGTATAATCGGTTTCACCGCCCATCAATATTGGTGGATAGGGTTTTTGAACAGGCTTAGGGTATGCCCAGCTTTTATCAAAATTAACGTAATCACCGTGGAACTCTGCTTCCTCATCAACCCAAAGTGATTTCATCGCCAAAACGTGTTCTTTCATCATAGAAAACCTGGTCTTGTATGTAACCCCGTGGTTTTCCATCTCATCTACGTTCCAGCCACCACCTAAGCCTAAAACAAAACGACCATTAGACATTAAATCCAGACTAGCTATAGATTTGGCTGTAACAATTGGATCACGTTGTGGTAGCAGGCAAATCCCGGTTCCAATTTTAAGACTTTTTGTAGCAGCGGCAGCAAAACCTAACGATACAAATGGATCTAAAGTATGGGAATATTGTTTAGGCAAATCACCTCCACCTGGAAATGGCGAACGTCTACTTGTCGGGATATGTGTGTGCTCGGGGACAAAAAGCGACTCATAACCGCGTTGCTCGAGTTCTTCCGCTAATTCACTTATATTTATACTATAATCTGTATCGAAAATAAAAACCCCAATGTCCATCACGGCCCCCCTTTAATTCACAAAATTGGTTCTTGAATTACTTTATAGCATGAGAAGAGATACTAGGCACTATACCCGTCTCACAATTCTTTAAATGACCATGGATTGCATGGTTATATGTAATAATTTAAATATAATCCAAATATTTTTAGGGCCAATAGAAAATGCAGAACCTTATATGAATAAATCACTTTTAGATAAGTTACTTAAAAGCGCTGTTGAAAAAGGCGACGTTCACGGCGTTGCAGCTATGGTTTCTTGTGATAAAGAAACCATTTACAAGACAGGGTTCGGAATAAGTGGCCCCAATAAATGCCAAGGAATGAATGCTGATACTGTAATCTGGATCGCTTCAATGACAAAAGCTATTACAGCCACAGCAGCTATGCAACTTGTAGAACGTGGCCACCTAACGCTTGATAAACCTGCAAGTCATATTTTACCTCGGCTCAAATCCATCAAAGTTTTAGAGGGTTTTAATGAAAATGGCATGCCTAAACTCCGTCCCCCTAAATCTGATATAACATTAAGGCATTTGTTAACCCACACTGCTGGATTTGGTTATGACGTTTGGCATAAACCAATCAAAGATTTTATAAAATCGACAAATATGCCATCCCGATCTTCCGGTTCCCCTGAAGCATTATTAACGCCCTTGATGTTCGACCCGGGAACTAGTTGGGCATACAGTATCGCCATTGATTGGGTAGGTCTGATGATAGAAGAAATAACAAAACAAAAACTTGGATCCTATCTTAAAACCAATATTTTTAAACCATTGGGAATGAAGTCAACAGGCTTTCTAATTAATAAAGCCATGCAACCTAAACTCGCTACGATGTATAAAAGAGAAAATGGCATCCTAGGACCTGATCCTAAATTCCAAATGAAACAGAACCCCGAATTAGAATCAGGTGGCGGCGGACTATACTCCACCTTGAATGACTATATCCTTTTCCTAAGAATGTTATTGAATAACGGAAATTCTAATAATCAACAAATTTTGCTGCCTGATACGATACAAACAATGTTTAAAAACCACACTGAGACAAATATTGATATGAAGATGAATTCAACTAATCAGTCCATATCGGCGGATGTTGACTTTTTTCCCCGCACTAAAAAATCGTGGGGACTTTCGTTCATGAGAAATGACGAGGTTACTGAAACGGGCCGGGCAGCCGGAAGCCTAGGATGGGCTGGGTTATCTAATTGCTATTTCTGGATAGACCCAAGCAACAAAATTGTGGGAGTATTTGGAACTCAAATCTTACCATTTATCGATGAAAAGGCATTCCCATTGTACATCAATTTTGAGAAAACGGTATACCGATCGCTATTAGGAAAAAATTAATATAGACAATATATGTTATTTATAAACTCTATAGCCAAATTTATATAAAAAGCTTCGAAATGACCAATATACCAATAATAGACCTATGCTCTTTAAAAGAGCCAGATCTCTCTGGGCAAATACGAATAGCAAAAGAGTTACGAGATGCTCTTCGTCAGAGTGGTTTCTTTATCATTACAAACCATGGGATTTCTCAAAAACTGATCAGCCAAACTTTTTCAGAAGCTAAAAGGTTCCACGACCAACCAATGAGTGCAAAACAAGCGGTATTAATGAATGAACATAACAACGGTTATATGGCAATGAACCGTTATAAGATCACCACCTCCAGAGCGAGTGAAGACGGTGCGAAACCCGATCTCAATGAAGCGTTTTTTATAAAAAGAGAAAGAAGTTCAGATGACCCTCTAGTGCAGCAGGGCCGTCGGTTTGCAGGCCCTAATGAGTGGCCAAAAGGGTTGCCGGGATTTAAAGATAATGTATTAAAATATACAAAAGCTATCGATGAAATGGCTCAAAAATTACTTGCACCACTTGCTATCTCTCTGGATATGCCTGCCAACACATTCAAAGAGGCTTTTTGTGAAAGTCAGTTTTCATTTCGGCTCTCTCATTATCCAAAAGTTTCAGAACTAGCTTCTAATCAATACGGAATAGCACCTCACACAGACTCAAATTTTTTAACATTCCTAGCGCAGACAAGTATACCCGGATTACAAATACAAACAAAAACTGGTCAATGGCTTGATGTACCCTATGTACCCCAATCATTTGTTGTAAACAGTGGCGATATGCTTCACCGTTGGACAAACGGCTTCTATAAATCCACACCTCATCGAGCACTGCCGCCTACAAAAGATGTTAGATACGCCATCCCCTTTTTCTTTGGTCCTCATTTAGATACAACAATCGAGTGCCTGCCCTCTTGTCAATCATCAGATAACCCACCCCAATTCCCACCTATTTCTTACAATGATTATATAAGTTGGTGGTACGATAAAAATTATAATGCGAAGGTCCAAGATGATCTTGCAAAGAACACTTAATTTTTATAGGACAAACAATAAATTCAGTAAATTGTAACTCCACGAATAAAATCATTTAAATGGTATTCAAAGGTGATGGTTATGACAGATACGGTAGCTCAACTTGTAGCAGATAGTCTCGAAGCGCATAACATTGATCAAGTCTTTTGTGTGCCAGGGGAGAGTTATATAGGGTTGACGAGTGCCCTGGTTGAGCGAGATACAATGCGTATTATTGTATGCCGGCATGAGGCTGGCGCTGCACTCATGGCTACCGCAGATGGGAGACTTAGAAACAGGGCTGGTGTTGTGCTCGTTAGCCGTGGTCCGGGTTTAGCAAATGCATTGGTGGCGCTCCATACTGCGTACCATGACGCGACACCATTGGTTATACTGATTGGTCAAGTAGAGAGAGCTGATTTCGGACGACTTGCGCTTCAGGAACAGAACTACTCTCTACTTTTAGCAGACATCACAAAATCAGTTATAGAGATGAACCAACCAGGCATGGCATCAGAAGCAATTGCTAGAGCGTTCCACCTCGCCGAAAGCGGTACGCAGGGACCAGTAGCGATTGTTATACCAGAAGATCTATTCGATGAAGAAACTAACAGTCCGGTGATTAGTCCAGCGCCTAAACTATCATCCTCTCCATCAACAGAAGACCTCAAAAAACTAGCTGAGATCATAATTGAGTCGGAGCGCCCAATCATATTAGTGGGGGGCGCACTTTTAGCCGAATCATTAGTAGATGAAAATGTGTTAACAGATCTTAATATCTTATCTGAACGGTGGGTATTACCAATAAGTCCCACACATCGCAGGCCTCAACTTTTTGATTCACGGCACCCTAATTATGGCGGGTACATGGGCATTAGAGTTCCACCATTGTTAATTAATCAAATGAAAGAAACTGATTTATTGGTGGTCTTGGGCGAACGTATGACAGATACTGTCAGCCAATCATATACCTTCCCTAAAGCACCAAAACCACAATTTCCTATGATCCATATATGGCCTGATGCCGATGAGATTGGCAGGGTATGGCATCCAGAAGTAGGAATTCCTGCTAGCCCTCACGAGGTCATAAAAGGGCTACTTTCCATGGATATCCCCAAGAATGTAAATAAACGAGAAACATGGGTCAAATCGCTAAATAGTAAACATAGAGAGCTATTATCCAAGGAATGGGATGTAGCCAGTGATGGCGTAAATTTTGCTGCCGTTGTGTGTGAAGTCGATAAATATCTTAAGCAGGACGCAACAATCACCTCTGATGCAGGAAACTTTGGGAGTTTCATTCATCGTTATATTAGTTTTGGACAGAAACAACTTTTTTTATCGTCCGTTGTTGGCGCTATGGGGTCTGGTATGCCTATGGCAGTGGCGGCTGGTTTACGGCGACCAGGCACACAAATTGTCTGTTTTATAGGCGATGGTGGTGCTTTAATGATGGGTAATGAAATAGCGACTGCCGTTCAATATAACGTTAACCTGATAATGATAATAGCTGATAATTCAATGTATGGAACAATAGGAATGCATTCTTATGTTAGATACCCTGATAAACCATTTATGGAGGGAACTAAGCTAACTAACCCTGATTTTGCTGCATGGGCTCGTTCGTTTGGGGCAGAAGGCATAACAATACGAGATGAAACAGAGGTTGCAGAAAACATCGAAGCGGCTTTCAACATAGACGGCAAACCAGTAGTAGTTCATTGTCATACCTCCGCGTTGCAAATGAGTGCGTGGAGAAAGTATGAGCGATCGGAAACTTTGATATGAGTGATGAAGATCTCCTTAACCCGCCGCGTTACGCCACCCAGATTCTGCTCAAACAGGTCATATCTATATTAACCGCTTGGGGCATGCCTTCAAAACAAGCCCACGTGGCCTCTTATGTCATGGTGGAAACAGACTTACGCGGTGTAGATTCCCATGGGATTAATATGCTCCATCAATATGAGGAGACATTTAGACGTGGTGCGTTAAATATTAAAGCCCAAACAAAAGTTATTCGTGATCGAACTACTACGGCATTGCTTGATGCAGATAGAGGGTTAGGCCACCCTGTGTCTGTCGAGGCAATGGAAATGGCGATAAAAAAAGCAAAAAGTCATGATGTTGGGATCGTATGTGTTACAAATTCGCATCATTTTGGTGCCGCTGGATACTATGCTGAATTAGCTGCACATCAGGGTCTGATCGGAATTGTAACGACATCAACTCGCGGAATTTCAATGGTGCCCACTCGAGGAACGCAACCTGTTTTAGGAACTAACCCATTTGCTTTTGCCGCACCCGCCGGGAAATACGACCCATTAGTATTAGACTTTGCCACTACAGTGGCAGCGGTAAATAAAGTTAAAGTACGAAAACTTAGAGAACTGGAATTACCCGCAGGTTGGGTTAATGATGGCGATGGACAAGCCGTTTTGGACCCAAATGAAGCCATAAACATTTTTGATAATAAAAATTGGGGGGGCTTAAACCCAGTTGGAGGGATTGGAGAAACATTGGGAGGCCATAAAGGTTATGGGCTCGCAATATTTTCGCATATCTTGAGTGGAGCAATGTCGGGGGCTTCCTTCTCCCCTATACGTGTAAAGAATAGTAATACAGATACACCGGACGATTTGGGGCATTACTTTCAAGCGATCAACCCTGAGAGCTTTAGAACCAAAGAGGATTACGAGGCTGATATTGAAGTTGTTATAGAGACACTTAGAGCGGTAAAACCACGTGATCCAGAAAAACCTGTTTTAGTTCCTGGAGAGCCGGAACAAATTAGCCGGAAAGATCGTAAAAAGAATGGTATTCCTATCAATCGAAATCTACGAAACTTAATCCGTGAAATAGCTCGAAATGCTAATGTAGAGTACCTATTAGAAAACGCTACTACAGAATAAACTAGAGACATTACTTCTATAAGGAGAGTGATATGAAACTTGCGTATTTTGATGATTTTAAGCTCGGTGTGGTAAAGGGTGATGGACTTGTTGATGTTTCAAATATTGTTGATGATATCCCGCATACTAATTCTGGAAACCTTATGATTGGCCTAATAGAAGCCTTCGATAAGTACCGACCAAAGCTTGAAGCAGCAGTAGCAGAGGGGATCCCTATACCATTTGGGTCTTTAAGGATCAGGCCACCATTACCAAAGCCAGGCAATATAGATTGTATGGCCGTTAATTATATGGAAAACGGTACATTAAAAGAAAAACCTAAGATAAATGGCTTTCATAAATCTTCGTCCGCAATAATTGGTAATGGTGACACCATGATTTTACCTGATGTTCCTGCTACTATTTTTGAAGGTGAAGCCGAACTGGGACTAATCATTGGTAAAAAAGCCAGTCATGTAACTGAATCTAATGCTATGAACTATATTTTTGGCTATTTAAATTTTATTGATGGGTCTGCACGTGGACTTCCACCAGAGCGCAATGTATTTTTTCAGGTTAAATCACGAGCAACTTTTGCTCCCATTGGCCCGTTCATAGTTACCGCAGATGAAGTGCAAGACCCCCAGAATCTATCCGTTAGGCTCTGGATAAATGGAGATCTTAAACAAGATTTTAATACAAGCGATATGGCCCATAAAATCCCAAAGGCGATTTCGTGGCTAAGTTCGATACACACGCTTGAACCAGGCGACTTAATAGCAACAGGAACGAACCACCGAGGGCTGAGTTCCTTTCAGGATGGAGACAAAGTAGAGTTGGAAGTAGAAGGTCTCGGCCGCCTCTCGATATTTGTTCAAGATGATTTAAAACGTACCTGGGCACGAGAAACTAGACTCGACAGGAAAAATGCAGGTCATGAGACACCAACACCGCAGTTAACTGGAAAGTATGCATCATAGGGTTATAATTCATGGCTACAGCTAATCAATTTGGTTTGGACCTGGGAATATATGGGCCATTAGCAAAACCTAATATTGTTATTGACTTAGCTACCTTTGCCGAGTCAGCGGGATTTAGTGCTATTTGGCTTGCAGACCATATAGTATTCCCGAGGGAATTTAACTCTAAATACCCGTATAGCGCTACTGGTGGGTTCCCAGCACCGATCGAAGATCCTTTACTAGAACCAATCGCAACAATGGCAGTTTTAGCGGGATCAACGACTAATATTCGCATTGGAACCGCTGTTTTAATAATTCCTTACAGGAATCCGATACTGCTAGCCCGTATGTTAATCACGATAGATCAATTCTCTGATGGACGTATTACTCTTGGGGCAGGTGTTGGATGGTTAAAAGAGGAATTTGAAGTTCTTAATACCGCCGATTTCTCTTTACGTGGCAAAGTAACAGATGAATACTTAGAAATTTTTAAAAGCTTATGCGATGGAAAAGAAGTATCCTACAAAGGTGAGACGTATCAGTTTGATCCTATCTACTCTGTACCAGGATCAGTTCAAAAGCCTCATCCACCAATCCTTATTGGTGGTATCGCTAATCCAGCATTGAGACGAGTTGTTAGGTATGGAGATGGATGGCTCGCTGTTGCATTGGATCCTATTCGCATGAAAGAACGCCTTAGCACGCTAAAACAACTCTGTGAGAGCACTGGACGGATCTTTGACGATCTCGATTTAGTTTACAAAATATTTATAAACCCTGCCGAAGCCAAGAAAGGTCCATTCGGGGAACGAGAAATAGGCAGTGGCTCAGAACAACAAATAATAGATGATTTGAAAGGCATACTAGATGCCGGGTTCTCAAGTATTATAGTTCGCTACAGAGGGGATAGTGCAAAAGCCCAACAACTTCAGATGGAACGTTTCGCTGAAAAAATAATACCGAGGTTGTAGACTACGTAATTATAATAGTCTCAAACCTTACTCGAAACACTTATTCAAAATAAGTAACCCGATATATAAGAGCTACTAACTTCTGCAATATTTATTGGATAAAACAGAGGTTTTTCCTAATACCCTTCGCGTTCCAATCGCTTACGCATTAGTTTCCGATGACGTCGTGTTGCTTCAGCTTCTTCGCGCACGCGCCTCTCTGACGGTTTTTCATAATTTCGGCGGAGTTTCATTTCTCTAAAAATACCCTCACGCTGCATCTTCTTCTTTAATGCTCTGAGAGCCTGATCTACATTATTATCTCTAACCGAAACCTGCACTGAAAACCACCTCCATTAACTATTTAGACCATATTTGCAAGCGATTAATCCGCACCGGAAATCGCAAAAGCGTTAGATAGCACATATTACGGTAAAAAGCCAAGCTACTTATTTCGCCACTTTACCATTTAATGAACAAGGCTTATATCAGGTGTATGGGAATCAGACCGATAATAAAGATGGGTAACCCAATCCTGAGAATGAACGCTGAGGTTGTAAGACCGGAGGATGTTCACTCATTAATTTCGGTAATACCCGATATGATAACAACTATGCGCGAAGCCAAAGGTGTCGGGTTAGCAGCCCCTCAAATTGGCATTAGCCTTCGCGTAATAATCTTTGAAATTCCTAGTAGTCGGGCGACAAGTGTAAAAGGAGATCAACCTTGTGGCATTCAAGTTTTAATTAATCCAAAAATTGACCCTTTAACCTCGGAGAAAGAATTAGGGTGGGAGGGTTGTCTGTCTATACCAGAATTACGCGGAGAGGTCCCCAGATATACGCGGATAAACTATACTGGGCTCGACGCGGAAGGTAGCCCGGTGAAATCCTATGCAACAGGTTTTCATGCGCGCGTTGTCCAACATGAGGTAGACCATCTCAATGGAATTTTATACCCCGAAAGAATGGTAGATCTGGCGCGTTTGGGTTACATAGATGAGTTTGCCGAAGCTCAAGAAACTCAAACTTTAAAAAACGATATTACCAGAGATGGCAATGATAATGGATAGTGTTAATAAAGAACGACAAATATTAAGAGATAAATTACTAGAAGCTTCTCTTCCTCATGTTACTTTTGATGGATGGAGCCTAAAAGCACTCCAAGCCGCAACTACTGATTTGGGTATAAAAGAAGGATTAATTTATACAGTATTTGTTGATCCTGAAAATGAGTTGGTAAAGCATTTCTCAAACTGGACTGATCGTAAGATGATTGACCGTCTGAGTGAACTTAATTTTGAAACAATGAAGGTACGAGATCGTATAACAAAAGCTGTTCGTGTCAGGTTAGAAGTGTTATCTGATCATAAAGAGGCTTTGAGACGGTCTGTGCTAAAGTCCTCACCAGTAGATCTATACAATACAGTTGACCTGATATGGCGAAGGGCTGGAGATAAAGCGGTCGATTTTAATTTCTATTCAAAACGTGTGCTTCTAACTGCTGTTCTATCTTCAACTACCCTCTATTGGCTGGATGATAACTCTGAAGATCACACCAAGACATGGGAGTTTTTAGATCGCCGCATTTCGGATGTCATGCGAATTCCAAAAATAAAAGATAAGCTAAAAACAATAATTAATCTAAGCCTGAGACCGATCAAGAAGAAATAAAACTCCTGTTAGCCTAAGTATTTAGGGGTTTTATATTTAGTTATAATATTACTGTGCTAAAATTTTGGTCATTTCATATAGAAAAGCGTTAGTATCAGCCTTTGTACCTACCGTGATTCGTATACATTTTTCAAACCCTATAGCATTCACTTGACTGATTAATATCCGCTCCTTAGCTAGATCTTCTTTTATTTGATTTGCCATTAATGGAGTGAAAGCTGATATGAAATTTGCTTCACTTGGATAAGGCCTACACCCAAGGCTAATTAAACCATCGTAGATACGTTGCCGTTCCACGATAGTTTTAGACACTATATCCTGCATATGTCTTTCGTCTTTTAATGCCGCACATGCTGCCACTTGAGCCAAAATATTCACATTGAAGGTACTGCGTGCTAGCTGGAAGCCAGCATATACCTCCTCAGACCCACAAAGGATATAACCAACTCGAAGTCCAGCAAGTCCGTAAGCTTTCGAAAAAGTTCTGAAAACAGCCCATGGTCCCTTCCTCTTTTTCATTATATTTAGCTGATTCTCAGCTCCACTATATTTGGTAAATTCATAATATGCTTCATCCAAAATTAGCAAAGCTGTATCCGGAACCTTTTCAACTAATTTCTCTACATCCTCGTTCCCTAATACTCCTCCTGTTGGGTTATTTGGGGTTGCAGCGAATACTAACTTTGTCTTGTTGGTAATTCGAGATAACATTAGGTCAACATCGATCGCACCATTTTTCTGAATTCCCGTAGTCAACAACTTCGCGCCATTGACAATTGCATTTTTGTAGTAACTTGGAAAAGATGGCATCGAAGCCAGCATTTCGGACCCTGTATCAAGAGTGATACGTCCAGCGGCGACAATGGCCTCGTCGCTTCCATTACCCATTACAATTCTATTTTGAGCCATCCCTGTATAATTAGATAATGCGTGTGTAATTTCATTCCAATTCAAGTCAGGATATCTATGAATTCTGGGAGCATGCTCATTAATTGCTTCAAATACTTTGGGAGATGGGAGATAAGCACATTCATTCAAATGCATTCGCCTAATCGGTCGATTGTCAGATTCAAACTCCGGGTCAATCTGTTTTTGATTTGCGATTTGCTCAGGAAGGGCATCCTTAAAAGCATTATTTAAAAAATTGATGTCCAATGTCCATGCCCCACTATATATTTACTTAAATCACCTCATAGCCTTTTTATTAAGACTAATGAAGCTAATATAAACTACTTTTTGGCAATCTCTGATGTAATCAATTATTTCTTTATTCTATAAAAATGATAATTTTTAACATTAGTAGTTTCAAATTTCATAAAAGCTGGATAAAACCCAGCACAATGTTATCATTAGAGAAATCATTAACAACTTATAAAAATACAGCCCTCGAAAGGGCTGCTATTTTAATTACCCTTACATTAGTAACAATGCTATATGCAATGTCCGTTACTATTGCCAATGTATCACTTCCTCAAATTAAAGGCGCACTCTCTGCGACAACTGATGAAGTCGCACTTATAGTAACGTTTAGTATTATAGCAACAGCAGTCGGCACGCCAATGACAGGCTGGTTAACAGCTCGGTTTGGGCGTCGAAATGTTCTAATATGGTCAGTCCTCGGTTTCACTATTTCTTCCTTTCTTTGCGGCACGGCCTCTTCACTAGAGGAGCTAGTGCTGTACAGAATAATGCAAGGTGCGTGTGGTGCGCCATTGCCGCCTCTATCTCAAGCCATCATCGTAGACGCTTACCCAAAAGAAAAAATTGGATCTGCAAATGCGATATTCGGTATGGGTGTTGTTCTCGGCCCAATACTTGCGCCAACAATAGGAGGATATCTTAGCGAAACATATAGTTGGAGGTGGGTATTCTTTATGATGGTCCCTTGCGGTGTCGCTTCATTAATTGGAGTATCACTTTTTATACGACAAAAGGGCTCTTATTCGAAACTGCATCTCGATTGGACAGGATTCTTATCCCTAGCTTTGGCAGTGGCGGCATTTCAATTTATGCTCGATCGTGGGGAGCGTCTGGATTGGTTTGATAATTGGATCATAATGAGTTGTGCCATAATAGCTGTAATTGGATTCTATATTTTTGTTACCCATTCGTTGACATCAGAAAAGCCATTTCTCAATCCAAAGTTATTACTAAAGCGAAATTACCTACTAGGTTTGATTTTTGCATTTATTTTTGGAATGTTAAATTTTACACCTATCACATTACTTCCAGCACTACTTCAAACTTTACACGGATACCCAGATTCTATTGTTGGAGAAATATTGGGTATAAGAGGTACTGGAACGTTACTGGGATTCACGTTTATGTTTCTCGGGGGCAGTAGGATTGATCCACGTTACACCATGTTTACTGGGTTCTTTCTTCAAGGAATTTCTGGATGGTACATGGCACAATTTAGTATTAATCTAACAATGTTTGATGTCTTGTGGACATCATGGCTTCAAGGTTTAGGTGTAGGGATGATCTGGGTCCCTCTTACAATTATAACCTTTAGCCAATTAGATGAAACCGAAACAGCAGAAGGGGCTGCTATTTTTCATTTAGTTAGAAACTTTGGCAGTAGTGTCTTTATATCAATCACTATTGCTATCATGATCCGCACTGGAAGTATGAATTACTCAACTTTGTCTCAAAATGTTAATCCTTTAAATGAAGCGTTTACTTTTCAAGACTCACTTTTTGCAACCTGGTCCATTGACGGGGTTCAAAGGCTTGTGACTTTAAGCGGAGAAATTGAAAGACAAGCTATAATGATCGGGTATTTAAACGCTTTTTACGCGTTCTGCATGACCGCTTTTGCAATTTGCCCATTCTTATTTTTGGCCAAAGTTAAAAACGATCATTAATTTTTGCTCAGGAGTTTTTCTTCTTTTAAAATCTGGGTCGCTGTCTCAAAAGCATCGAGAGTTGCCTGACTCACATGATGCTCAATACCTTCAGCATCAGCTTCTGCTACATTTGGTGGTACGCCGGCCGAATGTAAGAATTCTAAAACGATTTTATGGCGCGCTCGTGACCACTCGGCAAGATCCTTTCCTTTTGAGGTTAAAAAAATTGAACGATACGGCTTAGAATCTACATAACCGTCTTTCTGTAATCTCTGAATAGTTGCATTAACAGTCGGTTTGCTGACGCCCAAATTAGAAGCTAGATCCACGGCACGTGCTTCTCCTGTCGTCTCAATCAAATCAGATATTAGTTCTATATAATCCTCTGTGATTTCTAAACTGTGATCTAGGCGTATGCGCTTAAATAATGCCGCACGGTGTCCTGGATTTCTTATATCAATTACAGGTTCATTCTGTAATTGATCGTAATTTTCATTTTCATCCATGACCGGCATCCTACTTAAACGCGCCTACTTCAGCAAATATCACTACTAGATTATTAGATTAGTGATATTACCTACGACAGTTTAACGCTATGCAAAACATCTTCGAGAATATTTATTTGAGAGCAAGCAATACCGCATCAAATATTAATAAGATAGATTCGTGTCTACTTTTTAAATTTTTTGCGGGCTCAAATAAGGCTAAATCTGACCATTCTCCTTCAGGTGGTGGTCCATTATCCTGCAACATATTAACTAATTTAACTCTGACAGCATATATTTCCTCATATGTCTTGCCAACAAGATTAGACGCGGCAATCACAGATGACGCACTCCCTAGTGCGCAGGCATCTACCTTCTGCCCAACAATAGATATTTTATTATTGATCACTAGGAGATCAACCGTAACCGAACTACCACAAGCTTTGGAGACGACGGTAGCTGTCTTGTTTGGGCATTCAAGACGCGCCAATTTTTCTGCCTTGCTTGCTAAACCTAACAGCTTGTCTTGGTATAGATTAGAGATTGCAGTTTTCATTAAAGTTCGTTACCTATGCAGTTTGATTAAAACCAAGTTCTGCTCGTTGCATAATTGACTTCAACATAGCTCCAAGCCCATTTTTTCTGGTTGGACTCAGATGTTCTTCCAGACCAAGATCCTTTACAAAACTGGGCGACGCACTCAGTATTTCTTCAGGTGTTCTGTTAGAATAAATTCTTAATAGAATTGCTATCAACCCTGCTACTATCGCTGCATCACTTGAAGCTCGAAAAATTAACCTTTCTCCAACCGCCTCACCTACAAACCAAACTTGGCTTTGGCAACCTTTTAGTTTGAACTCATCTCGCAAGTATTCCTCCGGCATCAGTGGGAGTTTTCTGCCAATATCGATCAAATACTGGTATCTATCCATCCAATCTTCAAAAAAACTAAACTCCTCAATTATGTTTGCCTGTTCTTCTGAAATAGTGGTTTCAGGAATTGATCGCTCATACTCCCCCATAGGTACCTCTCAAGATTATCTATCATTTTCCACACCGATAACCTGGTGTCCGAATGAACTTTGTCAATAATTAAAATGCGGCTCCGCGGGCTTCTACAGACCAAATTGATTCCACTATTCCATTACGAATGCCAATATACCAGTCGTGTAAGTTCACAGTTGGGTCACAATGTCCAGGTATGAGCCGAATCTTTTCTCCTATTTTGACCTCGGATGCGTTTGCTCCCAATGTTAAAGAACCATGTTCATCTGAAGCACCTACATATGCTACGTCATGTAAATCAGCCACGCGTGGCAAACCCGAATCGACAGAGGCTGCTTTATGTCCAGCATCTACAACCGCCCGCTCTTTTACTGGATGGCTCATTATAGTCGACAAGATAAAAAGACTATTCTTAAATGTGTCGATAAATTCTCCACTTTCGCCCAGATTTAAAGCATAATCAGCATCCATAAAACAATACGAACCGGCCTGTATTTCGTTCCAAATTCCAGAATTTGCCTCAAACTGAAACGTCCCTGTCCCCCCTCCTGTTATCAATCGACAGTCAAGGTTTACATCTAGTAATAAATTCACTGTTTCTTGAACAAGCTTTCCTGCCTTTTCAATTGCTATCTTTCTTTCACCAAACCCTCGGATATGTTGGGCTCTTCCCTGATAGGCCTGGAGCCCTCCAAAAGTCAGATTGGAACTTTTTTTTATAATTTTCGCTAATTCAACAGCAGATAATCCAGGAGCAACCCCACACCGGCCAGCACCAATATCAATCTCAACAAGCACTTCTATACTCGATTTAAAACGCTTAGCTGCTTCATTAAGCTGATCTATATTGTCACGATCATCAACACAGACACTTATATTTGCGTTACAAGCTAAACCTGCTAAACGGTCTAATTTTCGGAGTCCGACGATTTGGTTTGAAACTAAAACACTATCGACACCACCAGCAACTAATATTTCCGCCTCAGCTACTTTTTGGCAACACTGCCCTACCGCCCCAGCCGCGATTTGTTTGCGCGCCACAACAGGAGATTTGTGAGTTTTAGCATGAGGCCTGTGCTTCATTTGGAATTTTTTAACAAGGGCCGACATCAATTGAATATTATACTCAAACGCGTCTAAATCTAAAAGTAATGCCGGGGTATCAACATCCTCCACAGCCATTCCTATTTCCGCAGGTCTGTACTTATTCAAAACTAGGCTCCCATCATTCAAAGTTAATAGCAGCAATTATTTTTGCTACTGCCATTCCAGGGGTTATTTGGTCTTCCATCACTTCATTTTCTAATGTATTAGCTATTTTTTGGATCGATTGATTATTCTCAATTATATTTATCAGTCTATCCTGTATCATTGACCACATCCAGCGAACGCGCTGCTCTCTGCGTTTACCTACAAGCTCTCCAGAATCTGTAAAAATGGATCTATGCGTCTCTATACCCCTCCAGATATCTTCTAATCCATCGCCATTGAGCGCGCTGCAGGTATAAGCAGAAGGTGTCCAGTTAGGGCTTACTGGTCTTAAAATATGAAGCGCTCGCATATACTCAGATGCGGCTCTCTTTGCGGCAGTTTTAGTAACTCCATCAGCTTTATTTACAACAATCATATCAGCTATTTCGATAAGACCCTTTTTTAGTCCTTGCAATTCATCACCAGCTCCTGGGAGCATCAATGCTAGAAAAAAATCCACCATTTCTGCAACCGTTGTCTCGGATTGCCCTACGCCTACCGTCTCAACTAATATGACATCATATCCAGCAGCCTCACATAAAACCATACTTTCCCGTGTTGCCCTTGCTACCCCACCTAGTGTTCCCGAAGTTGGAGAAGGCCGAATGAATGCTGCTGGGTCTCGGGCTAACTCCTGCATTCGAGTTTTATCACCAAGAATAGACCCCCCGGTCCTAGTGCTAGTAGGGTCAACCGCCAGAACAGCCACACGGTGTCCCATCGATGTTAATCGCTTCCCCAACGTTTCGATGAAGGTACTCTTCCCAACACCTGGCACACCAGTTATGCCAATCCGTCGAGCTTTACCAGCGTAGGGTAAAAGACTAGTTAAAACACAATCTGCCAAATCTCGATGGTCAACATGAATACTCTCAACCAGTGTTATAGCGCGAGCTAACACCGATCTATTTTGAGAAATTACTCCCTGCACGTAATCAGTCTTTGTAAGTTGTTTGTAACCAACCATTACCTGAAGTAATCCTAACCCCTTTAATTATTCTCTTGGGATACCTTATTCCAACCCCTTAGAGTGCCCTAATTGGTTGCTAAGTTTCATTATTAAATTATCAGCTGCTTCTGAGATGACTGTCCCTGGAGGGAAAATAGCAGTTGCGCCCGCTTCATATAGAGTTTCAAAGTCCTGGGCAGGCACAACACCCCCGACGACAATCATAATATCTTCTCGCTCCAAGGCTACCAGAGATGCCTTCAACTCGGGAACAAGCGTGAGATGACCTGCAGCGAGTGAGCTTGCCCCGATAATATGCACATCATTCTCCACTGCTTGCTTGGCAACCTCGTCGGGAGTTTGAAATAATGGTCCTATATCCACATCAAATCCAAGATCAGCAAAGGCACTGGCTATTACTTTCTGCCCACGGTCATGACCATCCTGCCCCATTTTCGCTATAAGAATACGTGGTCTACGGCCCTCAGCAGCCTGAAAGACCTTTACTCTCTCCAGCACACCTTCCACTGCCTCATTTGCCATACCAACCTCATTACTATAAATGCCAGATATTGTTTTAACTTCTGCCACGTGCCTGCCATAAACTTTTTCTAAAGCGTAGGAGATTTCTCCAACTGTTGCTTTTTCTCGAGCGGCCTCAATCGCTAACGCTAATAAATTACCTTCATTACTTTCAGCGGCATTGGTAAGGTTATTAAGCTTTAACTCCACCTCTTTATTGTTTCTTTCAGCGCGTAACTGCCCCAGTTTCTCTAACTGTTGAGATCGAACAGCAGCATTATCAACCTTTAAAACATCTACATTATCTTCTTCTCTTAATTTATGACGATTTATACCAACAATTACCTGCCGTCCTGAGTCGATACGGGCCTGGGTTCGAGCAGCAGCCTCCTCTATTCGCATTTTAGGAATGCCAGCCTCAATGGCTTTTGCCATACCCCCTAGGCTTTCAATTTCTTCGATATGCTTAAGGGCCTTTTGTGCAAGGTCATGCGTCAATTTTTCGACATAGAAACTCCCTCCCCAAGGGTCTATAACGTTACAAGTCCCTGTTTCCTGCTGGATAAATAACTGAGTATTACGAGCTATTCGTGCACTAAAATCGGTTGGCAGAGCTAACGCTTCATCCAAAGCGTTTGTGTGCAATGACTGAGTATGACCATGCGTTGCTGCAAGTGCCTCAACACACGTTCGTGTAACATTATTAAAAATATCTTGGGCAGTGAGGCTCCATCCACTTGTTTGGCAGTGTGTTCTTAATGACAAAGATCGTGGATCTTTTGGCGAGTGCCGAGCCATCATTTTTGCCCACAAAAGACGGGCAGCACGCATTTTGGCTACTTCCATAAAGAAATTCATACCAATTGCCCAGAAAAATGAAAGCCGAGGAGCGAAATCATCAATCTCCATTCCTGATTCAAGACCAGCCCGAACATACTCAACTCCATCTGCTATGGTGTATGCTAATTCTAAGTCTGCTGTCGCACCAGCTTCCTGCATGTGATAACCAGAAATACTGATAGAATTAAACCGCGGCATATTTTTTGATGTATGGGAAAATATATCTGAAATTATGCGCATGGATGGGGTGGGTGGGTAGATATAGGTATTTCTTACCATAAATTCTTTCAAAATATCGTTTTGTATTGTGCCCGAAAGTTGATCCTGACTAACGCCTTGTTCTTCCGCAGCAACCACAAAAAGGGCAAGAATTGGAAGCACCGCGCCGTTCATTGTCATTGAAACGCTCATTTGGCCTAACGGTATTCCTTCAAATAATTGTCGCATATCGAGTATCGAGTCGATTGCAACCCCGGCCATTCCGACATCACCAGTTACTCTTGGATGGTCAGAATCATACCCACGGTGCGTCGCCAAATCAAACGCCACAGACAACCCTTTTTGACCTGCTGCAAGATTACGCCGATAAAAAGCATTCGATTCATCTGCCGTTGAAAATCCAGCATATTGCCTAATAGTCCAAGGTTTAGTAACATACATGGTTGGGTATGGCCCTCGAGTATAGGGTGCGAACCCTGGCCAACCGTCTAAAAAGTCCAGGCTTTTCAGATCATCTTCAGAATAAAGGTCTTTGACATCTATGCCCTCTGGTGTCTTCCAGTATTTAGAGGAGGATTGCGTTACACCTGATATTCCGAGATCATCACCAATATCTTCGAGGTTTAGAGTTGTAAAGTCAGGAATTATACTCATACCGCCAGCATCCCAATCCTTTTTGCAATTTTCGACAGAGTTTCGAGCATATTATCGTTGGCGTAAATAAAGAGATCTAACCCAGAAAATTTCAACTCGTTTTTGTTTGATCCAGGGGAAGCCGCTAAAACTATTACGCCCTCTCCATGAGACTTTATAACTTTTAGAGTGTTTTGCAGTTGTTCTGAATAAACTTTTCCAGAAGAACAAATAACGATTAAATCTGATTTAGTATGACGCACACGATCACTTAGCGTTGAAGGACCTACCTCTACTTGAACACTCTCAATACCGGCTACAGCAAGGTAGTTCTTTGCAAAGACGGCACGGTCCGTATAGTCTGATGGTAAACCTAAACAAACTATCAATGCTGAAGGTCGAGAACCTTTTGCGTCTAACCAAATATCGCTATAATCTCGCAACTGTTCGTATGCTTCCGCTAGTCTATGGAACTTCAAGGAATTACATGTAGTTATTGTCTTACTAAATCCCCCAAGTAAATTATTCAACGAAGCTGATTGAGCTGCAGCTTTAATCAAATCATCAAAACCGTACGACACGGGGTTAACATCATTTATATAACTAGTATCTAGCTTATATTTTGCGTTAGGTTGTATAGTATCATCTTTTAATTCTACCACCTCGCTTAAATTTGGAAAACTAGATACACCCGTTAATGGTTCATTCCTACTAGCCAGATTCATCTGACGGCTAGCCCAAGATTTTTCTGCCATCTTTTGGATTTCTCCAGAAATCAGCCCAGAAAAAATCCCTCCTCCAGCCTCAATTTCCTGAAAAATTCCCCAACTACGTTTAGCGAATTCTCTAGTTAGATACTCTACATAATGTGATCCTCCGCCAGGGTCAGTTACTCGGTCAAGGGAAGACTCATTTATCAAGATATTTTGAGTATTACGGACAATCCGTCTTGCTTTACTATTCTCAATACCTAATAAATATGTGTGCGGATACAGTGTGATACTGGTTGCCCCCCCTGTCCCTGCAGCAAAACAAGCACTCGTTGAACGCAACATATTTACAGCTATATCCCTCCTACTCAATGTTCTGGTCGCAGTGATCGCGTCTAACTGCATCGGCCTCATATTCTTTTTGACACCACAAGCCATGGCAATCCTCGACCAGATAAATCGAGCTGCGCGCAATTTAGCAATCACCTGAAAAACGTCTGTTCCAACTGAAATTGTAAAGCTCACCTGCTCAAAAGCCAGCTTAACACTCAATCCATTTGATACCATTGAACGCAAATAAGTAACAGCTGTTGCCATCGCTATTGCTAAATCTTCTGTCTCAGTGACACCTGCCGCATGATATGCTGTTGTATCAATATTAAAAGCACGCATCCCAGGCATATTCTTTATATTCCAAGCCGCTAAGTCCGACACACTTTTCAAGTGTTCATTTATATCACCTTCTAGACGACCCGAGCTTGCTAGAGACCCAACAGGATCACCACCGAAGTTGCCAAAAACCTTAGAGAAATTAATTCGCCGTTTTTGCATTAACGCACCAAACATACTGGCTAAAACTATAGCAGAGTTATCCGGCATGAACGCAATTGAATTACTTTCGACATCTATCCCATCTAACAGCTTTTCTAGGTCTGTTATTGATCTAATGTGTGCTCCCGCAGCTTTTATTCCATCTGGCTCATGGGTAACCCTAAGCAATAGAGAGTTTGCTCCACCGGAAATATCCTTTTTTATATTTAAATTAATTGCTTCTGGATCTGACTGAAAATACGCTTGTCTTATTTGCCAACCACTCTGTTTTGAAGACGAATTTAGTTCACAACGAACCCTTGACATAGTCTGTGTATAGTTATTACCGACTTTCGACGAGTCTTCATCATCCCTACCATAAATCGGTTTTAAAGCAACTCCTTCATAAGTTAGTTCACTCGATATATCACTAATCGTGCGTCCTTTAAGGCCCTTTTCAACCATATCGACCCAGTCAGCTCTTGTGACAACTTTAAAACCGTCGGCCAACGATAAAAATGGTTTTTCGGATGTTTCGGTCATAGATTTATATTCCGAAGATAATTAAGAAGATGTAAAATTAAATTCTCAAACGAATTTAAAAGATCCTTCACATAAATGGTATTAATTTATGTTGATAAAAGCATATTTTGTACCGAATATGCCAATGTACCTCGGCTATATATGCACAATTGATACAATTCGCCAAGTTAACCCGCTATTACCTTCACTCCGTCGCTCGGAGTTTACTTGAAGAGGGTCTACCTCCAGGCATAAACGCTACAGTTACAGTAATTATACAAGCCGCAATAGCTGCTAACGTAAACATTGTGGAAAATCCACCCGTATCTTCATATAGCCACGCGATTGATGGCACCGCTGCTGCTGAAACTGTAAAAGACAAAACATATTTTACAGAATAAACTCGCCCTCGCCATTCATCGGGCGTGTAACGTGCAATTAGCGTATCATTGATTGGAATTTGCCCAAAAACCATGACCATCACTAAAATACCAATCGCTACCATACTCCAACCGTCCGCCATTATAGCAAAATAGAGGGTGACAGCTTGACCCGCTACGAGAGCCAAAAAAATGGGTTTGATACTATATTTATCAATAGCCCGACCAACAAGTACTTGTGTAAAGGCTGCTGATGCATAGACAAAAGACGCGATAGCCCCAACCTCTGTAGCACTCATCGCAAAGTCAACCAGGCGATCATTCAGAACTTTAGGTAGAGAAACAGTCATTGAATTAAATATGAATCCCCCGATTGTTGTTGTAATCGCAACAATCAAGAGAACACGCCGCCAATTGAGAGCTGGTTCATTCAGTTTCTTCCTACTTCCACCTCCCCCTTCAAGGGCTCTACGAGTATTTCGGATCCATCCCAAACCTATAATAATCGATATAGCCCCTACTAGCAGAAACGCTTCTCTCCAACCTGCAAAGTCGGCGAATACGCCGACAGACAGAGCTGAAGCTGCCACCCCCATATTTCCCCATACGCCATTAACACCTAGCCTTCGTCCAACATCACCCCCACCCTGACTAACCATTGCTAAACCAACAGGATGATAAATAGCAGCAAACATTCCCACTAATATCAAGGAAACAAAGATTTGCCATTCTTCATTGGAAAACCCAGTGAGTATCATAGCAACACCAATACCGAGAAAAAAGACAGTCATCATGAATTCTCGACTTAAACGGTCTGCTAGCCACCCCATTGGTAACGAGAAAACACCAAATGCTATGAAACTGCCTGTCGCCAGCTTTAAAACTTCTCCATAACTAGCAGATAGATCGGCAGCGGCTAAGGCTGCTACAGCTGGGAACATTAACATGAATAGGTGATCTATACTGTGACCCACATTTAGAAATAAGAACCTAGAAGAGGGCATCACATTCTCCTGTCTAATAAAACAATTTTCAACTAATGGAGAAGCGTATATCATATTGCCGACTAAAAATAGTGGATAACCCAGATTGCAAAGTATCCAAGAGCTTAATCAGATATTGGCGATGGCATCGTAGCTTTTATATCAACTGGGTTACCAACAATAACAAAAGTTAGCGAGTCTGCATGAAAAATCCTTTTTGCAACCCGCCTCAAATCCTCCAGTGTTACCTTGGCAATGAGATTGGGTCTTTCCTCTATGTAGTTTTTTCCTAACTTAAAGCGTTGCAACGCGTTTAAAACACCTACGATAGTTTTTGAATTTGTAAATCGTAAAGAGAACGAACCATTAATATAATCCTTTGCATTTTGCATCTCATCAGTTGTTGGCCCCTCTTCGCCGAATTTTCGCCATATGTCTTTTATTAAGCGTATCGATTCCGCCACACGATCGTTAACTGTCGAGACGCTTCCAACAATAATCCCAGCTTTATCTAGGGGAACTGGATAAGCAGCAACCCCATATGTGAGCCCACGCTTTTCTCTAATTTCTTTTGTTAAGCGAGACCCGAAGCCACCTGCAATGATCTCAAAAAGAATAGTTGCCGCGTACCAGTCAGCATCATCTCGCTTAATTCCATCATGGCCAAATATCACAACCGATTGCGGGATATCACGCTCCACTATGACAATCTCCCCACTGTTTTGTACCCTGGTATTGCTCAATTGATATTTCGATGACGACCCAGGCAGTTCACCAAAAACATCATCTAACACGCCACTTAATTCGCCAGCTGTTATATCCCCAACAACACTAATCGAAATATTATCTTTTATAAGATTTCTTTTAACATAATCTTTCATATCTTCCCGGGTGATTGACGCAATAGTCGCGGGGGTCCCTCTTTTTGATCTGCCATATGCATGGCCTGGAAATGCTAGCTGCCACCATAGTTTTCCAGCAATTTTATTCGGGTTTTCCTTAGATGCTCGTAGACCTGCTGCAACCTGGCTCTTAACCCGCAACGTTGGTTGTGGATCAAACCGTGGCTTTCTTATAGCTAGACCTAATAAATTAAAAGCCTCCTCTCTAGTCTCGGTCAAAGTAGAGAGAGTACCAGAAAAACTGTCCATTCGAGCATTAAAGGATAAAGAAATTGAATTCTTTTCTAAGGTCGCTTGAAATGATTTTGAATCTAAATTTCCTGCTCCCTCATCGAGTAATCCCGATACCAAATGTGAAAGACCAGTTCTATTTTTTGGGTCCATGCTTGAACCGCCACGCACAACAAATTGCATCGTGATGAGTGGGTTTTTATGATCCTCAACTAACCAAGCCTTAATTCCACGACTACTAGTTACTTGCTTTATTTCAAAAGCCTCCACATGTGGGGTAAATATAAGAAAAAGACAAAGTGTGATGTTTAATGCAATCACCTCACGAACTTTTAACATCATATTTTTCCAGGTTTTTTTGAGATCTTGATTTTAGGTAGCAAAACGGCAGTCAGCGAATGTTTCATTTGCAACACGCTTTTGGCAGCTGAAATTACATCTTCTCGGGTGACCTTTGATATCCGATCCGGCCAACTCTCTATCTCCTTGATACTCTGTCCCGTCGCTAATGCACTTCCAATTATGCGCGCTGGGGCAGTTACACTATCTTTTGCAAACACAGCTGTGCGTCGGAGGCGGGTTTTTGCATCGCCCACTTCCTTGAGACTTACCCCCTTATTTACAACTAAATGTAACTCACGATTTATACTCTCCTCTAACTTTTCTATACTGATGTTGTCCTGAGGACTTGCATAAATACCAAAAACAGATGGTCCAATATTTTCTGCTCGGTACCATGAACCTGCAGATACCGCTAACTTGTTTTCCACGACAAGAGAGCGATATAAGCGTGACGTAGTACCCCCACCCATAATTTCACTCAAAACCTGTAAACCATAAGTGAGGTGAGTCTCACCATGATTGTAACTTGGGGCACTATAGCGACGGCTCCAGTTGGCTTGGCCAATCTGTTCACTATCCATTGTTAAACGCCGAGCCGCAATTTGAGGTGGTTCCTTGACCCTCTTCCTGACCTTAACTTCTTTTTTTGGTATTGAGCCATAGTATNTCTTGGCTAATTCCCTTACTTTTTCAGCAGAGACCGCGCCTGCAATTACCAAAATGGCATTNTTTGGAGCNTACCAACGATCGTAGAATGCTAGNACTGTCTTTTTATCTAACCGCTTTATTTCATTAGCCCAGCCTATAATTGGCATCCGGTACGGGTAGGTTAGGTACATAGCAGCGTTTACCTGCTCACGAAACAAGGCAGCATCACTATTGTCTGTTCTGGTTCGCCGTTCCTCTAAAACAACGTCACGCTCAGCTAGTATGTCGTTATCATTTAACTGCAGGTTTCGCATCCTATCAGATTCAATATCCATAACAACACTGAGTTTATCGGGGCTCACTGTCTGATAGAATGCAGTATAATCATAACTCGTAAATGCATTCTCATTTCCTCCATTTTTAGCGATAATTTTAGACGCTTCGCCTGGCTTAAATCTCTTGGTGCCCTTGAACATTAAATGTTCTAAAAAATGGGCGACCCCCGATGCACCTGTTGGCTCATCCGCCGAACCAACTTTATACCAAACCATATGCGTCACAACTGGCGCCCGGGTGTCCTCAACAACAACGACCTTCAATCCATTATCTAAAATAAACGATTTAGGAGAAAAAATCTCTGACAGCGCCGGACCAGTAAAAACTGATACATAAAAGACTAATGCGAAAAATAATCGATCTAAAAAAATTCTATTAGGATTGCCCACGTTACNGCCTCCNNCTCACCTNATNTAAATGGTAGGCCCAGTNGCTTATGGCAATCCCCTGTAGTCTTATTTTCAGAAAAGTTTATTTAGGAGGCCATTTGTTTTTCTATTTATTACTGGAGTTTTACCTTCAGTGACAGGTTTCCCCTGNCTGGCATTATCTTTCAACCTTTTTGCCTCAGCAGCTGCGTCAACAAGAACGTCACTGTTCGATGGGTTTTTCCAAGATAAAAGTTTATCTAAGAACTGTTTATCCTTGAAAATTAGATCCCGCGTCTCTCTATTCAACACCTCCCGAATATTTGTAATTGATGAATCGGTGCGTAATAAACTCCGCATATTAGTCGCATTCGGTCGTTTATTAGCATTCTTAACGCCATTACTGGTCTTAAATATTAATTCTCTGCCACCGCTTCGGGATGAGGGTTCTTGGGGTCTTTCGGCCCCTGGCTTTGGGACTCGTAAAGTGAAATCAGGCGGCACACTCAAAGGAGCTCTCGCAAGAACAGCAAATTCATCTGGGGATTTTTTATTTTTCCCAAGAACTTCTCGCACATTACTGCAACCATTTAACAAACTAACGCAAACAACAGTACTTAAAATAAATAAGCTCGTTTTTTTTATAAAGATAAATTTTTGCTTCACTTATTTTCTCCTACTACCGTACTGAATCATGTTTAACACTTTTTTTCCAAAAATTATCTAATAAAAAGAAGCAAACCCCGATTGTAATAGCGGAATCTGCAACATTAAATGCTGGCCAATGGAAATCAAAAAAATGAACATCTATAAAATCAATAACAGCACCATATTGAATTCTATCTATTATATTTCCAATTGCACCGCCTAAAATAAAACTCAAAGCTAATTTCAGAAAAACAGATGTTGCTGTCATTAACCAAACGAGCAAAATAATTGAAATTACAATTGTTAAAGCAGAAATTATCGTTGGCATCGCTTCCGAATATCCCGCCAACATACCAAAGCTAATTCCACTATTCCATACTGGCACTAAATTGAACCAGGAGAATATCTCTATCACCTTAGGTGGGGCGAAAAAACTGTTTAACGCCCAAGCCTTAGTGAGTTGATCAACACTCACAATCAAAAATGCTATCAAAAGCCCTATAATGCTTAAGGTTTTTGAACTGATAACCATGAAAAATCACGCTTTATTATTGTTATTGCATCCGCACAACGATTACAAACGGACTCATCATTTGAAGCGACCTCTGGTAGGATTTTCCAACAACGTTCACATTTTTGACCGTCTGCCGCCCCTTGAACGACCCCAACACCACTGACATCCTCAAGTGTAAATGCACCAGGTGGTGGATCTGAATTTATAAGCGTCACTCCCGATGTTATAAAAATATCCGAAGCATCCATACCATCCAATACGGCAAGCGCATCAGATGTCAAATATACGGTTGGTTTTGCTTGAAGAGACGAGCCTATGCGTTTTTCTGATCTTTCTATTTCTAAAGCCCCTGTAACAACTTTTCTTACATCTCGGATTAAATCCCACTTTTTAGCCAATGCTTCATCATTCCAAGCCCCTGGAATTTCCATGAAGGTCTTAAGATGCACGGAATCCTCTGTATTTTTCACTCTAGCTTGCCAAGCTTCCTCAGCCGTAAAACACAAGATTGGAGCAAGCCAAGTCGTAAGACTATTAAACAACAAATCTAAAACCGTCCGCGTCGCTCTCCGTCTGAACGAGTCCGGAGCATCACAATATAATACATCTTTTCTGATATCAAAATAGAATGCGGATAAATCTACAGAACAAAAATTGTGTAGTTGTTGGAACAAAGCATGGAAATCAAAACTGTCCACACCTTTCCTTATTATAACATCTAGCTCGGACAATCTATGCAGCACCCAACGTTCAAGTTCGGGCATATCACGGGGATCAACTCGCTCGTTCTCTTTGAAATCACTCAGATTACCGATAACGTATCGTAAGGTGTTTCTCAGACGCCGATATAAATCTACTTGTCGCTTAAGGATTTCTTGTCCAATACGCAAATCTTCCGAATAATCAGAACCAACGACCCAAAGTCTTAGAATATCTGCCCCACTTCTATCAATGACATCCTGTGGAGCGGTCACGTTTCCCATCGATTTTGACATTTTGCGCCCAGACTCATCAAGCACAAACCCATGAGTCAAAACCGCCTCAAATGGCGCTCTTCCGCGCGTTCCACTAGACTGTAATAGAGAAGTATGAAACCATCCTCTGTGCTGGTCAGAACCCTCTAGATAAAGTGATGCCGGCCATTTAAGCTCAGGACGTGCTTCCAAAACAAAGCTATGAGAGGAGCCACTATCAAACCAAACCTCTATAATATCCCGGATTTGATCAAAGTCTTTAGCATCATAATCTTCTCCAAGAAAGCGTTGCGGATTGCTTATGTACCAAGCGTCAGATCCTTCTTCCTCAAAAATAGAGCCAATACGGTCAATAACAGCCTGATCTCGTAATGGTTCTCCCGTGATTTTATTTACAAAAACTGTGATTGGAACACCCCAAGCTCTTTGTCGGGAAACACACCAATCAGGCCGCTGTTTTATCATAGTTTTCAGCCTATTGTGTCCTCGTTCCGGAATAAACCGCGTGTCATCTATGGCTCTCAAAGCAGCTTCTCTAAGATCGTTTGTCTCCATTGAAATAAACCATTGGGGGGTAGTTCGGAAAATTAAGGGTGCCTTGGATCTCCAAGAGTGAGGATAACTGTGTGTCAATCGACCGACTGCCACCAGGGCACCAGCCTCTTTTACGATCATAGCTATTTTATAATTATCCTTAATAACATCCATACCCGCCACGAGCGGAATATGATCGTAAAATTTCCCAGAATCATCAACATTGGTGACAACCTCTAATCCATACTCAAGGCCAAGTTCGAAATCGTCAGATCCAGCTCCAGGCGCTATATGAACAAAGCCACTGCCCTGTTCTAATGTGACAAAATCTGCTGGTAACATCGGAACATTAAAATCGAAACCCGCCTCTTTGAGCGGATGAGATAGGGTGGTTCCAGAAAAGTCGCTCCCCTTAATTGAACCAATTTGCCGCATTTCAGTAATTTTTGCTGCTTTCTGAACGACTTCCGCCAACGAAACCCCAATAACTATCTTTTCTCCTACAAGCGCTGTGCTGTCGTCTTCTACGTCGTCAACCTGATATATCCCATAATCAAAATCTTCCCCATATGCGACTGCACGGTTTCCAGGGATGGTCCATGGCGTAGTCGTCCAAATGACTATTACTCCGCCCTCGAGTAGAGGTTGGTCAGTTTGGACAACTGGAAAGCGAACATGAATAGTGGTTGATTTATGATCATGATACTCTACCTCCGCATCAGCTAGAGCAGTTTTCTCCACAACAGACCAAAGAACCGGTTTGGCCCCCTTGTATAGGCCACCATTCATCAAAAATTTGCCTATTTCTCGAGATATTTGAGCTTCGGCACCATAAGCCATTGTCGTGTAAGGATCATCCCAAGTTCCAGTTACGCCTAATCTTTTAAACTCAGCTGTCTGGATTTTAACCCATTCTGCCGCAAAATCCCGGCATTGCTTGCGAAACTCAATGATAGGGACACTATCCTTATCTAAGCCTTTTTCCCGATATCCCTCTTCGATCTTCCACTCAATCGGAAGACCGTGACAATCCCACCCGGGGACATAGTTTGCGTCTTTACCCAGCATTTGCTGGGATCTATTAATCACGTCTTTTAAAATTTTATTTAAAGCATGCCCCATATGCAGGTGCCCATTTGCATATGGGGGCCCATCATGGAGAATAAACTTCTCTTTTCCTGCTCTATCATCCCTTAATTTTTTCTCCAGGCCTATACGCTCCCATTCTGCTAATATCTCTGGTTCCTTCTTTGGGAGCCCCGCACGCATTGGAAAATCTGTCTTAGGCAGAAAAATTGTATCTTTATAATTTATAGTCATTAATCAAACGTCCTAAAATGCCAATTTTAATCATCAGACAACAGTTGATGGGCTCTCTTGGAATCCGCTGTTATCTGGTTCTTTAGGTCCTCTATCCCAGTAAATTTCATTTCTGGGCGTATAAAGTCAATAATTCTTACAGTTAAACTCTTACCGTATAGATCTCGCTCTATATCAAATAGGTTTACCTCAAATAAAGTACCACGATCATTTACGGTTGGTCGTCGGCCAAAATTTGCGACGCCCGAAATCCAATCTATTTCATTTTCAATTGCCACTTGCACAGCATAAACACCATGCGCCGGTTGAATCAAATCAACAATGCGCAGATTACATGTTGGAAAACCAATTGTACGACCTCGCTGATCTCCAGCTTCAACAGTACCACTAAAAGACCAAGGACGCCCAAGCAGCTCCGCTGCACCTCGAGGATCACCCTCAGTCAAACATTGACGAACTCTTGTCGATGAATAAACTGCTCCATCCGTCTCCGAAAAGGCCGGCATTCGGCTCACACCAATTCCAATATCACCACACAGGTGTTCTAGTATTTCGGGGGTACCCCGCCTCCTATGACCAAAAATAAAATCATATCCACAAATTACATGCTTCAACCGAAGACTTTTTCCCAAAACATCCGTTACGAATTCTTCCGCAGAAAGTTGCGAGAAGGCGTGATCAAAAGGCAGCTCAAACAATAAATCCACACCAACAGATTTAAGGGCATCTGCTTTAGAGCTGTTGGAAGTTAATCTAAATGGAGCACCGTCAGTTTGAAACAACATCCTCGGGTGGGGTTCGAAAGTCAAAACCCCCAAGGGAGCCTTAAGTCCATTAGCTATTCGCGAAGCCTCGTTGATAACCATCTGATGGCCTAGGTGAACACCGTCAAAATTTCCAACAGCAGCCACACTTCCCTGTTCTTCCGCGCTTATTTCGGCAATATGTCGCAATATACGCATAAAATTCCTCTTAATTGACGCTCTATCTTACCGAAAGAGCAATATGATTTTGGCTTTTGGTACCAGCAATATTATTCTTATTTGAGCATTACATACCCAAGAAATAGCTTTTTAACCATTCAAAATACTAAAAAACTATAATAATATGCGAAATAAGTTCGATATGGGCGTTGTTACAAGCTTCTCAAACTCTGGGGCGATAGATCACATTGACTACACAGAAGCCAGAATTTTCAAATAAGGGGCACTGGAGAAACAGCCATATAGATCCTTTTAGCGAAGCCTATACTATCGATTTTGCATTGATTAAAAAATATGAATACTGTCCTAGGAAGCTTGTCATTCGGCTCGCCCGAGCAATGATTATCCATTCCTGTTCCACTAAGCAAACCTTTTGGAGACTTTTATGACTGAATCCCAATTCCAAAGCACCTCAAAGAGTGGGACAAGAACAGCTGAACGCCATGCAGAAAAAATGGCGAAAAAAAAAGCTGCTCGAAATAAAATCATGGCCACTAAAACAAAAACTGGAGGACTTTTGGTCGTTCATACTGGCAAAGGAAAAGGCAAATCGACGGCAGCCTTTGGCATGATTTGTCGTGGCATTGGGCATGGGATGAGAGTAGGCGTTGTACAATTTGTAAAAGGTAAATGGGAAACCGGAGAAAAAAAAGTGCTCGAAGCGTTTTCAGATCAAGTCACTATACATACCATGGGCGAAGGCTTCACCTGGGACACCCAAGATTTAAATCGCGATATTACAGCCGCACAAGCAGCATGGGAACAAGCCAAATTAATGATGAATGATCCAAGCTACTCGATGGTATTAATGGATGAACTAAATATTGTTTTGAGATATGATTATCTAGAATTAGAGGAGGTACTAAGAACCCTCAGTAACAAGCGAGAAGAATTGCACGTGATAGTTACTGGTCGGAATGCCAAAGAACAGCTCATAGAAGCAGCAGATCTAGTGACAGAAATGACGATGATTAAACATCCATTTAGATCAGGTTTCAAAGCTCAGGCAGGCATAGAGTTTTAATCTAAATTAAATCTTCGAAAACAATATTATTTTTTCTTTAATATTGCATCCAGACCCTCTCGATAAGTAGGGTATCGTAATTCAACGCCAAGTTCATTGTTCAATCTATCGGTCACCAACCTTTTGCATTCACTGTAAAAAGACCTCGCCATACCTGATAATTCCGCATCTTCAAACAATATTGGATTCGGAGGCTCGACATCTACTAATCTGCAGGCATAGCGAACCACATCTCCACTTGGACAGGCTTCTTGATCTGCAACATTGTAGACCCTGCCTGTGTTTGGACGATCCATCGAGGCCATCAAGATCGTACCGATATCATCAACATGAATTCTATTAAAAACCTGACCTTCTTTTTCAATAATTCTCGCTTTACCATCCAACACTTGATCTATGACGTTCCGTCCTGGACCATAAATCCCAGAAAGGCGCATTATTTGAATAGAGGCTCTGCTATTCTTTAGAGCTTGTAACCACAGATTTTCAGCCGCTAATCTTCGATGCCCCCTTCTTGACCCAGGTTTGGGAAAATCATCCTCACTCACCAACGCCCCACCTCGATCTCCATACACGGCAGGTGTCGATAAGTAAGCAACCCACCTAAGTTTTGCTGCCGTGATGAGTTCTTTTTGATGAAATAACAGAGGCAATTCGCCAGCGTCTGTAGGTGGTATAGATGCTACTATATGTGTAACATCTGAGAATAGGTTCTGTTTTTCAGAAACTATTGGAGCTGTTCCATCAAATAAGTATGTTTGGAAGCCGATAGACGACCACTTGTCAATATTTTCAAACGATCGTGTCGTACCAGAAATTCTCCACCCCGATTTAAGCAGTCGAAGTCCCAAACGGGATGCGGTGAACCCCAAACCAAAACAGAATAAATGGCCGGGCGATGTTTTTGGGATTGTAAAGTTACGCATTCTGCCCTCTTGTTTTTTTTCATTCTAATAATGATCTAAAAGACTAGAGACGTTAAAGTCATTAAGACAGACATTTTTTATCTCTCTATTGCCCAACTCAAACATAAGGCGTAAACGTAGGGTAAGTTGGGACATGCGAGTCATGACAACCGGTAAAATAACCAGCGGGCGATAAATCCAATTGGATATTAATCCTGGCACGCCACAGGAAAGGGCACTGCCCTCAGCCCAAAGGCCGTTGTGACCGGTTGGGGGGTGGATGTGAGTAAAAAAATATTAAGTCTGCGAAGCAAACGGCAGTTGAATGCAAGGCCATACCTTTGATGAAAGCAGATTACATAAAAAGTCCGAAAAAAATTTATCAGCTGTCTTTCGAAATAGTTCAAAAAGAGGCCAATCTAAGCCTCTTTGATAGTACCGAGGCCAAAATAGCTATGCGAGTAATTCACGCATCTGGAATGCCTGAAATCTGTAATGATTTGAAGTTCTCTTCTACGGCAGCTAAAGAAGCGATTAATGCATTATCCCAAAAAGCCAATATAATCTGCGATTGTAATATGGTTAAGTCAGGCATTTCTATTCCCGATGGAGATAAGGATAGGGTATATTGTTTCCTAGATCATCCTGATGTTTTAAATATCGCTGACAACGAACAAACTACCCGATCAGCTGCGCAGGTTAAACTATGGCGGGAATACCAAGGTGGTGCCGTAATTGTGATTGGCAATGCACCCACAGCATTATTCAAGTTGATTGAAGAAATTACATTGGGAGCCCCAATGCCTGCTGCCGTTCTTGGCTTCCCTGTTGGCTTTGTTGGTGCCTCTGAATCAAAGGCATTGCTTACACAGGCTCAGTTTAAGATACCTCACATAACATTATTGGGGAGACGCGGTGGGAGCGCTATGGCAGCAGCGGCTTTAAATGCTTTAATGCGAATATCCCTGGGACATGAACAATGACAGGTATGCACGACGAAAAACAGTGGTTGAGCGTAATTGGCATAGGAGAGGAAGGTCTCAACGAACTATCTGCACCTGCCCGCAAACTAATAAGCAGTGCCGAATTTATAATTGGTGGGCACCGCCAACTCGCAATGATACCAAACTCAACACAGGAAAAAATTCCTTGGCCATCTCCGATAAGTAGTCTTGTGGAAAAACTTGAAAAATTCAGAGGAAGACAGACATGTGTCCTCGCAACCGGAGACCCACTTTCTTTTGGCATAGGAAGCACCCTTAGTCGGATTTTTTCTATGGCGGAAATGCAAATTATACCGTCTTTGTCCGCATCCACCCTAATCTGTGCCCGCAAAGGCTGGCCCCATAACGATGCCGATTTTATAAGCTTGCATGGACGACCTATCTCAACTCTGGAAACGTTTTTACGCCCAAAAGGTAAACTTATAATTTTATCAAATGATGGCCAAACACCATCTATTGTAGCTGAGTTTCTAACAACTAGGGGCTATGGCGCTAGTGACATCACAGTTTTTGAACATATGAATGGCACTAAAGAAAGATGCTTTGCAGGCGAAGCATCAAGCTGGAAGCATGAGCCCGGGGTAGCCTTCAATACAATTGCTGTAGACCTCCAATGCACTGATATAAAAGCACTTAAGACAAGGGCTCCAGGATTACCAGACAATGCGTTCATCCATGACGGACAAATAACCAAACGAGAGGTTCGCGCTGCTACATTATCAATTTTGGAGCCATTCCCTGGCGCTCTTTTATGGGATATCGGTGCCGGATCGGGTTCTATCGGAATAGAATGGATGCGAACTGACCATCGATGTCAAGCAATCGCAATAGAGGAAAACCCTCAGCGGGCAATGAATATTGCCACCAACGTTACTCAGCTGGGAGTGCCAAATTTAAGAATTATAAATGGGAAAGCTCCCTCGGTGCTCTCGAAACTACCGCCCCCCGATGCTATTTTTATTGGAGGGGGAATAACCACCAAAGGGATGTTAACAAAATGTTGGGCCTCATTAAAAACAGGCGGTTGTCTTGTTGCAAATGTTATGACTATTGAAGGTGAAGCCATAGTTTCCAAACATCAAAAAAAACTTGGTGGCGACTTAACTAGAATAAGTATATCTAATTTATATAATATAGGAGCTAAGCAAGCTTGGCGTCCCTCTATACCGATTACTCAATGGAAAGTTCAAAAACCTATACCAAGCGCTAGGAGACATCGTTAGATGAGAGGGAAAATATTTGGTATCGGGGTGGGGCCTGGGGATCCGGAACTAATAACGTTAAAGGCACTTAGAATTCTCAAGCAAGCGGATCTAATAGCCTATCCTGCCCCCGATGATGGACCAAGTTTAGCAAAATCCATAGTTGCACAATACTTCCCAAAAGAATGCGATGAACTTGTTATCAAGACCCCGATGCTCACGGACCGGTTCCCTGCTTTTGAAGTATATGACAAAGCAAGTGAACAAATATCAACAGCAGCAAATAACGGTGAAAAAGTTGTGGTTTTGTGTGAGGGCGATCCCTTTTTCTATGGTTCATTTATGTATTTATTTAGCAGACTGAGAAGTGAACATTTGATCGAAGTTATTCCCGGCGTCTCTTCCTTAATGGCATGCTCTGCATCCTTAGAAGCTCCTCTAGCATCTCGTAATGATATTTTAACTGTCCTCCCTGCACCACTCGAAGACCATCAACTGGAAGAAAAGATGAAAAACTCAGATTCCATAGTCATCATAAAAATTGGTCGCCATTTTAATCGTATAAAAGAGCTTTTGAAACGAAATGACTTAATCCAGAATGCGCTTTACATTGAGAGGGCTACGATGGAAAACGAAAAAGTCATAGAATTAGAAAAGGTTGATGCAACATCCACCCCTTACTTTTCTATGATTTTAGCTCACTCTCGCACAAAGGCCTGGTTGTGACAGCCGTCGTTATAGTTTCTGCAACTGGCATGCAAACTGCCCAAGATATAAAACACTATTTAAATTCTAGTTTGCATGGCCAATTCGAAGACTGTGATGTAATGATTGATAATGTCGCAAACCATCTACGAACATTATTTAAAAATCAAAACCCTATAGTTTTTGTGGGAGCTTTGGGCATTCTCGTACGGCTTATTGCTCCTGTAATAACAAAAAAAGAAAACGATCCCCCAGTAGTAGTGGTGGCCGAGGATGGAAGTTCGGTTATCCCTGTTTTAGGAGGTCATTCTGGGGCGAACGAATTAGCGATTAAAATTGGGAAAATAATAAATTGTTCCGTGGCTATTACTACCGCCAGCGATCTTCATTTCAAGGCCCCGCTAGATACCCCTCCAAAAGGCTGGCACCTCCAACACCCAACTCAATATAAAAAATTTATGGCAAAACTCCTTAATGGTGCGTCAATAAAAATGCCTTGCAATCTACCTTGGCTTGAAAATACCTCATTACCATTTTCAGAAAGTGGTGAATTGTCAATAAATGTAACTGAGAAGCTAACGAAAGCAGATCCATCATCACTAACCTATACACCTGAGTGCGTTGCTATCGGCATTGGCTGCGAAAGGAATGTGACAACGGGTGAAGTCGTTGATTTAGTAAAAAGGACTCTAACTAAGCACAATTTATCTATAAAAAGCATCGCAATTATCGTTTCAATAGACCTAAAAATGGATGAGAAGGCACTTAATGAGCTATCAGAGGCAATTAAAAAACCACTCCGGTTTTTTAATGCCGCACAACTAGAACTAGAAACACCAAGATTATTAAATCCATCTACTGTCGTCTTTAATGAAGTAGGTTGTCATGGTGTAGCAGAAGCCGCCGCCCTGGCGGCTACGGGGCACGAGGGGGAGTTGATTGTTCCAAAAGAGAAATCGGACAGAGCCACGTGTGCAATTGCAAAATCCACTAAGATCTTAAACCCCGACGAAATAGGGCTACGGCGCGGAAAATTATTCATAATAGGCACTGGTCCAGGGAAACAGGACTGGTTGACCCCTGAAGCAAAAGATTTGATAGATATCTCTACAGATCTTATTGGCTACAAACTTTATTTAGATCTTTTGGGGAAAGCTACTTCGGGAAAAACACTTCATAAATATAGTCTTGGAGAAGAAAAAGATCGGGTTATAAAAGCCCTAAATACTGCCTCAGAAGGCAAAACAGTCAGCTTAATTTCATCTGGTGATCCTGGCATATATGCCATGGCTAGCCTAGTGTTTGATTGTTTAAAGGAATTCGACACACCATCCTGGAATAGACTAGACATTCTGGTTTCTCCCGGCATATCGGCCGTTCAGGCATGTTCTGCGAAGGTCGGAGCACCTCTCGGCCACGACTTTTGCGCCATATCTCTATCAGATCTCCTCACACCGTGGAGTATAATAGAGCAACGAATAAAAGCAGCTACCGAGGGTGACTTTGTCGTAGCATTGTACAACCCTGCATCAGGAAGGCGGCGAGATCAGCTAATTAGGACAATAGAAATTCTGAGACAAGGACGAAACCCGGAAACTCCAGTAGTAATAGGCAGATCCCTTGGCCGACCAGAAGAGGAATTAGAAATTACAACACTTGGAAATTTTAAATCAAATTCTATAAATATGTTATCAATAGTTATTGTAGGCAGCACGCAAACACAAATTTCTAACGGTAGAGTTTTCACACCACGCGGTTATCTTCCAAGTCATAATTCTAATGAAAAGGGTTATAAATGACAGTCCACTTCATAGGGGCAGGACCAGGTGATCCGGATTTAATAACAATTCGGGGTAGAAATCTAATCAAACAATGTAACTATTGTTTATATGCTGGGTCATTAGTGCCCAAACAAGTGGTGGAGTTTGCATCAAAAGATGCAATAATAATTGATACGGCTTCGCTAAATCTGGATGAAATCATTGAGATAATCGCTACGGCAAATGATAAAAATGAAGATGTTGCCCGCGTCCATTCTGGAGACCCTTCTTTGTATGGAGCCATAGCCGAACAAATTCGGAGACTGAAAGCCCTGAATATCGCCTTTGAAATAACACCGGGCGTTCCTGCTTTCGCAGCAGCTGCGGCAGCACTGGGGCAGGAGTTAACACTTCCAGAGGTAAGTCAAAGCGTAGTTCTAACACGTACATCAATGAAATCGTCTAAAATGCCCCGTGGGGAAGAGTTAGAGAACCTTGGAAGCTCTAAAGCTACAGTGGCTATACATCTATCTATTCGCAACTTACGATATATCCGCAGAAAACTAGAACCAATTCATGGTCCAGATTATCCAGTAACGGTTGTATATAGAGTGACATGGCCCGATCAAAAAATAATCCGCGGCACACTCTCAAATATCTTTGAGAAAGTTAGAGCCGAGAAGGTGACAAGGACAGCACTTATTCTGATAGGCCCAGCACTAGAGGAGGAGAATTATCCGGATAGCGCACTTTATGACGCGAACCAATCCCATCTACTGCGAACAAAAAAGGATCTAAAGTAATCATTAAATCAGCTAATACGCACAACAGATAAATTTTTCAGTATGGACGAAATAAGTTCGTTTTTATCGTATATTTTTTTCAGATTTAAAATAATCGGTTGTTTTATTAGTAGTACTGGCACGCCCAAATTTCGAGCGACATTTATCTTTGAAAAACTAGCAAAACCGCCACTATTTTTAGCTACCAAACATTGTATGTTATGTTTCTGAAAAAAAGCGTATTCGTCATGGTAAGAAAAAGGCCCCCTTCCTTCAAACCATCGCATATTATCAAAACAGTCTAACCCTTTTACGGGTTCGATACTTCTAACGTAAAATTCTTTCAGTTTAATTGGATAAAAACAACTAAGCTCGCTTCGTCCAATAGTTACAAAAATATTTTTGGCATGTTGCAGGTCTGGATGCGTTAACATTTTTGCAGCTTCTTCTGAACTTTCTACTTCATACCAGTCATCGTGGGTTTGTTTCTTCCANGACCTTCGAGAAAAATGTAGATTAGGAATGCCTGCTTTTTGAGCAGCCTCTGCCACGTTTTGAGTTATTGTTATTGCAAAAGGATGAGTCGCATCAACCACCAAAGAAATTCTTTCTCTAATTAAATAATCTAGCAAACCGGCTGGGCCTCCAAATCCGCCATGACGCACTTTTCCTGATGGGAGTCGTGGAAATCGAGTAACACCCGCTAACGATGTGATAACGCTTACGCATTTGAATTTTTGCAAATCTTGAGCAATTTCGTATGCCTCCTTAGTTCCACCAAGGAGTAATACGTTACTACCAACCATTAGCAGANCCCACTAATTCACCTGATCTATCAAAAATCAATACCTCTACGGCAACCGGTGTTTTCGATAATACCCCCATNGCAATCATNCTAGCCTCAGTGGCCACTAAATTGGCCAAAGGTATTTTATTTTTCAGAGCTATACTAAGCACCTCCATTGCTGTATTTGCGTTATAAATTTGTTGTATAGCCTTATCTTTTGCAGAAAGGCGGATCGCTAACGCTGCTAACCAGTCTAAGTCAATTTGGCTGCGACCAGAATGAAGATCCAAATTGCCTTGCCCAAGTTTCGAAAGCTTAGCAAANCCCCCTCCGATCGTAATGCGCTCGATGGGATATCTGCGCAAATATTTCAAGGTACCCCCTACAAAATCACCCATATCCAACATTGAACTTTCTGGGAGTTCGTATTTTAAGCGAACCGCAGCTTCTGATGTTGAGCCAGTGCACGCCCCGACATGGACGACGTTATTTGCCCTTGCTACATCGATACCGCGATGGATCGAATGAATCCATGCAGAGCACGAAAACGGCACAACGACACCAGTTGTTCCTAAAATGGAAAGTCCACCAACTATTCCCAGGCGTGGATTCCAAGTTTTCAAGGCGATTTCTTCCCCACCAGGGATTGAAATTTCGACAACCACGCCCGACAAATTATTAGTCGTCTGGGAAACCTCCATAATCGCACGTTTTATCATCTCTCGAGGAACCGGGTTTATAGCCGGCTCACCAACACCTATCGGCAACCCCGCTTTTGTTACCGTTCCAACTCCCTTACCCGAGCGGAACGTGATCNCTGAGGAGCTTTCATCNAGTGATACAGTAACTTCTACAAGAGCTCCATGCGTAACATCTGGATCATCACCCGCATCTTTGATAACGGCAGCCATTGCACTCACTTTAGTTAAATGTTCTTTTGCTATTGCAAAGGAAACTCTCTGCCCCTTGGGTAAAACTATTTCAACAGGGTCGGGAAATTGCCCTGTAAGCAATGCTGTGAATGCCGCCTTCGCGGCCGCTGTAGCACAAGCCCCTGTTGTCCAACCTCTTCGCAAAGAAACATCAGGTTCAACCATTGAATTATTGCAATAATAAATCAAAAAAAGGCATATTATATTGTTTTCTCATTTTTTAGCTCTTGAATTTGTTTTTCATCAAAACCCAACAATTCTTTCAAAACTTCGTCTGAGTGTTGTCCCAGTGTAGGTGGGGCTAAACGGTATTGCGGNGGAGTNCCTGACATTTTCACTGGGTTCCCTATCAATGGAACCTTACCCGACCCGGCTGTGGGATGGTCCATTTCTATCCGCATACCACGATATTTTACGTGCGGATCTTCAAAAACTTGGTCAATGTTATTCACGGGACTACAGGGGACTTTCAATTCTCCAAGTTCAGCGAGCCATTCCTCGGTTGTTTTTCTTTTCATAAAGTCAGGCATTATATCATATAATGTCTCTCTATTAGCTATCCTCAGTGGGTTGGAGGCATAGCGTGGATCACTTTTCAATTCACCGGCGTTTGCTACGGTGCACCAGTCGTGGAACTGTCTATCGTTTCCTACGGCCAAGATAACGTGGCCATTTGATGTGGCAAAGACTTTATAGGGCACGATATTTGGATGTTCATTACCAAGCTTAACTGGAATTTGTCCAGACACAAGATAATTAGTCCCTTCATTGATTAACCATGAGACTTGAGTATCTAGCAAACAAGTATCAATATGTTGCCCCTCCCCTGTCGCGTCTCTGTGACGCAGAGCGGCTAGAATTGCTGTGGACGCATACATCCCAGTCATAACATCTGCAATACCAACACCTACTTTCATAGGTTCGCCATCCGGGGCACCCGTTATAGACATGATCCCACCCAGTCCTTGAGCTAAAAAGTCATAGCCTGCTCTGGGCGCATAAGGACCGGTTTGTCCAAAACCAGTCACGGAACAATANACTAATCGGGGAAATTCTGTTTTCAGGTCCTCGTAACCGAGCCCCAACTTCGATAGGCCACCCACTTTAAAGTTCTCTATAAGAATATCACTCTTTGCAATAAGCTTTTTAGCTAAAGCGATCCCTTTTGGCGTTTGGAGATCTATTGTTACGGATCGCTTATTTCTATTTGCTGATAAATAATAAGCAGACTCATTAGTATTTTTCCCAGCGGCGTCTTTAACGTAAGGGGGTCCCCACGTTCGAGTGTCATCTCCCACCCCTGGTTTCTCAACTTTAATAACGTCAGCTCCCAGGTCTCCCAAAAGCTGCGTGCAGGTTGGTCCTGCTAAGATGCGTGTGAGATCAAAAATGCGAACACCGGTAAGAGGTAATTGTGTATTCATTTTCTAAAGTCCATTCTTAAATTACGGTTTGCCTTTAAATTGTATTATATTTGAGAAATAGTGGTTGATTCCAAACAGCCCTGACACTATTTAGACGAGATCTCGAGCCGGTTGGTTGATTTTCTTCAAAAAAAGGTTAAACCATTGGTACGTTATCAGTTTTAGAGAATAGACACCATGGATCCAGCTATTTCAATAAAAGGTTTAACAAAACAGTTCGGACCACGAACAGTAGTGGATAATGTTACATTTTCTGCAAATATTGGCGAGGTGTTGGGTTTTTTAGGNCCAAATGGCGCTGGTAAATCAACGACAATGAAGATGATCGTCGGTTTTTTATCTCCCAGCAGCGGTACAGCTGAAGTGTGTGGGTTTGACGTTTTAAAAAACCCAATAGCAGTTAAAGGTTCAGTTGGGTACCTCCCCGAAGGAGCGCCTGCATATCCAGACATGACGCCTTTGAGTTTTTTACGCTTTATTTCTGGCATAAGAGGTTTTAACGGCTCNGAAAGAGAGGATAGGGTTCACAATGCAGTACGAATCACACGAATAGAGGAAGTTGCTGAACAACCGATAGAGACGCTTTCAAAAGGCTACAAACGACGAGTAGGGCTCGCTCAAGCACTTCTTCATGACCCAAAAGTGTTAATTTTGGACGAACCCACAGATGGTCTTGACCCCAACCAGAAACAAGTTGTTAGAGATTTAATAATAGAAATGGCTTCCACAAAATGCATTGTAATTTCCACCCATATTTTAGAAGAAGTTGATGCNGTTTGTAGCAGGGCGATGATTATTGCGTCAGGAAAAGTGGTCGCTGACGGTTCTCCTTCTGAATTAAAATCTCAATCAGGATCGGGAGATTTAGAAGAAGTATTCAGAAAAGTAACTTTAAATGCGTAACATTAAATTAATATTTTTAAGAGAATTTACCGCCTACTTTGCCACCCCATTAGCATATGTCTTTATTGTAATTTTTCTTATGTTGTCTGGGTTACTAACCTTTTTCATGGGCGGTTTTCTAGAACGAGATCAAGCAGACCTAGTGCCCTTTTTCGAATTCCATCCATGGTTATATTTATTTTTAGTTCCCGCTCTTTCGATGCGGTTGTGGGCCGAGGAACGTAAATTAGGAACAATAGAACTTTTCCTTACACTGCCGATTTCTATGACAGAGGCAGTGGCTGGNAANTTTCTAGCCGCTTGGGGATTTAGCATAACCGCACTTTTGCTCACATTTCCTTTCTGGTTAACTGTTAACTATTTAGGTAACCCCGATAATGGCGTTGTTTTAGCATCATATATCGGAAGCGCATTAATGGTCGGTGCTTATTTGGCTATTGGTTCAATGATATCTGCGTTGACCAAAAATCAAGTGATCGCCTTCGTTATAACTACAGCNACATGTTTTGTTCTAACANTGGCAGGGTCGCCCATAATTTTAGACTTTTTCTCCGCTTGGGCTTCCGCAGACATTGTTCAAGCTGTTGGTAATTTTGGATTTTTACCACATTTTCAATCAATTCAACGTGGTGTTATTGACTTTAGAGATGTTATTTTCTTTGGATCTATTATTGTGATCGCGTTAACTGCGAACGCTATAATTATTGACTGGCGCAAGGCGAGCTAGATGGCTAATCCAGATAATTTTAAAACNATACGATCTGATACAGGAAACTGGTTCGCCTCGACTAGTTTAATACTTCTTTTTATATTATTTCTTGCNGTAAATGTATTAAGTAGCGGCTGGTTGACGTCTGCACGCTTAGATCTAACCAAAGATAAACTTTATACCTTATCAGCTTCGACTATCGAACTACTGAAGGACATTAAGGAACCAGTAACATTCCGATTATATCTATCTGGAGGGTTGGCACAGGCAGTCCCGCATTTNGGTATTTACGCAAACCGTGTAAGGGACCTACTTTTAGAGTACCAAAACATATCAAACGGAAAAGTGAAGCTTGAGATACTTGACCCAGCACCATTCTCAAGTATCGAAGACAGAGCTGTTTCCGCAGGGCTAAGAGGTATTCCAGCTGTAAGCGGCGGCGACAACATGTATTTTGGCCTGGTTGGAACGAATACAACCGATGATATAGAGAAAATACCATTCATCCAAATAGATAGAGAAGCTTTCCTCGAGTACGATCTATCCAAAATGCTTTATGCCCTTATNACGTCGAAACCAACAGTTGTTGGGATNCTNAGCACTCTTCCCACTGATGGAACTATGAAGGTCACCGCAACGGGGCGGCAGGAACCAGTAGCACCTTACGTCATACGAAATCAAATCGGTGAATTATTCGAAACACGTTTTTTGGGTAAAGAAATAGAGAAAGTACCTAGTGATATNAATGTCTTAATGATTGTTCATCCGAAAAATCAATCGGATCGTACTCTATTTGCGGTAGATCAGTATCTACTGGCCGGAGGCAAAGCGATTATTTTTGTAGATCCTTTTGCAGAAGCGGAAGGCATGCAGGGACAAATGCTTGGTGCTACTATAGGTGGTAGTTCTCTTACAAAGATATTTAAAACTTGGGGTCTTGAGTACAGCTTAGAAACAGTAGTAGGTGATCGCCTCAGTGCAAGAAAAGTNCTTCCAGAGGCAGGTAATAGACCAATAGAATACTTGCCGTGGTTAGAACTCCGCGGCCCAAGTTTAAATCGCTCTTCCCCTATCACATCAGGAATAGATGTAATAGCATTAGCTAGTGCCGGCCATATAAGTCTTGCCAACCAGTCACCCTTAAAAATGACGCCACTCTTGGTATCTTCACCCGGCGCCGGCCTCATTGACGCTAAAAAAGTCCAAGGCTTTAGAAACCCAAAAAAATTACTTAGAGAATTTCAACCACAACAAAAACAATTTANNTTGGCCGGACGTATGACCGGTTCAGTTAAGACAGCTTTTCCTAAAGGTGTTCCTTCCCCTGGCAAAGACCGGGATGGTAAGCTCATAAAATTATCNGCCTGGGACCGGCCTATCTTACCTAATTCGAATGCTCNATTAGATATAATTGTTGTTGCAGACGCTGATATTTTAGCCGANAGGTTTTGGGTAATCATGAGGGACTTCGCGGGACAACGTGTTCCGGTTCCAACGGCAAACAATGGGGATTTTATTTTGAATTGTATCGAAGCCCTTGCAGGTTCGAGTTCACTTATGGAATTGCGAGGCCGCGGAAGTGCAAGTCGNCCTTTCAAAGTACTACAGGATATACAAAAAAAGGCGTCGCAACAGTTTGAAGATAAAGAACGTGGTTTGAGACAGACACTATCTAAAACAGAAAAAAAACTACAACAATTGCGACGACGCAACCCTCAAAGTTCAGCAAAAGTTGTCTCAGAACGTGATCGACGGGAAATGGAAAAAATGCAACGCGAAATACTCGGTTTTAGATCTGAACTNCGAAAGGTGCGGCATTCACTAACACAAGACTATCAAAGATTAGAAATGCAACTCTGGTTCTTAAATATTACTTTAGTGCCACTACTCTTAATTGTTTTTTCACTTGGCCTTTTAGTCATCCGAATCATTAAGCGCAAGAACCACTCATTTGAAACTGCAAGTGGTTAGGGGCTNACATGTTAACGAAACGTTTTGTATACGGTCTGACCTTCCTAACCGCTTTAGTATCGATTGCCGCTTGTTTGGTTCAGTATAATCGTTGGGCAGATACAATTCGCAAAGTTGATGAGGATCTAGTTTTCCCTCAACTTGCCGATAAACTGGAATCTGTAGCTAAAATCAAAATAGAAAGGTCTCTATCGGATGTGAGAGGCTCGTTCGTAATTCAACCCTATGGGAATATTTGGGGAATTCAGGAAAAAGGGGGATATCAAACGAGGAGTAGCGTAATTCGCGAAACNTTGATAGGCCTNTCTCAATTAACATACCAGGAAGNTAAAACGAAGGACCCTAGCCGACATTCAAAATTGAAACTTCGTGACATAAGTTTAAAACAATCTGAAGCGACCCAAGTGACACTCGAAGATGGCGAAGGCAGAGTCATAATCAGTGCATTATTCGGAAAAAGNCTTCAAAATTTATCAGGGGGCACGCCTTCCGTTTATATGCGAAAAAAGGGTAATGCACAAAGTTGGCTGGCTAAGGGGGAGTTGGAAATCCGCAATGGACCATTGGATTGGTTATCAGTAATTTTAACGGCAATCCAACGAGAACGGATTAAAAATGTTCTGATCACTACATTTGATGGGAATGAACTAAAATTAATATACAATAAAGACTTTGAGAGATTCGAAATAAAAGATATCCCAGAAAACNGAGAAATTAGGTCTCAATTTCAACTTTTAAANGTCGGAATTATACCTGAAAACCTACTNCTTCAGGATGTTAGGCCGGCTAAACTTACGGTAGACCCTAGTTTAGGAGGCGCCCGGTGGGAGACAACGGATGGTCTGGTTATTTATCTTTCATTAGCTGCCGACATAAACAACAGTAAACTGTGGGCGTCCATCAGCACAAAAACAACTAGCAATGCTACAGACAAAGTGAAGAAAGAAGCTGCAAATATAGATCAAAGAGCCAAGGGTTGGGAGTTTTTNCTTGGCGACGAGGTAATCAAAAAGCTTCAATCAACCCTCAATACTTTGACGAAAATCAAAACTAGTGATTAATTTTATGGATCGTACAAAAAGAGCTCTGCCCTGGATTTATTGGCCTATGAATTTAGGTTTCCTTTTTTCCATAAATGCTGTTCGGCCCTCGGTGTAATCAGCACTTACTTGGCACTGCCTTATGGTAGCCTCATGAGCAGACAGATCCCATTCACTCTCAGGCTTACCAGATTCTATTAATGATTCTTTCACTGCTTTAATNGATAATGGTGCGTTTTGGGCAATTCGAGCAATCATATCACTAACTGTGACTTCCAAATCTTGTTCCTTAACTACCCTATTAACAAGGCCCATTACTCGGGCTTCTTCAGCGTTAAACTGGCGGGCTGTATAAAAAATTTCCGCCGTAAAAGCAGGCCCCACTAGGCGTTCTAATTCTCTTATACCTTTGGCTTTATAACCTATCCCTAGTTTTGCAGCAGGGACCCCAAAAGTTGATTTATCTGAACAAATCCTAATATCGCACCCGATAGCAATAGCTAAACCGCCGCCAATACAATATCCATTTACTTGTGCGATCGTTGGTTTGGCAACCGCGTTGAGTGATGAATGAAAACCAGATACTGAGTTATCATAGGATAGCATTGCCTCCTTAGAAGCCCTCTCACTACCGAATTTTGAAATATCAGCCCCAGCTACAAAAGCCCTATTACCTGCTCCTTTTAAAACAATGGCTCGCACATTTTGGTCTTCACCATACTGATCCAACAGCGCAGCCGAGTTATCCCACATCTCCTGAGACATTGCATTCATTCGATCTGGATTGTTAAAAGTAATCCAAGCAATATTGTTTACAATTTCACTTACTAAAGTGCTTTCTTCTCTAGAAGCAACCTCTTGAATAGTCATTGATTAAATCCTTATGAATAAAATAAACAAGTTTAAATGATATCTTCTTTTTCTAATTGAGAGATCTCTTCTTCACTCAGCCCAATTTCTTGGAGTATTTCTTTTGTATGTTCGCCATAATCAGGTGGAGGCTGCGTCATGCTACTGGGCGTGCGCGACATGCGAATTGGCTGCCCTACCAATTTTATATCTCCACGGGCATGCCCGTGTACAGTTTTAGCCATTTCTAAATGTTTAACTTGGGGATCTTCAAAAGCCTCATCGATGTTATAGATCGGACCGCTCGGCACACCATTTTTATTTAACAACTCCACCCAATACTCAGAAGTCTCTTCCTTGATAAAATTTTCGATTTCAAGGTTTAATGCATCTCTATTTAAAGAGCGGTTTTCGGCTTCGGCATAATCAGGATGGTCACGAAGGTCCATTCTCCCAACAAGGTCGCAAAATCGCTTCCATATGACCTGCCCAGCTACTCCAAGGTTGATGTAGCCATCTTTAGTTTTGAAAACTCCTGTAGGGATGCTAGTCGGATGATTATTTCCCGCCTGTTTGGGAACATCTCCATCTACCAACCATCTTGCTGCTTGAAAATCCAACATAAATAACTGTGCCTGTAATAAAGAAGTGTCGATCCATTGACCTTTTCCTGAATCCTCCCTCTCTAACAATGCGATCATAATTCCCTGTGCCGCAAATAACCCTGCGCATAGGTCTGCAATAGGAATACCCGCTCTTACTGGACCTTGACCTGGTAACCCTGTTATAGACATTACGCCACCCATGCCTTGGGCAATCTGATCAAAACCAGGTCGTTTGGAATAAGGTCCGTCTTGCCCGAAACCAGATATGCTTGCGTATACCAGTCGAGGGTTCTCTTTACTCAAGGCTTCATAATCAATCCCCAAGCGTTGCTTTACGTCGGGACGATAATTCTCTACTATTACATCGGCTGTCTTGACGAGACGTTTCAAAAGGCTAACACCTTTTTTGCTCTTTAAATTCAGCGTCATGGCTCGTTTATTACGATGTAGGTTCATAAAATCAGGTCCGTGCCGTGCACCACCCAAAGCATTACCAGCATCCATGGCTTCTGGGAGCTCAATTTTAATGACATTGGCCCCCCAATCTGCCAGCTGACGGACACAAGTTGGTCCAGCCCGAACTCTTGTTAAATCCAACACGGTAAAACGTTTTAAAGCGTCAGAAGCTGGTTTAGCGCCCATAATTTATCCTTTTATTCATATAAATCTATAAATTTTGATTAACTCTTATAGCCAACCGAGTTCTTTGTTGGTTCTACTCTTCCTTAAAGTCTCTTAGCACCTACCCGACATTAGAAATACCGTAAACATAAAATATAGCAGAGACACCTTTAAAACTCTTTATTCCTAAATTAATAGCAAAAACAGAAAATTTAATAGAAAAAATAGAATGTTGCTAGCCATGTTAACGTTTTATATGAAAAAATTTACCACTTAGTCTGGACGAACTATTGGTTGCCCGATACTACATAAGCTATGAACGAAAATTCTCAAGATGAATGGTCAGGGGTTGACCTTGCCGCCAAACGCGGAGAAAGATTAGTGTTTTCTAATTTGAGATTTGATCTTTCCTCGGGAGATAGCTTGCTGCTGACAGGACAAAATGGCTCTGGAAAATCTACTTTGCTTCGTCTAATGGCCGGATTGGGACAGCCTAGTTCAGGAAGTTTATTTTGGAATTTACAAAACATAGAACTCGATCCTACAAACCACTTCGAACGATTAAATTATGTTGGCCATCTTACTGGCGTCAAACTAGCCTTGAATGTTCAGGAAGATCTAAGTTTCTGGATGACGCTCCATGACGATTATGATCACGAAGTAGTTAGTTCTGCATTAGAACATTTTGGACTTTATAAACAAAGAAATCTACCCATCAGATTTCTGTCATCCGGGCAAAGAAGGAAATTAGCACTCGCTCGTCTGTTAGTGCGGCCTTCAAAGATTTGGTTACTAGATGAGCCCACGATAGGTCTGGACCAGTTAGGAATCTGCTCTCTTGAAAAGATCATCCAAGACCATCGAGCAACTAATGGCATCGTAATCGTAGCTTCGCATACAAAGATCGAATTAGGTGATGGCCATAAAAAACTTGATCTTTCAGATTTTAAACCAGTCAAGCCCCAAGTCATTATGGACAAATATGATCATGGAAAATAAATAATGAATTGTATTAAAACCATAATCGGACGAGACTTATCTCTGGTAATGAGGCAAGGTAGTGATACCTTCGTTGTATTAATATTTTTTGTTGTTACAGTTACGTTATTTCCACTTGGCGTGGGTCCGGATCCACTGATTTTACAGAATTTAGCGAGTGGCATAGTGTGGATAGGAGCTTTACTAGCCGCCATGTTATCACTTGATAGGCTTTTTCAATTAGATTACGATGATGGGTCTTTAGAGCTTTTAATACTCTCCCCTTATCCGCTGGAACTGGTCGTTTTGTGTAAGTGTTTGGTCCACTGGCTCACCACTGGGTTGCCTATTATGTTAATGTCGCCTTTATTAGCATTAATGCTAAATATGAAAAGCACAGCCTATTTAAGTCTGATAGGCAGCATGGCCTTGGGCACACCTATTATAAGTCTTTTAGGAGCTGTAGGAGCTGCTTTAGTTTTAGGATCCAGACGATCAGGCGTCTTAATAACTCTCCTAATAATACCGCTCACAATACCAATCCTTCTATTTGGTGTTGCCGCGATACAAGCTGGTTCGGAGGGGTATAGTGCTTCCGCGCCCTTGATGTTTTTAGGAGCTCTCCTACTTCTTTCCATAGCCCTTTGCCCATGGATAACAGCCATTAGCCTTAAACAAGTTGTATCATAATGCCCAACATAGTTCATAAATTTGCTAACCCTGCCCGCTTTATGCGCATGGCAGATCCAGTATTGCCATGGCTTTCTCTGGGTGCAGTTGTATCGATAACGCTTGCATTATATTTTGGTATTTTTGCTTCTCCCGCAGATTATCAGCAAGGTGAAACTGTCAGAATAATGTATGTTCATGTTCCGGCAGCCTGGATGGCATTATTCACCTACACAACGATGGCTCTAGCTAGTGGGGCCTTCCTGATTTGGAAGCATCCATTGGCAGATTTATCGGCACAGGCAGCCGCTCCTNTAGGNGCAGCATTTACNGCTATTGCTCTAATAACTGGATCACTATGGGGTCAACCAATGTGGGGCACATGGTGGGTATGGGATGCACGCTTAACTTCCGTCTTAATACTTTTCTTTTTATACCTTGGCTANATGGCNCTCGTAAANGGNTTCGATGACCCCGAAAGAGGTTCAAAAATGGGCGCAATTCTCGCCCTTGTAGGTTTTGTTAANGTGCCTATAATTAAATTTTCTGTTGATTGGTGGAATACACTACATCAGCCTGCTAGCATTAGCAGACTAGANGCCCCAGCCGTAGACCCATCTATGCTANTTCCTTTGCTTTTAATGGCTGTGGGNTTTAAGCTCTTTTTCATAAGCATCTTAATCTTGCGGATTAAAATGCATCTTCTAAAAAAACGTATACGTTCTATACAAATGATTGACTAAATAATCCGGTATTGTGACCTTTTCTGAGGCAACTACTTGATCTTCTTTAATCTGTGTACATTTTGATTTATACATCAGTGAGGTAAGTAAAAGGGGGTTCTGGACTAAGTCTAGTAAAAATTTAATGGGTGATTATGGAATATACATTTGGTCTTCATATGCTGTAACAGCCGCAACCATGTTGCTAACTCTTAGCTGGTCATTATTACAATTTAGGCAAGCTAAGCAGCAATTATCAGAACTTGAAGATAATGGATTAACAAAGAGGCCGTTCCAGAAATGACGCCTAAACGCCGCAGACTAACTATGGTTGGGTTAGGTTTACTCATGGTAGCGGCAGCTACAACCCTCGCTTTAAANGCGTTCGAAGACACNCTAGTATTTTTTTACAGTCCTTCCGATTTGATGAAGGCGGAAACTAGTCCCGGAAAACAAATTAGGGTGGGCGGTTTAGTGAAGGAAGATAGCCTTAAAAAATCTAATGACGGTTTAACTGTTTCGTTTACTATCACTGATCTTGATAATATCCTGCCTGTTAAATTCGAAGGGGCACTTCCAGACCTGTTCCGTGAGGGGCAAGGAGTGGTGGCAGAGGGGTACCTGATACAGGGCACCTTTCAAGCAAACCATGTGTTAGCCAAGCATGATGAGAACTATATGCCAAAGGAAGTTGCGGACTCACTCAAAAAATCAGGGAAATGGAAGGGAAATAATAAGTAATGATAGCAGAACTAGGCCACTATGCACTGGTTTTGGCTTTACTTGTAGCTCTAGTCCAAACCACAGTTCCTTTATTCGGGGCAGCAAAAAACGATTTTGCACTCATGGGAGTTGCACAACCAGCCGCAACCGCCCAATTCCTTTCTATTCTCTTTGCTTTTGCAGCACTCACATATTCGTACGTCACTTCAGACTTTTCTGTGATAAATGTAGCTGAGAATTCGCATTCTTTAAAACCACTATTATACAAAATTAGCGGTGTTTGGGGAAATCACGAAGGCTCTATGATTTTGTGGGTTTTGATACTTGCGTTGTTTGGGTTTGCAGTCGCGAGGTTCGGTGTACATCTTCCACCAACACTTAAAGCGCGAGTGCTATCAGTTCAAGGATCTATTGGAGTTGCTTTTCTAGGATTCATACTCCTCACATCTAATCCATTTCTTAGATTAGACCCAGCTCCAATTGATGGAAGAGACCTAAATCCATTGCTTCAAGATCCAGGGCTAGCTTTTCATCCACCCATGTTATACCTCGGATATGTCGGATTTTCTATGGCGTTTTCATTTGCGGTTGCCGCATTAATAGAAGGCAAGGTTGATCCAGCATGGGCGCGTTGGGTCCGACCATGGACTTTGGCAGCCTGGACAGCATTAACAGCGGGTATAACACTAGGAAGTTGGTGGGCCTATTATGAACTTGGCTGGGGGGGATGGTGGTATTGGGACCCCGTAGAAAATGCCAGTTTTATGCCATGGCTGTCTGGAACGGCTCTGCTTCATTCTGCGGTCGTAGTAGAGAAGCGAGACGCGTTAAAAAGCTGGACTATACTCCTCGCTATTTTAACATTTGCGCTGAGCCTGATGGGAACTTTCCTCGTACGCTCCGGTGTCCTAACCTCCGTGCATGCTTTTGCTGTCGATCCTGAGCGCGGCCTGTACATTTTAGCCATTCTCGTGGTGTTCATTGGTGGTGCTTTAACCATATTTGCATTAAGAGCACCAACCATGAAGTTAGGCGGACTTTTTCAGCCAATAAGTCGTGAAGGTGGATTGGTTATGAATAATCTTTTGCTTTCAGTCGCAACGGCAACAGTGTTCATAGGAACACTCTATCCACTTTTTCTAGACGCCACTACAGATCAAAAAGTATCTGTTGGCCCTCCATTTTTCAATGCCACATTCGTACCCGTAATGATCCCACTAGTTTTACTAATGGCAATTGGTCCGATGTTGGCTTGGAAAAGAGGCGACTTACCCGCAGCAATGTCACGACTTTGGTTTGCTGTGCTAGTTTCCTTAAGCTTAGGTGTTTTTATTTTTTGGGTTAACGCTGATGAACCATTTACCCCTGTAATAGGATTTGCACTAGCGGGTTGGCTGGCGGCTGGTACACTCAAAGAATTTGGTGATAGGGTAGGTATATTTCGAGAGAAACTATCCCAATCTTTGACTCGTGCCAGAAGATTACCAAGATCAACCTACGGCATGACACTCGCTCATCTTGGTCTGGCTATTTTTATCTGCGGGGCCGTTGCAGATAGTGCATGGAGAACCGAGGTGGTCATAAATGCTAAGGAAAGTGACAAAGCCTCAATAGCCGGATTTGATGCATTATTAGAAAAAGTGGAACGTCAACAGGGACCTAACTACCAGCTAGAAAGAGCGACGATAGTTATAAAAAAAGATGGTGAGTACATTACCACAATATTCCCTGAACGTAGGTTCTATCCAGTCCAGCAAATGCCAACAACAGAGGCAGCTATACATACAACCTTCTTGGCTGATATTTATGTCTCGTTAGGCGAAGGAGGTAAAAATCAGGGGTGGACACTCCGATTATGGTACAATCCCTTAATTCCCTGGATTTGGGCTGGCTGCCTAATTATGGTTTTTGGCGGATTAATATCATTATCAGATCGCCGGCTCAGGGTTGGAGCACCATTTAAAAAGATAGAACCTAAGAAGTCCAAACATTCTGGACTAGAAAATGCGTAAAATTCTTTACTTAGGGCCCCTAATATTATTTGTCATAATAGCGGTATATTTTGCTGCTCCCATCTTAGATGGAAAAGACCCCAGAATTCTTCCGTCTGCCATGATAGAAAAACCAATTCCCAACCTTGATCTGCCGCCGCTTGTAAGAACAAAGCCAGGCATAGATAATCAGTCATTAACGGGTAACGTTCGGTTAGTTAATTTTTTTTCATCCTGGTGCGGTCCATGCCGCACAGAACACGAGTTCCTTATGAAGATCAAGGAAGCAAAACTGGTTCCAATATATGGTATTAACTATAAAGATAAAAAAAATGCGGCTCAACAATGGTTAAGTGATTTAGGCGACCCCTATGAAAAAATTGGTAGGGATATAGATGGAAGAACTGCTATCGACTGGGGGGTATATGGTGTCCCTGAGACTTATATAATTGATAGAAACGGTTTCATTCAATATCGACATGTTGGACCACTCTCCCAGAGAGTATTTGACGACAAACTTGCGCCCGTCCTAACCGCGCTTCGGAAACAAGAGAATGATTAAGAGGAATCTTTTATTAATACTTTTTCTAGCCATTGTTAATCTTCCGTCTAGTTCATTTGCAGTTGAACCAACGGAGATATTGCAAAACCCTCAACTTGAAGCGCGCGCACGCGTGCTCAGCAAAAACATACGTTGTCTTGTCTGCCAAAATCAGTCGATCGATGATAGTAATGCCTCTTTAGCAAAGGATTTGAGAAAAGTTGTCCGAGAGCAACTCGTTAACGGTGCATCTGACGAAGAGATTTTTGATTTCCTAATAGAACGGTATGGTGACTTCGTTTTATTAAAGCCGCCAGTTAAACCATCGACCTACATGTTGTGGTACGGTCCAATTATCCTGTTTTTAATTGGTCTCCTAATGTCAGTTCTATTTTTAACTCGTAGGAGAAAACTGGCCCCTGAAGAACCTCTCACACAAAAAGAACTAGATCAGCTATCTAAACTGATAACAAATAGAGCCGAGGACTGACGATGCTATTTTGGGTTATAGCGGGAATATTTACCCTAGGTGCAGTATTATCAATTATCTGGCCGATACTAAAAGAGAGAACGGGTAATGAGGATCGTTCTTCTTTTAATTTACAAGTTTATTCAGATCAACTCGCGGAGTTGGAGAGAGACTATCAGCAAGGGCGAATAGGTAATCAAGATAAAGATTCAGCTCGCCTAGAGATACAACGCAGAATATTAACCTCCGCCAAAGAAATAGACGAAAAAGGCACTAAAGATGGCGAAAGTAACGGTTCTTTTACTCGTATGCTAATGGCTGTTTTGTTGGCGTTTCTAATACCTTCATTTGCCTTAGGAACATATATATCAGTAGGAAAGCCAAATCTACCCAGCCAGCCCTTCAAAAGTCGTGTTCCTCAGGCAAACTCTCAGACTGCGTCCCAAAACACTAAGGACCAGCATGCAGGCATTAATGATATGATATCCAGCCTGCGAGCTAAATTAGAGAGTGACCCTAAGGATATCAAAAGTTGGGAACTTTTGGGAAAAACATATCTTATGCAGAAACAATACTCAGAAGCGGCGGAAACACTTCAAAGAGCCCTGCAATTAACACCAGATAATTTAAGCATGCGCGCCGCATTTGGGGAAGCGCTCACGTTAGCAGCAAATGGGGTTGTGACTGAGAAATCGGAATCCGAATTTAAACTTGTGGAACTTGGCATCCCCGGGGACCCGAGAGCACAGTTTTATCTAGGACTTGCAGAATATCAGCGAAGTAACCTCACGAATGCGTTAAAACGTTGGATAGCTTTAGAAGTCGATACTCCTGCTGATGCTCCTTGGAGAACGATGCTAGAGAAACGGATACAAAAGGCTCAAAAAGAGAGCAACATTGATGTCTCTGCTCTTAAGTTAGGCGAAATGACTAAAAGATCCATCAGAAAAAATGATGAATCACCTGCTGAAAGAGTTAATTCACAGGCGAAAAAAAATCTACCGGGACCAAGTAAAAATCAAGTTGACGCAGCGCAAAGTATGACAGCTGAAGATCGCCAAACGATGATACGCAGTATGGTACAACGGTTAGCGAATAGGCTTTCAGAAACACCTGACGATATTGAGGGCTGGCTCAGACTAGGGCGGTCTTACACTGTTTTGAAACAACCAAAAGATGCTATATCAGCATACGGTCGTGCTGCTAATATCGCCCCAGGCCGAGTTGATGTACAAATACAATATGCTCGCTCTCTATTTCCGGACGGGACACCTGAATCACAAATCCCCTCTTCATTCAAACCGGTAATAGAAAATATTTTACAACTTCAACCTAATCATCCAGAAGCGATGTACTACCGTGGTATATTAGCAAATTTAGAAGGTAATGAGCAATTAGCTAAAGAACTATGGTCTCGGTTATTGGAGATAATGGGCCCTAATGCACCCGCGCGCAAATCAATAGAAAAACGTCTTAACTCCCTGAAAGCACAAAATAATTGAACATTTATAATTAATCATCTTTTTATGTGAGTAATTTTGTTTATAAGCTTTCCTCTAACGTTTAAGGTCTATCAAATAGGCCACTAAACTTATTCAATGAAATGGTCAGGTTTGCTTATCGTGCATTTGCGTAATATCTTTATTCTTTTAGTTCTCAGCTTAGTGCTCTTTTTACCTGGCATTGAAAAACTTCCTCCCCTTGATCGAGACGAAGCTCGTTTTGCTCAGGCTAGCAAGCAAATGCTAGAAACTGGGGACTATATAGATATTAGATTCCAAGAAACACCGCGATATAAAAAGCCAGCCGGCGCCTACTGGATACAAGCTGCATCTGTGCAAATGCTCTCACCAAACGATGCTACTTTGATTTGGGCCTATCGCATTCCATCAGTAATAGCAGCTATAGCATCGGTGTTTTTGACATACGCAATCGCCTGTTTATTTTTGAGCAGCACCAGTTCTCTATTTGCGGGCATCCTATTAGCTGCAAGCTTTCTACTTAATGCAGAGGCTCATATGGCAAAAACCGATGCGCTGTTATTGGTAAGCATTTTAATTTCGCAATATGGTCTAGCTAGAATTTATAAAGGAGATACTGTTCATCAAAATTGGCTTTATTTTTGGTCAGGAATTGGTATAGGAATTTTACTCAAAGGGCCAATCGTTCCTCTCATCATATCCCTCACCATTCTTGGCCTTTGGTATTTTGATCGTAATATGAAATGGGTGAAGGCATTGCGTCTCAAGGCTGGAGTTCTCATAAGCATGGCAATTAGTCTTCCATGGATTATTGCTGTGCAAATACGCTCTGATGGTTCCTTTTTAAGGACATCAATCGGTGGAGATTTATTACCTAAGTTAATGGGAGGAATGGAATCTCATGGCATGCCTCCCGGTTATTACCTCCTAATTGTAATGATCACCTTTTGGCCCGGGTCTTTATTTATTTGTCCAAGCCTTGTTAATATAATAAAAACCAAAACTGAAATTTGTAGTAAATTTCTTATCGCTTGGGTTATTCCAACATGGATATTATTTGAAATTGTGCCCACTAAACTGCCCCATTATATCCTGCCAGTATACCCTGCACTTGCAATAATGACCGCTAAGTGGATGAATGATTTTAAACCCGCACAGATAACATTAGGATCAAAATTTTTCATTGCCCTATGGTTTATTATTGGTTGCGCACTCATAGTAGCATCTATTTTGCTCACAAATTTAAATAGAGACTTCGTCACATCACTTACTAATGTGATTAGCGTTACAGTCTTGATTGAACAAATTAAAAGTAATATGCAACAAAACACCGGCACGATGATTATTGCATTAACCTCAGTTATATTTTTATTAGGCAGTTGTATTTTTTTATGGAATGGACGACTTAAAAGTTCTGTTATCTCTGCGCTCTGTTTAGCAGGTTTATTTTTTATCCCTCTGACATATTCAAAAATTCCAGCAATGACGTGGGCGTTTCCCTCTCTTGAAGTAGCAAGCTTTCTTAGATCATCTAATGAACTTAAGAATGGTTTAATTTCAATTGGCTATCATGAACCAAGTTTAATTTTTCTAACTGGCACTGATACTTATTTGACAGATATCGAAGGTGGTGTCAGTAAATTAAAAGAAAGGTCTCACAACTTAGCATTGATCGACCGTTCTCAACTGCAAGATTTTAGAACCAAAGCCGAATCAATGACCCTAAAAACAAAAGTAATCAAAACATTTGATAGCTTTAACTACTCCAAAGGTAGAGTGTTGACATTAGATTTATTGAAGATAACAGACAAATAGTAACTAATGATTAAATGAACACAACTATATCGGACAACATATGGTCACTTTGGGGCATACTCAAAAGGCCACCACTTGGAATAATTCTATTCTTAGTAATACTCTCATGCGTTTTTTTAGGATTAAAAATTGATCGTGATGTAATTGTTTTTATTCACAACAACCCTCAGTACTTTTATATCGGTACTTTTGAAATAATCACTAAACTTGGAGATGCAACAGGATGGCTTTTGGCCGCCGCTTTCTGCCTCTTATTTTGCATTTACATCCCACGCAGTAAATATCTGCATCGATATCATGACCGACTTAAGAATTTTTCAATAAAATTCAAATTTATAATTCTATCATGCGTAGTTTCAGGAGTTATACACCATGCTGTAAAGATAGTGCTGGGGCGCTATAGACCGCGATATCTTTTTTCCGAAGAGTGGTACGGTCTCAGTCCATTTAACTTTAACATAGCGCATAATTCTTTTCCGTCAGGTCACACTCAAACAATATTTGCTATTAGTATGGGACTTACTATTTTATTCCCTCGTTTTGGGATTATATTTTTGTTAGTCGCTCTTCTAGTAGGATTGAGTAGAATTATTTTAATCGCTCACTATCCTAGCGATGTCGTTTTTGGTGCTTATCTGGGATTGAGCACAGCGATACTGTTAAAGCGTTATTATCTTGATAAACAGTAGATAGACAGATTGCATTAATAGGAGATTAAAGATTAACGGAACTATAGAAATGTCTGAGCTGAACCTATAATATTCTTTAACATGTTTAACAAGGCGCCATAAATGGGAACCTCCCCTTTGCTATCTGTTGTTATCCCTATTTTGAATGAGAAGGATAATATAGAACCATTGGTTTGCGAAATTATCGTAGCATTAACGGAAAGATGTGAGTTCGAAATTATCTTTGTTAATGACGCAAGCACTGACGATAGCATTCTAATATTAACTGAATTAAAAGAAAAATACGATTTTCTGAGATTTATTTCACATAATGAGCGATCTGGCCAAAGTGCTGGATTAAGGACTGGGGTCCTTGCAGCCAAAGGTACTTTAATTGTTACTCTAGACGGTGACGGTCAAAATGACCCTGGTGATATCCCTAAATTACTCACACAATACCAGAATAGTCCTATCACTGGGTTTTTAATGGTCACAGGACATAGAGTTAATCGAAAAGACACTTGGGCCAAACGAAAAGCATCGCGTATGGCCAACAATATCCGGCATAAGTTTTTAAAGGATGATAACCCAGATACGGGATGTTCCCTTAAATTATACGAGCGGGAGTTGTTTTTGCGTCTACCCTATTTCGACCATATGCACCGGTTCTTACCAGCACTTGCTAAAAGAGAGAACTGCAAGGTAGAAGTGGTTCCCGTTAACCACCGAAACCGTACGCATGGAAAGTCTAATTACTCTAATCTCGACCGCTTACTTGTCGGAATTCCCGACTTATTAGGCGTGATGTGGTTAATTAAACGATCCCCTAATGGCCTAAAAAGTAAGGAATGAATTGCATGGATTTCATCTCAACTTGGTTCTTTCCAGGCGGCATTGAAACCAACGAAGCCATACTCTTACTAGTAGGTTTTATTGGTCAAGGGTTATTTAGTGCTAGATTTTTAATTCAGTGGGTTGTAAGCGAAAAGAAAAAAGAAAGCGTAATACCGCTTCCATTTTGGTACTTTAGTCTACTGGGTGGATTAACACTCTTCATTTATGCCTTTTCAAAAAAAGACCCCGTCATAATGTTAGGACAGGGAACAGGCATCTTTATCTACAGCCGAAACTTATATTTGATTTATAAGAAACGTCAACGAGATAATGCAGATCAAGTTAGCATGTAGTACGACAATCCAAAATAGTTACTCAATGGTTGATGTTTAATTGGAAAAGATTATGTTCGAGGGATTCGAATCCAGGAAAATTGAAACGCCCGATAGAGGGTTTTCTCCAGCATTTATAAATCTTAAGTACGGTGGAGAGGGTCCCCCGTTACTATTGATTCATGGTAATCCCCTCACACACGTTTCATGGCACAAGGTAGCTCCTTTATTACGTAAACATTTTAAATTAGTTTGTGTGGATTTACGTGGGTATGGCGACTCAGAGGGCCCAGAAGACGGGGGCGTGGATAGCATAAACTATTCTTTTCGAGCAATGTCACAAGATTTAATTGATGTGATGAAAGAGCTAGGACACGAACAGTTTTACGTCGCCGGGCATGATCGTGGAGCCCGTGCGGCTCACCGCATGGCACTTGATCACCCTAAAACAATTATTAAACTCGCCGTCATTGATATTCTACCCAGCCATTACATTTGGAATAACACCTCCGCTAGCTGGGCGGATACATCGTGGCACTGGCTCTTCATGATGCAACCCTATGATATGCCAGAAAGGATGATGGCCGGTGTATCGGCTGAATATTATATAGAAAAAAAAATATCAAAGCCTGGAAAAGGTCTTCGTCCTTTTTCAAAAGAAGCACTAGCAGAATATGTTAGATGCTTTAATTGGAAAACTATCCGTGGTTCGTGTGAAGATTATAGAGCATGTGCGACCTCTGATTTGACTATGGATACAAATGATTTTGTATCAAATAAAAAGATCCTATGCCCAACTTTAACAATCTGGGGAAAGGACAGCCATACAGGGAAAGTATATGGAGACCTTTTGCCAATATGGGAAAAGTATGTTTCTGGAAAGCTAACTGGTGGAGAGATCGATTGCGGGCATTACGTGATAGAGGAAAAACCCAAAGAAACAGCAGGTTGGCTACTGCAGCATTTTAACGAACATTAAAACCACCATCTACGGTGATAACTGTTCCAGTAATAAATTTTGATGCATCTGATGCAAGTAATAATACAGTGCCGTCCAGGTCCTTTAATTGGCCTAGTCGCCTTTGAGGAACAGATTTTACTAATGCCTCACCAGGGACAGTTTTGAAAAAATCTTTATTCATTGGTGTTTCGATATACCCTGGAGCGATTGCGTTGACCCGGATCCCATTTCTCGCAAGCTCTAGTGCCATAGTAGCAGTTAATTGATTTAAGCCACCTTTAGAAGCACAATAGGTAGTTAAAGTTCCGATAGGTCGGGCCCCCAAAACTGACGAAATATTTATTATGGAACCGCTGTTCCGTGTTGCCATTTTTTTTGCCACTGTTTGCGCACAAAAAAAGCATCCTTTTAAATTTGTGCCAAGAACAGCGTCGTAATCCTCTTCCGTTACATCAAGGAAAAGTTTATTTATTGCTAAACCTGCATTATTTACCAAAATATCAATGGAACCAAGTTCCCTCTCAATAGTCTCAACCCCCTCCATAATGCTCTTTTGATTAAGCACATCCATTTTGATAGCGCAGGTTTTGCCGCCCTTAGACTCAAGCTCCTCTTTCAAGGCAGTAATTTTGTCAATTTGTCGAGCTGCTAATGCGACAGCGGCACCATGAGCTGATAACGTACTAGCGAACTGCTTTCCCAAGCCCTGGGATGCACCAGTAACCAAAACAACCTTACCACTTAAATCATAAGGATTAGACACGGGGAACCTCCAACAATTTTATTTTTTTAAATTTTCAATTAAAACTGCCATTCCTTGACCGCCTCCCATACACATACTAACCACTGCATATCGCTGGTTCGTGTCAATCAAGTGATGTATCGCTGTTAATGTCATCCGTACACCAGTAGCTCCAGGGGGATGACCTATAGAAATACCGCCACCATAGCTATTCGTAACCTCTCTGCTAACTCCAAGTTCCTTTTCCGCGTGTAAATTAACTACTGCAAAGGCTTCATTAATTTCATAATAATCTATATCAGACGCTTTAAGTCCTCTTTTTTCCCAGAGAGCCTGAATGGCTGGCACAGGACCACACCCCATGATTCGAGGAGCAACACCGACAATGGCCCAATCCACTAATCTTGCTAATGGCTCAGACCCTTTCTTCTCCAAAGAATCCCTATCACCTACAACGACAAAAGCCGCTCCATCTGTAACGCCACTAGAATTACCAGGTGTTACTTTTCCATCCTTACGAAAAACAGGTCTTAACATTCCCAACTTTTCAATTGAAACATCAGGTCTTGGAAATTCATCATGTTCCATAAGTCGAGTATTTTTTCGTCCCTCAGGGACTTCAATTGGTGATATCTGTTTAGCCAAGAATCCAGATTCTATAGCCGCTCCAGCTCTTTGCTGGCTCATTAGGCTCCATTCATCCATCTGATCCCGTTGATATTGATAATCATCAGCAAGATTCTCAGCTGTGACCCCCATTAGCCCATTGCCAAACGGGTCATTATAAGCCCACTCGACACTATCTTCAAATGCCTGAGAACCGCGGATAACACCCCAACGCATTTTCTGGTTCACAAAACCACCTCTAGAAAAGTTCTCCCCTCCACCAGCTAGAGCTATTTTCCCATGCCCTGTTAGAATTTGTTGGGCTGCTGTGATAATAGCCTGTGTACCAGACCCACAGGCCCTATTAACTTGCAGAGCACAACTGCTATCTGGCATCCCTATATTAAGTGCAGCAACTCTACCGATGTAATACCCATCTGGATCAACTGGAAGTACATTTCCCCAAACTAAATGGTCAATATCTGCCGATTTTATTCCTGCGTTTTCTATGCTCGCTTGAGCTGCATGGGTAGCGAGAGAGGATAAAGGTATATCTTTAAGAGACTTCCCAAAATCTCCGAATGGTGTTCGTTTCCCTCCAGCTATAACTATTTCTTTCACCATTTTGCATTCCCTTTTCTCTTAAAATCTCTAATATTATCAAAGTGTCGCTTTTGAGATTACTTTTGACGCAGACAACAAAATCTGTAACAAATTTTTTCCGTACATTATATAATCTTAGTTCTATGGCGTAATCAACCAAATGGTTTAGGCGGGCTAGCATGAAAGTCACTAAGCAAGACATAGCGTCTCTGTTATCTGGCTTTTCAATTGAAGTTACACCAGCCTCTGCCCAAAATATCGATTCGTTTGCAAACCATTTACCTCTTAATACATCAATAAACGTTACCTTTTTGCCCGGTTCCAATATAGACGATACGGTTAACGTATCGTATCGCTTGCATCAAGAGGGCTTTAAACCTGTACCGCATCTAGCTGCTAGAAATTTTGTGAACCAAAAGTCACTTGAACAATGTCTCGAACAGTTAACAACCATAGCTAACGTAGAAGAGGTTTTAGTCATTGGAGGCGGATTAAATGCAGCTTTAGGCCCTTATCACAGTACACTCCAAATTCTGGACTCAGGTCTATTAGAGAAATATTCTATCAAAAAGGTTGGCGTTGCGGGCCACCCAGAGGGTTCACCAGATATCCCAGATCTAGAGCTAGCCCAAGCATTACAAGATAAAAATTCTTGGGCACGTAATTCCGATGTCAAAGTATATATAGCGACACAGTTTTGCTTTGATGCAAGCAAAATTATTGATTGGGAAAACAGGATAAATAAAAGCGGAAATACTTTACCCATACATATTGGGCTACCTGGCTTAGCAAGCCTAAAAACATTATTAAAATTTGCGCAAATGTCGGGCATTGGGCCTTCCATGCGAGTATTAACTCGCCAAACTAAAAACCTGGCTAAGTTAGTAATGACTCAAGAACCAGATATTGTTGTATCTGAACTGGCTTCGCACGTTACTAGCAATCCAGATTCACTCATCAACCAAGTTCATTTCTACCCTTTTGGTGGACTAGGGAAAACTGCTTCTTGGGTCAACTCTGTAATTAAAGGGGAAATAACGTTAAAATCTAATAAAGGGTTTAGCATAAATAACAAAAATTAAAAAAATTAAAAAATAGATAAATATTTATTTTACTAAAAAGGCCATTACGATGACGCAAACTAGATTGAGTTCGGCTTCAAAAGAAATAGTTATTGGATTTGACCAACCCTTTTGTGTGATTGGCGAGCGCATAAATCCAACAGGTCGTAAGTTACTTGCTAGTGAAATGGCTCAGGGAAACTTTAGCAGGGTTGAAGCTGATACAATTGCCCAAGTTGAAGCTGGTGCGACAATGCTCGATGTAAATGCAGGCATTCCCTTAGCTGATGAGCCAAAGATTTTAGCAGAAGCTATCCAAATTATTCAGGGTCTTACAGATCTGCCACTTTCAATCGATAGCTCAATCGTAGCTGCTTTAGAGGCGGGTCTAAATACTTATAAAGGAAAGGCACTGGTCAACTCAGTTACAGGAGAGGAGGACAGGCTTGAAACAGTTCTTCCTCTTATAAAAAAATATGATGCAGCCGTTGTTGCCATATCAAATGACGAAACAGGGATTTCTGAGGATCCCGACGAACGATTTAAAGTTGCAAAAAAAATTGTAGAACGAGCTCTAGACTTTGGCATTAAAGCTAATGACGTAATAGTTGACCCTCTCATAATGCCTATAGGAGCTATAAACCTTGCTGGCATTACAGCCTTTCGATTAATTAGACGACTTAGGGAAGAGTTGGGCGTAAATACAACTTGTGGAGCTTCCAATATTTCTTTTGGCCTTCCTAATCGACATAATTTGAACGCATCATTTTTGGCAATGGGTATAGGAGCCGGCATGACTTCAGCTATTATGAATCCTTTACATCATGAGGAAATGACAGCTGTTTATGGCGCAAATGTAATGATGGGATATGATCCAGAGTGTCGCAGATGGATCAGTCGTTTTCGTGAACCCATAGCCAAAGATGGAAACATAGGTCAACGAAGACGCTTGAGACGTCGAATAAGAACTTGAAATGACAGAAGAGGATATAAAGACAAGACGTAAAAATTTAATGCCCCAAACTGCGTCTGTTATTTTCATGCCATCCGGCAAGCGCGGAATAGTGCAACATGGAACATCTATTCTAGATGCTGCGCGCCAATTGGATGTTGATATAGATAGTGTTTGTGGCGGAAGAGCTATGTGTGGAAAATGCCAAGTTCAACCAACTTTTGGTGAGTTTTCCAAACACCAAATCATTTCCGCACAAAATAACTTGAGTAAACCAAGTAAAGCTGAGCTTCGGTACATTACAAAAAGAGGCATTAAATCGGAAAGACGCCTTAGTTGTAACACACAAATCATTGGTGATGTGCTTATTGATATACCAGAAGAAAGCCAAGTTAATCGGCAGGTTATTCGAAAAAAAGCAGAACCTTATGAAATTGAAATAGATCCGGCAGTCAAACTTTTTTATGTCCAAGTTGAAGAGCCTAATATGCATGAGCCTTCTGGCGACTTCGAGAGATTATCCAGAAGCCTACAAGAGCGCTATAGCGATCAATTAACTAAAAATAGCCTAATTACCTGCGATTTATCAATCTTGCGCGACCTTCAAAAAACTCTCCGAAAAGGTTTGTGGCACGTAACCGTTGCTATGCATACATCTAATAAAATTATTGGTATTTGGCCGGGAGAGAAAGATGATTTGTTTGGTCTGGCCGTAGATATAGGTTCCACCACATTGTCAGCTCAACTCTGTAATCTTAAAACTGGCAAAATCGTAGGAACGGCAGGCACTATGAACCCACAAATCCGGTTTGGAGAGGACCTCATGAGCCGTATTTCCTATATAATGATGAACCAAGGTCAACACATACAAATGACTAATGAAGTACGAACGGCCATTAACTATTTAGCAACACAGGCTACAAACGAAACTGGCTGTCATCCTGATCAAATTATGGATGTTGTTTTGGTTGGAAACCCAATAATGCATCACCTTTTACTTGGGATTGACCCAACCGAATTAGGCGGCGCTCCATTCGCTTTAGCAACAGGCATGGCAATAAACACGACAGCAGATCAATTAGATTTTTATTTTCATCCATCTGCTACTGTTTATATTCTCCCGTGTATAGCTGGTCATGTTGGAGCAGACACCGCAGCCGTTATTTTATCAAATAACCCCACATTAGCAGACGAAATGACATTAATTATAGACATTGGCACCAATGCTGAAATCATTCTTGGCAATAACCATAGAGCAATTGCTTGCTCTAGCCCGACGGGCCCCGCGTTTGAAGGAGCACAAATTTCATGTGGGCAAAGAGCAGCACCTGGGGCAATCGAACATGTCCGTATAGACCGAACAACCCTAGAACCAATGTTTCAAGTCATTGGTTGTGATCTATGGTCAACTGACGGTAACTTTGAAGAGAAAACCAAGTCAATGGGGATTTCAGGAATTTGCGGTTCAGGTATCATTGAAATTATAGCAGAAATGTATTTGGCCGGCATTATCTCTGAGGACGGTGTAATAGATGGTTCATTAATAGAAAAAACTGATAGGGTTTTTCGAGATGGCAGAACCTATTCTTATCGGTTAACTGATAAAATTTTTGTTACTCAAAATGATATCAGAGCTATACAGTTAGCTAAGGCCGCGCTTCATGCTAGTTTTCAGCTACTTATGGATAAAATTGGTATAAATAACGTTGATAACATTGTCTTGGCCGGTGCATTTGGTAATTATATTGATACTAAATACGCCATGATACTCGGCATGTTGCCAGACTGCCAACTTTCCAAAGTATTTTCTGTAGGAAATGCGGCAGGTACTGGAGCAAGAATCGCATTGCTCAACGAGCCTTCTAGAAGAGAGATAGAGAATACAGTACTCAAAATAGAGAAGGTTGAGACGGCGGTTGAGCCATCGTTCCAAGAGCACTTTATAAACGCTATGGCTATTCCCCATAAAACCAATTCATATGAACAACTGAGAAAAATTGTTACGTTTCCACCTCAAACAAAATCGATAAGCATGACAGGCTCTAATCAAAGAAGACGGCGAAACCGTTTAAATTAATGGCTAGGCATGTTTCGTGGATTTCAAGATGGTTTTTTATAGGCGTTTTAACTGAAAAAACTCTTTGAGAAGATTACTGGCTAATGTTTCGTCTCCCCCGCCGATGATTTCGGGCACATGATTGCATGCAAGGTTTGAAAATACTCTACTTCCATGCTCTACGCCACCATTCTTAAGATCGTAAGCACCAAATACTAATTTCTCTAATCTTGCTAGAGAAATAGCGTACGCACACATCGCACACGGCTCCAACGTTACAAAAAGATTGAAACCGACTAATCTCGAATTACCAATCGAATTTGAGGCAGAACGGATAGCTAAAATTTCTGCATGTGCTGTTGGATCATTTAGTTGTCTTACTTGATTATGGGCTTTAGCTATAATTTTTCCTGTTTTTGATGCAGTAATAACAGCTCCAACTGGGACTTCTTCTTCATCAAAAGCTAACTTTGCTTGTTCAAGCGCAATGAGCATTGGATGGTTCATTTTATTTTGCATCAAGATCTGTTTTTCGGTTTTAATTTCTACATTTTTTTTGAGCTTGCTTGTAAAGCTCTTAATGGGTCGAGAAATTTTTTTACTTTCCATTTTGAGATTATGTAATTCCATGCATGAAACCGCTGATTTAGCTCTTTGAATTTACTGTGAGCAACTATAGTTTTATCGATTAATGGCACCTCAGTATTTAAATTAATTAAAAAAGTTTCCCCATCTCGCCAAAGTGTTAAATCTATTTTTAACCCACTGAATGTTGATACCAATAAATTTAATTCCTTTGTCTTTTGTCCATCTTTCTTTACTCGAAAAGCATCATCAAATGTTAATTTTGAAAGACCGGTCGTTAATGTTTTTTGTAAATCTGAATCAATCTTAATTAATCCAGTAGGAGTTAAGATCAAGAATTGACCGTCAGGTTTTTGGCGGGCGATTAAATAGGTTTCCCCATTGGGCCCTATTAATTGCAGCTTTTGAATTGAATTAGGCTCAATGTCGATTAATCGCTTATCTAACCAATCATCCGGATGATAAGGAAGGTCAACAGTCCCGCTTGCTAACCAGGCCTGGTCATCATCCACCCCCCTGATAAATGTTCCTTTACTTGCCATAGTAGTTTTATAGGATGTTTGTGCTCCCAGAATAGCTTCTGCTAAAACCTTACCATTACTAGATTCAAGTCGCACAAGAGCGGCGTTTGAACCTGGATCGCTTGGGTTTTCTAGCCCAATTGTCTTAAGCCGTTCTTTCATGCGAGTTTTCTTTTCAATACGCTTCATATCAGCTAATTGCGTTGTGATCCGGCCTATCAATTTCGGCAAGACAGGGTAATCGTCCTTCTCCGCCGAAACCCATATAGAATCAGAATTCCTATGAAACGCAAATTTACCTGACGAATTAACAAAAATGATTCTGGAAACCGCACTCGGCTCTGCGTTTAATAATGGGAATGCTATCACCGGTTTTCTATTGTATTCAGGAAACCTCTTATCGCTTGATACCGAAATGAAGGCTAAGAACAGGAGTAAGAGGGTTGCAGTCGATAAGATTATAAAGGAACGTGGAATCATAGTTTATTCACAATGAAATGTTTGTCTCTATATGACCTTACACCGACTATCACTAAAACAATTAAGCATATTAAAGAGGGTGTTCCCCATATATTGAGAACTGACAGGAACCATTTAAGTGCATCTATGTCCTCTCTTAATGAAAATTGGACCTGCCTCAACTCCATTCTTAATTGTAACATTTCATCTCGGGCATTATCTATATTTTTCTGATGCTCCTTGGTGAAAGTCACTCCTTTTTTTAGTTCAGTTTTTTGAATATTTTTTATAAGGTTTTCGTTTGCTTTGATACGTGAGATGAGTATTTTTTCTTTTGAACGATATTTTTTTTCTGCCTCACGTTCCATATTATCTATAATTTCAAATCGCCTTTTCGATACCCCTCTGCCGCGAAGTCCCATCATTGCACTCGAACCTGTTAATTGATCTAAAGCATTAAGGACTAGGTCACCATTATTTGAAAATGGGATTTTTAACTCTTGTCCCCCCAAGTTTTTGGTTTCTATCCAGGTGGTGTCACTCAAAAAATCAGCATCAGAAACTATTATTATCGCTGCCGATGTATCAGTTTTAGCCCTATGTTGTTTTCGTATTCTGTTATTGATTAAGCTTTTAGGGGGACCGTTGGGAAAAGCAGTATCAAGAGCACCGCGTATCCGAGCAACCAAAGTGAATTTATCTCCAGTAGTTTTCAAATTAGATAAAATTTCGGTAGGGTCAGGAGCGTATTCCACTTGAGCCACGTCTATAATCCCAGCCTTGGAGGTGCTCCAAACAATTGGTTGCCAATCCACTTTCGTGCCCACCCGCTTTTGGAGATGCCCTGCCGTCCTAAAGCTCAAAATGGATAGATTACTGGTAATGATTTCATTTTGTACAAAATTTTCTTTTTGCAAATCGAACCAGGCCGGGTATTCGGTGGCAATAATCTGATTGCCCTTTTTCATTTGAACTTTCAGTGCTCCTGTCAAATCACCAATAATTTGGCGTTCATTTAAATCGATCCCCCAAGATTTTAATAGAGGCTTTAGAGTTACTAAACTCGTTCTCCGAGGCGGTTGTGGTCCGTTACCAGTTGAAGCATTTAAAATTTCTGAAAATGGATCGACAAAAGCTAACACTCGTCCCCCACGCATTACGAATTGATCTATGGCATAAACAGTTGTAGCGTCTAGCTCTCCCGGCTCTGCCAGTAACAGGACTTCAATCTCATCATTAAACTTTTCTATAGTTCCAAATAAAGTTTGGGTTTCATAAAACCGTTCAATCGTGTCGACTATCATCCAGGCAGGTAGCCGTTGAGTCTTGTCACCATTAAGTGGTAAATCTCCATAAATCCCAACTATTCTTTTCTTGGTATTTGATAAATCATAAATAAGTCTAGTTAAATCATATTCAAGAAACGCTGAGCGTTCTGGAGCAAAATGCGGGATAGCATAACGACCATTTGTACTATTTCTGCCAGATAAACCCAAGAAGATCTGACTGGATTTAATTACGTTTGGGATGCTTCTCACTCCATCGGAAACAGCTAGGTCCTCCTCTATCGAATATCGTTTTGGATCCAACGTTTCTACAATAATTAGGCCTTTGGAAATTCTTATATATTCGCCTAATAAATCATCTATTCTAGTTTTAAGGCTTGTATAATCAGGCCCCATGTCTTCTATACCTGCACTAGAATACAATCTAAGTTTAATAGGCTCTTTTATCTCTTCCAAAATCTGCTTTGTTGCCTCAGATATTGTGTACGTTCTATCTTGAGTGAGGTCTAGTCTGGCACTGGTAAGGTGTGCGTCAACCAAAATATTAGAGCAAATAAAACAAACGACATATAGAGCGACACTAATCCAAGAGAGACTCAAGCGGTTCATAAAAGAGGAACTTCGCATTCTCTGATCTACACCTTTTTGATATCTATAATTTTTGAATTTATAGCAAGCCCAATGACTATCAATGATAGAAAATAGAATATGTTTCTAGCGTCAATTACTCCCTGTGATATTGCATTGAAGTTTGTCATAATACTAAGGTTAGCTAACGTTTTTGTTACCCATATAGGCGCCCAGTCCTTAAAGCCTGCTTGAATAATTTCAACACCGGTCATCATAAATAGAAAGCAAATTGTCACGGCTATGATAAAAGATATCACTTGGTTATTTGTCAAAGCAGAGGCACATGAACTGAGGGTTAAAAACCCGCCAGCCATCAACCAACTAGCAAAATAATTGCATATGATAATCCCATTATCCGGATTTCCAAGATAATTTACACTGATCCAAAGCGGGAAGGAAAGTGCCAGCACGCCACCAGAAAAAATCCAAGCTGCTACAAATTTCCCTACGACCGCTTCACCCACAGTTATCGGCAGTGTCATCAATAATTCAAGCGTACCTATTTTTCTTTCTTCTGCCCATAAACGCATTGCGATCGCTGGCATCAAAAGCAAATACAACCATGGATGATACTGAAAAAATGGCTCAAGATCTGCTATACCGCGGTCAAAGAATTTTCCGAAATAAAAGTTTAAACTTGCAGCCATAGCAAGAAAAATAGATGCAAAGATATATCCTAACGGGGTTGACACGTAACTAGTTAGCTCTCGTTTAGCTATTAAAATAATATTCCGAAATTCAAACATCCCTTAGATCAATTCATACATGGGCAAAATATTATCAAAACTAGCCTCGCTTATAATCATAGAATTTAAGATACGATCAATCTATTAGAAGGAATCTTATAGTCTTTCTGAAAAAAAAGCCCCAATAAACGGGGCTGTCTTGGTGGAGCCAAGCGGGATCGAACCGCTGACCTCTACAATGCCATTGTAGCGCTCTCCCAGCTGAGCTATGGCCCCAAATTTGCATTATTAATCAATGTTTATTGGTTTATTGCGTCTTCCTCATCTAAATCTTCATCGCCATCTAAAGTCGAGGCATCATCCAACACATCCTCGGGATCTGACACTACGCTACTGTCTTCGTCATGAACCTCTACATCGGGAAGAATTACATCAACACTCTCGTCATCTTCTTCTATCGCCACCTCATCCCCGTCGATATCATCGCTTGCTTCTACTTCTTCATCCTCAGGGGCGTCAGATTGATTATTAACAGGTGCTACAACCCGTGTCCTCCTACTTTTTAGTATAGACTCGGGATCAAATATCGCCTCGCATTTGGGACAAGTAATAGGATCCTTATTTAAATCATAAAAAAGCGCCCCACAACCTTGGCAAATCCGCTTTATTCCCCACTCTATTTTGGCCAAATCAAATCCTCCGAAAGACCTATTTCCAACACATCCTTCGGCGGGAAATATCTATTATCCAGCAGTATGTCAAAGTTTAAATGAAGTTTCCTATATTTTAAAGCATTAATCAGCAGAATTTCATCAACTTTTTCCTTAGTTTGTGATAAAGACAGATTTAAGCAAAACTATTGTACATAAGGTTTTTTAAAGTTAGTAAATCAACCTTAAATTTTAGTTCTAAAAAAATTTGAGGATGCATCTATGTTCAAGCTTAGGGCAAATAAATCGTTATCTCTTAATGGAGAAATCAAAGTACCAGGAGACAAGTCAATATCGCACCGGTCCATTATCCTTGGCAGTCTAGCAGTGGGAGAAACTCTTGTGAATGGGCTACTAGAGAGTGAAGATGTTCTGCATACTGTGCAAGCCATGGAAAAATTTGGGGCAATTATAGAAAAAATAGAAGAACAAAAATGGAGCATTCATGGAAGGGGTGTGGGCGGACTTGATGAACCTGAGGCTCCCTTGTACCTTGGAAATTCCGGCACAGGCGTAAGGCTACTGATGGGTGTGGCAGCTAGCCATCCTTTCAATACTTTTTTCTTTGGAGATAAGTCCCTCTCCAAACGTCCAATGAGACGAGTGTCCACCCCTTTAAAAATGATGGGTGCTGATTTTATCAGTAGAGCCGAAGGATCCCTTCCACTTGTATGCATTGGTCCACGTCATATTTTACCTATACAATACGAACTACCAGTTGCATCGGCTCAAGTTAAATCAGCTATTCTAATAGCTGCGCTGGGTGCAGCGGGTGAGACTACAATTATAGAGCCCGAACCGACAAGAGACCATACAGAATTGATGTTACAACAATTTGGCGCCGAAATAAGTACTAATACTGTTAAACAATCAGGAAGAGAGGTGACTATAACAGGTCAACCAGAACTGAGGGCGCAAAACATAAATGTACCCTCCGACCCATCATCTGCAGCATTTCCAACTGTAGCGGCTCTAATTAGCCCTAATTCTTTTATAACAATAAAAAATGTCTGTGCTAATCCACTACGTTTTGGACTTTTTGAAATACTGCTCAAAATGGGAGCAAACATTGATATAGTTTTTCATGAGCAAGCAAATCCTGAGAAAATAGCTGACATAACAATACAATCAAGCCGTCTTCAAGGAATAGAAATATGCTCAGAGATAGCGCCCCGAATGATTGATGAATATCCAATATTGGCAGTTGCCGCGGCCTTCGCAGAAGGAACCACCACTATGCAAGGATTAAAAGAGCTCCGCGTAAAAGAGAGTGATCGCTTAAGCGCTATTGCCGATGGTTTAACTCTATGTGGAATTAAGGTGGAGGAAACGATTGATAGCTTGACTGTTTATGGAACTGGAGGCTCTGTAAAAGGTGGGGCATTAATTGAAACTAATATGGATCATCGTATTGCTATGGCATTTTTAGTGTTGGGCATAGCCTCGGAGCAACCGGTTGAAATCGATGATGCGACAACTATCGAAACTAGTTTCCCCCATTTTTGTGAATTAATGTCAAGTGTGGGCGCTAAATTAACCAAAACCGCCGGTCCCAGAGAGGTTACACCCTTGTGATAGTAGCAATCGACGGGCCCGCAGCAAGCGGAAAAGGTACATTAGTCAAGAAACTTGCAGAATACTATAATCTAGAGGCTCTTGATACCGGATCGTTATACAGAGCCGTTGCACTCTCGATGGTTATATCTGGAGATGAATTGCAAGATCATAACAAGGCTTTACAGCATTCTCTCAATTTTGATTTTCGGTTAACACAATCGCCCGATCTGAGAACTGCTGAAATTGGGGTTGCGGCTTCAAAGATAGCGTTATTTCAGGATGTACGAAAAGCTCTTTTTAGTTTCCAACGTAAATTTGCAACAAACCCACCCGCAGGGAAGTCTGGAACAATCTTAGACGGGCGAGATATTGCCACGGTAGTGTGTCCTGAAGCCGATTATAAAATTTTTGTTACCGCCCAAATTGAGATTAGAGCAAAAAGACGCCTGAAAGAGTTGATCGAACGCAATCAACCCGCTATATATGCCTCTGTGTTGAATGAACTACGCGATCGTGATGTTCGTGACTCCACAAGAAAAAGTGCTCCGCTGCAACAATCGATAGATGCGTTTACTTTAGATACGACACATCTTACCGCAGACCAAGCATTTAAAACGGCGCAGAAATATATAGCGTCCGAACCTATTAACCGTCAGCGTATTTAAGTTCGCTGGCATGTGCAACTTAATGGTGACGTGTCAACTCATGGAGATCAGACACAGGATGCATATCTGTCTAACAAGATGAAAAAATAGATATGTATCATGGTAAAAAATCACCCAACCGACAATATCACAATATAGTTTTTATTGTAATATTTAGTCTTCCTAGGAGTTCCCATGACTGAAGTGATCGCGGCGGATGCCGCACTGGACGAATTTGAGGCGCTACTCGGCGAATCATTTGGAGATGATGTAAGTATCGAAGGCAGTGTCGTTAAAGGCACTATTATTTCCTTAGAGGGCGATACGGCTCTCATCGACGTTGGTTTAAAATCTGAAGGGCGAGTACCTCTAAGAGAATTTACATCCCCAGGCCAAGACCACGGTCTAAAACCCGGTGATCTAGTTGAGGTATATGTTGAGAGGATGGAAGACCGCAATGGCGACGCCATGCTTAGCCGAGAAAAAGCAAGGCGTGAGGAAGCCTGGGTTGTACTAGAAACGGCGTTTGAAAGCCAAGAACGAGTTGATGGGACTATTTTTGGCAGGGTCAAGGGCGGCTTCACTGTTGATCTTGCGGGCGCCACAGCATTTCTGCCTGGTAGTCAAGTGGATATCCGTCCTGTTAGAGATATAGCTCCACTCCTGGGTACACCACAACCATTCCTAATTCTTAAAATGGATAGAAGACGGGGAAATATTGTCGTATCGCGAAGAGCTGTTTTAGAGGAAAGCCGTGCCGAAGCTAGAACGGAACTAGTTGCTAACCTTAAAGAAGGCCAAACTCTTCAAGGTGTAGTCAAAAATATCACCGACTATGGAGCCTTCGTTGATTTAGGTGGCGTAGATGGTTTGCTGCACGTCACAGATATAGCATGGCGTCGAATAAACCATCCATCAGAGGCATTAGCAATTGGTCAGACGGTCGATGTCCAGGTAATACGCTTTAACGCTGAAACGCAGAGAATTTCCTTGGGAATGAAACAGTTAGAATCAGATCCTTGGGAAGGGGTTGACACCAAGTTTCCAGTTGAATCTAAATTCAATGGTCGAGTTACTAATATCACTGATTATGGAGCATTCGTGGAGTTAGAGCCTGGAATAGAAGGCTTAGTTCATGTATCGGAGATGAGTTGGACTAAGAAAAACGTTCATCCAGGAAAGATTGTTTCTACTAGTCAAGAAGTTGAAATAGTTGTCCTTGATGTTGATGCATCGAAAAGAAGAATATCACTTGGGCTAAAACAATGCCTAGCAAATCCATGGGATGACTTTATGGCCCAACACCCGGTTGGTTCAGAAATTGAAGGTGAAATAAAAAACATAACTGAATTTGGACTATTTATTGGGCTTGATGGTGAAATTGATGGAATGGCTCACTTTTCAGACCTTGACTGGGAAAGACCGGGAGAGGAAGCCATCACAGACTATACTAAAGGTGATAATATTCGAGCTAAAGTGCTCGATATAGATCCCGAAAAAGAACGGATCTCTCTTGGAATAAAACAGCTGACTGAAGATCCATTTACTAGTGGGGCTGCCGCAATCCGCAAAGGCATTATTTTGACTACAACAGTGACCAAACTCCTAGATACAGGAATAGAAGTCACGGTTGCCAATGGAATGGCTGGATTTATTCGCAAAACTGAGCTTTCCCGTGACCGTTCCGAACAGCGGCCTGATAGATTCGCTGTCGGTGAAAAAGTCGATGCTAAGGTTACACAAATAGATCAAAAAAGTCGTAAAGTGACATTATCCATTAAGGCTCGCGAAGTGGAAGAGGAAAAGAAAGCGATGCAGGAATACGGATCGTCAGACAGCGGTGCGAGTTTAGGAGATATTCTGGGGGCAGCGCTGAGAGAGAGAGACGGGACAGGTAAGACCGATGACAATTAGGAGACAGAACAGGTAGTCCTTACAAAAATTGATAAAATCGTTCTACCTGATCGTCAGTCTAGTTCTTGGAAACTGATCGACAATTCGATGCTGGCCTTGACTGCGTAACGTTAGGCTGTCATTTTTATCAAATAATCTAGTCATTCAAAATGAATGACTAGATATTCAAAAGTTTTTAACAGATGGGGTATTTAAATGACCAAGTCTGAACTGATTTTAAAACTAGCAGATGCCAATCCTCATTTGTACCAAAGAGACATAGAGACTTTGGTAGCAACAGTTTTTGAGGAAATTACGCATGCTTTAGAACATGGAGATAGAGTTGAGTTGAGAGGGTTTGGAGCTTTCTCAACGAAACAACGGGACGCAAGAACAGGAAGAAACCCGAGAACTGGGGACTCGGTTGAAGTAACAGAAAAAAATATTCCGTTCTTTAAAACAGGCAAACAGCTTCGTGAAAAATTGAATCCATAAGCTTTAGCCTCCAATACGGCTCCTTAGTTTAAATACTACGGTTATCCTATAGTTAAGAAGGGCTTGGTTGTCTTTTTGATAGAGGGTTATATGTCTGTAACTTATTTGCCTGAACATTTTATAATGCACGGTTTAAAGAATAAGCATGATTTTATAGATGAATACAGCTTCGGGCAGCTCCTAATCTCAAAAGCTAGCAACGTAATGGTTACATACTTGCCATTTTTACTTAATCGCCAAACTACCCCTAATGGCGCTCTCCAATGCCACGTAGCAAAAGCAAACCCCATTTGGGGTGATATCGCCGAAACTCGGGTCACCGCTATTTTCACAGGCCCACATGCTTATATCTCTCCACGCTGGTACCAAAATGAAAATCAAGTCCCAACATGGAATTATTCCGCAGTTTTTGTGCAAGGCCGAGTAACAATATTAACCGACGAAGCGCTAGTAGAACTTCTCTCCCGTTTAACACAGAAGGAAGAAGCTAAAACATCAGATCAAATCAAATGGTCAACAGACATGCTTCCTGACAAACAATATAGTAAAATGACAAAATCAATTGTTGGTTTAGAGATAAAAATCGATAATATCACAGGGAAACTTAAGATGTCACAAAACCGCTGCTCTGAGGACCGCGTCGGAGTAGTTGAAGGTCTTTTAGAAAGTAACCTTGAAAATAATTCGCAAGTTGCAAAGATGATTATAGACAATAATGAATAATCGGAGGTTTTGGGCTAAAGGCATTAAATGGATAATTGCGCCTCCACTCACCCTTTTTATGGTAATTTTTTCAATATCAAATAAGCAAAATATCGAAATATTTTTTTGGCCGCTGCCTTGGGCTCTAGAAATTCCAGTTTATCTCTTTAGCTTGATCGTGTTGGTATCTGGTTTCCTTTTTGGGTATGTTGTAGGATGGGGCCGAGCTATTTTCAGATATTATGTGAAAACAAAAGAACAACCCAAGGCTTTGCGTTAAAACAATTGATGAAAAATTAAGAAAAATAGGGCGATATAGATGGGATATAATGTTGACGTAAAATTTTGCGGACTAACCAGCCAACATTCCGTTAACGCGGCTGTAACCGCTGGGGCAACTCATCTTGGATTCATTTTTTATCCACCATCCCCGCGCTCAGTGACCCCGCGGGAGGCTGGGCATGCAGCATTCTTCAGTCCCAATAGAATTAAGCGTGTAGGTGTGTTTGTGGATCCTAATGACGAATTAATAAGGGAGGTCGTTGAAAACTTATCCCCCCATATTTTGCAATTACATGGTGCAGAGACACCACGTAGGATTGGCCAAATCCGTGAAAAGTTCAACCTACCAATTATGAAAGCAATTAAGGTAGCTAGTGAAAAGGATATAGAATCAATTGGACAATACAGTGATTGTAGCGATATTTTTCTTTTTGATGCAAAACCACCATTAGCTACTCAAAACTCTTTGCCAGGAGGGAATGGTATAAGGTTCGACTGGTCTCTCCTTAAATCATTCAAATGTGAGAAACCATGGTTTCTCTCTGGGGGCATAAACTTAAGTAATATTAAAGATGCTCTTAAAGTCACCGGCAGTACTGCTGTTGATGTGTCATCGGGTGTGGAGGATAAACCAGGTAAAAAAAATACTCAGAAAATAGAGCGCTTTATGCAAAAAATTAATGAGCTTACTTCCGAACAAACGCATCTAAATCGCACCGATAAAGTCTAAGTTTTTTAGTTAGACCAACCCCTATATGATTTAAGGAATCCTAATGTCAGTAACGAGTCCCCCAAACACCTTACGAGAAGGCCCTAACGAAAATGGTCATTTTGGTATATTTGGAGGCCGCTATGTTGCGGAAACACTTATGCCCCTTATCCTTGAAGTGGAGGCTGCCTGGAAAAGAGCTAAAGTTGATCCTCTTTTTTGGAGCGAGCTGGAGTATTACCGCAAACATTATATTGGAAGACCCAGCCCACTTTATTTTGCCAGCAGGTTAACCGACCATTTTCAGGGAGCGAAACTATACTTCAAAAGAGATGAACTAAATCATACCGGAGCCCACAAAATAAATAACGTAATGGGTCAAGCACTTATAGCTCGCCGAATGGGGAAAACAAAAATCATCGCTGAAACAGGTGCAGGACAGCATGGAGTGGCTACCGCTACAGCCTGTGCACTTTTTAATTTGGAGTGCGAAGTTTTTATGGGTGCAGAAGATGTTATTCGGCAAAAACCTAATGTTGATCGTATGCGTCTTCTAGGAGCTAAAATCCATTCTGTTACATCCGGATCTGCAACATTAAAGGATGCGATGAATGAGGCATTGAGATACTGGGTCTCGAAGGCTGAAACACACTTTTACATAATTGGAACCGTTGCAGGACCACATCCTTATCCCCAAATGGTGCGGGACTTTCAGTGTATAATAGGGGAGGAAACTAAACAGCAAATGTTCGAAGCAGAGGGTCGATTGCCAGATACTTTGGTTGCATGTATTGGAGGCGGTTCTAATGCTATTGGTTTATTTCACCCATTCCTTGATGATGATGTAGAAATTATAGGCGTAGAAGCGGCTGGACATGGTATAGATAGTAATCAACATGCCGCATCTCTGGCTGGTGGTAAGCCCGGTATTTTACATGGGAACCGTACTTATTTACTGCAAAACATAGATGGTCAGATAACAGAAGCACATTCTATCTCGGCAGGATTAGACTATCCAGGAATTGGGCCCGAACACTCTTGGTTATTCGAAACAGGTAGAGTAAAATATGTTAATGCTACTGATAACGAAGCTTTAGAGGCATTCGCATTATGTTCTAAAATGGAGGGTATTATACCTGCCCTAGAGCCAAGTCATGCTCTTGCTTACATAGAAAAAATAATTAGGTCTCTGCCAAAGCAGCATATAGTTGTGATGAATCTATGTGGTCGAGGTGATAAGGACTTGGAGGCGGTATTACCACGCTTAGAAGAAATGGGAAAACTTTGACATACTATAAAGAGCAGCGCATAAAATTATTATTTGAAAAGCTTTCGAATGAAAAGAGAGGGGGACTTGGTGTTTTTATCACAGCCTCTGATCCCAGTCTTCAAATATCACAGGACATATTAAGAGGTCTGCCTGCTGCAGGTGCGGATATGATCGAATTTGGCATGCCTTTTTCAGACCCGATGGCAGACGGCCCGACAATCCAAGCTGCGGGTTTACGCGCCTTGAAAGCTGGCGGCTCATTGAAGCGAACACTTGAAATGGTCGAAGTGTTCCGTAAGACAGATAATAATACACCACTGATTTTAATGGGGTATTATAACCCAATTTATAACTATGGTGTTGAGAATTTCTTAAATCGAGCCATCGCAGCCGGTGCAGACGGTCTCATAGTAGTAGATTTACCTCCAGAGGAAGATGGAGAACTTTGCCTCCCTGCTATAAAACACGGGCTACCTTTTGTAAGATTAACAGCGCCAACAAGCGATAATGAGCGCCTGCCAGTTATCTTAAAGAATGCCTCCGGGTTTATATATTACGTCTCCATAATGGGCATCACAGGAACACAATCATTTGCAATTGAGGGCGTCAGAAATTCGGTAAAAAGCCTTAAAAGTCATACTGAGTTACCAATCGCGGTTGGCTTTGGCATAAAAACAAAACAAGATGTATCCGAAATAACAAGAATTGCTGATGCGGCAATTGTCGGGTCTGCAGTTGTAGACGTAATAGAAAAGAGCCTCGATGCCAATGGAAATGGTAACGCCAAAACTGTTGAAGATGCGCTCGCACTAGTGCAAGATTTGGCTTCCGGAATTAGGCCTAAGCCTCAGTTATAATTAAATTATATAGCAATAATAATTGTGAGAAGTGTATTACCCCATGAATTGGATAACAAATTCTGTTTTACCAAAAATTAAAGCATTAGTTCAACCTAGAGAGGTTCCAGAAAATTTTTGGACTAAATGCCCTGGTTGTGGAGAAATGATCTTTCATCGACAGCTAGAAGATAATTTGCAAGTATGCACAAGCTGTGGTTATCACTTCAAACTGAATGCAAAAGCGCGTCTAAAGTCACTATTTGATAAAGATACTTTAACACTTATTGAATTAGAAAAACAATTAAACTCCGACCCGCTTAAGTTTAGAGATATAAAGAAATATTCTGACAGATTACGAGAGGCCAGAACGAGAACAAGTCAGGATGACGCTATAGTTATAGCTGAGGGAGAATTAAATGGACTGGAGATGGTAGCAGCCGTTTTCTCTTTTGAGTTTATGGGAGGGTCGATGGGAATAGCGGTTGGTAATGCTATTCTAAAGGCTGCAGAACTAGCAGTCAGTAAAAAGGCTCCCTTGATTATCTTCCCATCTTCTGGTGGCGCCCGTATGCAAGAGGGAATACTTTCTTTAATGCAACTACCAAGAACCGTTATTGCTACTCAAATGGTAAAAGAAGCAGGCCTGCCTTTGATCGTAGTCCTGACCAACCCAACCACAGGCGGGGTCACTGCATCATTTGCAATGCTGGGGGATATCCATATCGCCGAACCTGGAGCAATTATTGGGTTTGCAGGGCAACGTGTTATTACGGAGACTATTAGGGAGAAGCTTCCAGAAGGATTTCAATGTGCTGAACATCTTTTAGATCATGGTATGGTTGACATGGTTGTAAGCAGGCTTCAGATCAAGGAAAAACTATCAAGTATCTTAAGTATTTTGATGATCCCTCAGATAAATAAATAATGTGTAGTGTCAAAACTAAGATGATATCCAGAAAACTCATCGAACGGTTAGAGCGATTACATCCAAAGATAATTGATCTATCGCTTGATCGGTTAAACAATTTATTAAATGCTCTCGATAATCCGCAAAAACGATTACCACCAGTTATTCATGTGGCAGGAACAAATGGAAAAGGATCTACAATAGCGATCCTTCGGTCCATCCAAAATGCTGCAGGTCTCTCCATACACGCCTATACCTCACCACATCTTGTACATTTAAACGAGCGATTTATAATCGCTGGAAAGGAAATAACTGAAAAGTCTCTAATACAAACCTTAACTGAGTGTGAGAACGCCAACGCAGGAGCTGAAATAACGTTTTTTGAGATTATCACTGCAGCGGGATTACTAGTGTTTTCAAAAATTAAGGCTGATTTACTTCTACTTGAAGTCGGACTTGGTGGTCGGTTTGATGCTACAAACGTAGTTAGCAATCCTATTTTATCAATTATTACACCTATTTCACTCGATCATCAACAATACTTAGGGGATACTCTGGAAAAAATTGCGTACGAAAAAGCCGGTATATTAAAAGAGAAAAGACCTGCTATTATCGGGCAACAAGGCCCCGAGGCGCTTAAAGTTATAAAATTAAAGGCTGAAGAAACTGGCTCACCACTGTTCATATTTCAACGAGATTGGAACATTACTGAAACAAAAAGTGCTATAAAGTTCGAGGTAGAAGGTTCGACAAGTTATTTTGAGAAACCTAACTTAAAAGGCATTCATCAAATCCAAAATGCTGGGATTGCTATAGCAGCAACCCATTACTTAAAAGAAGTATTACCTATTAAGAATGGGTCAATAGATCAGGGATTACTGACAGTAAAATGGCCAGCGAGGCTTCAAAAAATTAACGAAGGACCATTGATAAACATACTGCCAACAAACGTAGAGTTGTGGATTGACGGAGGACATAATCAAAACGCTAGCCTTTTGATCGCACACACGATACGGAACTGGAAAATTAAAAACCCTTGTCTATCCATTCACATGGTTTTTGGATGTTTGAGCAATAGAGAAATAAAAGCGTTACTTCAACCATTTATTAATATTATTGATCTAGTACAGACAGTAAAAATACCTGAGCAGGCGAATAGCGCTTCACGAGAATTAGTTGCTCACACTGCAAAATCCATGGGCTTCCATGCCAACCCCGCTGACACTGTGACCAAGGCAATAAAGAACATAATTTCCTTATCTACTGGGAAAAGACTTATCTTGATTTATGGTTCACTGTACTTGTCCGGGTCAGTGCTTGCCGACAACAGTTAAAGTAAAAGGAACATTTTTAGATTTAACTGAATTACAACATAAGTGACCTAGTCCAATGCGTCCTCAACCCATTCTGTTAGTTTTTGTGGCGGAAGCGCGCCCATTTTGGTAGCAGTAACCTCTCCATCTTTGAATAGCATCAACATTGGTATACCTTTGACATTATATGTCGAGGGCGTAGCTGGATTGTCATCTATATTGATTTTAACTACTTTTATACGTTCCCCTAGGTTTTGTGCAATATCTTCAAGCGCCGGAGCTATGGCTTTGCACGGGCCACACCACTCCGCCCAAAAATCGACTAGCACGGGCTTATCCGCCTTTAGTACATCAGCAGAAAAACTTTCATCTGTTACCTTTATCGTTGACATCAATTTCCTCCTGCTGATTTTCGCCAAGTTAGGCACTAAACTAGTAATAAATAACTATATAATAATAAAAAAATAAATGAAAACACGAATTATTAAAATATTTTCATTGACTCCATATCATTTGACACGAGTTCCATAATCATCGGTTTTTCCACCCAGAGTATTATACAGCTAATTTGATGGGTAGGATATATTTGTCTAACTAATCTATAATAAATTGCTAGTTGTTTTTTATAACTATCGGGTACTGCTGAATGAGAACTAGGGATAATTTTATTGGTTTTAAAGTCAATAATTTTTATCTCATGATCATTTATTAACAATCGATCTATCCGACCTGAGACATTATATGTTTTACCATCTTCAACTAGATTTCCAGAAATAGGGGATTCAGTTATGGCTTCCGGAGCAAAGATACTTTTACAGTGCCTATCATTCAAAACCTTCAACACAGTCGTTACATACTCTCTCTGATCCTTTACCCCAATCCCATGAACAGGCTGTGCTAGATAAATTTTTGCATACGCCTCTCGATCCCGCTCTTTGACCTGGGGAAGATATTCTAATAAATAGTGAATAAATTTACCTGCCTCCAATTCCTTAGAATGAGAGTTGCGTAATAAACTTTTCGTCGAGTTACTCTCCAATATTTTTGAGGGCTGAATGGCCACTCCCCCCACCAGTAGTTCAGAAACATCTGATATGGCCCATTTGGGTAAATTTTCACAACTGACTTTAGAGAGCTCCAATTGGCTTTTGTCATCCGGAGGCTCGGATTGAGGCGACTTGAAAATAATTTTATCACAAACTTTCTCAGCTAACGGAATCAGACCAGATTCAATCATTTTATACCAGCTCAGCTCCGATTTATTTTTTTCAGTTCCCCAACCACATACGTAAAGTCTATCCTCTGCACGTGTCATAGCCACATACAAGAGTCTCCTATACTCCCTATCTCTTTTGTCTATTGCATCTTCACGTAACAAAGACGTTATTGAATTGTCCGTCTTTTTATTTGGCGCCCAAAATGGTACTGAAATACCATTAGACGTTTCTTTCCATAAAACACTCGGAGTTTTATGCGGGGGAGACATAGTATCAGGAAGAAAAACTATTGGTGCTTGTAAGCCCTTGGAACTATGAATAGTGAGTATTCGAACCTGATTGGCTTGACCTGTCTCAAGATCACGTTTAACTTCAAAATCGGCTGAAGCTAGCCAGTGAAGAAAACCTTGTAGCGATGGAATATTCACACGCTCAAATTCGATAGCCTGGGTCAGAAATTCATCTAACGAGTCATTAGCCTCTAATCCAAGGCGCTCTGTAATCTTCTTACGCCCTCCCAAACATAGTAGTTCAGAAAAGAGTTCATATGGCGGCATGAAATCTGCTCGCTTTAACCAGGCACTTAAAAATGTGTGAGCCATCGAAAAATTATCCTCTGCTAGAGCTCGCTTTGATAACTCCGACCACAAACTCTCCTCTTTTCTATCCCAACAAAGGTTTAGCAATTCTTCTTCGTTAAGACCTATAAGCGGCCCCTTTAAAACAATGGCTAGATTTAAATCATCATCTGGCAGTAATAAGAATTGTCCTAACGCGACTAAATCCATGATTGGTAATTGGTCGGTTAACATCATCCTATCAACACCGGCAACATCGATTTCAAGTTCTTTTAGCGCACGCACCAATTGATTTACGAACTTCCCACGCCTACGCACAAGAATCATGATATCCCCTGGTCGTATCGGACGATCTTTTGATTTTATGATTTCACCTACTGTCAGCCAACAGTTTATTTTTGAAGCTATTTTTTGGGCCAATCTTTTACTTGGTTCGTTATATTCTTTTTGCTTCAAAGGCAGAACCCATGTACTGGGTTTCTCTGATTGATTTGGTAATTCAGGAGACCAAAGCTCAACGCGTCCTTCTTGGCCTTTTCGATGGGCTTGATGCCGCATAGGGATAAATTCTCCTTTTTGTGTTTCTTCTAAAACACCCAATCCTGCTGGCCCATCTTCCTTTTTATAATTAAACACCGCATCCACAACACTCAATACAGCAGAAGTGGATCGGAACGACATATCGAGCTTTATTCCACGCCAGTTTCCAGAAGACATTGTAACCTTTTTTGAAAGTTTTGAATTCATATCCAAAAAAGATTGTGGATCAGCTCTTTGAAAACTAAATATAGATTGCTTAATGTCACCTACAGCAAAAATAGTTCGTGAAGCCTCCGATTGCACCTCAGCATTACCTCTTAGTGAGAAAAACTCATCGGTTAACTTTTCTATAATTTTCCATTGTTCCGGATTTGTGTCTTGCGCCTCATCAATTAGCAGATGGTCTATTCCACCATCTAATTTAAATAAAACCCACGATGCGATCCCTACTTGTTGCAATAATTCATATGTCGCAAAAATTAGATCATCATAATCTATTGAAGCATTGATGTTTTTAGTTTTTTCATATGAACTTAATACTGAATAGGATAGTTTAATCAGCGCTTCCGTTCTTATTGCCAAGTCCAAAGATTTCATTCTTTGCTGAAGTTTTTGTACCCGTTTTGCTTCCAAATTTAAAATATCAAAAATCATTTCATTTTTCTTAATAACCTTTTGAGTCGCCAGTCTCGAACGTATCTCATCTTTTTGGGTTAAAAAGACTGACTGGTATTCATGGTAGCTTGTGATCGTGGGCTCTTTTATTTCCAAGAACTTTATTATTTTCAGAGAGTTTTTGATATCAGCAGGACTGCCAGAGGCTAATGCTACGGCGGCAATACGTAATTGGGCACTCTCAAACTCTGTGAACGATGCAAATTGGTTTAATAAAGCAATTTGCGTTTCGTCTTCCTGCAACCCTAATTCTTTTCTAATAATTTTACACACAGCATCAACACCGTCACTTGAGCGCACCGCAGTTTGAAGCTTTGACCTTTCTGATAAAAGGTCATCGATAAGTTCAGATACAGTGCGTTCTGAAGCGCGTTCTGAAATCTCATTTAAAGACTCCAGAATACTAGATAGTTGATTTTTTTTTGAGGCAGATATTACAGCATCTCGAGCAGTCCGCATACGTTCCTTTGCTGTCCTTTCGTCCAAGACATCGAATTGGGGCGACAGGCCAGCTTCCAACGGAAAACGGCGCAAGATAGATTGGCAGAAACCATGAATAGTTTGCACCTGTAGCCCTCCAGGCGAGTCCAGAACGGTAGCAAATAATCTGCGCGCCCAGGTTAAATCATCTATTTTTATAGATTTTCCAGACAACTGCTCTAAATCCCGAGCCAATTCAGCATCGGCAGCTAGCGACCACTCAGATAGACGACTAGCTATTCGTGTCGACATTTCTGCAGCAGCAGCTTTAGTAAATGTAAGACACAGAATTCGATTAGGTAGGGCCCCAGATAGCAGTAATCTTAAAACTCTATCGGTGAGCACTTTTGTCTTTCCCGATCCAGCAGATGCGCCTACCCATACAGAGAGACTTGGATCCGAGGCATTTTGTTGTAACTTTAATGTTACTTTCTCAGTCGTTAATACTTCTGAATTTAAAGGCATTTCTAAGAGGACCACTCTTTAAATCGAGAAAGGTGCTCATAATCATCATAATTCAATTTATTATTTGGGTCAGGGTGAGCTAGGTATGGTGTGTCATCATTGTCAAAAGCTAAAATCAGTCTTCTCAAACCTTCCTCAGTAATATTAATAAGGTTATCAATATTTTCTTTAGATAACTCCTCTCTCCCAGGAGGATTTCCTCCTTTTAATTCAATATATTTTAGCTGTGCACAAGTGTGCGAAGAGGTTCCTGAAAAACCGCCTTCCCTTAATATAAGGGCTTCAAGGGGCAATTGTGGCGCTAACCCTGACAACAGGTCTCTTTTGGGAGGCACACCACCTGTTTTATAATCAATGATAGTGTATACGTTGCCGATCTCTTGATCAATTCTATCTGCTTTAGCTCTTAATTCTACAGGTCCAAATGGAAAACATAATGTTATATTTCCGAGCACCTCTGCGTTTCTGGTGATGATAGTATTCTTTTTTTTCTCCATTTCAACAAACCAGTCTGCTGTTTTTAAAAATCTAGGCCACCAAAAAGCCCAAACAGCTGGATGATCTAAATTTGTTCCAAATGCGGAACGGCCATGTTGTATTAATGATTTTTTTGCTTCCTCAATGTCACCTGGAATTCCAGCCTTGATAAAATTTTCTAACGCCTTGTGTGTAAAATTTCCACGATCAACAGCTATAGGTTCTGCATCAAGTGTATCTAGTGGTCTTAACTTTAATATTTCTCGCGCATATATTGAATAAGGGTTCCGGATCCAAGTTCCTATCTGAGTGACCGAAAAAGATCTGGGTCGTTGAGATAACAGAGGTCTGGGGAGTGGAGGCAATACCCGACGACTTTGCTTCGGCATATCGAGAGCCTCCTGCCAACCGATCCAATCTCCTTTGGCTTTATTAAACGTATCGTTATAGTTAAGTGATTTTATTAATGCCGACATCCTCAACAACCATCTGGAGGCTACTGTTGGCGTTCCGTTTATTCGTTTGGATCGGGTTAAGAAAACCTCTGCCGTGCCACATGCTTGAACAAAGTCATGAGCAGATTGCCCTATTCGAATTTCTGGCAATGAAAGCCCAATAGCAGAACGCATCGGGCGGCTCATCCAGGGATCAGCTTGCGGTTCAGGAGGCCAACTTCCTTCATTTAACCCTCCTAAGATGACCCTATCAAAATGCAATAGCCGTCCCTCTAGCGGGCCAAGTATGGATAACCGTGGGTGAGTACCAAAAGGTGGTCGAAAAGTAGCGCTTGATAATAATGATTCTAAGAACGAAAGATACTCGTATCCAGGTATCTCAGGGAAATCATGGCTCATAGAAAAAATATCTGAGAACGCTGCTGTAACCTGCTCTCTATGTGCAGAAAAATATACTTGATCAGGAGAGTTTTCTGAATCACCAGCCAAAAGAATTTCTACAAGGTTATTATGCCTTTCAAAGATATCTTTTATTTTTACGGAAGGGCTTTTTATTAACTTCTCTAATTCCCTGATCGAAGAGGATAACAAGACTATCCAATCATATAGGTCGCTTTTTTCTTTGTCGGTAGCGTTCAAGCTATTGGAATTTTTCGTATCTTTGTTCAAGGATAGTTGAAGTGTTTCAATTAAACCATCAATCCCCCAAGGTGGTCGGGGGCCGCGGAAGATTAATCTTTCCAGCAGTCTGATGTTTTTTTTTAAAACACCTATGGGTTTTCCACCTCTAGCTAAAGGATGTTTCATTGTTGCTAAAAACGGTATAGGAGCTAATCCCTCTTCCACCATTTTTCCTACTAGCCGCCAGAACACCAAAAGCGGCGTTTCCACAAGTGGAGTACCCGCAGAATCATCAATGTTTATACCCCATCGCTTCATTTCCGATTTTACTCTACGCGCTAGCGATCGATCGGAGGTTATAAGACTAGCTGTTTTACCGCTCGTTTCCAGTGTCTCTCTGAGAATTAAAGCGATCGTGCTTGCCTCTGATTGAAAATCGCGGCATTCGAGGAGAGTGATGCCGTCCAAGTCACCACCAGAGATAAAATTTGAATTTAAATTATGCCAGTGCTCTGTAGTTATTGCTGGTCTCATTACTTCTGACATCAATCGCATCCGGCTCTTTTGCATCCTGGAAAGAGATACACTGTGATCTGGTGACAGCCAATCTGAGATGTCACCAGAACTTATAGATAGTTTAAACAATAATTTGCTTAAAACGTGCTGCGGATGAGTAATATCATTCAAAACCGCCTCCCACGCACTATTACTCAAACTCTTATCTAACCCTGGCAATACTACTGCTCCATTTGGTAGACTAGCTACAACACGCATAAAATCAGCTGTTGCCGGTATACTCCCAGTAGAACCTGCTACGATGATTTGGTCTTCCAATGTTTGTTGTTTTACGAAAGATATTATTCCATTCAATTTTTCATTTCTATGAGTAGCCGGATCAATGGCGCCTTCATCCTTCAGAATTTTGGGCCATGCTTCTGTGATTATCTTTAAAAAGGTAATCGTTTTTTGCCAATGTTCTGCATAAATATCTGGAACAAGTCCCTCCAGTTCATTAAATGGAATATTCTCTGTCTGCATTCGGTCAAGCAATTTAGAAAGATCATCAGCTAGACGGCTGGCTTGAAAAAGGGTTGCCTCCTTAAAACTACTAATCTTTTCATCCGAAGAATTTGCCTCAAGATATCTTCTTATGAGTTGTGTTAAAAGTATTTGCCTTCTTAAATTGGGAATCGCAGGAATGGGAACACCGCTATCAGTTTCGTGGCTCGCTATTTCACTTAATTCTATCTGCTCGGTGTCGTCAGCATCCCCTATAGCATTTATTTGAGGCAAAATTACCGCTTTACCATCCATTAGCCGAACGAAAGCATCTTCAAAAACTCTAACAGCCCGGCGGTGCGGCACAAAAATCATTGATTTTCGTAATCTGGTTAAGTCTTTATTAATTCTTGTCCATAAACCAGAGACCAATGTGTCTACAAACGGTAAATCGTTATCGATCGAGAAAATATTATATTTAGACATTCATTGTCTCAGAAAAATGGAACAGGCGGAGAGTGACCATTTATGAACCGACTGCGAGCTAACTCTAAATCGGTTGGAGTGCTAATATGATACCAAAGTCCATCATGCACTATTCCATATAATCGATTAGACGTAATAGCGCGGTCATATGCCCAATTCAAAGAAAAAGCACCCTCTGGGGCATCTAAAAGAATAGCCGGATTGACAATCGAAATCCCCATGTATGAAAAAGGAGCAACATTTTTTTCTGATCGGCGTGATAATCTACCCAGTTGATCCATGGTGAAATCGCCTAACCCTTGAAAATTTTGAATACTTGATAATGGGGCTAACATTAGCAAAACATCCATCTGATTTGCATCCCAGGTCTCTGCTAACCGCAAAAGTGGGCTCTTCATCCCATCCACCCATACACTATCACCATTAATTACATAAAATGCTTCCTTACCCAGCGAAGGTAAAGCCCTCCTTACACCTCCACCTGTTTCTAGCAACTCCTCTTCAGTAGATAAGACCAGACGACTATCGCTCCGTCTAATTATGTGCTCTTCAAGCTTCGCCGCTAGATGAGACGTGTTTATCACTATTTTTTTTACACCTGCTTTCAATAGATGCTCTATAGCTCTGTCAAGGATGGTCAAGCCCGAAATAACCAGCATTGGCTTGGGTATGCGCTCGGTAAGGGGAAGCATCCTCTTACCAAGTCCTGCGGCCAGAATCATCGCACTATTGGGGATGACACAGGAGTTAACTGGAAGTCTATCTAGGAACATTATACAGCCTAAGTATTCGAAGCGATTTCAGCATTTATTGCATCCTCAGAAACATTATTTAGCAACCAATCCTTTATAGGCCTCAATTGAGGCATACTTAAATTCTTCAAAGTATGGTGCCATAACCTCGGAATATGAACTAAATATTGGTGATTTCCATATTTTAACGACTGCCTGGTAAATATTCCAAATACTTTGAGTGCACGCTGCGTTCCAAGCGCATAAAACGAAGTCATGAAATTCTCTGGGTCGAGCTTTCCTGCCATACCATTGAAATATCTATCGAGCATTTTAGTTCTGAGAGAGGGATTAATATCTCTCCTGGAGTCCTGAAGTAAAGAAACCAAATCGTAGCTAGCGGGTCCTTGAACCGCATCTTGAAAATCAAGCAGGCCGCATGCTCTCAAACCATTCCGGTCTGACAAGTGTATTAGGTTATCAACATGATAGTCTCTCAAAACTAATACGTTCTGCGATCCCTCAACAAGGTCATCAAGACACGCATCCCATATCGACAGGAATTCTTTACGTTTTAAATCTGAAATAGGAACTTTTAATCTTGGTATTAAATACCAATCTATAAATAGTAGCACTTCTTCTAATAACTTGGGTCGATCATAAACTGGTAGAAAGTTGATCTCCTCTGAATAGTTTCTTCTTCCCAAATCTATTAGTAAATCGATAGCTAGACGATATAAATCCATCTCACCTTTGTTCTGGGATAGCGCTTTTGTATATGTTTCATCCCCAAAATCTTCCAGGATTAAAAACCCGTTCACAGGATCTACTTTGATAATTTTTGGAGCGCTATAACCATATCCATTTAATAATTCAGAAACCTTTATGAACGGCTTAGTATTTTCTTTTTCTGGGGGAGCATCCATTACCACAAAACTGGCATCATTTAACGTAGCTCTAAAGTAACGACGAAAAGAACAATCATCGGCTAATGGGGTGGTTCGAAAACCCCCTAGCTCATTTTCCCACAAAAATTTTTGGAGAAGTGATAATCTCTGTTCACTTTCCTGGACTTCCATCTTCAAGCTAAAACACCCCTATATTTTTTATATTAAGATTATGCCATTGCTCTGAGCCACGTAGCGTTAATATTCGCTCTTCGTGGTGTTGTGAAAACTCAAAATGAATTTCTAACCTTCTCTCCGGTAGAAGCCTTAACGCATTTTCCGGCCACTCAATTAGAACAATCCCATCAGAACAAGCATCCTCTATTCCTAGCTCCATAATTTCTAATTCTTCGGAGATCCGATAGAGATCAAAATGCCAAATCGCAATCAAATTTGATTGCTTTTGAATTTCATAGCTTTGAACAAGTGTATAGGTAGGGCTCGGTACATCTTGATCGGGTCTTGTTAGACTTCTTATGAACGAACGGGAGAAATTTGTTTTCCCTGCACCTAGCCCACCAAATAGACAAATAACATCGCCAACATCTGCAAAAGCAGCTACCTCCTCAGCAAAGACTTTGGTCTCTGTTTCATTCTTTATTCTTAATTGTCCAATTTTAGAGAGATCCATTTAGACTGTCTTCAATAACGCGCTCATTGNAAACCGGTAACCTTNTTAGGTACGATCATTTTTTCTCCCAAGAAAATTAANCTTCTNNATAAATTTTGCAAGAGCCTTANCGTATGTCCAGGAAACGATGATACTTTTAGAATATTTTATGGTGTTCCATGAGAGAGTAGCTGTACGCGAATCGCAATCANAAAATTACCCCGTTAATTCGAATAACAAAATAACTAAGGGCAAATATTTAAACGGCACACCATAATTTCTTATTTATAGAGCCTAATTTTCGTAAAATTCTTTCAGGAATTCATCACTAAATTTTCCAGAAAGTTTATCGACGTCTATTAATTCCTTCGGTCTTTTCGCCGGGTCCCCATAACCGCCAGCCCCTGGGGTATTAACCACTAGAGCCTGATTTGTTTTCAACGACATATCTGGTGGTTTGTGAGGTAGCTGTACAGGGTGCTTATTATCTTCTTCCAACCAAAAACTGCCGCTTTTGCCTGGGCATCCATCAAAAATTCCCCAAGGGTTATTTCTAAATCTCTCCCCAACTCCATTAAATGTACATGTATGTCCGATAGGACGGACAACTCGTTGAAGCCCAAGCCCACCACGATATTGACCAGCACCGCCTGAATCTGGAATAAAACCATATCGCTCCACGAGCAACGGATACTCCATTTCTATCGCCTCTATTGGTAAATTTGAGGTATTGGTTATATGGACTTGNACACCATCTTTACCATCGCGATCATTTCTACCTCCAAACCCTCCACCAAGAGTTTCTAAATAAACATAAGGCTCTCCAGTTTCTGGANTATTTCCCGCAAAAACGGCCATTGTATTTGCACCATTGGCAGCACCAACAGCAGATGCTGGTAATGCGGGCGATAACGCTCCGATAACGACGTCGATTATTCTCTGGGAGGTATGCGCCCTAGCCGCAACTGAAGCTGGCGCAATACAGCTTACCATCGTTCCCATAGGGGCAACCACCTCGACAGCATCTAAAACCCCCTGATTGTTGGGGATATCTGGATCCAACATAGCTTTTAAAACATAGCAAACAGCAGCTTTCGTGCCATGCAGTGGTATATTAATATTTCCTGGTGTTTGTGGAGACGTGCCATCGAAATCAAATAATACTGATTTTCCTTTTATAGTTGCAGTTAACTTTATAGGGACGTTTATAGCTTCTCTACCATCATCATCCATCACGTCTTCAAAATGATATATGCCATCAGGCACCAAGCTTATAGCTGAGAGCATCCTCTCATAAGTTCTCTCTATGATTTCATCAAAAACATTCGTAATCAAATCGCCCGAATATTTATTTACCATTTCGAATAGACGCCTGGCTGCTAAATGTAATGCTGAAAATTGCGCATTATAATCTCCCCGACGCTCCTCTCGCACCCGAACATTTAATAACAGAATATCAAAAATATCCTGATCTAATTTTCCTTTTCTAAAGAGCTTAACGACCGGTATTCGCANACCTTCCTGATAAATTTCTTTCATGCCTCCTGCCATGGATCCTGGGGACATACCGCCTATGTCTGCGTGATGCGCAATATTGCAAACAAATCCCAGCAATCGACTTTTGAAAAAAACAGGCATAGCTAAGCTAACATCAGGAAGATGTGTTCCTCCTCCTTCGTGCGGGTCATTGGCAGCAAAAATATCCCCTTCATCTATTTCCTTTAACGGAAATTTTTTGAATATGGCCTGCATCTGCCCAAGAACGGAAGCAATATGTACTGGGATACTATTGGCAGCCTGTGCAACAAGTCGCCCGTTTCGATCTACAATCGCACACGAATGATCATGCCGTTCTTTTATATTAGTCGAATAAGCACTTTTCATCAGGGCAATGAATGCTTCGTCTACTATCGATTGAAGGCCATTAGATACTATTTCGATAGTAACGGGGTCGGGCTTCACTGTTTCTTTATTCATGCTTGAACCTTAATTATTAGATTTCTAGAGCCATCAACTTTAACTTCATCTCCTGGACAAATGACCGTCACTGCATCCAATTGCTCAATAATTGCGGGGCCCAAGAGCACGTGACCAAATAGTAAATCATTGCGTGAATATATTGGTGTTTTGGTAGATTTATCGGCTTCAAACCAAACCGATCTCATAGATACCGGATCAGGTAAATTAACCATCGGTTCTTCTTCTAGTAAATCAATTTTTGGCGAAGATCGACCTAAAGCCATCAATCGTATATTAACAATTTCGATCGGGTCTTTTTCCGTATAATGACCATACGTTCTTTCATGTTGTTCATAAAACCGGTTCAGTAAGACCTCTAAGGAAGGCAAACTTTCTAAAACTAACGGTCCTATATTTTCTACCCAAGCGATCGTCAACTCGAAGTTTTGTCTGACATACCGCATATCAAAGCTTATTCGGATCACACGATCCTCTGTCGATATATCTTCTTCACCAAACCATTTTTCAGCACGATCTATTAAGTCTTTCAAATCGCCTTGTACATTTTGAAAAGTATCGTGATCGTATGGCATTCGTCTCGTTACAACAAAATCTTCCTTAAGCTCAGAGACGACCAAACCCTGCGCGCAAAGTATACCAGGAGATGGAGGAACGATAATTTCCTTTATATCTAATTCTCTGGCAACATGAGTGGCATGAAGAGCACCCGCGCCGCCAAAAGCCATTAAACTGAAGTCACGCGGATCATGTCCTCTCTCTACAGAAACGACACGTATGGCTCTCACCATATTTGAGACGACAATACCAAGGATCCCATGCGCCGTTCTCTCAATCGAAAACCCAAGCCTCTTTGCTATTGGCAAAATTGCAGTTTTAGCTTTCTGTATATCAAGAACCATTGCACCCCCAATCAGTGAATCAGGCAAGCGTCCCAGAATTAAATTAGCATCAGAAACAGTAGCCTCTGTCCCGCCACGACTATAACATGCTGGTCCAGGTTCAGCACCCGCACTCAATGGTCCCACTTTCATAAGGTTATCCTTATCAAACCAGGCGACTGAGCCGCCACCAGCTCCAACCGTATGAATATCAATCATTGGAAGCCTTACTGGAAAATCAGCTACCATCCTATTATATCCAATTCCTGATTCATAATTCTGGATCAATGCAACGTCAGCACTTGTACCTCCCATATCTAGTGTAATTATATTTGGCTTTTTCCCCAACTTTGCCTGGTAAATAGCTCCGACAGTTCCTGCAGCCGGCCCTGACAATGCGGTACGAATTGGCATTGCGCCGGCACGCTCTACCGACATTAACCCACCGCTAGATTGATTAATCCCAAGCCTTGCATTTGGAGCTTTCCTTGTAAATTTCTCACCTAGTGATTGCATATATCTGCCAATCATAGGTTGTAAGTAAGCATTTAATAAAGTGGTTGAAAATCGTTCATATTCTCTAAACTCTGGCTGCACTTCCGCAGATAATGATACATGCAAACCTGGGATACTCTTGCGCAGTTCATCAGCAATTTTTTTTTCGTGCTCGGGCATCAGGAAGGAAAACAAGAGACACACCGCACAAGCNTCTGCTTTTGATTCATTGACAATTTTTATGATATTCTTGATCGAATCATCTGAAAGTGGTTTGATTATTTGTCCCTTTGAACCGACTCTTTCCGTTATTTCAAACCGCATATGCCTATCTGATAGCGGGAGCGGGTTATCTGCTTTGAGGTCATACATTTTTGGTCTTATTTGTCGGCCTATTTCCAATAAGTCTTTAAATCCTTCTGTTGTAACAACAGCGACCTTTCCTCCACGCCTCTGAATCAAGGCATTTGTAGCCACCGTAGTCCCATGTGCTAGACGGATAACATCTTTCACATCGATCTCATTATCTTCAAGTAAAGTTCCTAGCCCATTTATAATAGACTCCGAAGGGTCACTGGGTGTAGATGGAGTCTTATGCAAACAAACTCGTCCATCACTGATGTTCATTGCATGAAAATCAGTAAANGTTCCTCCAACATCGACACCAATGAACCACATTATTCTGCACTTTCTATTCTTTAAATTATGGAAGATAAGTTAGGGTTATTTCTACGACCCAAAGTAAAATTACTAATAGCAGTTAAAAAACCTCTAGATCTAATTCACTGGCAAGGCAGCCGTTTTATCTAAATCAGGATGTGTTTTTGTCCAGTTTGTATGTTNTTCGTAGAANGCAGCTATTCGATACGCCATTGCTTCGTCAAATTGATTTGTCACAATCTGCATAGACATTGGCAATCCGCCATTATTAAAACCAATCGGTACTGCAAGGGCNGGGTTACCAGTCACATTAAACGGAGTTCGTGCTTGTCTAGAATAATATTTTTCACAAGCAGCTCGGTCTTCTATTGGAAACGCTACTTCCATATTATTCACCGTTACAATAGCATCAAATTTTTTAAAATTTTGATTGAACTCTGCCGCATACCGAGCCCTAGTTCTAACTGCCTGGACGTAATCTACCGCGTTGAAGACAGTACCAGGTAACAATCTGGTTAATAAAGACTCGCCATATTCCCCAGTTCTCTCAATCAACCACTTCTGATGAATTGCACAGGCCTCTGATAGTAAAATAATACGATTACATGTGGCAAAGTCGATAAGAGGACGCGTTTTGATTTCTTCAAGCTCGGCACCATTCCGAGCTAAAAAAGCGAAGGCTTCTTCNAGTCCAGAAGACATCTCGTCACTTGCAATCATATCCTCTTTATAAAAATGCCTTATAATACCTATCTTAAGCCCTTTGATCCCTGCGCCAAGATACTTGGAGAAATCAGGTGTGATAGTATCAGCGCTCCCAGGGTCCTCTTCATCAAAACCAGAAATCACAGATAGAGCTAAAGCATTATCCTTCACAGAACGGGTCAGAGGTCCCACATGATCGAGAGAAAACGATAAGGGCACAACACCTCTCCGACTTACGCGACCATAAGTCGCTTTCATCCCAAGAAGTCCATTCATAGAGGCTGGGTTCCGCACTGATCCACCCGTATCGGAGCCTAGTGCTATTGGAACAAAACCAGCGGCCACTGCGGCACCAGATCCACTAGAAGAGCCCCCAGGAAAATATTCCCGCCCCCAAGCGTTTCTGGCAGGTGGCCAGGGAAGATCGAATGAAGGTCCACCAAGCGCAAATTCATGGGTTGATAATTTACCAAGCAAAATTCCCCCTGCTTTCTTAAGTCGTGCAGTTACTTCAGCATCATTTTGTGCGATATTATCAGCAAGGAGCTGCGAATGGGCTGTAGTGGGCCATTCAGCGGCATCGATAATGTCTTTCAACGCAAAGGGAACACCATGNAGTGGGCCTATTGGTTCATTTTTATTCACAGCCTCGTCTGCCCTATTCGCGTCTTTCAAAGCTTGGTCAGGACGTAGTGTTAAAAAGGCATTAAGCCCCTGGTCATACCTCTCTATTCTATCTAATAATGCTTTAGTCAACTCTAATGAGGTTAGCTTTTTGGTTGCTATTAATTCCGCTGCTTCGTGGGCTTCTAACCAATGAAGTTCTGTCATTTTTTCGCTACCCAGCTAACCGCGCGGTAAACATGCGACGGTTCCTCAAATATTTGATTATCACGATCCAGTCTTTGCGCTGCTGCATTTGCCATCTTGATTGCAACTTCTGCCCGATCAGCGCCTACAGCCTGTTTTATTTCTTCTGGCATATGCCGCGAAATTAAGTTTTTATTATCCATAAAAATACCCCCAACTTATTTTTGAAACACACTACACGATGATACATCTAGGTCTAGGTAATATTTGAAATTTCAAGGAGCACACAATGGGTAGCACACGACTAATGGCTACAGGTCATAAACACATGATATCCGCAGGTCACCCTGCAGCCACTCAGGCTGGATTAAATGTATTAGAAGCTGGAGGCAATGCCGTCGATGCTGGTGTGGCAGCAGCGATGGTCCTTGGAGTAGTCCAAAGCGATTTAGTAAATTTTGCCGGGGTAGCCCCAATTATGATAAGGGACCCCTCTGATGGGAAAGTCATAACCATAACCGGTCTTGGCCGATGGCCCAGAAAAGCCGATATCGATGTTTTAATTAAAGACCATGGAGGACATGTTCCTGAAGGCGTACTTCGGATGATCGTTCCTGGAGCACCGGATGCCTTTTTAACGGCACTTGAAAAATTTGGCACAATATCTTTAAAAGATGCATCCCGCGGGGCCGTACAAGCTGCTGAAGAAGGTTTTATAATGCACGAACTTATGGCTAAGTCGATCCGAGAAAATGAAGAAAAATATAGACGCTGGCCATCCACTAAAGAAATCTATTTACCTCATGACCGTGTTCCTAATGTCGGAGATCTGTTTAAACAGTCAGATTTAGCTAAGACATTAAAATATATGATCGACGAAGAGTCCGCTGCAAAAGGAACTCGCAAGGAAAAATTAAATGCGGCCCGAAAAGCCTTCTACGAGGGTGATATCGCGTCTGCTATTTCTCGATATAGCACTGATAANGGTGGTTGGATTACATTATCGGATCTAAAAGATTTCAGAGTTGGCATTGAAACACCTATAGAGGTTAACCGGCAGGGTACGACTTTATTTGCATGTGGCGCTTGGAGCCAAGGGATCAGTCTGGCACAAATGTGGTCATTTCTGAGACATAAAAACTTCAAAAAGATTGGCCATAATTCGGTTGAATATATTCACACATTAACAGAGATAATAAAGTTGGTATTTTCAGATCGTGAAATATATGTTGGCGACCCTGAATTTGTTAATGTTCCTATAGAAAAATTACTCTCAAATGAATATGCTGAAAGTAGATTAAATTTAATTGATAAAGACACGATATTAAAGGGTATTGACCTCTGGAATGGAGATCCTAATGTTTTAAACAACGAATTCATATCGCAGGATACTTCTTATGTGTGCGTTGTAGATTCTGATGGTCTTGCTGTTTCTATCACTCCAAGTGACGGCTCCGCTAGTAACCCTGCTATCCCCAAATGGGGAATTACACCATCTTCCAGGGGCTCCCAGTCTTGGGCTGTAAAGGGCCACCCATCATCCGTAGCACCATGGAAGAGACCCCGACTTACACCGAACCCTGCAATCGCTATTTTATCAGATGGCTCCGTGATGCCATTTGGAACCCCAGGAGCTGACGTTCAATGTCAGGCAATGTTGCAAGTTCTACTGAATATCACGGACTTTGGCTTCTCTCCACAAGCTGCAGTGGAAGCACCACGATTTGCAAGTTATAACGCTCCCGACAGTTTTGAGCCTCATACAGCTCTTCCTAACGTACTGAAGATAGAGAGTTCAATAAATAAGGACATAAGAGAGAAATTGAAAGTTAAAGGTCACCGAATTGAAGTCTGGCCCGATCAAATATGGAAAGCGGGTGCGATTTGCGCTATTGTAAACTACAAAAATCGACCTCTAATCCTTGGGGCAGCAGATCCACGAAGACCCTGCCTTGCCCTGGGTAGATAAATAAAATGGGCATTTGATATTTTTTTGATTGAATATCTTGCGATAAGACGGCAAGCTAATACCCTTGTTATAAACTATTCATCATGTAGTTTTTGAAACCAAATGGGGGTATTATCAATGTCTAAAAGGGCGACAAGTCTTGAATCATTCATGGCGGGTGTGGAAGCTCATAACCCGGGGGAAGTAGAATTTCACCAGGCGGTTCGTGAAATCGCAGCAGATATCATTCCATGGTTGCAAGACTATCCAGAATATGTTGAGGCGCAAGTGCTCGAGCGAATGGCAGAACCAGATCGCGTGATATCTTTTCGAGTCTGCTGGGAAGATGACACTGGGAATATTCGTGTAAACCGCGGATATAGGATACAAAATAATAACGCAATTGGGCCATATAAGGGCGGGATCCGTTTCCATCCATCTGTAAACCAGTCCATATTGAAATTTCTTGCTTTTGAGCAAACGTTCAAGAATTCACTCACTGGTCTGCCAATGGGAGGAGGTAAAGGAGGAGCAAACTTCAATCCAAAAGGTAAGTCAGAAAATGAAGTGATGCGATTTTGCCAATCCTTTATGACGGAGCTTTATCGGCATATTGGTGCTGATGTTGATGTCCCTGCAGGTGACATTGGTGTCGGCGGAAGAGAAATTGGTTATATGTTTGGTCAATATAAAAGAATAACGAATCATTTTACCGGTGTTTTGACAGGTAAAGGCCTAGAGTATGGTGGAAGTGAAATGCGTCCAGAGGCCACAGGTTATGGTGCCGCCTACTTCATGGAAGAAATGTTAAAAACTAAAGGGGACGCCATCGAGGGCAAAAACGTTATAATATCAGGTTCAGGCAATGTCGCGACGTTCGCCGCTGAAAAAATAACACATAGAGGGGGTAAAGTACTAACACTGTCTGACTCTGCAGGTTTTATTTACGATAAAGATGGCATAGATGCAGAAAAGCTTCAGTGGATTATGGACTTGAAGAACGTAAGGAGAGGACGTATCTCCGAATATGCGGAAAAATTCAGTAGTGCTGAGTACCATGCAGGTAAACGTCCTTGGGGGGTTAATGCCGATTTAGCTATGCCTTGCGCTACGCAAAATGAAATCACCGCAGAAGATGCAAAAACTATGTTAGGAAACGGCATTATGGGCGTATCAGAAGGTGCCAATATGCCAACAAATATTGATGGCATACATCAATTCCTTGATGCCAAAATTTTGTTTGCCCCAGCAAAAGCAGCAAACGCAGGTGGTGTCGGAATGTCAGGTTTAGAAATGAGCCAAAATTCCGAACGCAGGTCTTGGAGTAATGAAGAACTAAGTAAAATGTTGAGAGACCTGATGACTGGTATTCATCACAACTGTCATGAAGCAGGCATGCAAAAAGATGGCTGGTGTAATTATATGGCTGGTTCAAATATCGCTGGGTTTAAAAAAGTAGCAAATGCTATGATGGCGTTCGGTGTTGTATAACTATTAATATGATTCAAAAAGAGAAAGGGGGCCGGAAGGCCCCCTTTTTTGTACACTCAAACACTCCAGCATTGCAAACTTCTAGACTTTTAGCTCAACAAAATATTACCTTGAGATCACTTATCTAAATCTGAAACAGACTTTGGAGGAAGCGAACTTTTAATATGTAATTCTTTCAATTGCTCAACACTGACCTCATTAGGCGCATTCATCATTAAATCCTCTGCGCGTTGGTTCATTGGGAAAAGAATAACCTCTCTGATATTTGGTTCATTAGCTATCAGCATGACTATACGATCTATTCCTGGTGCAAACCCACCATGTGGCGGGGCACCATACCGGAATGCACTTAACATTCCACTAAACTTTTCTTCGACCTCTTCTGTGGCATAGCCCGCGATAGAGAACGCTTTCAACATAACCTCTGGCAAATGGTTTCTTATTGCGCCCGATGAAAGCTCTACCCCATTGCAAACTATATCATATTGATACGCTAATATATCCAGAGGTTTTTGAGTTTCAAGTGCTTGCATTCCTCCTTGGGGCATAGAAAAAGGGTTATGTGAAAACTCAATTTTGCCCGACACTTCATCTTGCTCATACATCGGAAAATCGACTACCCAACAAAACCTATAGATACCTTTTTCACAAATATCTAAATCATCCCCAAGTTTTAGCCTCGCCTGACCTGCTAATTTAGCCGCTTCAAGAGGCTTTCCTGCAGAAAAGAAAATAGCATCACCATCATCCATTCCTGTACGTTTTTTTAGATCGGATAAAGCATCATTAGATATCCTAGAAGCGATAGGCCCTCTTCCTCCACCCTCTCCTAAAATTATATATCCCATACCGGGAGCTCCCTCCTTTTGAGCCCACGAATTCATTCGGTCACAAATCGCCCTACTGCCACATTTAGGTCCCGGAATAGCCCTAACCGCACCTCCATTCTCAACAGTTTTTGCAAAAATAGCAAAGTCACTGCCTTTAAAAATATCTGACACATCACAAATCTCTAGCGGGTTTCGAAGATCAGGTTTATCTGATCCATATTTCAACATAGCATCGGCAAAAGGAATTCTTGGGAATGGTTGAGGGACATTCCAATTAGAAAATTCCTCGAACACACCCGTTAAAACAGGCTCTATTTCGGTAAAAACATCTTCCTGCTCTACAAAACTCATTTCAAGATCGAGCTGATAAAACTCTCCTGGGGAACGATCCGCGCGACTATCTTCATCTCGAAAGCATGGGGCGATTTGAAAGTAACGATCGAAACCGGACATCATTACTAGTTGTTTAAACTGCTGAGGGGCTTGAGGCAGGGCATAAAACTTCCCAGGATGTAATCTGGACGGGACAAGGAAATCCCGAGCTCCTTCCGGAGAACTTGCTGTTAAAATTGGGGTTTGAAACTCGATAAACCCCCGGTCAACCATTCGTCTGCGGATTGATGATATAACATTAGATCGGAGGACTATATTATTGTGGATACGCTCACGCCTCAAATCCAGAAATCTATATCTAAGACGATTTTCTTCACCGGAATCTTCTTCCGCATTCACCTGTAATGGTAAAAGATCGGCTGAAGATTGAACCTCAAACGAGTCAATGCGAAGTTCGACTTCACCAGTCGGTATCCTCTCATTTATTGTCTCATCGTCCCTACGAACAACTCTACCAGTGATTGTAACGACACTCTCAACTCGAACACTTTCAACAATTGCAAAAGTCTCATCTTCAACATCAACAACGCATTGTGTAATTCCAAAATGATCCCTTAAGTCTAAGAACACTAATTGTCCATGATCCCGACGACGGTGTATCCAACCGGACAACCGAGCTGTGTTACCAACATGAGCGGTACGTAAATCGTTACAATTGTGTGTTCGGTAGCGATGCATAATTAGTACTCACTTATATCGTTCAGTTTCGGTAAATACGCGATGCAGTTAACTAGCCTGAGACCTAGATAGTAACAAGAAAAATAAGCCTAGTCCTTGAATTTAATTTTCAAAGAGACCACAACCTTTTAAATGGGGTTCAAAGGGGCATTTAAATGGGAACCTGGCACTATTATACCTCCCCGATCCCCAATAGTTACTGTACCATAACGCTCTGCATAGACATCGGGAAGTGGCCGTGCATTAGGAACAGCTAACCAAAGACGCAACAAATGTCGTTTTTTATTTTCATCTTCCCAATCCTCATATGCTGTTCGGTCGTGAAGCATCGTATGGTTATGCACAAACTGAATGTCACCCGGTTCAAAACTCATTTGCATGTTAATGCTCGGGTCATTGGCTAAAGTGTCAAATAATTCAAGCGCCTCACGTTTTTTCTCAGATATCTTCAGAACACCCTCAAACCGTTGAGCCGAATCAATATAACGAGGAGCGTAAATCACCGATAAGTAATTCTCAAAATAATTATATACCGGTATCTCGAAATATGGTTTTTTACCCGTCGGTATTTCCCCTCTTCTATCCGTCGCAAAAGGATCAAAAAGAAGACGTAAAAGGTCAGGTCTACGATCGTACATCTCATTGTAAATGGTCATCGAACTTACCAATGCAGAGGCACCACCCGTCTTGGACGTTTTAAGACATAATAACGACACGATATCGCACGAGTCTGTGTGAAAATTTTGTCTTTCCCTCGTTTGATAAATTCTTGCGTTCTTATCATTTATCGCATCTCGTCCAAGATCACGGACATGGCCAAGAACATGCCCTTTAGCATTTTGAGATCTTGCATGACCAATATGCATCCCTATGCCATAATACGCGGTGGCAGAACTCTTAATTGACCATTCTTCTACTGGGAGGCCTCTAATTAGGGCAAAACCGCGCCCACGAATTACATCATTATTGATTTCTATGAGCTTCTTTGAAAAATCAGGTAATTGAAAATCATTTTTACTTATCTTGGCTATATCTTTACCCTCAACAGCGCGAACAGCCGCGTCAATTTCATCAATATCGCCATCTGATAAAGAGTATAACCATTCATCAGAATTTACCATCTCGGGACCATACCAGACCTGATCCCCCGTCATTTTTTTTGGCAAATGCATTCTATCCCCTTGAAGTGATTCATATTCCTCAACAGACATTATATACTCCCAAAAAGATATCCTATCTTGCTTCAGCCAGACATTAATCCTATCGAATTAGCTTCTGTCTATAGCTTTAACCCCAGTATTACTGTATTCTTTCAACCAACGGTTAGCGTAAACTTCATAGATGACCAATCTAGCGCTCCAGTAAAAGATATGCAATTAGCATAACTATTTTTCAGGCTGTTTAACTTCTCAAAATTAATCAACTAACGCCTGGTAAACTAATACTCTCAATTCTCTTCTGATAGGATAGGTAGAAGATGGAATTAATTGTGTCATAAAAACTACGGAAAGATCTTCAGCTGGGTCTATCCAAAATGCAGTACTCGCCACCCCACCCCAAGTAAATTCTCCTTTTGACCCAAGAATTTCAGATTTAATCGGGTCAAGCAACACAGCACCCCCTAAGCCGAAGCCCACTCCAGTCATAGGCATCTCGCTAAACGTTTCTTGTCCCATAGAGGCCATATCACCAGGCAAATGATTTCTCATCATAAAATCAACCGTTTTCCTTCCTAATACCCGCTCCCCACCAAATGCCCCCAGACCTCTTATCATTTCAACAAAAGTCACATAATCTCTCATAGATGAAACTAAACCACCACCACCTGAATTCATGCTAACAGGCTCTCGAAATCTGCTGTTTTTGGCATCCTCCAGCTTTTTCAAAGAACATTCATTCGTCTTAGTATATAAAGCACAAAATTTATCTATCTTGGTATCTGGTACAGAAAATGATGTATCCGACATCTTCAAAGGGTCAAAAATTCTCTGTCTGAGGACTTGCCCCAAATTCTTTCCCGTTATCACTTCAAGAATACGCCCAAGCACGTCTGTTGAAACACCATAACGCCAACTGGATCCTGGTTGAAAACATAGAGGAGTTTTTGCTAGTCGATCCACAAGATCTTCGAGACTTTCATTTGTGTTGCCAAAGTCAATTTGGCTTTTCCTCATGGCACGCCCAACCGGGCCCGGGTCAAAAGCGCCATAGGTCAATCCTGACGTATGATTCATCAATTGGCGGATTGTTATTGGTGAACTTAAGGTTTTTAACTCCATATCCTCAAAAGTTCCTGATGAATACACCTTCTGGTTAGCGAAATTTGGAAGATACTTAGTTATTGGGTCGTCTAACATCAGCTCACCACTCTCAAAGAGTGATAATGCAGCTACTGTCGTAATTAATTTAGACATCGAGTAAATTCGATAAAGGCCATCTTGCAGTACAGGAAGCCCCATCTCGATGTCTCTCTGTCCATAAAGAGACGAATACGCAACTTGCCCCTTTCGCATTACTACTACGGCGGCAAATGGTAGTTTTCCATCATCAACATATTTTTCAAGCCATGGTGTTATCCGTTCAAGTCGTCGAGGACATAAACCTAATTTATCGGACCGCGGGTTTTTTTCATAACCATCAAAAGACATAGAAAGGGTTCCCTTAGCTATCAAATATTGTTCAAGAGCTCTCTAACCATAATATAAATCTTGATATTATTACTCAATATTTCGAATGATTAATAAACATATCGCCAATATACTTGCTTTTTCTCAGAATATCCCTATTTTCTGCGGGTATTTTTAATTCTATTTTGTCAAAACTTTCTGGGTTTTTAGGATTTTTTATTGTAAACAGTTATAAATTTAAAATTTTTGCAATTTGCAAACAACATTTATTATTAGAGTATGGAATTAAATTGAACTCGGTCCGCAAGTAAAAGCCGGTTCCGTCCTAACACTTCATTTACAAAGATGGGAAACGATGAGGAATTCTTACAAAGATGACAGTTTTGGTTCACGGATAGCAGAAAAAGCGAAAGCTAGGCAAGCAATTCAAGACCGTATTAAAGCGCGGCCAGGGCCGGGAGATCCTGAATTTGAAAAAATTAGAGCGGAGCGGAAAGCTATCGCAACTGCCCGTAGTTTGCGTCTAGCAGAGCGCAAAGCCGAAAAAGAGGAAAAGTTAGCGCGTGAAAAAGCAGAGCGCGATGCGAAGGAGCTAGCTGAAAAAACGGCCCGGGAAGCTCGAGAATTAGCTGAAAAGGAAGAGGCTGACAGAATAGCTGATGAAGCTATAGCTCTATTGGCTGATCAAAAATCCGCTCGCGACGCGAGATATGCTGCTAGAAAAGCAAGAAAAGGTGGGAAACGAGCCCGAAAAGCACAGGCTCTAATGTAGTAACTAGGTAGTAATTCCACTCAGTATAAAAATTCTTTTCAGCTGTATTTCTGGTTTCCTAGCGGCCAGCCCCTGAAGCCCCTGAGCCAAGTGGTGATCCATTACGCCACGTGTTGGAACTTTTACATCGCGAGCAAATGCGCTCGCCAGCCCACTGACTATGGAACGTTGTTTCACATCGCAGACACTGTCGCACTTTTGCAACATCGGCACGAGGTTCATCAGTCGGCACTTCTGTCGCTGGCGTTGTAGGCATAATTAATCCTTTAATCGAGAACAAAAACCAATTCGCAACGTCAGCTGGTGTATTCTAAACAGAGGGCAACAAAAACTATCCGACGTCACATTGGATCTATCAGCCCAAATTCACATTGGTGTCGCCGGAAGCGCGCTGACATCACTTTTGTTTAACTCTCAACACTCGCAATTACAGCCGACCACGAAAATAGCGCGCACAATCGCACAGAAATGTTTCTCAATCAAATATATTATTACTCTTTTGCTAAAAAATTCTGAGATCAGAGCAAACATCGTCTAAATCTATAACCTTTTGTATGATCAAACTCTTGCGTCGTGAATATAAAGGCTTCAGTTCTATGAAAACCTCGTTAATTATTCAGTAACAAGTGCATAGCACCTGTCATAATAAAAAATTTGACGTTACTTGTGATTTTCTTATCATACGTTCCGTCCAATCTCTAATTTCAGTTACTTCCTATTTATGTACCCTTTTAACTCCCGCTTCATCAATTACAGCAAGTTGAATTAAAATTGAGAATATTAAAGCAGAAACCGTCCTACTAGCTCCATCATCAATTTTTAGGAAAATCTCCAGGATAAATTGAGAAATTGACGCGGCACCAAAGCTCTACTGCTCCATTTTTTAACATATATCCATCAGGTGCCTTTAGCTGAGTCAAACTATTAAAAGGAACAGTCCTAGAGGTTATTAACGGATTAGCCTCACAAGATTTAGCGATTATATTGCAGGCATTTTATCGTTCATCCATTAACCTTTTAGAATCTGGCATCTTTGTTATCGTTACATTTTTTACAGTTATCCCAAATCCACCTATCCTTCGTGCGGTTTCTGGAAAATTGATGTCTCCTAATTCTTCAATTAGTCGGATGAATCTGATTTGGACCAGATGATCTTCAGAAATATCTCTATTCATTGGTTCATCTAGGTAAACAGCCTTTATAATCATAATCGCATTCCTACCCAAAGAATTATTATGAGCACAGATTTCTGTTAAGTTTTTCAATAAGAATGCCCCAGTTGCATCTTAGATAGAAGGTGTTTTCCACCCAGATCCCAGCTCTTGCTCGCCTAACCCTAATTACTTTAGCAATGCGATAACCCGATCAACATGCTTCGCCTCTACTCTGTAAGAAGGGTAGAAAAAACTACTTCCCAGCTACCCATTCCAAAAGCTTCAGAAGCACCTGATTTCATTACCGGAATAGCTTAGATCAGCTTTATAGCTGGCCGAAGATAAATTGGGCGTTCTATGCCCCAAAACCTTTATATAAAAACCCATCAGAAACACAAATCGCTGTAACACCACGGTAGATACTTTTGGCAGTGCAACCTCGTGAAACTTGAACCGCAATAGACAAATCTGCTGATGAAAGAAAACAATACTATGAGTAATTTCGTCAACGTTAGATTGCTCTTTTTCCAGCCACCTCTCTTTTTTTTCACAGTAAGCTTGCGTTACAAGGTATATTTGTGCAACACCGAACGTATGAGAGGATATTTTGGCATAGGCGTGGAAGGGATAAGTAAGGCAAGCAATCTAGGAGCCATAACCCGCACAGCACATGCCTTTGGCGCGAGCTTCACGTTTACAGTGTCCGAGGCTATTCATATTCGAGAAGTTGACTCAGTAGATACCTCTAGTTCTTCAAAAAGTGTCCCTTTTTATAGATTCCCCTCAGTCGAAGAAATGCTTCTTCCCAAAGACTGTTCCTTGATTGGAATCGAAATCACGAGCGCTGCTATTGAATTACCAAGTTTTCATCACCCCCATTGTGCCGCTTATGTTCTTGGGCCAGAAAGGGGAATCTTGTCGAATCAAATGCTAGATCGTTGCGACTACGTAGTAAAAGTACCGATGAAATTCTCTATAAATGTGGGTTTAGCTGGAGCCTTGGTAATGTATGATAGACTACTTAGTATGGGGAGATTTGCACCGCGCGCTCAAAGACCGGGTGGACCAGTTGAACCTAAACCCGTACCAGTTTTTGGACAACCCGCCTGGATTAAAAAACGTGGGTCTAAGAATAGATGAAACAATGTGAAAGTAAATATTATAAAGAACCTTCAACATATGAATATATTTGCTTAGCTGGACGAGTCACATGAATGATTTTAAAACTATATTTGAGGACAAAGATCAAGAAGAGCGCATCGCGAAACGCATGGCGCGGGCGGGTTTATGTTCTCGAAGAGACGCTGAGAAATGGATACTTGCGAAACGGGTCGCAGTGGACGGAGTGACCATTGACACCCCTGCCTTTAAAGTAAGCAACAAGAGTTCTATTCTGGTCGACGGGAATACAATTCCAGAAAAAGAGGAGCCTAGACTTTGGCGTTACCACAAGCCACCAGCCCAAATCACCACGACACGAGATGTGAGGGGCCGAACGACCGTATTTGAAAATTTGCCAAAAGATATGCCGCGCGTTGTATCCGTGGGTCGTCTTGATTATGACTCAGAAGGGTTATTATTGCTAACCAACGATGGCGAATTGGCAAGGCTTCTCGAGTTACCCTCAACAGCTTGGATAAGGCGATACCGTGTTCGAGTATACGGCCGTCCACAACTATCGAATCTAGAAAAACTCAGTAACGGCGTGACCCTTGATGGCATCAAATATGGGGCAATCGACATAAAGTTAGATAAACAAGGCCCCAGTAATGCATGGTTGACTATAGGTTTACGTGAAGGGAAAAATAGGGAAGTAAGAAGATTAATGGAATCTATCGAACTAAAAGTGATGCGCTTGATTAGAATTTCTTTTGGACCATTTCAGCTTGGTAATTTAGAAGTTAGTGGAATAGAAGAGGTAAAACAATACAGTTTGAAGGAGCAATTAGGTGTTCCTACTATTAGAGCAGAAAATTTTGGGCGAGCGGCACCAAAGAAACGCACCTACCATAAAATAAGAGATAAGAAACGAAATGCGGATCGTAGCAGGAGCCAATCGCGGCGCTAAAATCATTACAAGTGAGAGTAGAGAACTCCGTCCCACCAGCGACCGTGTTCGGGAGTCTCTTTTTAATATTCTTGATGGGGGTCGTTATCCTAATCCATATAGAAACAAGTTAGTCATAGATGCCTTTGCTGGGACAGGAGCATTGGGCTTAGAAGCGATATCGAGAGGTGCTTCCCATGTTATTTTTCTCGAACAAGCAGTAACCTCACTTAAAGTTTTATTTCAGAATATTAGATCAATAAATGCACAAGATATAACAACTGTTATTACAGGGGATGCGACGCAATTTGGTCAACCATCATATGAAAGGGCTGGATTGGTAATGCTAGATCCTCCCTATGAAAGCCAAATGGGTATATCTTGCATAAAAGCACTGAAAAATAACGGGTGGATAGGACCTGACACCTTGATTGTTTTAGAACACTCCTCAAAAGAGAAGGTTTGCAATCCGGAATGGATCAAGATTTTAGATAATCGCAGATACGGATTATCACATCTCACCTTTATGCACGAAATGGCTTAGAAGTTTGACTGCCTGCCGACTACGTAGGTTAAACCTTAGTTTCCAGCCAATCTTCTATTAATCGACGGGCGATTGAGTCAAGCCTTGGCAGAGACTTCCCATATGAGGCAAAGTTTCGAAGTTGGTTCACATCGAACCACTGTACGTCCTCCACCTCATTATCATTTCTTCGAATGAAAGTTGATTTAGCTTCAGCATAGAATCCCAGCATTATTGAACCTGGAAAAGGCCAGGGTTGGGAAGAATGATATCGGACGTCTGCAATATCAATATTTGCTTCCTCCCATACCTCACGAGCCACGGCTTCTTCCAATGTTTCCCCTGGCTCCAGGAAACCAGCTAGAGTAGAGTACATTCCCGGTTTCCACATTTGTTGTCGCCCCAGCAATGCTCTTTCACCATCATGAACTAACATTATAACTGCTGGGTCCGTTCTTGGAAAAAATAACTGTCCACAACTTGTGTTGCTACAATTAATTTGGTGTCCGGCTTTTGTCACTCTGGTTACGGCACCGCAAGAACCACAAAACTTATTTTTCTGATGCCAAAATAATAACGCACGGTTATAAGCTAATAATGATCCTTCAAAGCGTTCTAGCAGAGGCCCAACTTGCCTTAGATCGGTAAACACCCCTACACTTGGGATCAATTCATCAAGTCGATCTTCTTCGATTGAAGACAGATCAATACCCAAGTAAGCAATTCCACTTTTTTCACCAAGAAAGACTACATTATCGGCTTTATTAACTATTTCAGAAACTACATTCAGGGCTAAAATGGTAGCATACGGTTCACCAGGCTTATCTAAATTAACCATAGACTGGGAACGCCAAGAAAATACTACTTTTGCATTTCCTTGCTTTTCCAGTATTTTCAACCAACCCTCATCCTGCCGGATATGAGCTGAACGATCTAAACCACTAAACCCATAAAAATTGGGCTTTTTGTTCAAAAGATGCAAAGGGTATAGCTCAGGCATTAAAGTACCTTTAAATTAGAAAAGTAACATTATGATGACAACGAAACTAATTCGTACATGCAAAAGAAAAAAATACAAATAATTTTATGATTAGTAGATACTATGGCAAACCTTTAAGAAATAACTGTTATGTCAGAAGGATATTGTAATGCGCGGCGTTCTAGTAGAGGAATATACAGATTTTAAAAACCTTACGCTACAAAACTGCCCAAGGCCCAAACTATTTTCCAAAGGCGTAAGAATTAAAATACAAGCCACGGGTGTTAGTTTTGCGACCAGCTTAGTCGTAGCAGGGAAATACCAACGTAGACCACCACTTCCTTTTGTTCCTGGAACCGAATGTTCTGGTTATGTAATAGAGGTTGGCAAAGATGTACATGATATAGGTATTGGCGACCGTGTTTGTGCTGTTTTGGATTGGGGAGGACAAGCAGAAGAAGCCGTGGCTCACCTAGCAAATGTTTTTCACATCCCTAATAATATGCATTTTAATCAAGCTATCTGCTTTACTAATTCATACCTAACGTCTTACGCAGCCCTTATCTGGCCGCACCTTCTTCAAGTTAAAAAGGATCACGTTGTCTTGATACATGGAGCCGCTGGTGGAGTTGGAATTGCAGCAATAGAAATAGCAAAAACAAAAGGAGCAACAGTAATAGCAACAGTGGGATCCGCAGAAAAAGAGGAAATTGCTCAAGAACACGGTGCAGACTTTACCATTAACTACTCAGAATCGGACTTTCGCAAAATAGTATTGGAGATTACCGATAAACGAGGAGCTGACATTATTTATGATCCCGTCGGTGGGGATGTTTTTGCTAAATCGTTGAGATGTATTGCACCGGAGGGGCGTATCATGCCAGTTGGATTTGCTGCCGGGACCATACAACAAATACCAGCAAACATATTATTAGTTAAAAATATAACGGTAACAGGCCTCAATTTAGGCTACTATTTTGGCTGGAGCCCAGTTGATATGCGCGAACACTACGCAGAAAAAATGAAAAGCAGTATGCGTGAACTTTTTAATTGGTTTGAGTCAGGTTTTCTAAAACCCAGAGTTAGTCACTCATTCGCTATGGCTGAATTCCAAACAGCTATGCAAACAGTGCTCGCTCGAAAAGCACAAGGCAGAGTTGCGTTAGTTCTGGATGAAGAAGCAACAAGACTAGGTATAAAAACATAAGTTAAAAGAAAGAGAAAAGATGTTAGACCAAAAACCAGCACTTTTTGAAGAAATTCAGCTCAGAAATCTGACGCTCCCGAATAGAATTATTATAGCTCCTATGTGTCAGTACAGTGCAATTGACGGGCAAGCGACAGATTGGCATTTAATTCATCTAGGAAATTTAGCTCAATCCGGCTCAGGAATGTTAATAATTGAAGCAACTGCAGTTGAAGCGAGGGGCAGGATTACGCATGGCTGCCTAGGTTTGTATAATGACGAAACTGAAAATGCTCTCTCAAAAGTATTAAATGCCTGTAAAAAATATGGGAATACTCCCATTGGCATTCAACTAGGACATGCAGGCAGAAAAGCGTCTGCTAATCCTCCACACAATGGGGGAACTCCGTTGACAGAAAAACAAGGTAGTTGGGAAACTATAGCACCATCCAACATACCATTTTCAAATGACTGGCATCGACCCAAGGAGATGGATCTTGGATTAATGAAGAAAGTAATTAAAGCACATGTTCAAGCCGTGATGCGTTGTGAAAGAATAGGATTCGATGCTATTGAACTTCATGGAGCCCACGGTTATCTGGTTAGTTCGTTTCTATCCCCAATAGCAAATCGCAGAACAGATGAGTATGGGGGAAAAATAGAAAATAGAATGCGGTTTCCACTAGAATTATTTGCTGCAATGCGCGACGAATGGCCTTCTTCAAAACCAATGGGAGTTCGTTTTAATGGCACAGACTGGGATGACAAAGGATTAATTATTGAAGAAGCGGTTGAGTTTGCTCATTCCTTAAAAAAATTAGGGTGTGACTTTTTTGATATATCGGGCGGTGGTAATAGTTTATCAAGACCTGAAGTAAAACCTGGCTACCAAGCGCAATTTGCGGCGGCTATAAAGAAAGCAACCGGTATCCCAACGATGGCTGTAGGAATGATCAGAGACCCTCAGATCGCAGAAAGATTAGTATCAGACGGAACCTGCGATATGATCGCTATTGCACGCGGTTTTCTATTTGAACCACGATGGCCATGGAAGGCGGCCTATGAATTAAGCGGAAAAGGTAATTACCCCGAGCAATATGCTCGTGCCAACCCTCTCCTCTGGCCACAGGCATTCCCCAATACCCCAGAATTAAACAATTCCAATCATTCATGGGAAATTGGAGCCGCCCCGCATATTATGGTTCCAAAAAATTAATATTTCAAATCAGGTGCTGATTAACTTTTGATGATTTTAAAACTAATAATAGGTGATCTAATAAATATCTGATATCTCTTTTTTTGTAGCTTCTGGATTGACTTGAAAAGGTATATGGAACACTTCAATTCAGTGGTGACCATTTTGATGTTTCAAATTTAAGAAGCCGTATAATTCCAAAAAAATAAACGGAGTCGCGTTGCCCCTAACTCATTTAATTATTTTATCACTCATCCAAGGCCTAACAGAATTTCTTCCCGTATCCTCGTCTGGACATCTTATAATCGTTCCAAATATATTATCTTGGCGAGATCAAGGTCTAATTATTGATGTAGCAGTTCACGCAGGATCACTTTTAGCTGTTGTAATCTACCTATGGCGAGATTTATGGAGCATGACTGCAGCTTTAATTGATTTTAGAAATCTGAGAGAAAACCCAAATTTAAAACTTGCACAAATAATTATCATAGCTTCTTTACCGGTAATGGCAGCAGGGTTTATGGTATCCTTATTTGTAGGTGATTTCGCACGTAATGTAGAAATAATAGGGTGGGCTACGCTTGGTTTTGGAATTTTACTAGGATTATCTGATAAAATAGGCATGACGCTAAATGAACTTAAGCACATGCAATTTTTAGATGGTATTTTAATTGGTATCAGTCAGGCTTTAGCTCTTATTCCCGGAGCTAGTAGATCAGGTTTAACGATTACAATGGCTAGATTTCTTGGATATAACCGCTCCGCAGCAGCCCGGTTTTCACTCTTACTTGCCATTCCAGCCATATTGGGAGCGAGCACCCTCAAAGGAATAGAGCTGGCTCAATCTCAAAATGCTATCCTCAGTATTGATGTAGCAATTGTAATAATGATATCGTTCGTAGCTGCTTTTGCTTCTATTTCTATAATGATGAATTGGCTAAACAAGGCTGGCTTTATGCCTTTCGTCATATATCGAGTTGTCCTGGGAACTGGCTTACTTGCCTGGGTATATTTATAACACTTTTTATAGTTAACTAGTGCTCTTGAATGAGGCATCGAGGTAGGTTGGTAATATCGATTCGCACGCGGTAGGAATTATATTTAGATCTGCCAATGTGTGCATTTCGTTTCTGACAACGTTGTCGACCTTTAAAAGCTCTAACTGGTCCCGTGTCAGAATTGGATTTGGTAATAATTCCATGAAAGTAGCCTGGATATTAGCCAACCAAAACGGAAGATTTAACAATAAACGAGATCTCTTAGAATACAGCATAGTGAGCTCGATTAACTCCTTGAATGAATAAGTAGAAGGTCCACCAAGTTCGTATGTCTTTCCGGCAGTCTGAGTAGATTCAAACACTTTTAAAACCGCATTCGATATATCCTTAACATATATTGGTTGAAATAGTGTTTCGCCTCCTCCAATAAGTGGAAGAACAGGCGAAAAAGCAGCCATATTTGAAAATTTATTAAAGAAATTATCATTAGGTCCAAATACTATACTTGGCCTAAAAATTGTTGTTGCGGGGAAAACTGAAAGCAAAGTTTCTTCACCCATAGCTTTGGAAACAGCATATTCAGATTGAGAAGTTTTATCGGCACCGAGAGCTGAGAAGTGTAATATTCTTTCAACCCCCGCTTTGTTAGCTTCGACACCTATCATTTTTGGCACCTCTGCCTGAATAGTATTGAAAGTATACTTACCAATTTCATACAAAACCCCAACCAACGATATAACTATATCTGAGCCTTGTAGAATGTCTCTTACATCTTCTTGAACAGTTACATCAGTTTGCACTACGGTAACTCGACCATTACCTTTAATCTGCTCAAGGAACCCCGCTTTTTTTATATTTCGGCAACCAACAATTACGTCGGCTTTCTCCTTAACTAGGTTTTTGACAATCTCTCGACCAATAAAGCCGCTACCTCCCAAAACTACTATTTTCTTATTCCTCACGATATTCTCCTTAAATAATTCCTACCCTTGGAAAGTAGGTCTAAATTCAACCATAGCTAGTTTTTACAGTTAACACCGAACCACATTAGATACTGCCCTTTATAAGTATTTTAAAAAATTACTTTTTCAGCTTAAAACAAATAGTTTATGATTTTAAGATCAAAAGGCCCAGGTGGCGAAATTGGTAGACGCGCTGGCTTCAGGTGCCAGTGACAGAAATGTCATGGAAGTTCGAGTCTTCTCCTGGGCACCATCCTTTTAACTAACATATTGATATTACTGTATTTATTCGGATTAATTCGATTAGGGTAGTAATTTCGGGTGTTAAATCAGGTTCCTTATACATATAAAAAACGAGGTATATTCTATTATAATCGGATGGTTCCAAGTGATCTAGATGATCATTACGAATCTAGGAGAGTTAATTTCTCTTTGAGAACTAAGTCTACCCTATAACAGGGTCTACCCAGTACGCTGTACCTTCAAAATTAAAGCTAGGTAAGTTTTCA
>PANE01000006.1 GCA_002708305.1 Rhodospirillaceae bacterium
TGGGGGTAAAATTCTTCTTTCCTTGCATGTCTTAAGATACGAAATTGACTTAACTCCTACAAAATTTATTTAATACTTAGTCAACAGGCTCGTTTGTTTTACGGCGTTCTAAAGATCTGCCCGGCATTTCTCAACGTCTTGTAACAAGACACCTGCAAACATCTACTCAGACGGCACTGCTAGGTGTCGGTCAAAGTATTCGATTATCTTGCCAAACAGGTAGCGATTGTAATTCCGCTCACGGCTCCATCCATGAGTCGCACCTGGTGCAAACGCAAAGTCGAAATCCTTGCCTTGTTTAATCAGTTCTTCAGCTAACATGGCAGTCGTCTTGAATGGTACCACATGGTCCTGGATGCCATGGATAAACAGAAGTTTATCCTCCAGATTCGCTGCATAGTTGACCGCTTTTCTTTCGAAGATTTCCGGGTGTGTCTGTGGGCGACGAACAATCGCAACGTCGTCCGTGCCAAAGAACATCGGGTCAACAGCCGCCGCTGCAGCAACACCCACCTGAAATAAGCCTGGCTTCATCAACAGCGAATAAACGGAGAGTGTGCCACCGTAACTGCTGCCCCAGATGCCGATGCGATCGGGATCGACATAATCCAGGGACTCCATATAGGCAACGGCACTTGCATAATCCTCAATGTCCTGGTCGGCAAAGCCCAGCAGGAATTCTTCACGAAATGCCCGGCCATAACCGTTGCTACCTCGTGAATCTACCTGCACGATAATGTATCCCCTCTTGGCCAACAGATGCTGTACGAGGCTGTAGTTACCGGCCCAGCGATTCCTCGCTGTATTTGAATACACTGGTCCAAAAAGCACTGGATACTTCGTGCCGGGTTGCATGTTGGTAGGTTTCAGAATCCGGGCATGCAGCGTGTAGTCATCTACAAGACTGGGGAAATTAACGTATTCTGCAGCCCCCCAGGACCGCTCCGTATAGGCGGGTAATGGCGAACGGGTAACAAGTGTAGCGTCACTACTCTCACTGCTTACCACGTAAAGCTCGGGCGGTGATGTGTCGTTGCTGTGTATGAACACCAAGTGATGGCCATCCGGTGAGGGGTAGCCAACGTTCCGGCCAGAAAGACGCGTCACCTGCTCAGGATCGCCACCTGACATATTGAGGCGATACACGTGTTGTTCGTAAGGATTAACACCGTTACCTGCATAAAACAGTGCATTACCAGCAATACTTGGGGCGGAAAGCACATCGTAGGATGGATCTGTTAGGAGCTTCGGACGATCCCTAGACGGTGAGGCATCGATCGTATAAAGGCCGTAGCGATCACCCATATCGCTTAAGAAAACGACCTTCTTGCCATCCGGATGCCAGGTAGATCCAAACGATGTGTACATACGGCTCTCTCGGACACCTCGCCAAATCTCGCGCAGTTGGCTTTCGCCGGGTGCCACGACGTACAACTTACGTTCAACCGCCGTGTCGGATGCAGTATCAACCAGCAGCACACCGTCCGGTGACCAGTTGAAGTCGATGACCTGGTTGGCGTGAGGGTCTGGCAAATCTAGGTACGTAATGTTGCCTGTTTCTGCATCTAGCAGGCCAATCCTGCGAATCTCGTTTGGATCGCCCGGATAACCTCGGCGTACCTCGTTGGGATTAGTTTCCATAGCGAGGTAATCTGGGAACGGCACCTTTCGCATCTTGCGTCGGTCAACGACGTGAAACGCGATGGTCTTGCCATCCGGGGACCACTTGTACGTTGGCCCACTCCAGATGCCCGGACCGATTTCACGTTCAGGACGGCTGTAGCGCCCCTTCCGTAAGCTAGAGAGGCTGGCAATCCCAATCTTGGTGAGCTGACGATTCTGTTTGGAAGGGAAGTCAGCAAGCCATAGGTCACCGTTCTGTATATACGCAGCTTGGTTGCCGCTTGGCGATATCGACAGATTACGTGCACCTGCCTCGACGGGCATAAACTGGAGGTCGTCTCCTTGGATCAGCGATGTCTGCCATAGGTTATTACCTCTCAGACTGACGATTGTGTTTGCGTCTGCCCAGACAATATCGCGCACTGACGCAGATGCCGTATCGGAACTGATTCGCACTTTCTTTCCAATACTTGTGGATACCCAGAGGTCACGCCCAGGATTTCCTGGTTCACTCCAGGAAAAGGCGAAGTGCTCGCTGTTTGGTGCCCACGCAGGACGGGATGGGGTAGTTCCCGTCAGTTTTGGCGTTGCGAACAGGTCATCAAGAGTGAGCTCAACTTCCTGTGCTGTGACTGTTGCGGACATCGCCATCAGTAAGCCTGCCACTACCCATGTTTGCCAAAAAGAGATCTGTTGCATGTGTTTGCTTTTAGTAACTGTCTAGTAAAATAATCTTATACTGCTCAAATAGCGCTCTTGCCATTGTAGAGTTCGCTTTCTGAAGGTCTTCCAAGTCGGATTTTTGGTTTTATCGTCACCTCTTCTCTGGCATATAACATCTGTATAAACGGAATTTAGTTTATTTCCTAATATATAAATTCTAATGGGAAGGGGTGTTTAAATATTATGGGAGTTACACAAAAGGTTCCTTATTTTTTACTCGGATTTTTCCAATTCATCCTTTACGAGTTGAAGGACTCTTTGGGATTCTTTCAATGATTGCTTTTCAAGATTGCGGAAGACGGTGTTCCGAATGAGCTGAGTATTTTGTAAAATGTTCTCAAATTTCTGATTTGCCAATATGGAGATAGGATCATTTGGAACCATAACAGTCCTTTCCAAAGAGTCCTGTTTACGCACAAAAAAATTCATTTTAAATTGGTCAATAGTGGGTTTCAGTTCAATAGTTGTAATTCGTGTTAAAACTGACAATAGAATGTTATATTGAGACTCATAGAGATGAACTATACTTTTTTTCAATTCTTTAGAGCGGATAAGCTCTATTCCTTTATTCTCCAAGGATTTATAAGAAGAAAACGACAAAATTGGCGGTCTCACAAACAAAGCTCGTTCAATGTGAACTGCTAAAGAATCTAACCATGGTTTTTTCTTTTCAATCACATCTAATAAAATGCGGTTAGATACCATACCCCTTTCATCAATTTGGATACTAAACTGAATAAAATCGATATTCAACTCAATGCTTTCTTTCAAATCGGTCAATATTTCAATCTCTTCAATTCTGTCTTTCCTCCAATCATTCCAATTATTAATCTGAAAAGCAATCAATATCCCAAATACTACCAAGGCAACCTCTCCTATAGCATAAAGCAGGTACTTCGGTGCACTTCCAGAATCAATCAATGACTTTCTTATATTCCTGAAAAATGTGTGCATTCTTTAAAGATAAGGAAGAGGGAGGAACCGAGAGATAGACAGAGGAAGGGTTTCACTAATGGTTCGTTTAATGAAACGGAATTCCCAAGAGTAAAAGAAAGGAGGGTTTAACATTACGGTTTGTGTCTTGTTATTTGTGTAAGGGACTAAGATACCAAAATGTAATTGCGTTTAGGAACTCCGCCAGAATTTCCGAAACACTCTTTGTACATCTTTAGCAATTAATTATACACGTTGATACCAAACGATTCAATGGTTAATTTTCCTTTAGTGCCTCTATGATTTTAACATCTACCCAAAATATATCAGCCTTATTATTTCCATAAGACCTATTAAAGAAGAAGTATTTACCATCAGGAGTTACACTACCATATGCATTTGCAAATTTTGTGTTTATGGTATCACCTAAATTTATTGAAGGTCCCCAAGTACCATCTTTCTGACGAAAAGAAATGTACAAATCTGCATCCCCATATCCGCCTTTTTCTCTTTGATCATCCCAGATTACATAAGACTCATCTGGAGCAATAAATGGGTGCGCATTCCAATTTCCAATGTCTTCAATATTTAAAGCTAGAGGTTCTTCATGTTTTCCATTTATTAATCTTGAATAACGTAGCGGCCCTGATTCACTGGCTTCATCAAAATAATAAGTTTTATTAGAAGAGGATGTGAGGCGCATGATGCGGAATTTATCGAAGGGAGTACCAAGACTTTTTGCCTCAGACCAACCAGAAGTAGTTCGTTCTCTAAATTTCTTCCCCAAATGCAAAATTTTCCCATCTGTTGAAATAGATGGTTCTCCTGCTCTTTCCTCCACCAATGATTCAGTCCATTTGTTGTTTTCAAATTTAACAACAACCAAGGCATTGTTTTTATACTTCCCTCCTCTTCTGCGAAAGTAAAACTCCTTTAAGTCTGGAGTAAAAACACCAGCTGCTTGTCTAAATTCAGTCTTAATAATTTCTGGAGCAAATAATTCAGGGATTAAACCCGGTGGTTTCTGACCAAGATAAATTTCTTCTTCTGCACTAATTAAATCAATAACTCCTGCTTTATTCTCTTTGTTGTTGCATCCATTTAAAAGCAATGCAAATACAATTAGTAAAAAAGAGTAGGGTTTTATCATTTATTTGAGTTTTATAATGTTTGGTGACGTTCTCGGCTAGAAGTAGTTGCATGGTTTAGAGCTAAACTGTCCAAATACACACCAAGATCAAAATTCCGAAGAAATTTCCAGCGTAGGCGAGAGTGAGCAATTAATTATGGCCATTGTTGTGATTTCGTTATTCGTTTTCTAAAATATTGTCTATCTGTTCGATTAAGGATTTCCCACGGTTTAATATTGGCTTATTCACATTTATAATGGCATTACGATAATAAATAGATTTTTGTAAAGCATTATTGACAGTTCTGTTGTTTTTTAGAATTGTGATATTAAATTCTACTCGATTTTTCGCCCCGTCAGTGAAGTTTAAATCAACACTTGGATACAGCTCATTATTAATAATGGTGACCAAAGCGTTAGCCTGTTTAGTGGTTAAATCATAACTAAAATCGACTGATTCGAGATATCGTAGGTATTTGTTATACAAATCTTGGCTTAATCTTTTTAAGGAGCCAGAGGTCATCATTATTCCGTTTCTATTGAGGCTTTTTTTACAGGAAGTAAGTATTCAGCTTGAGCAATGGCTTTACTGATTAGTTTGGTTTCTGCTTCATTTAGCACTTCTGAAGTATCAATCAAGGTTAGAGCAATACTAGTGTTTTTATTTAAATCATTGTACGACTTTATTTGGAACGACATCGCCATTGTATCTAATATCATTTCATCTTTCAAATTATTCAAGAATTCAATGTCGGTTCGATGTTGTTTTTTTATGTCATTCCAATTATTGATGGAAAGAGCAATTAAAATTCCAATAACTACAAGTGCTATCTCACCAATAGCATAAAGGAAGTACTTCCTTGCACTACCAGATTGAATCAATGACTTACGTATCTTTCTTAGGAATGTGAGCATTGTCTAAAGATAGAGAATCAGAGGAGAACTGATAATGGAATGGGTTGGAGTAATATAAAAGGTTTCTTTTGTGAGACTGTCTATACGGGTGTAAAAAATAATAAGGCTTTTGTTTTACTTTATAACGGTCTTGCTAAATACAGTAGCCGACGAATGGAGGCAATTGGCATTTTTGCATTTGTTGGTGGTTCGTTTTTTCCTCTTTCATGTTTTTATTTTAAACTATTATATGATTCAATTGATTTTCGATTTAATTTTCAGGGTTCTTCATCCAATAGTTTTTGCTTTCTTTTTCTAAAGAATTTAATCATCAATTTTAGTAGCAAACGGTTTGCCGCCATTTTCATAGCTTAAAAGGTAAATATTTGTACTATCCTGTTCTACACTAAATCTAATAAACCCTCCACTCATTGCAAATTTGTTAGGGGCATATTGAAGCCATTGAATGGTGTCTGTGGCCTCGAATACCAAATAGTTTCGGTTGTCTTTTGCAAGCAACTCAATTGATTGACCAGAAATAGCCTGATAGTTTCCTATAATTTCAGAATCAGTATCTATGTCATTAAATGCTATTGATTTTTCAGGATGTTTATTAAGTAGTTTACTAATTTGGTCATAGGTGTTTGACGCAGATTTAGCATAATTTAAATTAAAATTTAGATAATTGTTTATTGCAGATGATTGATATTCTTTTACCATGCCTTTATACCTCACATTATTTAAAAAATAATTAGTTCGTTCAGCATTCAAATGTGTTGCGACTTCCGAAGAATACCAATCGTATTTATCAAACAGGGCATCATTAAATTTTCCTGTAGTGTCTTTAAAACTGTTTTCAGCATCTTGAACATAATTAAAGTGATTGTTATATTGTAAATAGAGTTGATCAAGTAATGACTCATATTGGGGTGGAATAATATCTTGAACTCGCATTAAGTTAGTAAAACCAATATTTTTAAGATTAATATCCATGCCATTAAATATTAAAGAATGCAAATGGTTTGAATTTGGATTTTGATAATCCTCCTCGGTCAGTTTATTGCCTAGTACTAAATACATTAGCGAATCTTTGGTGGCATAAAAAGCGGTTATTGCATTTATATCAGCAAGATCTGATTTAATATTTTTTTGAATTTTTAGTAAAAGGTTGTCCACCTTTAATTTGTTTTGTCTTTTTTCATTCCAGTTGTTAATCTGTAAAGCAATCAGCATCCCGATTACTACCAGAGCTATTTCACTGATGGCGTATAGTAGGTATTTGGAGGTTGCACCTCCTTCGAGTAATCCCTTTCTTATTTGTCTGAAGAATGTGAGCATCTGCTAAAGATAGAGAATCGAGAAGAAGTTAGAGTTAGATGGATGTAGAGTTAAAATAAAGATTCGTTATCCTGAGAATGCATTACTAAGAGTAAAAAGAAAGGAGGGTTAAACGTGACTCGCATAAGGCAAAAGTAATCGACAGTTATTCATTACTATTAGTGTACTATGATTAAAAATACATTTCTAATTGGTCGGAATAATGAGCCGTGTTCCTTGTCGAGATGATATTATGAATATGACAATTTTGGTGTATTGCTGATTAAATTCTGCGACGTTTACATCTACAGTTGTTACTTCAACAAGAGTTGTGAGATCCTGAATATTCTCTAATGCAGCGGCCCCTTCTTTGCACTCTTAAAAATCACCCTGGCTCGTCTCACCCTCCCAGACACGGGAAGCAAACACATCAACTTGATCTCCCTTATGAGGCCCAAAGAGACATGTTTTAGTGGGCAGAAGTAGCTAGACTAGATACTTTTGCATTTGAGAGGGATAATGAATCCAATTCCTTTACCAAGGTTTATTGTTATACTGTCCTAAGAATTGTGGTAGGCACAATTCAGTAAATGAAATTTCAATCTTTTATCGTCACTTTTTTAGTATCCAGTACACCGGCAAAGATATAACGATCATGATTGCAGCGTAAATAGCGGTATCAATTTCAGCTACTGCCTGGAACAGTGCTAAAAATAACCATCCGAGGAGACATATATATGTGCTCAAAGGGTGCCCCCATGCTAGGTAAGGGCGATTAGTGTCTGGCTGACGCATACGTAGGATGATAACTCCCGAAATTAGCAGTACATATAAAAAAACGTAAAAAAACACGGAAAGGTGCAGTAGAAAATTGAAGCCGCCTATTATGATTAGACCTACTGAAAGTCCCCATGATAGCAGTACTGCAAAACCCGGATTTCCCCCTTTTGAGATTTTTCCTGCATGCTTTAATGCTAGACCGTCAACTGCTAGTGCCTGTAGAATTCGGGGCGTGCTCATGTACAGCAGATTCTGGTGAGCGAGCAACATTATTACTGCTGCAACCAGTACGATGGTAGATGCGAGTGGGGAAACGACCATTTCCAAAGCAGCGGCTAGTGCCAATTCGTTACCAGCCAAGCTCGTCAGTGGAACTTTCAAGACCAAAACCGCAGACAAGAATGTATAGAGCAGAATTACGATGAGCAGGCCTTTGATAGTGGAGCGTACTACAGTCTTGCTACCTCCCTTAATTTCACCACTGAAATATGCGGCATAAAGCCAGCCGTCATAGGTATAAATAAGGGATGCGATAACAAGGCTCCACGAGTCAAACCCGTTAGCCTCAAGGGGAACCGAAGCTTCATTGAGGCTCACTGCTGTCTCGGCAAACAACAAGGTCAGTGTGAAGCCCACAACGATCAATACCATCGTGGCAGCAGCTATCTCCTGGATTCTTGCTCCTAGAGTAATGTTCCATAATTGGAAGGTAGCGAATACTGAAGTTATAATGATTGCCAGAGGTATTTGCCATTGACCTGTTGCTGGAATCAACAATTCGGCAAATTCAGTTACCACGACTGCCTTGAAGGCTATGTCAGCGACAAAGCTCAACCAGTCGACCCAGCCGATGACGAATCCAGGAAACGGTCCGTATGCACGTCGTACCAGGGAATAAGTTCCTCCTGATCTCGGTGTCATCCCTATCAGCTCACAGGCCACTACCGTACTCAATAGTGCAAATAGGCCGCCAAATACCCAGAGGAATACAAAAATGAACGGATTAGGAGCAATTGCTGCAACTTCCCCAGGTGTTCGTAAAATGCCCAGGCCAATAATACCTCCGATAGTGACTGCCAATGCGAAACCACCGCTTAACAAGTGCCTTGAATGGTGCTGTGTGTTGTTAGTTCTCATTGGGTGGTAAAATCAGGACTCGTTTGCAAGGCAGAAATGGGTGTGATGAATTCCACTTTGGGTTCCCATAAATCCAGCCTTAACATTATAATTTGTATTCAAAGATGCATTTTCCATGATGGCCCTTATAGTTTTCGTTAAAATTAATTTGAATTGTGATTAATTTTCCCGCAAATCTGAAACCAAACGCACTAAACAAAATTCAGAATCGAAGGCCAACAATACTACACCTTCGAAGATTTACCAAACTACAGGCAGAATCGAATGTTTCGTTCCGAAAATAGACGAACTGATTCCAAAGATCCATCCTAAATAATATTACTTGTATACCTTTAATCATTCCTTGATTCCGTATGCAGAAAAACGATAGGATCTTAACATGACTATTTTAATTGCCATTGTAAAATATACTAAATTTTAACGAAAAAATCCAATGAAGACCAATACAGTTTTCTTCAATTCTTTTGTAATTGGTGAAGGTACATTGCCCATACAATGTATTAAAATTCTTTTGGAAGCAGGCCATAATGTTTTAGGAGTTCTATCTAAGGATCATGAAGTGTGTCAATGGGCTAAGCAAGCCCAACTGCCATTTTATGACCCATCAGATGATCTTCATACAATTTTATCTCGACAACCCTTTAACTATTTGTTTAGTATAGTCAACCCTACTCTCCTTCCTTCTCAGATTTTAAATTTACTAACTAATTGTGCTATCAATTACCATGATGCTTTATTGCCCAAATACGCTGGTGTTCATGCAACCACTTGGGCCTTACTCCATCAAGAAAAAGAACATGGAATTACTTGGCATGTTATGGCGGAACAAGTTGATGCTGGAGAAATCCTCCGGCAATCTCGTTTTCTGATAGGGCCTAAGGAAACCGTATTTACACTGAATAGTAAATGTTATGAAGCAGCCATTGAAAGTTTTAGCAATTTGATTAATGATTTAGCAAATGGAGCAGTAAAAACTATAAATCAAGATTTAACTAAAAGAAGCTATTTCTCAAAGTATGAACGCCCATCAGCAGGAGCAATTATTCAATGGCAACAATCAGCCAAAAATATTGATGCCCTCTGTCGCAGTTTGCATTTTTCAACTTATCCCAATCCTCTTTGTGAACCAAAATTTGCTTTGTCAGAAAAGTTGTACATCATTAAGGAATTGGAAATTATTGATGTCTTATCGAATGTTGCTCCCGGTACTTTGATAAGTAGGACTAACAATGGGATCAGAGTTGCCACAACAACTAAAGATGTAATCATAAAAAGTATATCAAATATTGATGGAAGCACAAAATCTTTTTTCGAATTATATAAAAATCATCAATTACTCGAAGGGGAAACGCTTCCGTCTGTAGCTGTGGCAACGGCTAATCGAATTGATTCTCTTAATAGGGAGTTTGCCAAACATGAATCGTTCTGGCAAATGCGTTTAAGAATGGCACAACAAATAGATTTTCCCTATCTATCTTCTACTACTTACGACATATCGACAACGGACAAAAAAAAACTATCTCTTTCAATAACAGCGGAGGACTATTCATTTTTTGCTGCAAATAACTATTCTCTACAACATTCGATACTTACCCTTTTTGTCATATACATCAGTCGTTTAAGTAAAATGGAGCGATTTGATTTGTCCTTTAGACCAGCAGATTTAGCTTCTCAAATAGATGGCGTGGAGCATTTTTTTGCTACTGAATTACCATTGGCGATTTGTTATAATCCGAAGATGAACTTTAGACAAGTTTATGACTATTTATTTGAACAGCGGCATCTAATCGAGCAACATCTGAGCTACGCGAAAGATTTAGTTTCTAGAACACCAAAGTTACAATCTCAAAGGGATGTGTTACAGTTCATCTATTCAGAAATTGCTGTAATCGAAATAGATAAATTTATTAACAAACCTAAGATTCTAAAAGCTGGTTTGACTCTCCTTTTGACAAAACAGACACTTTATCAACAAGAGACTGCCCTAGAGAAAAATCATAGCTTAATATGGGGCGAGCTTTATTATGACTTAAGAAGAATTGAGCAGAAAACGGTTGACCAAATGGCTAACCATTTACAAACATTACTGGCTGGTGTGATTGCCAATCCAGAACTCCCAATTGCTCAACTACCCATTCTAACTTTTGATGAACAAAAAGTACTATTACATAGATTTAATGATACGGAGGCAGATTTCCCAAGTGACAAAACGATCATCGACTTATTTGAGGAACAGGTTGAAAAGACGCCGCATCATATAGCTTTAGGCTTTGAAGGCAAAGACTGGACTTATCAACAATTAAATCAGCTTGCAAATCGGATTGCTCATTATTTAATAGACCATTATGCCATTAAGTGTGATGATGTAGTTGCATTGCTGCCCGAACGGACCCAATGGATGCCTATTGGTATTTTGGCTATTTTAAAATCGGGAGCTGCCTACTTACCCCTTTCTAAAGATATGCCTGTCTCCAGATTAGTGTTTATGTTAAAGGACAGTGGTGCAAAGCTCCTGCTTACAGATGCACCTAATGCAGATTTAGGTAAACAAATCTATTCGCAAGTTTTGGTGTTAGATCAGCTTCATTGTGAAAAAACAAATAACCCAAATCCTAATGTCAATTCGAGCAATTTAGTTTTTGTATTATATACTTCTGGTTCTTCGGGCAAGCCAAAAGGGGTGCTGATGCCGCATCAATCTTTAGTTAATCTAATCATTTGGAATATTGCTTATAGCCCTTTAGCTATTGGTAGTCGTACAACGCAGTTTGCCTCCTTTATTTTTGATGCTAGTTTTCATGAAATATTTGCTACCTGGCTTTCAGGAGGGGAGTTGGTCATGATAGGTGAAGAAGTAAAAAAGGATTTGTTTGCTTTTGCAGATTTGATTGTAAAAGAGAAAATAGAACGCTTGTTTTTACCATTTGCAGCCCTTCAGAAACTGGCTCAAATTCTGTTAGATTACAAAAGAGATATAAGTCATTTAAAGGTCGTACAAACGGCCGGGGAGCAATTACAAATTGGTGAAGCGATTATTCAATTATTCAAGCGGCTTCCCGATTGTCAGCTAGAGAACCATTATGGTCCTACGGAAGCGCATGTGGTAAGTGCCTACACCCTTAAAGGAGACCCTACTTCTTGGATGTCTTTACCTCCAATTGGTCAACCTATTGCCAATACTCAATTATATATTTTGACTAACGACTTAATTCCTGTTCCGATAGGAGTGATAGGGGAATTGTATATAGGAGGGGTCTGTTTAGCTCGAGGTTATTTAAATCTTCCCGAGTTGACTAAAGCGTGTTTTATAGCGCATCCATTCAAAAAAGGAGAACGGCTATATAAGACAGGTGATTTAGCTCGCTACTTACCTGATGGCAATGTAGAATATCTTGGACGAATTGATAATCAGTTAAAAATCAGAGGCTATCGGGTAGAGGCAGGAGAGATAGAGCATATTTTATTAGAACACCCAGGGATTTCAAATTGTGTAGTAGTAGGCAAAAAGATGTCGGGTACGAATGAATTAATTGCCTATATAATGGTAAAAGAAGGCCTTGATATATCATTGGAGGGAGTTAGGGCTTTTCTACAAAAGAGCCTGCCCGATTATATGATTCCAGCTTACTTTGTGGAGTTGGATAGTTTGCCACTTACTTCTAGTGGTAAAGTCAATCGAAAAGCTTTGCCTGCTCCCGATTCAGGATCATTAGCTTCTAGAATGACCTATGTATCTGCTCGCAACCCGATAGAGCAAACATTGATGAATTTATGGGAAGAATTATTAGGCAGAAGCCTCATTGGCATCCATGATAATTTCTTTGCTATGGGGGGGCATAGCCTTCGGGCTATTCGCCTAGTGTCTTTGATTCAACAACAATTAGGTGCTAAAATCAAACTCACACAGATTTTTACACATCCTACTATTGCTGAGCTTGCTCGAGAGGTAAGAAGTTTAGCGACCTTGCACCCTAGTTTATTAAAGTCTATTCCTCCAACTGCAGCAGCTGAAAACTATGCTTTATCCAATGCCCAAAGAAGACTCTGGGTAATAGACCAAATGGAAGAAGAGCAGATAGCCTATAATATGCCTGCTGCCATTCGACTAAATGGAGAGCTGGATAAACAAGCTTTAGAGCTCAGTATTCAACTACTTTTCCAGCGACACGAAAGCCTTAGAACTAATTTTGTAGAGGGGCGACAAGTTATTCATCCACGAATAAACTTTAGCTTGAAGCTCACTGATTATAGAGGAGTTGATTTCGAAACTATTCAAAGTCATATTCAGCGACATGCTGCATTCCCTTTTGATCTGTCAAGGGATGTGCTGCTACAATTGGAATTGCTACAACTTGGTACAGCCGAGCATATCCTACTCTTTAACATGCACCATATTATTTCCGATGGTTGGTCTATGGGGATTTTATTCAAAGAGTTGGATGCTTTATATGAAGCTTGTAAAACTGGTATCGAAGAACCTTTGTCTGTTCTTACGCCTCTTGCTATTCAGTATAAAGATTATTCGGCTTGGCAAAATGAATTATTGGAATCTGAGCAAGTCCTTCAATTACGTGAATATTGGCGAAAGACTTTAGCTCCAATTGAAGGGGCGTTACCTATTCTGGAATTACCAACAGATTATCCTCGCCCAGCGATTAAAACCTATAATGGAGCAAGTATTTCTACCTGCCTTAGCCCTACGATATTAGCGAAACTACAGGATCTCTCCCAATCGAAACAAGCTACTTTATTTATGAGTCTGATGGCTGTGGTAAATGTATTGTTATATCGCTATACTGGACAAAAGGATATCCTGCTTGGTTCACCAATTACGGGAAGAAATCATCCTGATTTAGATGAACAGATTGGGTTTTATGTCAATACTTTAGTACTAAGAAATCAAATAGACCCGACGGATAGTTTCATCACTTTTCTTGATAAGGTCAAAACCAATTCTCTGGTAGCTTTTGAAAATGAATTATATCCATTTGATAAACTAGTAGAAGAACTGGATTTACCTAGGGACACGAGTCGATCTGCGGTTTTTGATGTAATGGTGGTCTTACAAAATAATGAAGCCGTTGAATTTAAATTGGGAGATTTAGACCTAAAATTCGAAAAAAGAGCATCAATGACTAGTCAATTTGACCTTAGTTTTGATTTTGCTGAGAATGAAAAAGGCTTGCACTTAGATGTAGAATACAACACCGATTTATTTAAAGAGGATAGCATCCAAAGGATGGTGTTTCATTTAGAGACTTTGGTGGGAAGTGTACTAGCTAATCCAAGTGCGTCAATTGATGAATTAAATATCTTGCCAGCAGCAGAGCGACAGCTTCTTTTGGAAGGTTTTAATGATACAAAGGCTAACTTCCCTTCCAACAAAACAATCATAGATTTATTTGAAGACCAGGTCGAAAAGACCCCTGCCAATCTAGCAATTGTTTTTGAACAAACCGAACTGACCTATCGCCAATTAAATGAAAAAGCCAATCAGGTAGGACATTATCTGAGGACTACGTATGACATCCGACCCGATGATATATTCGCTTTACAATTAGAGCGAAGTGAGTGGATGATTATTGCTATTCTAGGCGTGATGAAAGCAGGAGCGGCTTATTTGCCCATTGCACTTGATGCGCCTAAGAGTCGAGTGGTGTTTATGCTGCAAGACAGCAAAGCGAAAGCCTTGCTGACAGATAAGGCAAACTATCCAACTGCTAAAGCATTGGAAAGTATTTTACCTGTATTAACAATAGAAGGAATAGAAAACAAAGTACTATCTCCGTCAGTCGTACGCCGTCCATGGTCCATCGTAAACGATTTAGCCTACATTATTTATACTTCTGGTTCAACTGGGCAACCTAAAGGAGTTATGATTGAGCATAAAAGTGTAGTAAACTTGATAGAATTCTTTATCCCATATTTAGGGATTACATCCAAAGACCGAATCTTACAAACTTCTTCTTATACATTTGATTCTTCTGTAGCGGAAATTTTTATGCCGTTTTTTTGTGGAGCAACTTTAATACTCGTAAAAAGGATGGTTTTATTATCACCGACTTCTATTCAGAAGTACCTCAACTCGAAGCAAGTTACTTATATGGATGGTACACCAGCTTTACTCGCTTCCTTTAATAAAACCTTATTTAAGGATCTAAGAAGCATGTGCATAGGTGGAGAGGTAGCTAATATGAGTGACGTACGGTTTTATGCTAAGCACTATAATTATTTTAATGATTATGGTCCAACAGAATGTACCGTTACCACGACGATAATTTTAGTATCCGATAAACAACAATTTCTTGAATCAGCCGCTATTCCTATTGGTAAACCTATAGCCAATACCCAAGTTTATATTTTGGATGTACAAAACCAACCTGTACCGATAGGATTAACAGGTCAACTATATATTTCAGGAGTTGGGTTGGCCCGAGGCTACTTAAACAATCCTGAACTAACCGAAGAGAAATTCATTCCACACCCCTTCATAGAAGGGGAACGGCTTTACAAATCAGGCGATTTGGCACGCTGGTTACCTGATGGCAATATCGAATTCTTGGGCAGAATAGACCATCAGCTAAAGATCAGAGGCTTTCGAATTGAAGCAGGAGAAATTGAGCAGACATTACTGACTCACCCTTTGATTCAATCCGCAGTGGTTATAGCCTATGAAATAGACAATAATAAAGAACTGGTTGTTTATCTAGTATCAAAAGAAGAAAGTGTCCTGCCAGATATACCAACTTTACACAGCTTCTTAGCCGAGTCCTTACCCGATTATATGATTCCAGCTTACTTTGTGGGGTTGGATAGTTTGCCACTTACTTCTAGTGGTAAAGTCAATCGAAAAGCTTTGCCTGCTCCCGATTCAGGATCATTAGCTTCTAGAATGACCTATGTATCTGCTCGCAACCCGATAGAGCAAACATTGATGAATTTATGGGAAGAATTATTAGGCAGAAGCCTCATTGGCATCCATGATAATTTCTTTGCTATGGGGGGGCATAGCCTTCGGGCTATTCGCCTAGTGTCTTTGATTCAACAACAATTAGGTGCTAAAATCAAACTCACACAGATTTTTACACATCCTACTATTGCTGAGCTTGCTCGAGAGGTAAGAAGTTTAGCGACCTTGCACCCTAGTTTATTAAAGTCTATTCCTCCGACTGCAGCAGCTGAAAACTATGCTTTATCCAATGCCCAAAGAAGACTCTGGGTAATAGACCAAATGGAAGAAGAGCAGATAGCCTATAATATGCCTGCTGCCATTCGACTAAATGGAGAGCTGGATAAACAAGCTTTAGAGCTCAGTATTCAACTACTTTTCCAGCGACACGAAAGCCTTAGAACTAATTTTGTAGAGGGGCGACAAGTTATTCATCCACGAATAAACTTTAGCTTGAAGCTCACTGATTATAGAGGAGTTGATTTCGAAACTATTCAAAGTCATATTCAGCGACATGCTGCATTCCCTTTTGATCTGTCAAGGGATGTGCTGCTACAATTGGAATTGCTACAACTTGGTACAGCCGAGCATATCCTACTCTTTAACATGCACCATATTATTTCCGATGGTTGGTCTATGGGGATTTTATTCAAAGAGTTGGATGCTTTATATGAAGCTTGTAAAACTGGTATCGAAGAACCTTTGTCTGTTCTTACGCCTCTTGCTATTCAGTATAAAGATTATTCGGCTTGGCAAAATGAATTATTGGAATCTGAGCAAGTCCTTCAATTACGTGAATATTGGCGAAAGACTTTAGCTCCAATTGAAGGGGCGTTACCTATTCTGGAATTACCAACAGATTATCCTCGCCCAGCGATTAAAACCTATAATGGAGCAAGTATTTCTACCTGCCTTAGCCCTACGATATTAGCGAAACTACAGGATCTCTCCCAATCGAAACAAGCTACTTTATTTATGAGTCTGATGGCTGTGGTAAATGTATTGTTATATCGCTATACTGGACAAAAGGATATCCTGCTTGGTTCACCAATTACGGGAAGAAATCATCCTGATTTAGATGAACAGATTGGGTTTTATGTCAATACTTTAGTACTAAGAAATCAAATAGACCCGACGGATAGTTTCATCACTTTTCTTGATAAGGTCAAAACCAATTCTCTGGTAGCTTTTGAAAATGAATTATATCCATTTGATAAACTAGTAGAAGAACTGGATTTACCTAGGGACACGAGTCGATCTGCGGTTTTTGATGTAATGGTGGTCTTACAAAATAATGAAGCCGTTGAATTTAAATTGGGAGATTTAGACCTAAAATTCGAAAAAAGAGCATCAACGACTAGTCAATTTGACCTTAGTTTTGATTTTGCTGAGAATGAAAAAGGCTTGCACTTAGATGTAGAATACAACACCGATTTATTTAAAGAGGATAGCATCCAAAGGATGGTGTTTCATTTAGAGACTTTGGTGGGAAGTGTACTAGCTAATCCAAGTGCGTCAATTGATGAATTAAATATCTTGCCAGCAGCAGAGCGACAGCTTCTTTTGGAAGGTTTTAATGATACAAAGGCTAACTTCCCTTCCAACAAAACAATCATAGATTTATTTGAAGACCAGGTCGAAAAGACCCCTGCCAATCTAGCAATTGTTTTTGAACAAACCGAACTGACCTATCGCCAATTAAATGAAAAAGCCAATCAGGTAGGACATTATCTGAGGACTACGTATGACATCCGACCCGATGATATATTCGCTTTACAATTAGAGCGAAGTGAGTGGATGATTATTGCTATTCTAGGCGTGATGAAAGCAGGAGCGGCTTATTTGCCCATTGCACTTGATGCGCCTAAGAGTCGAGTGGTGTTTATGCTGCAAGACAGCAAAGCGAAAGCCTTGCTGACAGATAAGGCAAACTATCCAACTGCTAAAGCATTGGAAAGTATTTTACCTGTATTAACAATAGAAGGAATAGAAAACAAAGTACTATCTCCGTCAGTCGTACGCCGTCCATGGTCCATCGTAAACGATTTAGCCTACATTATTTATACTTCTGGTTCAACTGGGCAACCTAAAGGAGTTATGATTGAGCATAAAAGTGTAGTAAACTTGATAGAATTCTTTATCCCATATTTAGGGATTACATCCAAAGACCGAATCTTACAAACTTCTTCTTATACATTTGATTCTTCTGTAGCGGAAATTTTTATGCCGTTTTTTTGTGGAGCAACTTTAATACTCGTAAAAAGGATGGTTTTATTATCACCGACTTCTATTCAGAAGTACCTCAACTCGAAGCAAGTTACTTATATGGATGGTACACCAGCTTTACTCGCTTCCTTTAATAAAACCTTATTTAAGGATCTAAGAAGCATGTGCATAGGTGGAGAGGTAGCTAATATGAGTGACGTACGGTTTTATGCTAAGCACTATAATTATTTTAATGATTATGGTCCAACAGAATGTACCGTTACCACGACGATAATTTTAGTATCCGATAAACAACAATTTCTTGAATCAGCCGCTATTCCTATTGGTAAACCTATAGCCAATACCCAAGTTTATATTTTGGATGTACAAAACCAACCTGTACCGATAGGATTAACAGGTCAACTATATATTTCAGGAGTTGGGTTGGCCCGAGGCTACTTAAACAATCCTGAACTAACCGAAGAGAAATTCATTCCACACCCCTTCATAGAAGGGGAACGGCTTTACAAATCAGGCGATTTGGCACGCTGGTTACCTGATGGCAATATCGAATTCTTGGGCAGAATAGACCATCAGCTAAAGATCAGAGGCTTTCGAATTGAAGCAGGAGAAATTGA
>PANE01000039.1 GCA_002708305.1 Rhodospirillaceae bacterium
TCGGTCAGATATCGTAAAGTACCTCATAGAAGGAGATACTGGCCTTGATTCACTCTACACAGAAAAACGAGGCACCACATTGAATGATGTCCACTACCGAGTTTTCGGAGGCGTTCTAGAGTCAATGTTTAGTGGCTTCGGTGGAGAGATTTTGTACCAGCCACACCAGTCTAGGCTAGCCTACGGTTTCAGCGCTAACTGGGTGCGACAACGGGATTACGACAAAAGCTTTAAGCACCTAGACTACCAAACATCAACAGCCTTTGGCAGTGTTTACTGGGCGACACCTTTTTACAATTTTGATGTTGCGGTCCATGCGGGCAAATATTTAGCTAAAGATGTAGGGGCAACCTTAGAAATTAGACGGACTTTCCACAATGGTTGGTCAGTGGGTTTATGGGCGACAAAAACAAATGTCTCCGCGGAAGATTTTGGCGAAGGGAGCTTTGACAAAGGTATGTATTTTCGTATTCCGTTTAATGGGATACTTGGGGCCAGTAACAGAAGTAACTACAGCACACGACTGCGTCCAATTCAGCGTGATGGTGGGCAGCGTTTAGAAGATTTTAGTGCTAATATTTGGTGGGATATCCGTGGAGCGAGGTATGATGCTTTCAGTGAAATGACCAAGAGGTTAGCCCCATGAGATTATTCGCCCTTACAATCTGTCTTTTGATGTTACTCCCATTTAGCGGCTGCAGCGTCCAATCTAGTCAACTGTCGGCAGTAATGGATCTCTTTAAGACGCCAGACGCGGATATATCTCTAAATAGCTGGTCAGTGAAATATGCAAATTATGAGGCCATAGTTTATCCTGTTACCATGACTCAGGGCACTTTATTCTCTAACAAAGCAGGGGATCAGATTTTGTTTGACGGCTGGTCAGTGCGGCGGGTGAGGGGTTTAGGCCTGCGAGGACAAGAGTATCAAAACAGTGATGTTGACGACGAACGGACTTTTATGAGGGGCAGTCGAACACTAGCCGTACATAATTGTGGTAAGTGGCAGAAAAAGCAGCGATCAGGAAAGCAACAATTTTCTCAGTACTGTAAAGATGTAAGAGCTTATAACAACAGTATTACTGTGGCTGAAGATGGAAGTATCACCGTGATTCGACAAGTTGTCGATGACAGATATAACGCGCTGACTTTAACCAAGCTAAACTAACACTATTGAAATTGATTTAAATAATACAAAGTGAGAAAAAGGACTATGAAACAACTAGAAACTACACATTTTTTGCGCTTTGTTTTTGCCTTAGTCATCATGTGTTGCGTGAGTACCGGCTATTCTCAGGATCTTGCTCAAGCAAAACAGCTTTGTGGTAATCTCACTGCGGCCAATAAGGCGATGGCCCAACAGGCCGGTTACGATCTTGACGCACTCTGTGGTGGAGTATCTGCAGCAAGAGCAGATAAACAAGTTGTCGAATTAGAGCCGATGGTTCCAAGAAATACAGCCTCATCAGGAAGCTATAATGACCCCTATGGTCAGCAGAAGTTTTACGATGAGCGTGATTTTTACCGAGAGCAAGACCCTTGTCTTGCAGCAAAAATCTATGCTGACCGAGACCGAGACCGAGACCGGAATGCTGGTAAAGACAATGAGGTGGTACTGATTGAAGAAGAGGTAAACTCTTTTGCGGCTATCGACTGTTTAAAGCCCTTCGGGTATGACCTCTTTGCCAGTGCGCCCACAACTTTTGCTCCTGCCACTAGTATTCCAGTATCTTCAGACTATTTGCTCGGACCCGGTGATACGCTAGATATTTTATTTTATGGTAAATCTAACAATACATTTTCTCTGGAAATCAATCGTGATGGATCTGTAGATTTCCCCGAGTTAGGGCCAGTGAGTTTGTCAGGGTTAACCTATGCTGAGGCAAAGGATATGCTGCAGGCGCGTATTGCAGCTCAGGTTATCGGTACGCAAGTAAGTATCAGTATGGGCACATTGAGATCGATGCAAATTTTTGTCCTAGGAGAGGCCTTCAACCCTGGTGCGTATACTGTGTCTTCACTCTCAACTATTACGCATGCATTGGTGAGTAGTGGTGGGGTCAGCGATATAGGATCTTTGCGAAAAATCCAATTGAAGCGCCATGGAAAATTAATCACCACACTAGACCTTTATGACCTATTGCTATCTGGTGATACAAGCAGAGATTTGCGGATCCAGTCGGGCGATGTTGTGTATGTTCCTACGGTGGGCGATGTAGTGTCGATTGATGGTGAGGTTTTAAGGCCTGCTATTTATGAATTAAAGGGAGGCGAATCTACTCAAGATTTAGTGCGGTTGGCTGGAGGCCTGAGCTCCAAGGCGTATGCGAAAAGTGCTCGATTACAAAGAATTAGTACTGATGGCTTCGTTTCAGTTTTTGATGTGGACTTAACTCAAAAAAGCGATCAGTCAGTTTCACTAAGAGGTGGTGATCATCTGAGCGTTGATGCGGTCACGGATTACAAAAAGGATATTGTTTCTCTCTTGGGCAATGTTAGACACGAGGGTGACTTTGCATGGCGTAAAGGCATGCGTATTTCTGATGTCATTGCTGGGAATAATAAACTTAATCCCGATACTGATATGAATATTGCTCTTGTAGTTCGAGAGTTAGCAAATGGCGTGGATATCAAAGTATTGAGGTTTAATCCGAGCAAGGTTATTGCGGACGTCGAAAGTGGTGAAAATTTTAGATTAATGTCTAGAGACCATATTATTGTTCTGTCTGCCTATGGTGATCGAGTTGCAGAATTGGCTCCTTACGTTGCCAAGCTTAAGCGGCAAGCCAGGTTGGGACAATTACCCAAGGTGGTTAATGCTGACGGCACAGTGCGCTTCCCAGGGACATACCCTCTGATTGAAGGAATGTCCGTGGGAGACTTGATTGAGTTGTCAGGAGGGCTGAGGGAGTCCGCGTATTCTCAATCTACAGAGATAGCACGCATTGATATGTCAGACCCAAGCCGTGCGGAGAGTAAAATTGTTTTGTCTTCTCTCAAAAAAGGAACCTTAACTCCGCTAAAGAATTTCGATTTTGTTGAATTCCGCACCGTTCCGGGGTTTAGAGAAACTCATACGATTTCCCTTGAGGGTGAATTTATATTTCCTGGTACCTACGCTTTTGATAAGGGTGAGACTCTAACCTCGGTTATTCAACGAGCAGGGGGATTCACCGCAGAGGCATTCATTGGTGGATCGGTATTTCTGAGAGAAGGTCTAAGAGAACGTGAGGAGCAAGAGCTAAAGCGCCTAACGGAAAGTCTGCAAGATGAACTGCAATCTCAAAATCTAAGGGAATTAAACGCCGATCTTGATATTGATCAAGACCAGATGGCATTGCAAGAGAAGGCACTTTCAGAGCTTTCGTCTCTAGAGGCATTAGGGCGTTTGGTAATCCCCCTGAGGGCTATTGTGAACTTTTCTGCTGAAGATGTTCTTTTGAGAGATAACGATCGTTTAATATTGCCTAAATTTAGCCAAGAGGTGACAGTTTTAGGCGAAGTGCGTAGGCCTATTTCTTATTTATTCGACCCTGAGCTTGATCAAGCAGGTTATATAGATCAAAGTGGTGGTCTAAAGCCCAGAGCGGATGAGCAAGGAATCTATGTGGTAAAAGCCAATGGGAAAGTTATAAAGCCGACTCGCGGCCTTTTCAGATTTAGATCGGCTGCGGCATCTATAAGTCCTGGAGATACTATCGTCGTGCCTTTAGACACAGATGATGAAAAAATGAGACCCATGGCACTACTTGCTGAAGCATCGCAAATTATTTATCAATTGTCTTTGGGTGCTGCGGCGATTAATACATTTAATAACAATCCGTAGCTGCAAGTAGTAGCAGAAATTAATAGGTTAAGGATTAGGCTTTTGGAAAATAACAGTCAAACGAATGATCAGTACGATGATGAAATAGATCTACGAGAACTTTTCGGCGTTCTTTGGGGTAATAAAATTAAGATTATCGGAATTACTGCTGTTTTCGCTGTTGTTTCGGTGATTTATGCTCTGTCAGTGCCAAATCAATATAAAGCATCTGCGCTTCTGGCCCCTGCACAGCAACAGTCGGGTGGGCTTTCCGGCGCTTTGGGTCAGTTAGGAGGATTGGCTTCTCTTGCGGGTGTGAGCATTGGCGGTGGTGAAAGCAGTGAAGCTCAAGTGGCGCAAGAGATTATGAAGTCTTGGAGCTTTATTGAGGGTTTTATTGCTGACAATGACCTTGCTGTGGAGGTATACGCAGCCGAAGGTTGGAGTAGAGAGTCGAATCAATTGAAGTTTGATAATGATGTTTATGCAGTCAAAACGAAAGCGTGGTTGGTTGAAAATGATAATATTGGTCGGTTAGGGCCACCCACGAGTTGGCAATTATTTGAGAAGTTTTCAGAAATGCTAGCGGTATCAGAAGACAAAAAGTCTGGCCTCATCTCCATTTCCATTGAATACTATTCTCCGCAGATTGCTAAGCAGTGGCTCGACTTATATATTTTATCGATCAATAAGCACATGCAGGCGCGCCAAGTGGTAAAAGTTAGCAATAATATTGAATATCTTGAGGCTCAGATAGAAAAAACCTCGATCACAGAGATGCAAGAGGTATTCTACACTATCATTGAAGAGCAAATAAAAAGTCAGATGTTGGCTGAGGCGAGTCCTGATTATGCCTTTGTGGCAGTCAGTCCGAGTATGGTGCCAGAGGAAAAGTCTCAACCTAAACGAGCATTGATATGTATTCTAGGAACGCTGCTTGGTGGTATTTTGTCGGTACTGACGGTATTGGTACTGCACTTCGCTAGAAAGCCTGATTAGTTGATAGGGATTTTATTAAGCACTACTAAACGATCATTGACTTGACCAGCAATAAAAAGTTTTTGTCAACGCTTTATAGGTAAGACCGTTCAAGGATGGATACTCGATTCAACATTGATTGTAATGGAGACTGTACTATTATTCTTGTCTTGGTAATGTATGACTAAACCCCTTTTCGTACTCACAGAAAAGGATCTTGTTAAGCTTTCAGTAATGATGCTTCTCGCCGTGATATTCTTCGGTCTAGCCGGCCTGATGATCATGATACTTATGCAGTGGATCACCCGACAAAGTTATGCTCAAGATGCTATTGATAAGCACGGAATCTCTCGGATTGGTGCATCACGACTAGGGGGCGCTATAATATTTGCAAGCTGGTTAGGTCTGTTGCTTGCGGGCTATTTTAGTGACTACTTTGGTGATGAATTAGGTGGGCCGTCGGGCCCTTATTGGATTGGTTGGATCGCCGTGGGCAGTTGTACCTTCCTTGGGCTGGCAGAAGATTTGCGTAACAATTACTTAAACCCTCGGTTTCGGCTATATGCACAATTAGGAATATTCGCGGTGACTATAGGGGTATGGCCCTTGTTAATTCCCACTGATTTTGGTGTTCCCATTCTTGATGGCCTTATGAGGTTGCCACTTATTGGCTGGTTACTGTCGGTAACATTCTGTGTAGGGTTTGTTAATTCAATTAATATGGCGGATGGCGCTAACGGACTCATAGCGGGCGTGATCACTATCGCGTTCAGTCTTTTCTACGCGAATACGGGCCAATTTGTATACGCTGCTATGATGACTGCCTGTGCAGTATTTACTATCTTTAATGTCATTTCGGGGCGATTATTTTTGGGAGATGCAGGTGCCTATGGTCTTGGTTCTTCTATTGTTATTTCTAGCCTGTATTTATTTCAAGAAAATATTTTCTCTGCTGCATTTTTGGCCTGCCTTTTCTCCTACCCATGTATCGATTTTATGATGACATTGGCGCGTCGACTTAGAGCAGGTCGATCAATTTATTTACCAGATAATGATCATTTGCATAATCGCATTCACTATCACTTTCAGCGTTGGTTACCTTCAAAAACTTTGGCTAATTCCATGACTGGCGGGCTTATAGTGGCTTCATCTTCTGGAGTGACTCTTTTGGGGTATATTTTCCAGTGGTGGTCAGTGACTAGCAATCTCTGGATTTGGCTTTTCTCGCTCCAGTGCGTCAGCTACGGTGTCGTGTTTTATCTAACACGCTTTGGTCGCGCGAATACTCAATATGTTTATAGAACTTAAATTTTTTCACGAGGGTTCGCTAGCAACCAAGGACTGCTAAACACTGAAGTTGTATGAAAGATATAACCATAGTGTAAGAGTTCCGATTTACTCTTCTTTGCTGGATAACAGGCACTAAAAAAGTTACCATCTTTTATCAATAAACGGAAACATCTGGCAGGACTCAGGTGGTGATTCATCAACAGGGAATTAAAAAATTGAATTCATTTGTTCTCTCCGAGCGTGAGCTCGCCAAACTTGCAGTAATATCCGTTTTGGCTACTGCTGCCTTCGGTGTCGGCGGTCTAATTATTATCTTTATCATGCAGTGGATGACGCTGCAGAGTTATGCATCAGATGCTGTAGACAAACATGGGATAGCTGAGGTTCAGGCGTCACGATTGGGGGGAGTTGCCCTGCTGATGGGTATTTTGATGTCCACGGCTTTTTTTATGATAAGTGATGATACAGCGGTTGAGTTTTTTAGAGTACAGGTCTCCTGGCCGGTTTGGTTGGGTGGGGCTGGGTGCTTTAGTCTTGGTTTAATTGAAGACTTGCGCAATAACAGTTTATCTCCAAGGTTTCGATTGATCACCAAAGCCTTGGTGCTTATGGTTATATTTTTATTGGCACCATTTTTAGTTCCCAGTAGTGTTGGATTGCCTATTGTCGATTGGTTTTTAAATATTCCTTTTGTAGCGTTTGCGGTTTGTCTGTTTTTCTCAGTGGGATTTATCAATGCGGTAAATACGGTTGATGGTGCCAATGGGTTGGTGGTAGGTATTTTTTTCATCAACTGTTACATATTTTCCGCAGAAATGGATGGAATGGCTATGCCCTCTGGATTGTATGGAGCGGGCTTATTTTTAATCTTTAATGTGGTCTCAGGACGTTTATTTTTGGGCGATGCTGGGGCGTATGGAATCGGTGCAGTGATGCTACTTGTTGGCTTAACTGCTTTTAGTGAAGAGTTAGTATCTCTGCCCTTTTTGGCAGTACTGTTTTTTTACCCTTGCTTCGATTTTGTTGTTAGCTTGGTCCGGAGGCATCTCGACGGGCGGGCGATGACTGCACCGGATAATGACCACCTACACAACCGTGTTCATACATATTTTAAGTCGGTGTTTAAGTCTAAAAATATGGCAAATTCTGCCACGGGATTATCAATAGCTCTGGGAAGTTCTGGGTTTGCCTTGGTTGGCCATGCCAGTGATTTAATCCCAATCACTAGTAACCTTTGGTCTTTCGTTTTTTTGATTCAAAGTACTCTTTATGGTGTGATTTTTCTCTGGGCAGGAAAAGCTCTTAATCCCGTCCATTAGAGCTGGTTTTGATTATCATTTTCGTTTGAAAAACCTCTACCCCTTTTGGTTTTCGCAGTAAACCGTACTGCCCATTTTTTTCCTCGAANTTTTCGTTACATACTAGCTACAGAGCCCCAAGGTGGCCTCTCCTGCTTGTTAAACTCATACGTAATTTAGAATATAACAAAACGAGAGTTCAAATACTGAGTGTTTAAATTTTTGAGTAATAACCTTATGCTCTCGAATGATAGTTGGCTGATGCGCAAGGGCATCATAAGATAGCCGACCATCACTGTGCGGCGTTTGGTTAGAGATAAGCGTAAACGCAGTGAATTANTCAAGTATTGCTCAATTGTTATAAAGAGTTAGGTCGCAACAGAGACCTAATAGTCGATTCGAAACTGCTACATTTAAGCAGGGTTTACTACACTTTATTATGCTAAGGTATCGCCGCAAGAAGGTTTTGTAGGAAATATTTTAGTACTATCGAGGTAAGAGGTAGATACCAAAGTAGCAGTTGAGTTGGGTCAAACTAATGGGGTCAGGGTTGTGTCTAGTCTGTCATATCCTTGCTAGGCACTTTTTATATGCTATTAACCTTATAAGATAGGTAGCTAACTTGGNTTACTGTTGTATTGCAAAGCTTGTCGTTAAATTTGGTACTCGATTGTAGCCCGTTGACTTTACTGCTATTGAACAAAGATTTGGTAATTAGATTACCCTGTACTCGGGACATAAATGTTGAGGGTAAAAAGTTATGNTAGCTAAAATAAAAAGAGCAGTCATTCCTGTAGCAGGTATTGGCACTCGCATGCTTCCAGCGACAAAGGCTATCCCAAAAGAGCTACTGCCGGTGTATGACAGGCCGATTATTGAGCATGTGGTCAGGGAGGCTATTGCAGGGGGTGTTACTGAGATTATTTTTGTGACCCGAAGTGGCAAAGAGGCTATCGAAAATCATTTTGANGCCCACTACGAACTCGAGCATCGTCTAGAGAAAAAGGGTAAGGAAATGATTTTGGGTACGGTGAGGAATGTTGTTCCTGCGAGCATTAAGGTCTCCTCAGTGAGGCAGAGTGATGCGTTAGGCTTGGGTCATGCGGTTCTATGTGCCAAGCACCTTTTAAATAATGAGTCCTTTGCGGTTTTGTTACCAGATGTGCTAGTTCTTGATCACGAATCCAGAGACAGTAATTATAGCTTCACTCAGCTTGTTAAGGCCTGGAATGAGACTGGTGTGGGCCAGGTCATGGTTCAGCGAGTTAACCCAGGGGTTGTTGATAGCTACGGTATTGCGAATCTTGGTGATGTTGCGCTCGAGCCGTTTAAGAGTGTTGCTTTGAAAGGCCTAGTTGAAAAGCCTTCTCCTGATCAAGCACCCTCCAACTTGGCGGTTCTCGGTCGTTATGTCTTGCCCTCAAAGACGTTGGACTTGTTGGAGAATACCGTAGCGGGTGTGGGTGGCGAGATCCAACTGACCGATGCGCTGGTCAAGCTTCTTGATACTGATGGGCTAAATGCTCTTGAGACTGACGCCGAGATCCATGACTGTGGCAACAAGCAGGGATTTTTAAGTGCAAACTTGGCGGTTGGGATGAGAGATCCTGAGACCAATTTAGCCATAAAAAAACTGTTTAAATCAAATGGCTGGTAAGTAGTTAACGATATGAATAGATTTTCATTGATATTACTTATTGGGATACTTCTGATGCTTTGGGGTATCAGTGGTGTGGCGAAGCTGTCTCAGGCTGCTATCAGAACCGGGTTCGATGGGTCTGTTGTGAGTAATGTTTACGAACCTGATCGATTGATGCTTTTAGGGTTTATAGGGAGCCGTGTTGTGAGTGAGTTGATTCGTCGGGGTGAGAGTACCGTGATTATTAAAGATGAGGATCGTCGGTTCTCAGATGACAGGATTAATGGCAGAAAGCCCGGAGATTTTGTAAATTGAGCTCTATGTCTGACAGTTATAAAAACTCTGCTAATACCCCGAGCAAACAGACGCTTACTAAATATATCGCTATGGCTCTTTTGGCGCTTCTGAGCTTCGGTTTAACAGGTCTTGGTGCAATCGTTGTTATGTTTGCCTTATCTACCCTGCGGGCAGGGAGAGACTCCGCTGCATCCCATGGCATCAGCTCTAGAAACTCCTCCCGATTAGGTGGCGTTGCGATTGTTATTACCTTTATTCTATTTCTTATTGGCATGGTTCTATTGAGTTCCTATACACCCGGGGTGGTGCGTGATGTTACCTTCCTCCATGTTTGGTCCACTGTTTTTGTTTGTGTGATTTTAGGTGGCGCTGAGGATATCAAGGCTGATTTATTAAGTCCGTATTTTCGTCTTGTAGTTAAACTGCTGGCCTTCGGTTTCTTCCTCTGGACGACGCCGAATGTAGTGCCCTTGGTTATTGGTATCCCGGGCATCGATTATCTTCTTTCAGTCCCATTAGTCGCATGGGGGCTCTGTACGATTTTTTGTGTTGGTTTTATCAATGCCTTTAATATGGCAGATGGTGCTAATGGCCTGATCCCTGGGATAGCAACAATCGCTTTTGGTATATTATTTTTAGTTTATGGCCGCCCCGCTGAGGGTGTACTGTTCTTTGTTTGCCTGATGTTTTTAATCTTTAATGTTGTCTCGGGTTGGTTCTTTTTAGGTGATATGGGTAGTTATGGTTTAGGCGCCGTGCTGGTTTGTTATGGATTATTGGGTGTCGCTCAGGGTGATTTTTCAGCTGGCTTTATGGCGTCTTTGCTGTCATATCCTTGCGTTGATTTCTTGGTTAGTGTTATCCGCCGGTTGCGTAAAGGGCTCTCACCGCTTCAGGCTGACAACGGTCATCTCCATAATCGTCTTTATAGCTTTTATGCGCCAAAGTTTAAATCTCGGGTTACTCCTAACTCTTTGACTGGGTTGACAATCAGTAGCGGTTCATCAGGAGTGAGTTTGATAATCTATGTCTTTGATTGGATTGCAATTGACAGCAATACCTGGTTTGGCATTTTTGGAATACAGGTTGTTGTTTATTTAATTATACTTAGTCGATTGAGGAGAACGCAGATGAACCAAAGTGAACTTATAATTGGAATGTCTAGCTAATGGAATATATCTGTATTGATAACTAAGCTTTTTGAGACTTTAATAAAGCGTATAGAGAACNGTAATTTCTTCACCTTTCAGAATGTTTCTTTTGGCTGTAAGTCCCCTGATATTTTCCTCAGACAAGCTTATNTCCGCATTACTCTGTTCTGAGTGGTTNATAAAGCCTCCTAGAGGCGTTCTCATCCAGTCNCGATTCTCATCAATTTTAAAATGGGTCTCNCCTAAATAGGTNCCTTCTTTAATATNTTNTACAGCAAACAAGCCAAGACCATCAATCTTACTATTATTTATGGTAACTGATGCTGGAAGTGGTCTATAGCTATCAGCTTTAAAGGTTTTCTTACCGGCTGGAGTAAAATTAGTTTTGGTCAAAAAGAGGTCCTCATAAAAGGGGTTTCTAAATGAATCGAAGTAGTGGAAGTTGGTTCAAGGTTGAGAATTATAGAGGTACGAAATTTGCTTAGCAATCACTATGCAAGGGTGATGTGACTCAATTGAAGGATACAGGAATAAACTGTGACACTGGGGACAGGTTACTCTTTAGCGAATCAGATTCCAAACACGCTCATGGCCATAATAAGTAATAAATTTCACAACAAATTCTATGCCGCCAATCATCGCAGCCATAGACAGCTCGCCGGTCACGATATAGGCAATAACGGCAGTTGTTAGAGTCGCAGTGACACGCCAGGTGAATGCTTTTGTTAGGCTACGAGCATGGGAGTTTGGGTTTTTTAGATCTTCGCGCAATGTCATACACTACCCCTGTATATTTCTTGTTATCAATTCAATAAGTTCTGTGGCAGAGTCATCGACTGTCTGATCTTCTGTATCGATGATCAAGTCAGCACTCACTGGTACTTCATAATCACTGTCGATACCTGTAAAATTAGGAAGCTGACCGCTTCGTGCTTTTTTGTACAGTCCCTTAGGGTCACGCTCTTCAGCCACCGCCAGTGGCGTATCCACAAACACTTCAAGAAAGTCCCCCTCCTCGAAAAGGCTCTTTGCCATGTCTCGCTCAGCTCTAAAGGGTGAGATGAACGCAGTGAGTACAATGATTCCTGCATCCATCATCAGCTTTGCCACTTCTGCTATTCTGCGAATATTTTCTACCCTATCTGCCACAGTAAATCCTAGGTCTTTTGAAAGACCATGGCGTACGTTATCGCCATCTAAAATGTAAGTTCGGTATCCCTGTTCATGGAGGATCTTTTCTGCAGCACTAGCAATGGTTGATTTACCAGAACCTGAGAGCCCGGTGAGCCATGCTACTCGACCCTGATGTCCTGCTAGTTTCTCCCTTGCAGGTCGATCGACAGAAAGCGCCTGCCGGTGTACGTTAGATGCCCGGCGCAGAGCAAAACGAATCATACCTGCGGCAACGGTGGCGTTGCTGTAGCGATCAATTAATACAAAAGCGCCAAGGCCTGAGCAGTCTGTGTAGGCTTCAAAAGGAATTTCAGCATCTAAGTTGATCTGAACCGTGGCGATTTCATTTAGCGCAAGGTCTCTACCAGGTAGTTGCTCAAAGGTATTGATGTCATATTTGAACCGGATGTCAGATAGGCTGGCATTGACTTGAGTGGTACCTAATTGCAAGGCATAGCGGCGGCCAATATAACCGGTTTCGTTGTCCATCCACACCAGTTCTGCCTCAAATTGATCTGAGACTTCACAGGGAGCATCTGCTGAGACAATGAGATCCCCGCGAGAAAGGTCGATCTCTCTATCCAGTGTTAAAGTGACGGCTTGGTCAGTTACTGCTCTGTCTAATTCTTGGGTTGAGAGAACGATTTGGTCAATTTTAGCTAGCTGGCCTGAGGGTAAGGCTCGAATTGAATCCCCAGGCTGAACACTGCCAGCCAATACGGTGCCTGAAAAGCCTCTAAAGTCAGCGTTGGGTCGATTGACCCACTGCACAGGGAATCTGAAGGCGTGTTGATTGAGTCTCTCTCGAATATCAACTGTTTCAAGAAACCCCAAAAGAGTAGGGCCTTGATACCAACCCATTGGTTTAGACCGGTCTATCACGTTGTCCCCTTTAAGGGCAGACAGAGGAATTGGCGTGACTGACTTAAATGCCAGATGCTTGCGCAAGGTGTTGAAGTCCTCACAGATCTGATTAAATCTGCTCTCAGAATAATCCACTAAATCCATTTTATTCACCGCTAAGACCACGTGCTCGATCCCTAACAGAGAGGCAATAAAGGAATGACGGCGAGTTTGGGTAAGGATCCCTTGGCTGGCATCGACTAAAATAATGGCAACGTCTGCGGTTGAAGCACCGGTAACCATATTGCGGGTGTATTGTTCA
>PANE01000040.1 GCA_002708305.1 Rhodospirillaceae bacterium
GCCCTCCGTTATCCCGCTGACTTCATGCAACTGGGTATGAGTTGTTTGTGAGAGGTAATTTTGAGGTCCTCCCCAACGAGAATTTCTCGATAGTATCGTTTCATCTGGTGCTTGAATTCCATTGAATGAATCAATAATTTTCGATGAATCAGTCATAATTAGCCTCAAAGGAAAAAGCGACGAGTGGAAATCCTCGACAACACAAAGGTAAAACCTTAATGTTAGAAATACGATTAATTTTCAAATTAAACCTAAGAGAGCTATTGGTGAAAAGCTGGTGAAAACAAGAAATCCTTAAGGATCTAAGTAAAGGAATGTAATAAGCAAGCTACTCCTGTTCACCTAAACACCGCTGATTACCTGATAAAAATGCAAGCCGGNACGTGTCAAAATAAANAAACGAAANCATAAGCAGATCCGATCCCTGATCNTAGTTAGCCTTNTTGCAAATACATTGATCGTCATCGGTGTACCTCAGCTNCAAACGATNACGNATCAAGACGNGCAACAGCCATNNCTGACTAGTGTCGCATNATNCATACGCGAAGAATCNGGCAAACGATCTAAGATANATCGTTNAACATCACAAGCCAATCCGAGAGTCCAGGNTTACAGAGTATCNAANAGCATTAANNCTNACAAAAGAGCCTANAAGAATGTNAACAGACAAAAGCCAGAAGGCATGAGTCAGAAACAATCACAGTTTCCAGTAAGCAATCAAGTAAAACATTGATATCAGAGTATCATTAATCACCNTTAATACGCAGAGAAAACCCCACCCCTCTTACAGTCTGAATAATACGTTCCGAGCCCTCGGCCTCTAGTTTCTTGCGTAAATAGCGTACATAAACATCAACCACATTTTCATCTCCAAAATAGTCTTCTCCCCAAACATGCTGAATCAGCTGGGCACGCGTTAAAGCCTGGCGAGGATGACGCATCANGCACTCCAGAAGATCAAATTCTCGAACAGTAAGCGTGAGCGCATGCCCATTGATCAAAGCAGTGCGTTCTGCACCATTAAGGAGCAGATCGCCCACCTGAATTTTATCGGAACTAAAACCTTTAGATCGCCGCATTAGTGCATGGACACGAGCTAGCACTTCACGGATATTAAATGGCTTAGAAATAAAATCATCAGCGCCAGATTCTAAAGCAGCAACACGATCATCCATTTCATCTCGAGCCGTAATCATAATGACAGGGAGGAAAACACCTGTGTCTCGTAAACGTCGACATATATCAAGTCCTGTNATGCCCGGCATGTTCCAGTCAAGTAAAGCCAAATCAGGCGGTGAGTCCCTGAGTAGACTCATGGCTGAGGAACCATCCGAAAAAGCATTTACAACAAAGCCCTCAGCCTCGAGCTCCATTTGTAACAGCAAAAGGATGTTTTCGTCATCATCAGCGACGAGCACCCGTGGTTGGAGGGACTCCACCATGACACAATAAAAANTACCTTAACAGTAAAGCAAAAGCAGAGGAAAATAGACGAATAACCAAAACAATTCAACACAAGATGCAGTGACTCCATTGATGCATAGATCTCTAATGCGAAACAAATCCAATCAGTCCTCAAATATCGAGAAACAACCAACAACCGAAATCAAAAATTTGATACTCAAGAGAAGGTGGACCTTATAGTAGGTAGTGCCATGCTCGACTGATCAAATTGATCAAGCAACTAGCAAGTCTTGGCACATGCCTTCTAATGCTGAGCTGCACGCAAATCAGATCAAAGACAACTCATCAGAACACATCCCCCTCAAAAACACAATTTAGAATCAGCGAAGAGCCATGGAGATCTCAAAAGGACGCCAATTTTGCTAATAGAATAATCATAGATTTTCTATATAAGGAGACAGGGAAAGCCTTTAAATACATACCTTCTATCAGTTATGCACATACACAAGCTCTATTCAAAACAGGAGAAATAGACATTGCAGTGACAGGAATNTTTGGCGCGTGGAAGATCAAAATGGAAAATCCAGCGGCAAAAATAATAGCAATAGAAAAACCAAACTTTATCAACGTGCTGGTTACAAATCCAAATCGAAACGATGACAACCTCCNAAAAAGACGTTTGATGGGACTTGAAGCAATAAAAGGCTGGAGAGTCGGATTTGGCAGTCGCTATTCAGGGGCCTCATTTCTTTATCCAATTCTNGAAATGAAAAAAGCTGGTATTCATCCAACCGACCTCTATTCATGCGTCCATGAACCAAATCAAGCCAGACTCGTAACCAATGTTGCTGAAGGCACATTAGATTTCGCCTTTATTAGCAGTCACCTCAATGCTCCGCTTGAAAATATACCAGCGCATCAGCAAAGTCTGATCAAAAAAGTATGGCAAAGCAANCCAAAACAAAACCTTGTCATCATCGCTGGAAATCGCCTGATTGAAGAAAAGAATCATGGAGTTCTACTCAAAATCACAAAATCATTGAGAGAATTAACAAGCCTTGATCCCATTGATCACACCATACTTCATGCACTCGATTCAAGTGAACTCACCCGCCCAACTCATCGTCTCAAAAATCAAGTATTCGAGCAAATAAGCGAAGCCTCAAGCGGCATAATCAAAGAAGCAAAAAACAAATGCAGGCAATCATAAAAAGAATCAAAAGCAAGTACGCAACAAAACATTGGTCAGCAAGTAGGCGGCTAATAGTGATCAGCCTTCTCTTTGTTGCTTCGCAAGGGATAATCAGTATTCAGATCGGAAATATGCTCTCATCAAGAATGATCAGGGAATACCTTCAATCAACCATGCAAAAAGAAATAAACAGCCCCATGAGTACTATAGAAAGCAGATTAGACCAGATGCCAGCATCAGACACACTCAATTGCTGCAATCGTGCTAAGTATCGATGGCTACTAGAAGATATAGAAATTGAAGGCGAAAGGATATTTCTGATTGCAGGTGAGGCAGGGTACGAAGCGATAAAAGGCAGCCTATATTTATACCAGGCAGATACACTCATGAGCTATGCAGACAAAGTGAGAAGAACAGAAGAAAAATTTATAATCTCTAGCACCTCTAATTCAAGACCTGTAGCCGTATCGGCAACAAAGATCTCAGGAGGAATACAAACCGGCTATTTAATATACATAAGACCTATTTATAATATCAAGTTAATACAGCATCTAGAGTTCCTAGGGATAGCGTCGACAATCACCTCATTGCTGTTATTGAGTATAGGGCTAGGAGTTAGTCTTTTGATAATCCTCAAGCCCCTGAGAGGCATCAGATCAGATCTTGCGGAAATCAAATGGAATCAGCTCGCAAAAGCAAGGCTTCCAAGCAAAAACTATCCCAAAGAAGTTGCTCCTTTAATCAGTGAATTCAATCGAATGATCAAAAGACTATATAAATCATCCGAAAATCAAAAACAATTTGCCTCAACAATATCCCATGAATTCAGGACCCCGTTAACGGTTATCTCTGGCTTCATACAGTCTGTTCTAAACAGATCACAGGGGCTAACACAAGGAGAAAAGAATTCGCTAGAAATAGCAAACAAAGAAGTGGCCAGGATCAACAGAATGCTAAGTGACTTGCTAGACCTAAGCCGATCTGAGAATAATCAACTAAAGATCAGATACGAGCCTTTTAGCATAAAAGAATCCATCGAATGTGCAATCCAAATCTGTCAAAAAGCGTTTCCTCAACAGATTGTCATCCTAGAGGTCCCACCTCAAAGCTTACAAGCTCTTGGTGATATCGACAGATTTACTCAGTGTCTCAGTAATCTCATAGAGAATGCAGCAAAGTACTCGCCTAAAGAACAGCCAATTAAAATCAGTATAAAAATCACAAAAAAATTGATTCAAGTTGATGTCATTGATGAAGGACAAGGAATCGCTAAAAGTCAACTCAAAAAAATCTTCAAGAGTTTTACGAGAGCAGAGGGTGTGAAGCTACCAAAAGGTGAAACAAGCTCCGGGCTGGGCCTTGCCATTGTAAAAATGCTGATGACTGCCATGGATGGTTTGGTAGGAGTCGAGTCAGAAGAAGGCCAAGGAAGTATCTTCACCCTCACAATCAAGAAAGCAGAATAAGCCATTATTCAGCGCTCTATTTGAGTCATAAGTGATATTCACCTGAAATTCACCAACAAAACTCCAAATCATCGATAGTCAATCACCAGAATAATCACCAAAAAGATTAGAGACTATGGAAGATCGACAAATCGATGCCAGTCCACTCGATTGCATAACGACATGAAGATCATTCCTTAACTATCAAAATCATGGCCCAATTAGAAGCTTCATTTGTCCAAAATTTAGGCAGTGGCTTTGAAGCCAGCGGTATCACGTTTGTAAATCGACCTTACGAAGAGTCTCTAATTTATGTCATTTCCGATGACGCAAGGCCCGAATACTTAATCGAGATAGATGAGTATGGGTCGCAACGTCGGATAAACATAGCAGCTAATCTTGACGCCGAAGCGATTAGTTATGATATCAAAAATCAAACTCTCTTAATTCTTGATGAAGGGAATTTCTCAACAAGGAAGCCTGGCCGTATCATAACTCTGCAACTTGACGAGGAGGGGCATGTTGCAACCAATGAAGGCAGTGCAAACATCCTCAGGATCCAGGATATACCACTAAATCCAACTGGTACAAACAATGGCTATGAAGCACTCGTCGTCGATTCAATACAATCACGAATTTACATTGGCGAACAAGATTCAGGACGCATCCACTGCTTTGAATTCATCAATGGTGAAATCAAAGAAAGAATTCAAACAGTAGAAGCAGGAGTCAATGATCTTTCAGCGATCACTCTCATCAATCAGGGTGAGGGAAGACAGCTACTGGCAACCTTACATGGAAAATCTAGTTACATAAACAATGAATTTCTCGGCCCAGGGAAGAGCTACCTTCAACTCATAGATCCGAACACAGGACATCATATATTTAGTTCTGAAATCACTGGCAATTTCAATGATCTAGAGGGAATGGTAAAAATAGAGGATAAATTAATCCTTACTGATGACGCTGGAGCAAACGGCAATGGCAAATTATTGAGTATTTACCTGAACGATATCATTAGTAGTCTTCCCACAGATCCCAGTCCGCCGTTGAATCAAGATTGGCAGCTCATTTCCTCCAATCCAGATGGCACTCTCTCCCTCTGGTTTGATCCCAATTCACAACTAGCTGCTATCAAAAATGGGACTGATCCACATCAGGTCATCTCCAGAAATGACAGTTACTGGTCTGGTGATATCCCTCTCAACAGAGATCAGGCCACTCTGATTGCGATCGCACGCGATAACAACGATCAAATCCGTGTGCTCGATCACGGCTCCTCTGGGTTCTATGGATGGATCCTTGATAACAATGCAACCTTCATCGGTGAAACCGCCTACACAGCAAACGATCTTTCCTNAGCTGAAACCACCTTCGCGATTGATCTCGATGGTGATGGCCTCTTTAATGGTCTTCTCCCCAATCCCACTCCGCNGTTGAAGACTGAAACACCCCTACTAAATAAAATTAACCAACTTATAGAGAATGGAAAGCTACGCCTAACAGAACCAGATGTCGATGCAATGCCTAAAACAAGCACAGGGGAGGTAATGCAACCAATGATCGCCGAGAACTTTACACAAGCCGTACCCAGCAATGATTGGTGGAGCTCGGTAGTCTTCCCTGAATTTGGAGATGCGTATAGCGCGCCTCTTTATGCACATCCACTCACAATCAAGGTCGAAGAAAAGGGGTTGAGCCTTAGTTCACAAAGTCAACGCGAAGCTTTCCAAACATCTGATACAACATGGGAATCCATCACCCCATTCCACAGACAACTGCAAGTTCAGGTGCTGTCAGAAGAAGCAGAGGGGTTCGAACTGATCACCTATGGCGATTGGTCATTCACTGGCGGATGGCAACAACCAGGAGACAGACCCGAGTTGACAGTTGCCCAAGGCTCACCAATCACATGGCTAAAGGGAGTTAAAGCAAATGATATAAACATCAGCTGGCAAGGAGAAAGTGAAGAGCAAAGCCTGGAGGGAAGTAAACTAAACATCAAAATCAATCAAGACCATTATGCTGTTTATAGCAGTACAGGAATCTGGACACAAAACGAAGGCAACATCCGATTAGCAACAGAAGAGGATGCTGTAGTTGATCTAGCAGTGGCACTGGTACCAAAAGGAGCAACAGAAGAAACGATCAAGAAATTCGATGATTCAGCATCCACTCGAATNACAACTACGGAATTCGGATTCACTAAGGATGCAAACCCATACAATATCTCCATTTCATACGAATATGGGAGTCAAATCTACCCTGACAATACAAATACCTTGTTTGCAATTTATCCACATCTAAAGAATATCGTCAACGGCTCCTTCAACACTGGAGAAACCTATGAAAGCGCAAGGGGACAAATGGATCTCCATGAAGGCAATAGCTTTCATGCTGAAATCCCAGCATTGGGAGTACTGCCAATGCTCCCAATGGTGCTTTCAGAAAGTGAAAAAGAAGAAGCACGAGCGAAGCTTCTGAACGATTCAGAGATCAATAATCCATCATCTTATCTAAACCAATTTGGCGATACGTATTGGTCTGGCAAGGCACTTCTGAAATCCATACAATCCGCGCACCTCGCAAAAGCCCTTGGGGAAGATGACTTATCAGCAAAAATCGTAAATGCAGTCACAGAAACATTAGATGATTGGTTTGAGGNAAGTGGAGAGGCGGGAGATCNTCATTTTGCCTACAATCCAATATGGGATACGGTTCAGGGCTACCCTGATTCGTTTGGGTCAGCAAGCCAACTAAATGATCATCACTTTCACTATGGATATTTTATTCATGCCGCAGCTCTTGCTGGTCTTTTGAATCCAAGCTGGATTGAGACCCAACGAGATATGGTTGATCTACTGATTAATGATGTTGCAGGGTGGGATCTTACCGATGCCTCACTTCCAGAATTACGAAATTTTTCCACAATGGCAGGACATTCGTGGGCGTCTGGCCATGGAGCTTTTGGCAGAGGAAACAACCATGAGTCGTCATCAGAGTCGATGAATTTCTCAACAGGCCTAACACTCTGGGGCGGCATTACCAATCGAGATAAACTTACAAATCTTGGACAAACTTTATATTCACTGGAAGCAAAAGCGATCCAAGAATATTGGTTTGAAAAGAATCAACATATTCACCCAGATGGATACAATGTTGAATCGTCCGGAATGCTATGGGGAGATGGGGCGGCCCACNCAACATGGTTTTCAGCAGAACCAGAACATATCAAAGGCATTAACTTTCTACCATTCAGCGGAGGATCACTGTATCTCTCTGAAATGGCAAGAGATCCATCAGCCCTCATTAGCGAAATTGACGAACTTACGGGAGATGAAATTGATCAATGGGGAGGACTTATACTGCAGTATGAAGCCTTATTCAATCAACAGGGAGCTCTTGAGAAAAAAGATATTCTAATAGAACAGCTAGAAGAAGGACAAAGCAAAGTTGGAGTCTACAGCTGGATCNATGCATTAGCCAATCTCGGCACTCCAACCTCAACGATTAGAGCAAATCACCCGCTATCAGCCGTCTTCATCAATGAAGAAATAACTTCCTACACAGCCTTCAATCCAGGAGATAGCCCACTAGCAGTCGCATTCAATGATGGGCACAATATGACAATCGATCCGATGCAATTACTCACACAAACACTTGATCAAAACGCAATCATACAGGAAAACTCACTGAGCTACCTTTAAGAAGCATATGGGGATGANCAATGGTCTACCCCTAATCAAGAGGCAGGAGCTTAACAGAAACCAAAGAGAACATAGAACTTCCACACTTCAACATCAATTCTATATTCACAGAGTTTTCACAAGATCCCATTCAGCACATCACCACATCCACTTAGCAACTCTCACCCATACAGCTGCGATCTTGAAAAGGTCCAAGAGAGGCCTTCCATGANACTTNTAATCGTCGCCACCGCCACCGCACTTCTTGGAGTTGGTCTCAAGGCATCGGCAGATTTCCTCGACACATAGTCACTCTTTCTACTTCATCGCATGAACTCAATCCACCTACAATTTAAAAAGATTGTAACATCATTGGTTGCAATAAGTTTAAGTATCACCACTACAAGTCAAAGAGTTTCTGCTCTAGAGCAAGGCAATCCATCAAGAAGCGTATCAACAAAAAACCTAACGAAGACAATCACGGAAGCCATTACCGATTCAGAGGCATTGCTGGATAAAACAGGAGCCTCCTCTCTTTCAATTGCATTGTCCGATCAACACGGTCTTCTTTGGACAGAAACATTCGGAACAAAAGACATATCTGGAATAAAACCCTCCACTGACACAATGTATGCAGCTGCTTCGGTGACCAAAATGTTCACCACAATTGCGATCATGCAGTTAGTAGAGGAAGGCAAAATAGAACTCGACACTCCAATTACGGCCTACATCAAAGAGTTCCAAATGCTCTCTCCAGACTACAAAAAAATTACTACAAGAATGTTATTGAGCCATAGCGCTGGGCTCGGGACAGACTATGCAAATGGCATGACACACAAGCACTTCTCAGGCTACTTAGGGCAAGTGATGAAGACACTCTCAAGAACAAAGCTACAGAGCACACCGGGAGAGTTATCAAGCTATTCAAACGACGGATTCACCTTGGCGGGTGAGATCATTCAACGCGTCAGCGGGCAAGAGTTCACTTCATACGTAAGAAGAAATATATTATTGCCACTTGGAATGAGCAATTCTACATTCATCACGAGGGACAATGAAGCAAAAAGAGTAGCCAAAACAATCGAAAACAAACAAGAACTGCCCTATATCTACAATAACCTGAGTGCCGCCGGCGCGATAGTAACCACACCTACAGACCTGGCAAAACTAGGGAGAATGTTGCTGAATCAAGGCAATAGTGGAGGAAAGAAAATATTATCAAAAACAAGCATTGTCGAGATGGGAAAGCAACAAGGTATTTATCCAATCAAAACCAAAGGACATTCCAGCACAAGATTCGGACTTGGCTGGGATCATGTCAACGTGCCAGCCTTAAGCGAATCANGGATCAAAGCATGGAAAAAAACTGGGGCGACATTAGACCAATACTCCATCTTAATCGTGGCACCCAAGCAAAACCTTGTAGTTGCAGCTCAGATGGCAGGTGGAAACAAGAATGATCTCTGGGATAAATTAGCTCCAAACATCATTCTTTCAGCAACAGGGGAAAAGAAGCTCAAGGCAACTGAACGCGGTCCAAGAGACTCCCTTACAAGGCCCAAGCGCATCAAACCAGCTACTGGAAGCGTAGACAAGGCTGTAGGCCTATACATTGGCGATGGTTTCAAAAGAATCACAAAAGATGGAAATAAATTGAAGATCAATTATCTAGACCGAGAAAACAACCAATGGATAGCCAAAGAAGGACGCTATACGTACAGAGCTGATGGACAATATTGGAATGAAGACAAGCCTTTTGATTCGATTGAATTTGTTAATAGCAATGGAAACAATTACTTAGTTCACACCTCGCCTGCGATAGATACGGGAATCAGAATGAGCAATATCATGCAAAAAAGAAAAGCAAATCTCAACGCAACTCCCCAATGGAAAGCCAGAATNAAAGAAACCTGGCTGAACGTCAGTGCNCGCCCTGAATCTATCCTCTGGGATNATAGAGNGNNCNCNCAAAAANCNTTTNATTCACCTCTAGATTTTCAAGACATTTTNTTNTCACNCACGCTTTGGCCTCTATGGCCTGTNTCNNCNAGNCAAGACAATAATNNNGCCAGCCCCTTCCTTNANATACAGGGANNNAACNGNCGAGATCAANATAGTGTTGTAGTTCNCAAAAGAGANAATTTCGAATTACTCTCGATTGGAAGTCANGTNTTCTACCCNNTAANNCAANTCAANGAACTNNCAANNGGCATNAACCANATCNNATTCAACTCACANGGCCATGCAGAATGGAGNCTCGCAANNGNAGATNNAACCGTCANNGTCTCTCCAGAACTCAGGTGGAAGACGTGGNNCAAAGACGGATCCCTAAAGAAAAATAGTTATACCAANCAANTCAACCTTAAAAAGGGTGAAAAGGTTTTATTCTTTGGCCTCGCAAATTCAACGCACTCTGTCACAGTTGCNTCGTCATATTAAAAAGNAACTGACATNCAAAATGCCATCTCCAAGAAATAAAANCTAGANCNAATCAATCCGCAGANAACAAAAGNNNGCTCGNTACATCGATAAANGGCGTGTTACCTCACCATGTCTTCACCAGATCCNATTCANCNCATCACCACATCCACNTAGCAACTCTCACCCATACAGCTGCGATCTTGAAGGAGTTGGAGGGATCACTCCCATCCACAACAAACACCTCCACTCCTTCTATTTCATCTACAGCCATGACATCCATTCTTTTCGCGGCCGCTCTCATTGCCGGGCAAATTGTTGGTCAGGTCCAAACCGGTCCTAATACAACCGTCGTTGATGTCTATAACCCCTACTCAGAAACTGTCAGCACCTACGTCCTAGACAGCCAAGATCTCGATGCTATTGCCAATGAGATGCCAGCCACTCACAGCANTAGCTGAATTNAAACGGCTCAACCACCCCAAAGGAACGGCTCCATCAATCAGGCCACAAAGAANCCTTCACCACGTCTTCACCAGATCCCATTAAGCAGATCACTACATCCACTTAGCAACTCTCACCTATACAACTGCGATCTTGAAAAGGTCCAGGAGATGCCTTCCATGACTGACTTCCAAACCACCTTCGGAAACATCGCCACACAGTTGGTGACAGCAGCAATCGTTGTTGTCATTTGCCTCTAAAGACCACTTCCAACACACACAGGACTGAATCATGACATCAATCACCGAAGCCGGAACCAAAGGAGAGACCAGCGGTGTTCTCATTGTTGACGGCTTCCGCATCACAGTTGGAGACGAAGGTGATCTCACCATTGCCCACCCAGATGGAAGAACAAAAAACTACAACATTGAGGGGATCGGATTTGAAGATCTAAGCCTTAATGGGGACACATTGGCTCTCCTCGATGAAGGATACAAAGGAACTGATGCAAGGGTATACACATTAAGCCTGCTAGAACTTCAGAACTATGCCTTTCCTACCCTTAGTAAATCGCCAACTAAACCTACGATTAGCTCTTTTGATTTAAACGGCTCGGGGAATCTGGAGGGATTTACAAAAAAATGGGGAAATAGTCAAGGCGAGAACAACGGCTATGAAGGATTTACCTTTTTTGAAAACGGAACAAAAATACTCGCCGCACGACAATATTCAATCAAAGATAATGGAGAGCTTCAACTCAACGACTCGAAAGGAGGAACTTATTATGATGAGCTAGAAACGGACGGCTACCATGATCATATTGACATCTACAATAGCGATGGAAGNAAGAGCGATGAAANTTTCCCAAGCTCAATCGCATTAGACAACACTCAAGTGCGAGGCGACATTAACAGCATGCGCCAAACAGAGGAAGGCAATCTACTTGTCATGCATGGTGACGCAAGCATCAAAAANCATACTGAAGAAGGATGGAAAAATGTAAATGCCGATGGCAATCAAGGCGTTCTACGGGTTCAAGATGGTAGTGAGCTTGAAACAACAATGGCATACTACGATTTGCAATTAATGGAAGGTAACTACTTCCNGAATGCTGAAGGAATTGATAGTCAACGCCAGGGAAATGAAACGGATGGCTATTCAACGGAAATCACCCTNGCCTTCGATAGCTCAAATACAAAAAATGGCAATGCTGAGGAAAGAACNTACNNTACAACCGTTGGTGGCCTCAATTTTGACAATNANCTTNGCGGNNNNAAAGAGGCTATTTANCTTGGCAGTGGCGGCGNTGATTCTATAACTGGAAGCTCCAGTCGCCGAGCTTATATTGCTGGTGGCGATGGGGACGACACCCTCATTGCAAAAGGCGACAGACTTGGCAAGGCTGATATTTTAACTGGCGGGCATGGAGCAGATAAATTCTGCATTGGCGATGGTAGTCAAGGTGTGATTTGGGACTTTGATGCTAAAGATAAAATTGAATTTGACGGCATGATCTTTGAAAGCATTGAAGCGATGGAGGGCTTCGGATTTAACTGCGAGGAACAAACCATTAGCATTGGAGGCGTCGATGTAGGGACCCAAATGTTCACATCTGATGACAGCAACAGCATTCTCTATATTGCCAACATTTAACGACCAAATGCTTCAGGCATTGCGCTTTAGCACTGAGCCCCTCTCCCTTGAGGGGCTTTTCAATACACTCAATCAAGATCACAAGAGACCTCCAGGACGAGACTATTGATGACATCACCCTGATTAGAACGAAGTGATACAACTAGGCTAATTTCATACAGACAAGTCCAAACCACAAAGGCCAGAACCATGAAGATACACTAAGACGATCTTCGAAGGTAGAGAAATGTCTTCATAAGACCAATGCAAGCTTTAAGCCAGAAAATCTTAGCAACCAAGATAACATCGCAACCGACCAAACCCTGAAAACAGCTGACAATCAAGCGAGGGATATTAGCGAGAGAAAGAAGCTGATCTCCACGCAAACGAGCTGGCCAGGAAAGCTAGCAAACCACCAATCACAATTTAAAATTCTCACAACAAACTCCAGCCCTTCACAACACATTCGATAGCATCAATAAACGGAAAACATCGACGATGTCAAACACCATGCACTTCCCTTACGACTTGAGAACCCCAATGAAAATCTATTCATTGCCAAATCAATACAAAGAGATTTCCGGGATATCACCTCTGGCAAGCAACAATTCCCTAGCTTTCGTACAAGATGAAGCGATAAGGATTCACACATTTGATTTGATTTCCGAAAAGATCACAGAGCACACCAAGCACGAAGCTGGCGATTCGGAAGACATTGCCATTGCAGGAAATATCGCCTATTTACTGAAAGCAGGAAAGCACCCAGCGATCTACGAAGTGACTAACTTTAACTCTAAAGATGCTCACTTTAAACGTTTCGACCTTGACCTGCACAAAGATCAAGAC
>PANE01000041.1 GCA_002708305.1 Rhodospirillaceae bacterium
TCGTGAAAACCCTCAGCGCCAATGGTACTGCGTCTTAAGGCGTGGGAGAGTAGGTCGCTGCCAGGCCAGATGAGCGAATGGTACATACTTTAAAAAGTTGTCACCTCAAACCATGGAAAACTTACGAATATAGAGCCGCAGATATTAACGCGGGGTGGAGCAGCCCGGTAGCTCGTCAGGCTCATAACCTGAAGGTCGTAGGTTCAAATCCTACCCCCGCAACCAATAATAAAATACAAAAAGCCGCCCGTAAAAAGGCGGCTTTAATTATATTAGTTGAGGAGTATAAAAAAGGAGAAAATTATGGCAATAAAGTTATGGGGGCGACCTACATCGGCGAGAACGCAAAAGGTTATGCTGGCATTGGCCGAATTAAATTTGGAATATGAATATATATTAGCAAGCGCCACAATGGGACGAAAAGGGTCAGTTGCTAAAGGTGGTCAGCCATTTGGAGTTGTCGATACACCAGAGTATATTTTGATGAACCCAACCAAAACTATACCTACGATCTGTGATGATGGTTACGTTTTGTGGGAGTCAAATGCCATAGTTCAGTATTTAGGCATGCATTACAACCCACATCTATTTTATAGAAATGATATTCTTCTTTGCAATTCGGCTTTGCGCTGGATGATGTGGGAGAATAATCGTTTAATAGGACCAATGCATGATATTGTAGAGCAACGTTTCAGGGTTCCGGCGGCTGATAAGAATCCACAATTAGAAAATGATGCCGTTCAAAAACTGAATCAGGAATTCGAGGTAATAGAAAATCAGTTAGAAAAAACCGAATTTATCGCCGGTAGTAGTTGGAGCATGGGGGATATCTCAATTTCTATCAGGTGTCATCGTTTCTTTCTATTGGATATTATAACGAAGCCGATGCCTCAATTGGCCCGGTATTATGAAACACTAAAAGCACGCCCTTCCTTTAAAGTTATAGAAGACGAGACCCTCCACATAAGCGGCTAGAACGTGGGTATTTGATGTGTCAAAACGAATGTGTTCTGCTAGAGCCGGTGAGAACCTTCCAAATCAGTTTGTTTCCCTTTTAGGCTATTTAAGGGGATCCAAGATGTAGCAGATAACTGATAAACGCCAATATTATATGTAATACACTTGTGGTCTGAAATCACCCCACCTAAGGTTTAGGCACAATGTGGAGGGGCTGTTTCAATTGGATGAAAGCACAATGTTATAGAAAGCTTTCGTTAATAATAGGTAGCTCTGGGTATTAAGCCATTAGAAGTTTGAGCCCGCTTGGCGTTTCAATGAGGAGGTTATTTATGAAAGTTAAGTTATTTAAAGCCCTTGCTTTTGCAATGGTTTCGGCAAGTGTTTTTGGTATTGTGTCGACATCAGCGTTGGCTGAAAAATCGGGAGGAATAATGAAGTTCTACCATAGAGGGACTCCTCCTAGTGGATCGATACATGAGGAAGCAACGAGCTCAACGGTCGTTCCATATATGAGTGTATTCAATAACCTTGTAATGTTTGACCAAGCAAAACCAGTGAATAGTGCGGAAACTATAGTACCGGACTTAGCAAAAAGCTGGGCATGGGGTGGTGACAAAACTAAAGTAACATTTAGTCTTAGAAAAGGCGTGAAATTCCACGATGGTAAACCCTTTACAGCTAAAGACGTGGTTTGCACATGGAACCTAATTTTAGGAAAGTCCAAGGCTAAGCTGAGGAAAAACCCTAGAAAGTCATGGTATAAAAACTTAGCAAGCGTTGAGGCTAATGGCGATTATGAAGTAACCTTTAACCTCAAGAGAAGACAGCCTGCCTTCCTTATGTTGTTGGCCAGCGGCTACTCGCCAGTTTACCCATGCCATGTTCCTCCGAAAAAGATGAGAACCAAGCCAATAGGCACGGGCCCATTTAAATTCGTTAGTTTAAAGCAAAATGAGCATGTTAAATTTACTAAGAATAAAAACTATTGGAAGAAGGGGCGACCACTTCTTGATGGGCACGAATGGACAATCATAAAAAGCCGTTCAACCCGCGTTTTAGGATTTATTGCCGGTAAATTTGATATGAGCTTTGCTGGGGATATAAGTATCCCTATTTATAAAGATTTGATCAAACAGGCTCCGCATGCGATTTGTGAAAAGCACGCTACTAATGTTTCAACAAATCTAATCGTTAACCAGTTCAAGCCACCATTCGATAATGCAAAAATAAGAAAAGCAATGGTTTTGACTATTGACCGAGCATCCTTTAACAAAATTCTTGGTCATGGCGAATTCATAATGAGTGGTGCCATGCTTCCCCCTCCACATGGAGTTTGGGGCATGCCTCCTGAAGTTTTGAAAACTGTTGCTGGATATAACCCAGATGTTGCAGCAAATAGAGCTGAGGCGCAAAAATTAATGAAGAGTTTGGGCTATGGTCCTGATAATCGCCTTAAAGTAAAAGTAGCGACCCGGAACATTGCTATATACCGGGACCCTGCTGTTCTATTGATTGACCATCTCAAAGAGATTTTCATAGATGCGGAATTAGATACAGTGGAGACCAGTAATTGGCATGCCAAAGTGGCCCGAAAAGATTATCAGGTTGGTCTTAATCTTACAGGAATTGGCGTTGATGACCCTGATGCGATGTTCTATGAAAATTATGCCTGTGGTTCCCAGCGTAATTATACAGGATATTGTAAAGAGGAAATGATGGAACTCTTTGAGAAACAATCCATGATGGATAATGGTCCGGAGCGTATGAAGTTAGTATACGAAATAGATAAGAAGCTTCAAGAGGATGCGGCGCGACCGATTATAGCGAATAATGTTCGATATAATTGTTTTCAACCTTACGTCAAGAATTTCAAAACTCAAACTAATAGCCTTTATAATGGCTGGAGATTTGAAGATATCTATCTTGATAAGTAAAATATAAAGACTGCCAAATCGGTACTATTAGTATCGATTTGGCTCTTCAAATATTCTCAACTCGTTAACTAAATGTAACGCTTATAAGGAGGATAGTGTTGTATAGCTATCTTATTCAAAGATTCTTATTGATGTTTCTTACCCTACTAGGAATGTCTATTATCATCTTTGTTCTCTTGCGATTAGTCCCAGGTAATATTGTTGATATCATGTTTGATTCTGCAGGTTTTGTAGACCCTGCTGAGAAGGCGACGATAGAAAAAGAATTAGGCCTCGATCTGCCAATTTATCAACAGTATTATCATTGGATAGCCGGCCTAGTATCTTTTGATCTTGGTTATTCTTTTGTGTCCGAGATGCCTGCAATAGATGAAATAGGGCCACGCATTCCTATTACTGCTAAACTAGCGGGGCTTTCATTGTTCTTTTCCATTTTATTTGGATTGCCCTTGGGCGTCATTAGTGCGGTCAAGCAGAATACGGCGTTAGATTACATATTACGAGTTTTTAGTTTAAGCGGTCTATCTCTCCCATCGTTCTGGCTTGCTCTTTTAATTTTGATGGCTTGCGTTTCATATACGGGGTCTATTCCAATCTATACAGAGGCTCCGGAAACATTATGGGATGAGCTCCTGCTTTATCTTTTGCCTTCTGCGGCGGTTGGGTTCAGAGCTTCGGCACTAATAATGCGTTTAACCCGCTCATCTATGCTTGAAGTTATGAGGCAGGATTATATCAGAACGGCAATGTCAAAAGGAGCTTCGGATAATGCAATAAATTATAAACATGCCCTTCGAAATGCTGTTTTGCCAGTAACTACTATTATCGGTATTGAGGCAGCTTTTTTAATCGGTGGATTAATAATAACAGAGACAGTTTTCAACATTCCAGGGGTAGCGCATTTCCTGGTGGAAGCTATTCTAATGCGTGATTATCCGATAGTTCAAAGTTTAGTTATGTTTATCGCTATTATTGTTGTCGTAATAAATTTCCTAACTGATCTGGCCTATGCTGCATTAGATCCTCGCATCAAATATTCGGATTAGGATTTCAAATGTCTTCTACAAAAAATAAAGCAGAAACAATCTCAAATAGAGTAATGCAACGTTCAACTTGGTATAAATTTAAGCGTTTGTGCCGGCAATACCCTCTTGGCGCCATAGGTTCTTTTATAGTTTTTATAGTTGTATTCGCTGCGATCTTTGCTGATTTTGTGGCACCTTACGATCCGACATCCACTAGTGCAAAAATGTCTTTGTCTCCACCTGGCTCAGCCATGTTATTTGGTGGTGATATGATGGGTAGAGATGTTCTCAGTCGCATTATTCATGGGGCCAGAATTTCTTTAGCTGTTGGAATAGGGTCAACAATTTTAGGTGGTGTTCTTGGAACCATCATTGGTTTGATGTGCGGATATTGGATGGGATTATTTGATCTTCTTATTCAACGTCTTATCGATATGATGCAGGCTTTGCCTTTGCTGGTAATGGCTTTGGTTATGGCGGCGTCACTTGGTCCATCTCTGGAGAATACTATCATAGCCATTTCGATACCTTTAGTTCCGCAAGTTGCTCGTGTGATTAGGTCAAATGTGTTATCCCTGCGAGAATTACCGTTTGTTGAAGCTGCCCGTGCCGTAGGCATGAGTGATCGGAGGATTATATTTAGACATATACTCCCCAACACGCTAGCACCTCTCATTGTGTTAGGCACGGCCCAACTTGGATCTGCCATATTGACGGAGGCATCATTATCCTTTTTAGGTTTGGGGGTTCCTGAGCCATATCCCTCATGGGGACGAATGCTCTCAGAGTCGGCAGCGGAATATGTGCGTGTAGCCCCATGGCTTGTGATCTTTCCTGGTATAGCCATTAGTGCTGCAGTTTTCGGTGCCAATTTGATGGGAGATGCAGTCAGAGACTTTTTAGACCCAAGAAATCAAGGTTAATGGTGTTTCATTAAGTTCTTGAGGTGAATATTCTGCTATATCTCAAAACCAGTATTATATGTCTCTAAGTAAAACTGTTATTCGTCAAAAATATATGGCTTGAGCGTTTTCTGTGCTTCTTCTCGGTGTTCGTGCCATTTTTGCGCCCCTCCATAATAGGCCAAACTGCCTGGTTCTCCCTCCCCATGACCATTATAATAAGAAATGCAATCCCGTAATGGCCTTGTTTTTATATCTGCTATTTTACAGTGTTCTGCGTATTCATTCTCGGCTTTGGTTTCGACGTCTACTTTGGTTGCGCCTCTTTCTCTTAATGTTTTTAGCATCCAAATCACATAGTCTGAATGCGACTCAATTATCCGTGTAAAGTTGAATTGACCACCTCCGCCTTGCGGCCCTGAGATAATAAATAAGTTTGGGAAGCCTTTACTATGGAGACCAAGGAATGTTTTGGTGCCTTCAGTTGCCCATTTTTCTTTTAGAGTTTGTCCATTTTCTCCCGTAATCATATTGAAGGTTGAGGTCGCCATCCATTGAAAACCAGTAGCATAAATTAAAACATCTACTGGATATTCCGTACTACTATGGACTACCCCATTTTCATTTATTTCTGTTACACCCAAAGGTGCTGTGTCTATGAGAGTGACATTGGGTTTGTTAAACGAAGGCAGAAACTCATCATGAAATGTGGGGCGTTTGCAACCGTAAGGGTAGTATGGTTTTAATGCCGTGGCTGTTTCTGGGTCCTCTACAATAGAATCAACTCTTGCACGTATTTGTTCCATAATTCGAAAATTAGTATTTAGCTGTTTTTGGATGAGTTCTTGTTGTGAAAGTTCTTTAGTGTGTCGTTTCCGGTCTTTCAAATAGTCAACTTTTCCAGAGAGATATTCGTCATTACCTTTTAAGGCAGTTCGCCCAGAAGATATTTTTGCAAGACGTTCGCGCCTAGCAACAGCCCAGCCAGGTTCGTTTTTCCATTGTTCTATTTCTTCAGGAGTTGTTTCGCGTTGATCACGAACATCGATCGATGAGGGTGTTCTCTGAAAAACAAAAAGATTGTTAACAATTTTGGCTATTTCTGGAATAACTTGGACTGCTGTTGCCCCAGTTCCAATAATACCGACTCGCTTTTTTGTTAAGTCTATATTGTAGTCCCATCGAGAGGTGTGAAATGCCTGTCCAGAAAACTTTTCCATCCCTTTAATTCGTGCTAGTTTAGGGGTAGTCAAAATCCCATTCGCCAATATAACATACCGTGCACGCATATTGTCTCCACGGTTTGTTCTTACTACCCAGCGCTGATCAGTTTGATCCCAATTGGTTGATTCAACTGTTGTATGAAATAAGCATTGCTCGTAAAAACCGAACTTTTCTGCTAGTTTTTGACAATATTCCATGATTTCAAAACCAGCGGCAAATTTCATTGTTGGAATGTAGTTCATTTCCTCCAATAAAGGCAGATAACTGTATGATTCAACATCGCAGGCTATACCGGGATAACGATTCCAGTACCATGTGCCCCCGACATCGCCGCCTTTTTCGCAAAACCGGACGTCGGTAAAGCCTTCTTTTTGGAGTTTTTGCCATAAAAGAAGGCCGGCAAAACCTGCGCCGACGACCAGTATTTCACACTCATCACTAAGTGTCTCTCTTTCTATTGGAGGGGCGGAGTATACATCTTCTAAATACTTGCTAAACGCTCCTTCCAATGCCATGTAATCTGCAGCTCCCCTGCGGTCTTCTTTAAATGCTCTATATTTTTCTTGTTCAACTGCACTGAAAACAGTCCCTAAGGGAACAGGCGGTAATGATGTCAGTTTCTCATCTCTTATCGTTGAATAACCCTTGCCTGTGATTTTATCATTAGCTTTTGCCGCTCTAGTGTTGAACGATTTTTTCCCAGTTTTCGGGTTTATTTGAATAGCTGAACTCATTTAATGCGAACCTCAATAGGAGAATATATAAAATATAGTAACATGATTAAAATTATACCAAACTAAGTATCTCTCATTTTTAATAAAAAGATTTTCTTATATTCAAAGGTCTATTAAAAGAAGTATCACAACATAAATATGACAAAGCCGAAAAATATTGTCAGAAATCTAAGTTGAAAATAAATGTAATATTTTAAGAAATCCGTTTAGACTCATTAGGAATGAAAGACGAGAAACAAAATGACAAATCAGGTAAATGCCTCACATATTTTATTAATGCACTCTGAATCAGAAAGATCATCCGCTACTCGAACGAAAACTGAAGCTGCAGATTTGATAAACAATATTAAAATGAAAATAGATGCGGGAGAGGAGTTTGGTGATTTAGCCGGAGAATACTCAGATTGTCCGTCATCTAATGACGGTGGCTCATTGGGTTCTTTTGGAAGAGGGGCTATGGTGCCAGAGTTCGAAACCGCAGCATTTGCACTTGATGTTAATGGGATAAGCGATGTGGTCGAAACGTCATTTGGGTTTCACCTGATCAAGCGAACGGGATAATTTTAGTTAGAGCATTAGGCTAGGAAAAACAATTTGGTCTAATAAAAATTAAACTAGGCGTCATTGGGGCTTAGCTCTAGTAGAGAAATATATGAGGTAGTCTCATTTGGTTGTATTTAGCGTGTTATTGAACTTAGTCATTATCTGTGTGGTGATGTTATCAAATCCAATCGCTATTAACGCTGGCCAAAATAATAATCTATCATCTGCTTTAGTCAGTCTAGGTTGGCAAGAATTCACTTTTGAGAATAAAAGCCCTAATAAGTATTCTACCTGTGGGTTGGGGTGTATCGAGGTCATTTCACAGTCTAGTGTTTCTATGCTTGGTCGTTCTATCCAAAAAAAATTAACTGCAAAGTCAGTTTTATCGTGGGAATGGAAAATCTTGCAGCCAGTTTTTTTATCAGACATCACTTTGAAAGGAAGTGACGACCGTAGTTTGGCTTTATACATAACATTTCCATTCGACCCTGAAACTGCCTCTTTCAGAGAAAAACTTTTGAGGCCTATGGTCGAATTAATTGAAGGGAAAAATGCTCCAGGCCGCATGTTATCATATATTTGGACTGGATATGGAAAGGCTGATGAATTGTATAAAAGTCCTTTTTACGGTGGTGTAAATGTTATGATCGTAAAACGTAATTCGTCTGACCCACTAAATAAATGGCAGAACGAGAGCGTGAATTTGGTCACTGATTACCAAAGGGCATTTGGCTCAAAGCCACACAAAATTTCAGAAATATTGATCGGGGCAGACACCGACGATCTATTGGGCTCAAGTATTGGGAGATTAAGAAATATAAATCTCTCTCAAAATAGGTAAAAATTATTATCTCAGTTCTAAGCTCTAATAACTAATGGTATTCGTTCTAGCAGTCTTTATTTTTTCTTTTTTGACGCAGTTTTTTCAGGATCCATATCCATGGCGCCTAATGTTCGATCTCTATATGCATCGGGCACTTCTCTGCCAGTATCGGTGAAGGCTCGTCGAACAGCTTCCACGTTACGTCCGACGACTTCTACTCTGTTTTCTTTAGTGAATTTATTAGAGGCATAGAGTGTATCTAATGAGCCCTGAAAATGTGGCATCACATATCTTGCAAATAGCTCGTAACTTCTCATTGTCTGCTCTCGGTTGGCCCATTCATGGGCCCTGAACATTATGCCTCCAAAACCTCCACCACTGAGTTCTAGGAGGTGTTTAATGCCTTTGATCGCTACGTCCGGGTCACCCACTAGTGTTGTCCCCATTTTTACACCTTCTCTCAGCGGGTCATCTGACCTCCCCGGGGGTCTTCCGAGGGTATCGGCAAAATATGACAATGTTTCCCTACGTTCTCCTGCTTGTACTTCTTTTAATGCCTGTTCTGTATCTTCAGCAATATGGGCTACAACAATCACCCGCCAGTCTTTGCGGTTCATCTGTGTTCCATTTTCACTTGCAGTCTCCTCGGCAATTTTCCATTGACCAGCAAGAGCTTCCGGGCCACCAGGCAACCCAGCGCCGATGGATAATACACCTAGGCCGTGCCGGCCAGCTGCCATCATTCCAAAAGGAGTTATTGTACTCGCTACAGCAATAGGAAAACATGGGTCGCTGTAGGGAGCTAAATGTAATCGAGCATTTTTTAATTCGTACCAGTCTGTCTTTCTTGTTACTGGCTCTTCGCACTTTAATAATGCGACAATCGTTTCTAGAGATTCGACCATCCTATTTCTCTGAGTAACAGGATCGATCGCTAACATATATGCATCGGAAGTTAATGCTCCTGGCCCACAGCCGAGCATGGTACGGCCGCGTGTCATATGATCAAGTTGAACAAATCGCTGAGCCACCATAAAGGGGTTATGGTACGGCAAGCTGGTAACGCCTGATCCTAATCGGATATGTCGTGTTCTTTCTGCTGCTGCAGCGATAAATATCTCTGGGGCGGCAATCGTTTCCCAACCAGCCGAATGATGTTCGCCCACCCAAGCTTCATCATAACCAAGGTGATCGAGCCAGTCGATAAGTTCCAAATCTCGTGACATTGCTAGAGTCGGGTTTTCCCCAAGCCTGTGAAAAGGGGCTAAAAATACGCCAAAATTTAATCCACTCCTAGACATGCGATATTTTCCTTCGTGATAAAAAAAACCAACGACATAATAGACTCGATAAATAATACTAGTTTTAATCAACCATAATAATCTAGAGGCAAATAATAGAAAGAAGAGATAGATGGCAAGTCATTCAACTGGTGATGGGGGAATACCTAAAAGAGGTGTTGGTAAGAACGGGTTAAAACGAGTTATGTCGCTTGGCGGTGCATATGGAACTCGTAACTATACCATAAAGGACCTTCGTGACTGTAAAGGAAAACGCACCCTTGTAGAGACTTTACCATTTTCCACTGAGGAGGCAGCGGCAGCTGAGGAAGCAGGGATCGATACAATGAAAGTGCGGTTTGACCCAAATCAACCTGAACTGGCAGCTAATATCAGACAGGCTGCGCCTAATACCTTTATGGCATTCTCTGTGCCTTTGGTGGCGGCTGCTAGCGAAGTTGAGGCTGTGCGTCTTGGATATCAGGCCATGTCAATTGGAGCAGATGCGATAATGTGCCAATGGAGTCCAAAATTTATCAGTGCTGCTGCCGATGCAGGGATTCCTATTCAGGGGCATGCCGGTTTGGTTCCCAGAAAGAGCACTTGGACTGGCGGTTTGCGGGCAGTAGGCAAGGTCTTGGATGAAGCTGTTTGGATATACAATGAAATAAAAACTCTCGAAGAAGCGGGAGCCTATGCTGTAGAGGTCGAGGTGATTCCAGAACAATTACTCTCAGAAATAAGCAAAAGAACTACGTTAATCACGTCATCTATTGGTGGCGGTAGTGGCGGTGACATTCAATTTTTATTCGCTGACGATATCCTTGGGAACAACGCGCCTCCGTATCCGCGTCATTCTAAACAATACCGTAATTTATTTAAAATGAGACAAGATATGCAGCTGGAGCGGGTTGAAGGGTTTAAAGAATTTATCGCTGAAGTTCAAAACGGGAAATTTCCAGAGAAAAAGCATATTATAGAAGCACCAAGTGGATTGATTGAGGATTTTCTTGCTAAGATTTAAGACTGACTGGTGAAAAGATTTTTACTGACACCGGCACGTTAATAATAACGATTTTAATCTATTGTATTAACAATCATTACGCACTGGGCAAATTATAGGATTGGATAGGGTATGAAAATTACTGGATGCAAAATACTCCATTGTAATGCAGGTTGGCGCGATTTTAGTTTTTTGAAAGTGACTACTGATGAAAATATTACAGGTATCGCGGAGTTTAACGAATGTTATGGTAGTCCAGGGTTATCAGGCGTTATCAGGCGTTTAGTTGAGCGGGTTAAGAATATGGACGCCATGGGGCATGAGCGTATCCATCAATACCTTTATGCGGCAACACGACAGGCACCAGGAGGTGTTAATCAGCAGGCAATAGCTGCAATTGAAAATGCGTTACTTGATATAAAAGGAAAAGCGCTCAATGTCCCTGTTTACGATTTACTAGGAGGAGCTATAAGGCATGAAATCCCAGTATATTGGAGTCATTGTGGAACATACCTTATGCGTCCTGAGATTGCTGAGTTGTGTGGTGTTGAGCCGTTGCAAGGTATTGACGATTTGGTCAATCTTGGACGACGTGTAAGCGCTGCCGGATTCACTGGTCTGAAAACCAATATGATCACATTTGATAAAGAAGGGAGGATAGGCAGGCATGCACCAGGTTTTGGTGCGGCTCCAGGCTGGCCTGAACTTAACACGCCCTCTGATCTTGTAGAGCAATTAAGGAACCAACTCATGGCAATGGGAGAGGGGGCCGGGCCCGAGGTTGGATTGAGGTTAGATTTGAACTTTAATTGTAAGCCCGAAGGCTACAGGCAGATTACGAGCGGCCTAGATGATCTTGAATTATCCTGGATCGAAATAGATCTTTATGATCCTCTCGCGTTAGCCTCTATTAGAGAGCGAATAGCAACACCCATCGCCTCCTGCGAATCCCTATTTGGAATTAGGGAGTTTAGACCATTCTTTGAAAACGCTTCTATGGATGTTGCAATTATAGATATACCCTGGAACGGTGCATGGTTAGGCTTGAAAATAGCAGCAATGGCGGAGGCCTATGAAGTGAATTGTGCACCACATAATTTCTATGGGCATTTATCCAGCTTAATGAGTGCGCACTTTTGCGCTGCGCTTCCAAATTTCCGTGTCATGGAAATAGATGTTGATGATGTTCCTTGGAAGGATGAGTTAATAACTTGGAAACCAGAAATTAAAGCTGGATGTGTTCAAATTCCTCCAGGCCCTGGATGGGGAGCAGAACTTAATGAAGATGTGATCGCTGCGCACCCACCAAAATTTGTAGTTGATTAGAGTTTTTAGACTGCGCTGAGGCATTATCTACTTGAGGCTCGTAGGAGCGAGATCACCTATCGATTCTGTAAGGGCAGCGTTTTTGCCATTGATAACCTTACTTGCGCTGGGAACGGGTGTGTCAAATTCATAATTTGGGTCCAGTTGCTGTTGTTGTTTGATTTCTAACATTTCTTTCCATGCACCAAAAAAAGTCCGTAATTTGGGCATATCATGCGCAACTGCGTTATGTAGTTTTTTAAGATTATAACAGGGGACACCGGCAAACATATGATGTTCTAAATGCCAATTCATCCTCCAATATAAAAACTCGGAAATTGGATCTAAAGTAATAGAACGCACACATTTTCGAAAATCGGCAACATCGCTGCGCAGTCCACAATGCATGGGTAACCCTACGAAGTGCTTCAACCAGTTCGCTGTGAATTGTTGTGTTGATAACACTAGTGGAAGAGCCCATAACCCAGAATAGATAGCCAATAATAAAACACACGTGTGAAAAAGGATTATCAAGCGCGCCCATTTTATCGCATGAGGGCGCTCCTTTTCATGGGTAGTATACAGCGCATTGCTCCATTCTTCACTTATTACAGACGCACCCTTCCCCCCAAATGCAGTCTTAAAAGTACCTTTCATAATTGGAATTATACCGCTGGTAACTGGTCCGCCGGTAATGTTAAATGTAAAGATTTGAAGCAAGTAAAATGGCCTACCCATTAATATTTCAAGTGGAAGAACAACCTCTCTGTCTCCTTCGGGATGCAACGTATATCTATGATGATATGTATGGCTCATTGCATATTCATGATGATTATGCCAACTGATGATACTGTAAAAGCGTAAGAATAGCCTATTCAGTGCTTTGGTTTTGAAAACTGTTCCATGTCCCAATTCATGCGCAGCGATACCTTTGAAAAATGAAGCCGAGGTCCCATGAATAAATAAGGACACTAGAAATTCTGGCCACAATCTTTCTGTGGCAAAATAGAGAGTTAATCCACCTGTTATAAGGAAAATGAACAGATGTCCGCCTGCCTGTATAAAACCTTGAAAGTCATTTGGTTGCATTAGTGCTCTAAATGTTTTGGGATCTATCGGGCATCGATACCAATTTACTCGAAGATTTTTTCGGACTTCTGTCAGTGGAGAATGGATATTGTTCAAAGTATCTCCTCACATTCATCATCGCATTGTTTATATTTATTTCTTTACTAACTTGATTTTAATCATTCTTTAATAATAATCTGCTTATAAATGCGATACTACCTCAATTGATACAGAGACGAGAGTGAAAAAATCGGTGTTAGGAGATGGTGTGATGTCAGTAAGTATAGAGACGATAGAAGATATTTATTCTAGGGACGGTTTTGTTTTTCCGATAAATGCGATCACTGAGACAGAAGCAAAGAAAATAAGGGAAGACCTTGAAAAGGCTGAGGATCAAACCGCAAACGATCCCGCAAAGCTTGCTCTAATACGATCCTATCCCGATAGACTTATTCCATCTTTCGATCAACTGATACGCAATGAAAACCTTATTAAGGCTGTAGAACAAATATTAGGGCCCGATTTGTTGGTTTGGAGTGGGGGCTTATTTATTAAGGAGGCAAATACCCCTCATGTCGTAAGTTGGCATCAGGACCTTACATATTGGGGGCTCGATGATGCTGAAGAAGTAACTGCCTGGGTTGCTCTTTGTCCCTCTAATTTACAAAGCGGTTGCATGAGGTTTGTCCCTGGAAGTCATAAAGATCAACTGGTCCCCCATAAAGATACATTTAATGAGAATAATCTTTTGACCCGCGGACAGGAGATTGTTGTGGACGTAGATGATAGCGATGGCGTTGATGTGATATTAGAGACAGGACAAGCATCACTGCATCACGGCCATTTATTTCACGCATCAGGACCGAACACCACGTCAGATAGACGTATAGGGGTAGCAATTAGGTACATCAAACCATCCATGAAGCAGAGAAATGGCTCAGATACTCTTGTTTCCTTAGTGGCAGGAAGAGATGATTATAAGCATTTTACATCGGTGGGATCGCCCGAGGGCTGGTTAACCGGCGCAGATTTTGAACGTTGTGCTGCCGACTCAGATCTAAAGCGCTCCATCTTATTCGAGGGTGCTGACAGTAACACAGGACAAAGATACAGAAAATCATAGTCGAATTATTTAATGTCTTTCGCAAAGGAGATCATAAACATTAATCGTCATATCACGAAATTGCCTCTGAAATTTTTCGGCGATGCTCACAGCATGCTCTTTCCTTAAAGTTTCAATAAATAGACAAGAAGAAATTTTCTTGTCTGGCCCTCGAATACCCTCCTCTGTCATAACATTCGTGTCGAATGAGGTATTGGCTGTCCAGTTTTCTATTCGCGCAACCCCGGATGGATTTTTGTCATTTTCTATAATATTTAACATTGCTTCCTTGGGCCGAGTTTCAGGTATTTGTATGGTCAATGCAGTTGAGCCAAATACCTGCCCCGATATGATGTGTCTGTCACAAACGGTTCTACTTGCATTGAGAAATACATTGGCCATTATTTCTTGTGTCCAGGGAGTGGGGTCTGAGAGCCGCGCCATATAGCTTTCAGAAGTTAAAGTGCTTGGAGATGCGACCTCATACCAGGTGAAAAACCTTGGTGAGCCAACTATGCTCTCATAGCGGCGCCCTCTAATAAAACCAGGAATTTCTAGACGCTCCGGTAAATGTTCGTTCTGATACCAGTTTTCGTAATTGTTTTCTTCACTTTGCGCACAGTCATTCCAGATGGCGAGGACGCCTTTACCACTCATATCCAACTCCAAGATTTCAAAATAGATTATTGAGTTTCTCAACTTTGATTTGCCAGTGAAAGTGAGTATCTATGATCCGCATAATTCATCAGCCTTATGTTTAGTAAGCTGTCGGGTTGCCCAAATTGAAAACCTGTCAGACAATTATATCCACAAGGGAATTATCAGCTGTGAAATCAAATTAATCTGCGTTGGGAGTGCCTATAATGCCAGTTCATATAGAACAACTCGGGCCTGGTTTTGCCGGTAGCATTAATGGATTAGATCTTCGTAATCCTTTATCGGAACAAGAAATTATAGCTGTTCATGAGGGTATGGATAAATATGCGGTTCTGGTATTTAAGAGACAGACTATAACCGATGCAGAGCAACTTCAATTTTCTCAACAATTAGGGACGATAGAACATGCCATCGGTACCAGTCTCCGTGAACCCAAAGATTTGCGGTTGCCCAGTACTTTCGCCGATGTTTCTAATTTAGATAAGGATGGTAAACCCTTTGAGAGTGATGATAGAAGGCGTCTATTTGCGATTGGCAATCGTCTATGGCATTCAGATAGTTCTTTTAAGGTAGTACCAGCGAAGTATTCGATTTTGCATGCGATTTCAGTCCCATCTAAAGGAGGGAATACCGAGTTTGCACATATGCCAAACGCTTATGACGAACTTGAAAATGATATAAAATTAGAGATCAATAATTATATCTGTCAGCATTCTCAAATGTTTTCGCGACAATTAGTTGGTTTTACAGATTTTACCGAAGAGGAACGAACTCGGTTCGCCCCTGTACGTCAGTGCTTAGTGCGACAACACCCAAAGACTTGCCGAAAATCGTTGTACCTTTCTTCTCATGCAGGCTTAATAGATGGTCTCTCTGTTCCAGAAGCACGACTTTTGTTGAGAGATTTGATGGACCATGCAACTCAAAAAAAATTTGTATATGTCCATAAATGGTCTGAAGGTGATCTGGTTATATGGGTCAATCGTCAAACAATGCATAGGGCGAGGCCATTTCCTCATGATGAACCTCGTGACATGAGACGAACAACTATTGTGGGTGATGGGCCTACAGTGGAACAAGTTGCTACTTAGAATTAAATAGAGTTGGAGCGGCGAGGTTTTCATATGAAAATAACGAAGATAAACGAATATATTGGCGCTGAGGTAACTGGAGTAAATCTCAATAAACCAATTTCTGAAGCAATAAAAATAGAGATTTATAATGCTCTTCTAGACAATGTGGCGTTAATTATTCGAGATCAGAATTTTTCAGCTGAGGAATTCATGCAAGCCGTTAGTCTTTTTGGAGAATTGATGGAAGATCAGAACCGTCGTTATCTTGCTGATGGCGTACCTATGGTCAGCGTTTTATCAAATAGACATGTAGACAGCACTGGAAAACCAGCAAAAATAGCACATAATGCCACGTGGCATACAGACCACACAAATCAGGAATATCCGCCAAAATTTACGATACTTTATCCTGTGGCGTTGCCTGATTCTGGAGGGGGAACCGCCCTCTGCAATATGAGGGCAGCTTATGCCGCACTTTCAGATGAATGGAAGGTAAAAATTGATCATATGAAAACTGCTAATACACTCATAAGCAGTGCCCGTTCATCAACTGGAAATCTAGATATCGTCAAGGAACAAGAAGTAGCCGGAATTCCACCAATGATACATCCTCTCGTTAGAACGCATCCTGAACATGGAACGCGTTCAATATGGTTCCATAAGGCAAAAACAGAAAATATAATAGGAATGGAACCGCAAGAGACGCAAGATTTTCTTGCTGAATTACTTGCAGAGGCCATTCGGCCTGAGTTTACATATACGCATGAATATAAATTGGGTGACATGTTAGTTATTGATAACAGGTCTTCGATGCACAAGGCGGGTTTTGATTATGATCATAGTCAGCACCGGATGCTATATAGAGCTCTCGTCCGAGGCGATAGACCCTTTTAATTCGCTTGTTTTTCTTCTTCTAGGAATAGCTATTAGTATTTGACTAGAATAAGTATTCTTCTTCTCTTGAAGAGTAATTTAGCCATAGATAGCCTGTTCACCAGGAGCGGGAGTTCCATTGAAACTACCTTTTTTTAATACAGCATCTCTTCCTCCATGCTTCTTGACTAGTGCCGCCTGATCTTTTTTTGCATTCTGATCTACTAATTCAGGGTCACAAATATTTCGCAATTCTATTTCAAGTTCTTTGACTGAGGCAAAGTATGAAGGATCATTTATGAGGTTTTTTTTCTCTAAGGGATCGGCATCAAGGTCAAATAATTGTGCTGGATAATCGACGTAATATACGTATTTCAAGTTTCGTATGCGTATCATGAAACAACCAGTTGCTGCTCCAACAGCATGGTATTCACTAAAGACTACCTTTTTGCTGTCGTTATCTTCATTGGCAGTATTCCATAACGATTTTCCAGGGCGTGCTTGGTCATCTTGATTAGGCGTTATCCCAACGGTATGCAATATAGTTGGATAAAAATCCAACAATGAAACGGGAGTTTTCACTTTTTTTGACTTTGGAATGTTAGGGCCTAATGCGATTAAGGGTATGCCGACTGACTCCTCATACATATTTGATTTACCCCAAAGACCGCGCGCGCCAAGATTATCGCCATGGTCGCTTGTGTATATAACTCGGGTTTTTGAAGATTCCCCCGATCTTTCTAAAGCATTCAGAATTTTGCCTACATTATGATCTAGGAATGTACATAAACCAAAATAGGAGGCTATAGCTATTCGGCGTGTTTCGTCAGTAAAAAATTGATCATATAGTTGGCATTTAGCTTGTTCATTAATCCAGGGATGCCGTTTGACTCCATTATCAGGATGGTCCCTTGGTAGTGGGATCGACTCGGGTGGATAGAGGTCAAAGAACTCTGGTGGTGAGATTAGAGGAAAATGCGGACACACTAATGACACAAAAAGTACCCAAGATTTTTTTTGTTTCGCTGCGTGCTCTGTGAGCCATGTTTCCGCTTCTTTGGTTATCTGTTTGTCATAATCTATGTAGGAAGAGTTTCCAGGACCAATCTTTTCCGCCAGCGATTTGGTTTTTGGTCGAGGAGGAAGTTTATCTCTTACTGCACCCATAATATCACCGACCCCATCCACCACATGCATAGGCACAATTTGAGTATCAAAACCGGTTGGGGTGATTTCGTCTCTATAGTGTAGTTTTCCTATTGAAAGAACAGAGATTTCATTTTCTTGAAGCCGGTGCGCCCAGCCCTTTACTCTGCCATCGTAAGGATGGGCATTACACCAATAACCTGTTTGATGTGTGCAGTAACCCGTAGCAAAAGCTGCCCTAGCGGGCACACATATAGGTGAAGGAGTGTATGCATTTGTAAAACGGGTTCCGCCTTGTGCTAATGAATCAAGATAAGGGGTTTTAACTATTGGGTGACCGGCGCACCCCATGGCTCCAGCCTGATGTTCATCGGCCATAATAATTAGAAGGTTGGTGTTATCCGCAGTCATCTTTACCGCCTCTCCAATCTTTGCAATATTATATATTTTGTTGAAAAGAGTATTTATCGGTGGGTATGTAGTACAGAAATTATTGCTATGACGATCTTCTTGATCGGACAGGCGATGCCTTGGGTGCTATTTTTAGGATAATTTACGGAATCGAATCACAAAAACTCCTGCCCTTTAATAAACAGTCTATGTAGCAGGAAAAATTAAATATGTTTTTGATTGGAGTATTTAAATGGCTGGTGTTTTGGATGGTATCCGCGTCCTGGATTTTGGGCGCTATATTGCAGGACCTTTTTGTGGAATGCTTTTGGGTGATATGGGGGCGGAGGTCATCAGAATAGATAAGCTTTCGGGAAGTGAAGATAGGTATCTTGTGCCAGTTGCTGAGAGTGGTGAGGGTCCGTTATTTTTAGCTTTAAATAGAAATAAATTATCGCTAACCCTTAACCCTATGAAACCTGAAGGTCGAGAAGTTGTTCGAAAGCTAGTTGAAACAGCAGACGTGGTTATCGCAAATTTACCACAACCTACGCTAGAGGCGATGGGTATTGATTACGATAGTCTTAAGGCGATTAAGCCTGATATTATCCTTACAACTGTAACTGCATATGGAAATGGGGGGCCTTATAGCGAACGCGTTGGGTTTGACGGTGTGGCACAAGCATTAGCTGGAGCTACTTACATGGGAGGGCATCCCGGAGACCCTATGAAATCTTTCGTTCCGTTCGCGGACTTTGGCACTGCAACAATGGCTGCCTTCGGTACTATGTCTGCGCTATTAGACAGAGAAAAGACAGGGAAAGGCCAACTTGTAGAAGGAGCATTAACACGGACCGTAATGGCTTTCAATATATCGTTAATAGCTGAAGAAGCGCTAAGATCAATCGATCGTCCTGCTTATGGTAATCGTGGCTACAGCGCAGGACCGAGTGATGTTTTTAAGACAACTGATGGTGCAGTGATGGTGCAGGTGGTTGGTCAACCTCTTTTTGAGAGATGGGCAAAACTGATGAAAGAAGATAGTTGGCTCAATGATCCGCGCTTTGCAACAGATATGGACCGTGGTGAAAATGGAGCGCTTTTGAGTGCACGCATGCAAATGTGGTGCAAAGATATGACAACTAAAGAGGTGCTTGATAAACTCGATGAGGCTCGGATTCCTTGTGGCCCTGTGCTCAGTGCTAAACAGGTGTTAGAGGACCCACATATAAAAGCTATGGATTTCCTAGAGGATATGAAATTTCCGGGGCTCAATAAGCCAATCCCAATTACAACCACTCCAGTTAAATTATCCAGAACACCAGGTACAATCAGAAGGCCGACTGCTATGCTGGGAGAGCACACGAACGCCATTCTCAAGGAGTTAAATTATACAGAGGACCAAATCACTGAGATGAGAAAAGCTAGAGCTGTTTAACCAAGGATTTAAAATGTTTGATCCATCGACATAGAAGGTTGGTCGCATACTGATTCGCCAATTTCCGTTGCTGGAATACCTGCTACGGAAGTATTATCGGGAACATCTTTCACAACAACGCTTCCCGCCCCGATTCGACAGCAGGTGCCAATGGTGATGTTCCCTAGCACTGCTGCTCCAGCGCCAATCATCGTCCCAGATCCTATTGTGGGATGCCGATTGCCTCTATCTTTACCCGTGCCCCCCAAAGTAACACCGTGTAACAATGAAACGCTGTCCCCTAAAATGGCTGTTTCTCCTATGACGACCCCGGTAGCATGATCCAGCATAATACCTTTACCAATCTTCGCCGCAGGATGAATATCGACTTGAAAAGTTTGTGAAACTCTATTTTGGATATATTGTGCAAGTGTTTTTCTTCCCTGTTTCCATAGCCAATGTGCTATTCTATAAGCTTGTATCGATTGATACCCTTTATAAAAAATGAAGGGTTCTAGATAGCTGTTGCAGGCAGGGTCTCTTTCATATGTAGCTGATAAATCTGCACGCGCCGACGCTATGATATCTAAATCCTGGCTGATTGGTTCATATAATATTTGATAGAGCGATAGTGGACTTATTTCCGAAGCTCCTAGTTTTGAAGATAAAAGAAAGGCAAGGGCGGTTTGAAATGAATTCTGTTCCAAAACTGCTGTTTGGAGCCAACTTGCCAACGCTGTTTCCTCGATGAGCCAACGTTCTGCATCTTGTCGCATAGCTTGCCAAATTGGATCGACTGTAGTTGTTGCCGCTGTTTCTATAGAGGTCATATTGTTACCAATCATTTGCTCATTTAACTCAGTTTGTTTTTAAGGTTTGCGATCCTAAGGGTAGTAATAAAATCTATTGGTTCGAAGCAGTGCATATTCTTGCCGATGGCAAGCACGGTTTTTAGACGTTCACAAACCTAAACCTGGTTACCTTCTAATTAGTAGTTTCATTTGCCACTTCAAGCTTTTGGATCTATTGCGTGAGGTTCTTCAACCAAATGATCTAAGTTATGATGTCATATTCGTTAGAGACTTGATTATTTTTGCGAAATATTGTCCACCATGGACACCTGCTCCGGCGTCATTTCCCAGCCGATCGCATTAACGTTAGCATCAATTTGTTCGGGCTTGGTTGCTCCCGCGATTATGCTTGCTACAGTTGGCCGAGTTGCCATCCAGCTGAAAGCTAATTCGAGAAGTGTGTGTCCATGTTCCTTTGCAAAAGAGTTTAATTTTTCTACGATCGAAAAATTTTGATTTGTTACATAAATCCGATTGGCAAACTTCGGCATATCGGTAAGCCTAGCTCCCTCAGGCATTTTATTCGATTGGTACTTGCCGGTTAATAAGCCACTTGCTAGAGGAAAATAAGGTAAAAGTCCGCATCCATATTTCTGCATTGCGGGTATTAATTCTTTCTCAATGGCCCGGTTTAAAATATTATATTCATCTTGGCACGAAACAAAGCGACTCAGATGCGACGATTTTGAGGTCCATTGAGATTCGACAACCTGCCAAGATGTGAGGTTAGAGCACCCGATGTAACGAACCTTCCCTTGTGTAACCAAATCTTCTAAAGCCCTAAGGGTTTCTTCAATAGGTGTTAGAGGGTCCTGTTGGTGGAGTTGGTAAAGATCAAGCCAATCTGTTTTCAATCGGGTTAAACTATCCTCTACGGCAGACATTATATAGCGTCGCGACGCCCCGATTTTAACTCCATCGTCGCTCATGGCCATCCCAAATTTAGATGCTAAAACGATATCTTTACGTTTTTGGCCTAATATTTTACCTAATTGCTCTTCCGATCCACCTCGCGCGCCATACATATCGGCTGTGTCAAATAAAGTTATACCTTTATCTATCGCTCGATCTACTACAGCGCGTGTACCTTCCAGATCTAAGCGCATACCAAAATTATTGCACCCTAGCCCTACTGTTGAAACTCGTAGCCCCGACGTCCCTAAATTTCGATATTCCATTTATACCCTCCCTCAAGGTTTCAAAAATATCTTAAGTGAGAGTTAAAGCCAATATTTTTATGACTATACTAAACGCCCAATAAATTAATTGCCCTAACAATAATGTTCTTGGCAAATATAAGGTAGGCAACTATATAAGGTATATGGAACGTGAAAACCTTGATCGGAACTTTGGTTTCCTTCTCCACGACGTCTCTCGTTTGATGAAAACGATGTTCGATCGCCGTGGGCGTGACTTGGGGTTAACACGATCGCAATGGTGGGTGCTAACTATGTTATATGCTAAAGAGGGCGTCACACAATCGGAATTGGCAGATTTCATGGACCTGGAAAAGCCAACGCTGGGTCGGCTCCTTGACCGGATGCAGGAAAAATATTGGATTGAAAGAAGACCGGACAGTTTAGATAGGCGTGTTAACAGACTATATCTGACTGACAAGGTTCAAGAAATAATGCGCGCTTTGAGAAAGACTGCGGCAGATGTTCGTAAAGATGCACTAGGTGATTTGGATGAGGTGGATCGTGAGAATTTTATCGATACGTTAATTAAAATAAAAAATAATCTTTCTAGCTTAGGCAGTTGAGGTTCTGAGTTGTTTGAGTTTAAAACTCCCTTAGTTTGTTTGTTCAGTAATTAAAAAATAAAGTTAAGCATAGATCTTGTATTAAAATAGAATAAATAAGGCAAATCGTCATGACAGAAGATCAAGATATCGAAACCTCTTCCGAAAAAGGGGCTATCCCTGTTCGATCAGAACGGAGGTGGGGCAGAACAATTTTAAGAACATTTTTGCTGGTTGTGATTCCTCTCGGTGCGTTAGCTGTAGGTGGCTACTGGTACGAGGCTACGGGAAGATATATCGAAACAGAGAATGCCTATGTTAAGACTAATGTAATCGCCATTAGCGCAGATATAGACGGCCGAGTGACGAAGGTATTTGTTGATGAGAACCAGAGAGTCTCTAAAGGTGACCTTTTGTTCCAAATGGACCCGAATTCATATAATATGGCCGTTCGCATGGCTGAATCTCAGAGAGAAGCGGTGCGCCAAAACATATCCGCCACGCGCGCGGAATATTACCAAATAGTAGCAGAGATAGAGGAGAAAAAAGCCAACGTTATTTATTATCAGCGAGAAGCTAAACGACAAAGAAAACTGATAAAAAAATCAATCACAACCCGAGCTAGGTTAGACGAAGCGGAATTCAATTTGACAGCAGCCAAACAAGAAGTTGCGACACGACGACAGAAAATTCGGACAGTATTGGCTATGTTAGGAGGTGATCCTGCCCGACGTTTTGAAGAACATCCCGACTTCATGATGGCTGAAACTGAACTCTCTATGGCAGAAATGAACCTTGGTTACACAGAAATTCGGGCACCAATCGATGGGATTGTTACACGACTTAAATTGGAGCCAGGTGAATGGGTCGAATCAGGCGAACCGGCTTTTGGACTGATCTCGGTAAACCGTGTATGGATCGAAGCAAACCTCAAGGAAACTCAGCTTACGCATGTTAGAGACAATCAAGATGTGACGGTAGAATTGGACGCCTACCCGAATCAAATCTGGAAAGCGAAAGTAGCAAGTATTAGTCCTGCAACTGGAGCTGAATTCTCGGTTTTACCGCCGCAGAACGCATCTGGTAATTGGGTTAAGGTAGTACAACGTTTGCCTGTAAGGATAGCATTAGACCAAAAGAACGACCAACCGCCGCTCCGAGCAGGAATGACAGCAACAGTCTCAATTGATACGCATCACAAGAGAGAGTTATGGGCGTCTATGCGGGCTACTTTATTGGAAGTTATTTCTCATAGAAAAAGCAAAGAGAGTGAATAAATGGAGGGCATGGCATAATTTTAATGGCAACATCTACTTGCATATTACTCCTTAATACCGATATAAAGTCCAGAGGAAGGTTGTGGTGGACAGGTTCCTCGCCAATTCGGTCAGGTCCGGAAGGAAGCAGCCGCAACGAGTTTTTCCTGGGTCACTTTTCAACCTTCCGCTTACACTCTATATATGACGTATGAATAATAGTATCAATGATCAGAAGTCGATAGAATACCGAGTGCTCGCTCGCAAGTATCGTCCGCAAACCTTTAGTGATTTAATTGGTCAAGATACATTAGTCAAAACTTTGGAGAATGCGCTTAAGCAGGGGAGACTGGCGCATGCGTTTATCCTTACTGGAGTTAGAGGGGTTGGAAAAACCACAACTGCAAGGATAATAGCTAAGGGTTTAAACTGCATAGGGACCGATGGTTTGAGCGGTCCCACAACTAATCCGTGTGGGGTGTGTAGTAATTGTTTTTCAATAACTGACGATCGGCATGTGGATGTTATTGAAATGGATGCTGCCAGCCGCACTGGTATAGACGATATTCGTGAAATTATTGATGGCGTGCGGTACAAACCAGTCAGCGGTAGATACAAAATTTATATAATCGATGAAGTGCACATGCTTTCGCGGAATGCCTTTAACGCTCTCCTTAAGACACTCGAGGAGCCACCAGAAAATGTGAAATTTATTTTTGCGACGACGGAAATTCGTAAAGTACCGGTTACGGTGCTGTCACGTTGTCAACGTTTTGATCTCCGGAGGATCACTCAGGAGGATTTGATCGCGTTATTTTCGTCGATTTGTAAGAAAGAAGAAATAACAGCCGAGAATGAACCGCTGCAGTTAATTGCCCGAGCTGCTGATGGATCAGCACGAGATGGGCTATCGCTTTTAGACCAAGCAATGGCTCTTGTTGGAGGCCATATAACTACTGAATCAGTGCAAAAAATGCTTGGCCTTAGTAGTCAATTCGAGTTGTTTGCGGTTTTTGAGGAACTGATGGGGGGGCAGCTACCTGAAGCTCTCTTGCGTGTTGCCAAGTTAAATGAGCTAGGTGCTGATCCTCTGCAGATAGCCCAAGATCTATTAGCTATTACTCATTTAGTTACCAAATTTAAGGTTGCTCCAGAGATTGTGGGACGCTCTGTGACAGATTTAGAAAGCGAAAAGGGTAATGATCTAGCCTCTCGATTACCTATGGTTCAGCTCGGACGATGCTGGCAGATGCTCATTAAAGGTATAAGTGAAATACAAAATGCATCTTCGGCTTTACCCGCACTAGAAATGGTTTTAATCAGACTTGCTTATCTCTCAGACTCTGCGGTAGGTGAGGCAAGTGCAGAAGAAAAAAAAACTGACGTAAAAAAAAAAATTAATGAGCCTGAATCTTTAGAGGCCAAGAAACTGCAAGTTTTGCCCCCAACCATTGGAAGTTTTTCTGAAGACATAGACACATCTGTAATAAGGAGTTTTGAGGAAATAGTGAACTTATTTGAAAGAAAAAAAGAGGGATTAATCTATGCTAAATTGGTTACGAATGTGCGACCAGTTCGCATGACCACTGGTCGATTGGAAATAATGCAAACTGCTGAGATAGATGAAAAGTTTGTTGGTCAAATGGGTAAATTACTGAGTAAGTGGAGCGGGCAAGACTGGATGATTTCTATAGTCCAGGAGGAAGGACAAAAAACTATCCAAGAGCAGATGATATCAAGAGACAAAGATGTTAAATTAGCAGCATTGCGGGATCCACTGGTTGCCTGTGTTATTGAAGCGTTTCCAGGTGCACAAGTTACTGCAGTTCGTCCACTATTGAGTAACAGTTCAGATGCCAAAAGTAACGAAATTGATATCGCAACAGATAATACTTAACTGGGAAAATTGATATGAAAAACTTGGGCCAAATGATGAAACAAGTTCAAGAAATGCAAGAAAAAATGCAAAGTATGCAAGAACAAATGGAAAATTTATTAGTCGATGGAGCAAGTGGTGCAGGAATGGTCTCCGTTACTCTAAATGGGAAAGGGATTGTAAGAAAAATCACAATAGATCCTAGTATTGTCGACCCTAAGGATGTCGGCCTCTTGGAGGATTTGATCGTTGCGGCGGTAAATGATGCTCGTACAAAGGTCGATGCAAAAGTTGCAGAAAAAATGCAAGAAGTGAGTGGTGGTGTTGCCTTGCCTCCTGGTTTTAACCTGCCATTTTAAGTGGGAGCGATGTTGTGGCCAAAACACTTGGAACTGAAGAATTAGATCGACTAACCCATTTATTAGCAAAACTGCCTGGCCTTGGACCAAGATCGTCTGGCAGAGTAGCTTTGCATCTCCTTAAACAAAGGCAATCTTTAATGCTCCCCTTATCAGTAGCTCTAGCTGAGGCAGCTAATAAGGTTGAGTCGTGTGAAGTTTGTGGTAATTTTGACTCAAGCAATCCTTGTCGAATTTGCACGGATAGCGATAGAGATGGATCTATCTGTTGTGTAGTTAAAGAAGTTGGCGATTTATGGGCCTTAGAAAGATCTGGGGTTTTTAAGGGATGTTATCACGTGATGGGTGGGCTCTTGTCGGCATTGGATGGAATCGGTCCTGACGAATTGAGGTTTCAAGAACTGCTTAAAAGGACTTCAACCAATGCAATCAAAGAAGTTATATTGGCAATGGATGCTACAGTGGATGGACAAACAACTGCTCACTATCTCGCTGAATTACTATCAGACAGTGGAGTTGCAGTAACGTGGTTAGCTAGGGGCGTGCCTGTTGGAGGAGAGTTGGGTTATTTGGACGACGGTACCATCGCTCAAGCTTTAAATGCCAGAAGGGCTTTGTGAACCACATTGAAAATGCGTAATTTTAACATGCTTATTTTTTTCAGGTTGCCGTGTTAAAAATTATCTTTCTGACGTCTTATTTCGGAGAAAACACTAATCGGGTCGGCTCCTGCCATTCCCATCGTGGTTGCTAAAATAGGATCATCAGCGCGAAGAAATGGATTTGTTTCGAGTTCGTCTACTAAGACGGATGGGATAGTCGGCATCCCTTCAGAACGCATTGTTTCAAAATCTTTCACTCTATTTTGTAGTTTGCTATTTTCACTGTCAATACTGAGTGCGAACTTTGCATTTGATAAGGTATACTCATGTCCGCAATAAATCCTTGCTGTTGGGCTAAGCGAACGAAGTTTTACCAACGACGTCCACATTTCCTCCATAGTTCCCTCAAACACTCTGCCACAGCCCAAAGCGAAAAGTGTATCGCCACAAAAAAGCGCATCTGATTCTGCAAACCAAACGGAAATATGCCCCCGCGTATGGCCGGGAGTTTCTAATACAAGCCCTTTGTGTCCCCCTATATCTATTAAGTCACCATCTACGACTGTTTGATCCATTTGAGGAATACGATCATTCTCTGATGCGGGACCAATCAATGTAGCGTTATATTTTGCGATAAGTTTTTCATTTCCACCAATATGGTCGCCGTGATGGTGGGTATTTAGAATGTGGGTCAAAGACCAACCATGGTTATCCAGTGCTTTGAGAACAGGATCCGCTTCACCCGGATCCACCACCACCGTTGTGTCACTCTCAGTATCTCTTGCTATGTATACGTAGTTATCAGATAAGGCTGGAATAACAATAATTTCAAACGGGCTCATAAAAATCTCTCTGGTAAATAATCAATATTTATTACTATTATTAAGATATAGCATCTTGTTAGGCTTTCGACTAGGAGTAAGCCAAAGTTATGGAGGGTTACTGGGATCCATGAAGATAAGAAATATAGAAGTAATAGAATTAGAAATGCCGTTCAGTCGAGGAGTTGATAATAAGGGCGATGTTGGGTTCCTGAATTGGGGAAAACTTGATTTTTGCTTGATTAAGGTGGAGACAGATAATGGCCTGGTTGGTTGGGGTGATGCGTTTAGCTTTCAATGTCGAAGGCCGGTGGCAGAAGCCATAAAATACATGATTGCTCCGAGAGTTATTGGTCTGGATGCACGCGACCCTGTAAAAATTAATCACGAGTTACAGCAAGGGCTCCATTTATTTGGCCGGTATGGGATTACTTTATTTGCAATCTCAGGTCTTGATATAGCTCTCTGGGATATTGCTGGAAAAATTGCAGAACTTCCTTTGCATGCGCTGATGGGTAGTGCTTCAATCACCCCTGTCCCAGCCTATGCAAGTCTGTTCAGGTATGAAGATAGTGAACTAGTCACAGACCGTGTTAAACATGCAATTAGTTTGGGATATGAAAGCATTAAATTACACGAAATTACTGTATCTGAGGTTAAAGCAGCCCGCGAAATAGCTGGTCCCAGTATTCCTCTAATGGTGGATGTAAATTGTCCGTGGACACCAGAAAAAGCCAAATTGATGGCGCTAGCGTTTAAAGAATATGATATTCATTGGCTAGAAGAACCAATTAATCCGCCAGAAAATTTTGCCGCGTTAGCAAAATTGCGTGCTGAAACCGGACTGTCGATTGCAGCAGGGGAGAATGCTTGTACAGTTTTTGAATTTAAAAAAATGATGGAAATAGGCGCTGTAGACTATGCCCAACCTAGTGTTACAAAGGTTGGTGGGATTACCGAATTTAGAAAAATTGCAGCACTTTGTGAGGTTTATGGAATTCAAATTATGCCACATTCACCATATTTTGGACCTGGGTTTCTTGCAACTCTGCACCTCGCACAGGTAATTCCAAATAGTGGCATGATAGAACGTATTTTTATCGAACCAGAAGCAGATCTATTTGCCAATTCAATCTATGATCCGAAGAATGGAGCATTTGGAGTTCCTGGCGGGCATGGTTTGGGATTAGAACCGAATCCAGATGTTATAAAAACATATAGAGTTTAATAAATTTTTAAATTTCGTCATGTGTAGCGTATTGAAATATGTATAACGACATTGTTGATTTAAAGAATTTTTATGACTCGAATTTAGGGCATATTGCTAGGCGCTTAATACGACGAAAAATTAGGGCTATTTGGCCAAATATCAATGGTATGAGTTTGATGGGTTTAGGTTATACGGTACCATATTTGAGGCCCTTTTTAGGCGAGGCAGAACGTGTCTTTTCTGTTATGCCTGCACAGCAAGGAGCGACGCCTTGGCCGGACGATTATTCTAATCTGACAATTCTGAGTGACGATGCAGAGCTACCTCTGCAGGACTCCTCAATAGACCGTATTTTAATGGTTCACAGTGTTGAATGTAGTGAACAACTCAGAGCTATGTTGCATGAATCATGGAGAGTGCTGAAAGGAAATGGCCGTCTGTTAGTGATTGTTCCAAATCGCCGTGGTTTGTGGTCTAGAGTTGAAAGAACTCCATTTGGCCATGGGCAACCGTATTCCGTATCACAACTATCTCGAGTGCTCAGAAATAATATGTTCATAGCGGGTCATGTGAACCGCGCACTCTTTGTTCCGCCTTACCGTTGGAGGGTGATATTACGTTCGGGGTACAGCCTAGAGGACCTAGGTGCGAGATGGCTCAATCATCTGGGGGGAGTTCTGGTAATCGAGGCTATAAAACAGATTTATGCACCGAGTAGATTTAAACCATCGATTAGCAGAGAGAGGCAGCTAGTACTTAATGCGGTAACGCGCGTGTCAACTTTCCAAAAGAGCGATATTAAAGAGTAAGCTTGTCAATTCAGTTAATTTGATTAACTTGCATTAGTATAGTTCTGGGATTAATCCTATCTCCCGCGAAAGAAAAAATAAACATATTGTGCTTTTTGGAGAATGACCTTGGCCTCGTTGCATATTTTACGGAATGAGATAGATGAGATTGATAAAAAGCTCCATGATCTCCTTATGCGTCGAATAGCAATAGGGCGTGAAGTCGCTCAAGCGAAAGGCAAGAATACGGGATCGAATTTGCGACCAGGCCGAGAGGCCCAAATACTGCAAGGTCTCGCTGCTCGTAATGAGGCACCGTTATCTCTGCAATCTGTTGTTAGAATATGGCGCGAGATTCTGAGCGCAAATCTCAACCAACAAGTTCAAATAAGGGCGGCTGTTTTTGCGCCAGACACCGACTTTTATGCCATGGCAAATGAGTATGTTGGTACTGCTTCGCAACTGCTACCTCATCCTAACCCATTAGATGTTCTGAAGGATGTCGCTGGTGGGGTTGCTGAAATCGGTATTCTTCCTGGTTTCTCTGATAAAACGAAGTCAAGTTGGTGGTTTGACTTGATAGATTTCAATAAAACTCAAAAATTAAATATAATTTCAAAGATGCCAGTTATAACCAGTGGCAATAACAATAGTGAGGGGTTTGTTATTGCAGCGCAGGATCCTGAGCAATCTGGAAATGATACAACAGTTTTTGTTGTTAACGGCGATTTACGTCCAGGAGTTGGGCGCATAATTGATGGCGCTGGTAGTTGGAAACTCATATTTGTTGATGGATATCAGGGCCGGCTGGATATTCCAGTTGATTTGGAATGTGTTCGAATTGGCGTGTTTTCTAATCCGATTAGTGAGATAGATCTAAATGGCTGACTTATATAAGAGGTACTTATGAATTATCCAACTCCACGGCAGTCTATTGCTGAAATGGTACGTTATCAACCTAATCTAAGTGTTAAGAAGTCCGGAAGAATCATTCGTTTGTCCGCTAATGAGGGAGCGTTTGGGCCAAGTCCCAAGGCTAAAAAGATTCTATCATCCGTTGCTGATGAAATGCATCGGTATCCAGAGGAAGACCCGGCAACCCTAGCCGAAGCTATAGGAATGAAATATAATCTTGACCCGTCCAAGATGGTCTTTGGCTGCGGTTCAGATGAGCTTATAATGGCAACTTGTCTTGCCTATTTAGGCCCTGAGGACGAAGCGATCCATAGTCAGTATGGGTTTATAATGTACCCAATGTCCGTAAAAGTAGCAGGAGGAATACCAGTTGCTGCGCCAGACTCAAATTTTAAAGTTAATGTTGATGCCATTTTAGAGCGCATAACAGAACGGACTCGGATTGTTTTTTTAGCTAATCCGAATAACCCCACAGGATCTTATCTCTCAAGGACGGAGGTGGCGAGATTACATCGCGAGATGCCAGAGAATATTTTGCTGGTGATAGATTCTGCTTATGCTGAATTTGTGGTTAGGAATGATTATTCAGATGGTTCCGATTTGGTTGATAAATCAGATAACGTGGTGATGTTAAGAACGTTTTCCAAACTTTATGCGATGGCTGGACTGAGACTAGGGTGGGCTTATGCGCCGTCTCATGTCATCAACGCTCTCCAAGTTGTCAAGCAGCCTTTTGGTGCCAACAGGGTGGCGGTGGAGGCTGCTATAGCAGCTTTGGATGACCATGATTTTATTGCTAAATCAGTTGAACACAATACGTTTTGGCAGCCATGGACGGCGACAGAACTTGAAAAACTTGGATTGACTTGTTTACCAAGCGTGACCAATTTTTTAATGGTAAGGTTTCCGGACGCAGTTGGCTTCACAGCTCAAGATGCAGGCGAGTACTTATCAAATCGTGGGATCCTTACGCGAGGTATGAGTGGATATGGAGCTCCTGAATACCTCCGTTTGTCGATTGGTACTGAAGAAGAAATGCGAATCGTTGTGAATACAATCTCTAGTTTTTTCAACCATGCTAGGTGAAAATAATGGAAACTAAGAGCAGTAATCCAGATTTTTTATTCCAATCTGTTACTTTAATTGGAATTGGATTAATCGGTTCCTCTATAGCAAGAGCAATCAAAAAAACAGAATATATCGTTGAAAATCTAGTTCTTACGGACGTGGATAAATTAGTAAGAGCGAAAGCAAAAAAATTAGGGTTTGCTGACTCAGTAGAGGATAATTTATGCGCGGCTGTTGTGGGAGCAGATTGTGTAATTCTTTGCACACCCATTGGAAACTATGCTGAAATTATAGAAAGTATATCAGGTCATCTGAAGCCGGGGTGTATCGTTAGTGATGTTGGGTCTGTAAAGCGCGCTCCTATCACAGATATGTCCCCGTACATCCCAGAGAATGTTCATTTTGTTCCTGGTCACCCTATCGCAGGTACCGAGAAGTCTGGTCCTGAATCAGGTTTTGCAGAGCTTTTTGATGGAAGGTATTGGTTATTAACCCCTCCTGTTGGAACTAATCGGAAAGCCGTTAAGAAAATGAGGTGTCTTTTTGAGGCTATTGGAGCGATGGTTGAAGAAATGGACCCAGATTACCACGATAAAGTATTGGCCCTCACTTCTCACTTACCCCATTTAATTGCATATACTATTGTAGGGACCGCTGATGATTTGGAGGACCAGACTCAGGCGGACGTCATTAGGTTTTCTGCAAGTGGCTTTAGAGATTTCACTCGCTTAGCGGGATCGAACCCAATAATGTGGAGAGACATTTTTCTAAATAATCGAGAGGCTGTCCTTGAAATGCTGCAGAGGTTTTCAGAGGACCTAACAGCGTTACAACGTGCCATTCGATGGGGTGAAGCCGATACTTTAGAGGAGCTTTTCACCAGAACGAGGAAAATTAGGCTAGGGGTGATCGATGCTAAGCAGGAGGTCCCACCGTCAGCGAATAAATCCAGGTAGATCAAACAAGCGAAAGGAGCCTACCCTTAGTTCTCCATTTTGCGCGGTGATTGGCACTCTAGTCTTTTTTATGCCATTTTCACTGCTGGGTTTTGATATTAGAAGGATGGCTAATTTTGCCAGTTTAACCTGAGATTTAGTCAGTTTTCCAGCCTGCTCCTGTTTGGCAAGAAAAAAATCTAGACCGGTAAAAGTAATCGTGCCTGCGCCCATTGGCTTTAATGTAGCGTCTAAAGCTAAGGTCCCTTGAAATTTCAAATTGTATGGTCCTTTATCTAATTGGATCTCTTCTATATCTAAAACTCCTCCGCTATCACGCCAAGTTATTAGATCAGTTAGTGACAATTTCCCTGGTTTTCCTTGCAAACTTAAGGTTCCAAATAATCGATCTAATCTTGTTACCCGCAATATGTTGTTGGCGGGTAGTGAAACATCAGCCATGAGAAATGAGAAATGATGTTCGGCATGATGTTGAATAATTTTTTTATTGCTAGGAATTCGTATATCTCCAGAGAAGTTTTGTGTCTTCAAAACTTCTCGCCATTCCTCGTCTGTCTTGCCGGTAACAGCTTTATGGAGACTAAAGTTCTCTGTAGTGAAGTGAGTGTGGAGTACATTTTTTAGATCTAAGGAAAACTGAAATTGGCTAATATTGAATTTGGTTTTTAATTTTAACTTCCTTTTCTTATTTACTAAAAATACAGTAGAGTTTTGACTTTTGGCAAAGATTGATTGAGTGCCAAATGGCTGAATGGATAAAGTAATTTGTCTGGCTAAAGCCACTGCATTAAAATCATGAAAGTCCATTTCTATTTTTGGGTTTTTAATGTGCCAATCTAACGCGAAAGGAAAACCACTCCGCTCCAAGCTTTCAAAATTCAACTTAATATCGCCATTTGTCATTCCGGCGTGATCTGCGAACACTTTTATTTCCGCTCTTACCCATTCGCTTGCCATGAACCACGCGGAAGAATACATGAAGGCAAAAAAAATTAAACCTATCAAAAATTTTAATCGCACTATGAAACCCCATGATATATCAATTTGTCTGCTCTAGTCGCCACGATCTCTCGGCCTTGGTGGAAATAAGAACTTCGATCTGAAAAGAAATCAAGGATACAAATCGCAACGAACCAGGGGCAAAGGTCCCTGAATTACTAGCGTAATTATATTTATTTAACTATCCTTAGATATTATAATTTAATAATGGGAGCCGCATAATGCTTGAAGACCCGCCTATTCTCACTGTTAAAAGAGTGAAGCGTCGTCCAACGACGGTGCAAATTGAGGCGTTTAGAGGTGCAATGACTGGCAATGTGGCCGATTGTATGGGTGGAAGAGGAGCTATGTCTTCTTTTATAAAACCTCTAAACGATGAAGGCGCCACAATTTGTGGACCTGCTCTCCCCTGTTTCGCGTACCCGGCTGACAACTTAGGTGTGATGGGAGCACTCCATTTAGCTTCAGTTGGAGATATTATTGTTTGTGCTACAGACGCTTATAATAGTACCGCGGTTGTAGGTGACTTAGTTTGCGGTATGATGAAAAATAAGGGTGTTGTAGCTTTTGTAACGGATGGTATGGTGCGTGATCAGGTTGGTATTGCCCCATGGGAGTTTCCTGTTTTCTGCCAAGGGGTCAATCCTAATTCACCAGCGCGTACTGGACCTGGAAGTGTTGGTTTAAGAATTAATTTAGCCGGGGTCAGTGTTGAGGCAGGCGACATGGTTATCTGTGATCGCGATGGTGTTGTTATTGTGCCTTTTCATCAGATTGATGAGGTGCTGACTAAACTTAGTGCGTTGAAAACTGCTGAAACAGAAATGGAGACTAAGATTAAAAACGGTGCTACAGAGCCAGGTTATTTGTCGGAATTGATGAGATCGGCGAAAACCGTGTATTTGGATTAAGTGTCAATAATAAATTGAGCTAACGGGAGATAGACACATGGTTAACTGTGAACGTTTAAGTTACGCGTTGGGTGCCGCTATAACTGATATTGATATCAGAGGACTAATCAACGGAGACGACGTCAAATCTGTTCAAGAGATTTGGCATGAAAATCATGTTGTTATTATACGAGGGCAGTCTGCGAAACCTCAGGATATAATCAATTTTGCGGAAAATTTTGGCGTTCTGGATAATCATGAAGCAACCCCATTTTATAGAATGGAGGGTTATCCTCAGCTACTCGAAATCACTACCAAGCCCTTTAACGGAAGACCCTCTGAGACAAGGAATGTGGGAAGAAATTGGCATTCAGATTATTCCTATACCGATAGACCCGCTGCCGCCTCAATGCTGTTTTGCGTGAACCCGGCACCGCTTGGTGGTGATACGATGTTCTGTAATATGGTGAAAGCTTATGAAACGTTGTCTGATCACATGCAGAAAATAGTTAACGACTTATATTCAGTTTACGATATATCGCTGACTGAGGGGTTTTACGAAAGAGACCCATCGGAAGTTGCCACAACGAAGCAGTTAAATCCACCCATCGCTCATCCTGCGGTAAGAGTGCATCCTAGTAGTGGAAAAAGAGCCCTCTATGTAAGTGAGCGAGTATCTCATTTTCATGGAATGAGCCAAGAGGAAAGTCGCCCAATAATAGATTTCCTTTGCTTGCATGCTACAAAACACGAAAACATCTATCGACATGTTTGGAAGGCTGGTGACCTAGTGTGCTGGGATAATCGTACTACAATGCATGTGGCACTTAAGGACTTTGACCAAACAAAGGCTCGCCATATGCTGCGTGCAACTTTAATTGGTGAAAAATCAGGATTTTTAGTTTGAGCGATTATCAGTCTAATGGAGAACGGAGACCATTAACTATTTCAAAATAAATTGGGTTTTCAGATTGAATTAATCCGTGGCGAATAAAAAAATCTATGACAACTAAATTGCAATTGAACTTGAATGCATCCGGCAACTTTTGAAGTATTTCTTTAATATCCTCTATTTTTACTAGGGAAAATTTTTCAACTTCGCCATCATTTGGTTCAGGAATAAAATCAACAGGCATTATTAGATCATAAGTATACATCACATGCCGACGTAGCCCCCCGGAAGATCTCATTCGGTAACTGATCAGGCCGGTTGATCGGGCTTTAACCGCAAGCCATGTGGGGATAGAAGCTTCCTCGTCGCACTCTTTGATTACGTTTTCAACAATTGTTAGATTGGATGGCTGCCCTCCTGCCACCATATTATCAAGTTGGCCGGGAAACGTAACTCTATCTGCAGACCGTGTTGCAACCCACATTTTTATTTGATTTCCCTGGGTGAGAAAGCCGTTCAAATGAAATCCAATACTAATTATACCAAAATAAGTGGAGGCACCTCTATCAATACTCATTAAAGAAGGTTGGCCTATACTCTCTCTCACAGCATAATTTTCGTATAGTTTTTTGCCGCCCAAGTTCTCAGCTCTTAGGGCGTCTAGCAGTTTTGCAACAGCTTTAGTACGCAGGTTTGGGGTGTTTAACGTCTCTGATAAGTGCAAAGATTTATTACGTTCATAGAATATTTGATTAAAAGTTAGAAGCTTTGAGGCTGTGTCTTTACTGACGTAACCGACTACCTTATCCGAGATGCTCCAGGGAACGAAGTCTGATAAGTCGGCATTATTACAACGCTTAATATATTGAAGATAATTATTGTTGTGGTGCATCTTACTATATCGCTCTCTATTAAGCACTGCGCTCTTATAAACCATTAATAGTGTTTAATTATACTGTTAGTGTTCCTTTCTTCAGTTATTCAAACGTTGAACTTATAGTTGAGATGGAAAAATTATGTAGTTTGAGACGATTGCCGAAGTAGTAGGGCCACGCTATATGTTAAGGTTATGAACACACTAATCATTATTTTGCTTGTTGTAGCTCTGTTTCTGGTTCTGGCAACTCTCGCTGGGGGTTTAATCACTATGGCCCGAGGGGGAGAGCTTGGGCCTAAAAGATCAAATCTATTCATGCGCTATAGAGTTTTGTTTCAGGGTATAGCTGTCTTGTTGGTCGTAATTTTGCTTGCTATTGCTAAAGATTAATTCTGAGGGTGAAACTCTAATGGTTAAGTTAACCAAAATCTATACTCGTGGCGGCGATGAGGGGTATACCTCACTTGGGAATGGTGAGCGTGTCCCAAAATACTCCCATAGGCCGGTTGCATATGGTGCTGTTGATGAAGCAAATTCGGCGATCGGTTTGTCGCGTATGGAATCAATAGGATCTGTCGATTGTATGTTGTCGCGGATCCAAAACGATCTTTTTGATGTTGGAGCAGATTTGTGCACACCTCATCAAGAAAAGCCAAAGTACCCACCATTGAGAATTGCGCAAAACCAGGTTGATAGATTAGAAAATGAGATAGACGCGATGAATGAAAAATTGGCGTCATTGTCTTCTTTTATTTTGCCGGGTGGAACGAAATTAGCGGCTTTACTGCACAATGCTCGTACTATCACTCGAAGAGCTGAGCGGGAAATAGTTTTACTAGCCGCACACGAGAATATAAATCCACTCGCAGTTAAATACGTTAATCGGCTTTCGGACCATCTTTTTGTTTTGTCTCGTCATGTAAATGATGATGGTAACATAGACGTGTTGTGGGTTCCTGGAAGTAATAGATGAAGTTGTATTCATTCAGGCTATGCTTGACATAATGATACAGCTCTCCTAGGTAAATAGTCTAATTGAAGAAATAAACTTAAAACAGCTAAGGGGTCGTCATGAAGGTTCTTGTGCCCGTGAAAAGGGTTATCGACTATAACGTGAAAGTGCGAGTTAAAGCAGATCAGACAGGGGTAGAGCTAGCCAATGTCAAAATGTCAATGAACCCGTTTGATGAAATCTCTATCGAGGAAGCTATTCGGCTAAAGGAGGCTGGTCATGCTGAAGAGGTGATTGCCGTATCAGTTGGCGTTCAACAATGTCAAGAAACAATACGGACTGCGCTGGCTATGGGTGCAGACAGGGGGATCCATGTTGTGCATGATGGCGACATAGAACCACTTGTGGTGGCAAAAATCCTGAAAGAACTTGTAGATAAAGAGGGACCATCAATAGTCATTGTTGGCAAACAAGCAATAGACGATGACTCAAACCAAACAGGACAAATGCTAGCTGCGCTTTTGGGTTGGGGGCAAGCGACGTTTGTTTCCAAGGTGGAAATCGAGGGTGATAGTATTAAGGCCACACGGGAGGTGGATGGCGGACTGGAAACTATTTCGGTCATGTTGCCTGCAGTTTTGACAACGGATCTTCGTCTTAATGAACCTAGGTACGCATCATTACCGAATATCATGAAGGCTAAGAAAAAACCTATTGAGCAATTTACACCCGTTGAGTTGGGCGTAGATCCTAGTTGCAGAATTGAAATTCTGAAGGTAGCGGAACCGCCTACTCGAGAGGCTGGTGTGAAAGTAAGTGATGTTGGAGAGCTTGTTGACAAGCTTCGAAATACGGCAAAGGTGATTTAAAATGGCGATACTAATCATAGCAGAACACGATAATTTGAAAATAAACGTAGCAACCTTGAACGCTGTAACCGCTGCGCAGGCAATTGGTGGGGATATAGAGATACTTGTGGCTGGTAAAAATTGCACGGCCGTCGGTGAGATGGCGACGAAGATTGCGGGTGTGACCAAAGTTAGGTTGGCGGATTCGTCGGAGTATGAGAATGCGTTAGCAGAAAATGTGGCAGGACTAATCGTGAATATGGCAACTGAATATAGTCACATACTTGCTACAGCAACGGCTTCTGCAAAAAATATTATGCCTAGGGTTGCAGCTCTTCTTGATAAGCAACAAATTTCAGAAATAACAGACGTTATAGACGACGCAACGTTTGTTAGACCAATATATGCGGGTAACGCTATGGCGACTATTAAATCATCCGATCTAATTAAAATCATTACTGTTCGTGGGACAGCTTTTGAAGCTGCGCAGGAAACAGGGGGAAATGCGACTATCCAGGCTGTTGATCCATCTGGAGATACTGGGTTATCGTCATATATTGGGTCGGAACTAAGTGCGTCCGAGCGACCCGATCTAACATCAGCAAGGATCGTAGTCTCAGGTGGTAGAGGCATGCAGTCAGGGGATAATTTTCCAATTATAGAATCGGTGGCGGATAAACTTGGTGCGGCGGTTGGAGCTTCCCGTGCAGCAGTTGATGCTGGCTACGTGCCCAATGACTATCAGGTTGGACAGACCGGGAAAGTCGTTGCTCCTGATCTTTATATAGCGGTTGGGATCTCTGGAGCAATTCAACACCTTGCAGGGATGAAGGATAGTAAGGTTATTGTAGCTATCAACAAAGATGAAGAAGCTCCAATTTTTCAGGTTGCTGATTTTGGTTTGGTTGCTGACTTATTCACAGCTGTCCCTGAGTTAGACCAAGAGTTGATTAAGAATGGTTTTGACAGTTAATTTATAAAATAACTGAGTATTTGGAGTAATGATGATTCAAAATATTGGTATCATTGGTGCTGGACAGATGGGGGCGGGGATCGCTCATGTAACCGCTCTGTCGGATCGAAAGGTAGTGTTACTCGACGTCGATGAAAACGTTCTGGATAAGGCGATAGGAGGTATTGATCGTAATCTCAAGCGTCAGGTAACCCGTGGGAAGATAACGGAGGAGTCAGCAGAGCGAGCTTTGAGCTCTATAGTTGTAACTACTAACTATAATGACTTTGGTTCAACAGACCTCGTTATAGAGGCTGCAACTGAGCACGAACTGGTCAAATGTAAGATATTTGAAACGCTGGTACCTCATTTACCAAAAGAAGCCTTGATTGCTACAAACACATCATCAATTTCAATTACACGGCTTGCTGCTACTACTGACCGACCTAATAAATTCATAGGAATGCATTTCTTTAACCCAGTTCCAATTATGCAGTTAGTAGAATTGATAAGAGGAATTGCGACCGATGAGAAGACATTTTACGATATAAAAGAATTATCTGAACAATTAGGTAAGGTTGTAGCGGAGGCTCAAGATTACCCGGGTTTTATTGTCAACAGAGTTCTTGTTCCAATGTTAAATGAAGCGGTGTACGCTTTGTACGAAGGTGTAGGGTCTGTAGCGTCGATCGATAATGGCCTTAAGTTGGGTGCCAACCACCCTATGGGGCCGCTAGAACTTGCAGATTTTATAGGTCTAGATACTTGTTTATCAGTGATGCAGGTTTTGCAAACTGGTCTGGGTGATTCTAAGTACAGGCCTTGTCCTTTATTGATAAAGTATGTTGAGGCTGGATGGTTAGGTCGGAAGACAGGCCGCGGGTTTTATGATTATTCGGGCGATGAACCCATTCCAACACGCTAAAAAAATAATATAAATTTATTATTGCATTTATATAAAATACAATATATATTGTTTGTATACATATTTTAATCCTTTAGAAGGAAGGATAATAACCATGACCAGAACGGTTAGGGAAAAGGCTATACGGTTGCTAGCTACGGCAGTCTCCGATTATAGTGGAAACGACAAGAAAATAGCTGACGCATTGTTAGAAGAATTAAAAGTGAGTAATTTGGTTTTCGACCATAGATCAAGCGGTTTGATAGAAAAACAGTCTATATCTGGGTCGCATGCCGACTTTGGGTGGATTGTTCCAAATGTGACCGATCAAATGTTGCATTGAACATATTTGGGTTACAAGTTCTACTCAGCTGAAATAACAAATGAGATTCTAATCTTTATTAATGTAGCGGTTTAGTAGAGCTATGGCTTGTGGTGAATCCCATTTAGCGTCGCCAGTAAGGCTGCCGGCAATCAGCCCATTTGGATCAATCAGCAAACTAGTAGGAACCCCGGATAATTGTAATGAACGCATTAATGCGGCTTTAGGGTCACTTGCAGACTTAAGATCTTTGAGTTTTAATTTATCCAAAACTGGTTGAAACATACTAGAACCTGATCTATCGATAGATATTAGTAATATTTTAATCTTTGAGGTACTCATCTCTTGTTTTAAGTTATAAATATACGGTAGCTCCCTTATGCATGGGGCGCACCAAGTAGCCCAAAAATTTACTAATAACCAGTTTCCTTTGAGTGTATGTAGATTTGTTTTTTTACCATCTTCATTTATAAAAGGTGTTTTCGGAATTGGTATACGAGGAATTTGCTCTTTGAACTTGCTCATATCACCTGTTTTAGATGTCTCATTAGAAGCTTTTGTGAATGAGCCTCCGGACCAAAGTATACAAGTGAATGTAACTATTACTGCGATTAAGAATACTTTTCTAAAACACACCTGAAAGATCCCTTAAATGAAATTAAAATTTAATCAGACTAATAAACTACTAAAGCAAAAAAATAAATCTAAGGCGAGCTCAATCTGGGGGGGGCGGTTCGAAGGTAAACCCTCTGAGGTGATGGATCAAATTAATCCATCAATTGATTTTGATAAGAGATTTTATAAGCAAGATATACGAGGATCAAAAGCTCATGCCGAAATGTTGTCTGCTCAAAAAATTATAACACAAGAGGATAGAGATAAAATCATAACCGGTCTAAATCAAGTAGAGAAAGAAATTGACCAGGAAACCTTTGATTTCTCTCGTGAGTTAGAGGATATCCACATGAATATTGAGGCCAGGCTCGCTGTGCTTATTGGTGATACCGCCGGTCGATTACATACGGCTAGGTCAAGGAATGATCAGGTGGCAACAGATTTTAAATTATGGATAAGGGACGTTATTGACGCACTTGATGAACAGCTAATGTTTTTACAAACCGCTTTAATTGATCAGGCAGAAGCAGCTGCTTCGACTGTAATGCCTGGGTTCACCCATCTGCAGGTGGCACAACCTGTCACTTTTGGCCATCATTTACTCGCATATGTCGAAATGTTTGGTCGTGATAGGGAGCGCTTGAAGGATGGGCGAGTGCGATTAAATGAATGTCCGTTGGGGGCTGCAGCGCTAGCCGGCACTTCCTTTCCAATAGATCGAGTTATGACTGCTGGAATACTAGACTTTGATCGGCCAACGGCAAATTCACTTGATAGTGTCTCTGATAGGGACTTTGCCCTAGAATTTTTATCAACAGCATCTATCTGTTCCATTCATCTATCTAGGTTTGCGGAGGAAGTAGTAAATTGGACAAGTTCGCAATTTAATTTTATTAGTCTGTCGGACGCATTTACTACGGGTAGCTCAATTATGCCTCAAAAGCGTAACCCTGATGCAGCAGAATTAGTTCGTGGTAAAACAGGCAGAGTTATAGGAGCCTTGAACTCACTCCTTGTGATGATGAAGGGGCTTCCGCTTGCATTCTGTAAAGATATGCAAGAAGACAAGGAACCTCTATTTGATGCAGCGGAAACATTGCAAGTTTGTATTGCGGCCTGCACAGGGATGGTTTTGGATATGAAGGCTAATGTATCAGCAATGGAACGTGCCTCTGAGCTAGGGTTTTCGACAGCCACTGATTTAGCTGATTGGTTAGTGAGAGTATTAAATATACCCTTTCGGAAGGCTCATCATGTCACCGGCGCAATAGTTAAATTGGCTGAACAACAGAATTGCCTTTTGAAGGAACTGAGTATTGGTGACCTGCAAAGTGTCGAACCGAAAATAACAACCGAGATATATGCTATACTTGAACCGGCTAAATCAATTGATAGTAGAAAAAGTTTTGGCGGAACTGCCCCTTGTAATGTTAAAGAGGCAGTTTTAGCCGCTCGCCAACGTTTTTTAAAGAGCTGAGATTAATACAGATGAGAATAATAAACAGCTATTTTATCTTTATCTATATTATTGGTATATTGATGCTTTCTGTATCTATAAACGGTTGTGGGAAACGCGGGGACCCAAAACCAGAAGGGGATGAAAAGCCTTACCATCCTAAGAAATACCCTACTAACTAATTTCACTTAAAAGAAAGCGTTTGTGCGTGATTGATTATAAAAAAGAAACCTTATTCGTTGAAGGGGTCTCAATGAAGACGGTTAACAATACCGTTGATACACCTTTTTATTGTTACTCTATGGAAATTATGGTTAAGAGGTATAGGGCTTTAAGAGAAGCCTTGAAATCGCAAAGAGCAACTATTTACTATGCGGTAAAAGCTAATCCAAATTTAGCAGTTATAAAAACTTTTGCAAATGAGGGTTCGGGAGCTGACGTCGTCTCTATAGGCGAATTACATAGATGTTTGGCGGCTGGCATACCAACAAATAAAATAGTTTTTGCCGGTGTTGGAAAGACAAGAGCAGAGATAGCTGAAGCTTTGAGTGTGGGTATTTATCAATTAAATGTTGAATCAGAACCTGAGCTCCAAGTAATAAACGAGATTGCTATGTCTCTTGGAGTCAAGGCTAATATTGGTTTGCGAGTAAACCCAGATGTCGATGCAAAAACACATGCTAAGATAACCACAGGCTTGAAGGAAAATAAATTTGGTGTCGATTTGATTCGAGCGCCAAGTATATTTAAAATCGCAAAATCGCTAGAGAATATATCACTCAAGAGTTTATCAGTGCATATAGGATCGCAATTACTTGATTTGGAGCCATACAGGGCGGCATATACTAAAGTAGCAGAAATGACGCTGCACCTGAGATCCCTTGGGTTTCAGATTGATCATTTAGATTTAGGAGGTGGGATAGGCATTCCATATCAGGGAGAGATATCGCCAGATTTAAATAGTTTTAGTGATATAATTCAGGGAACTGTAGGAGACCTGGAGTGTGAGCTAAGTTTTGAACCGGGAAGATACCTTGTTGGTGAATCGGGGATACTTGTTACGAGGGTCATCTATGTAAAAAAGGGGAGAGGTAAAAAATTTATCATCGTCGATGGCGCAATGAATGATTTGATCCGTCCAACACTCTATGATGGTCACCATGATATCGTACCAGTGCAACAATTTGATCAAGATACTAAACCTTATCTATGTGATGTGGTAGGGCCCATTTGTGAGAGTGGCGATTATTTAGCACAAAATCGAATGTTACCAAAGTTAGAAGAGAATGATCTATTAGCCGTGAAATCGGTTGGTGCCTACGGTGCAGCGATGTCTTCCACTTATAATAGTCGTCCGTTAATTCCGGAGATCCTCATCAACGGAGATAGTTTCAGCGTAATAAGAAGACGGCAAACTGTTCAAGAAAATATGGGACTGGAGACAATCCCAAAGTGGTTAATAGATGAATAAAACCGTAGAGATACGGATCGATTAAATGCACATGAGGACGGTCGAATGAAATTAAATCTTTTAAAATCGACCGCTATTTAATAACCAAGCTGGCTGCTTCTTCTTTCGCTAGAAAAAGTAATTATTACGCTTACCGTCTTTTCATCAGGAAAAGGTGTTTGGTATTCAAATTTAATTGTCTCATTAGGAAGCAGTGTTGTCGCTTCTGGTGTAAAAGACTCGGTGGCTAATACTCTGCCTGTGACATCAACTTCTGATCCTTTTATTATTGGCACTTCTTGTATTGTTTCTTCAGGATTATATAGCTCTCCTTTGACCGCCAACACTTCCATACCACCCCTGTTTTCTCTCCATACGCCGACGTTCTTGATAATGAGGTATTCGCCAGGTACCGGTATGTGGAGCCCCAGTTTATCAAATAAAAGGGATGTTGCTGGAGCGTATTTGACTATCTGGGATCGCCCATAAATAGCTCCAAGGATAGTCGTGGTTAGTAATATTGCTACCAGCGCTGCACTGATTGGGAAAGTTGATTTTTTCTTGCTTTTTTTTTGCGCTAGATCGTGTTTCTCCGGTATTGGGGGCGCATGAAAAGCATTATTTTTACCTTGATTATCTAGTTTTGGGTCTTTTTTTTCTGTCGATGCAACTATATTTTCTGTTGGGGCTTCAATGGAAATAGGAATTGGAAGCTGATGCCATTGATGTTTACACTGCCCACACCGCAACTTACGGCCAGTATCCTTTATAGCGCCGTCTGGCACATCAAATTGTGCTAAACAATCTGGGCAGGTTATGCGCATAATGTCCAATCTATAATAGGTGTTTTCGGATAGTAGAATAATATTTATTAAATAAGACGCAAAAAATATAAATTAATGTAAAAAGAGTATATAGAAAATAGAAAACAGTCTATTTGTCGTATTTGGTGCTATATTTTTTGTAAATTAGTATTCGGTGATCAAAACGTTAGGGTTAACAGAATGGTTCGTTTTCAAGATGTAGAGGTATGCTATATCGACCAGAAGCCCATTCTTAGCAATATCAATTTTGAGATAAAGCCTAACAGTTTCCACTTCTTAGCTGGAAAAAGTGGTGCAGGGAAGTCTTCTTTATTAAAAATGATGTATCTAGCTTTAGCTCCAACAAAAGGCCGTGTAGACTTGTTTGGCCGTGATATAAAAGGTTTGAAGCGCTTTGAAGTTTCTAATATGCGAAAACGAATAGGGATAGTTTTTCAAGATTTTCGTTTAATTGAAAATATAAGTATTAGGGAAAATGTGGCCCTGCCATTGAGAATATTTGGTGCGCAAGAGAAGGTGATACGGCGACATGTGCCTGAACTTTTAGATTGGGTTGGATTGGGAGATCATTTAGAGACTTTTCCCGCGGCATTGTCTGGAGGAGAGCAACAGCGTGTTGCTATTGCTAGAGCTGTTATAGCTCGGCCAAGCTTATTATTAGCTGACGAGCCTACTGGTAATGTAGATGATAAGCTCGCCGAACGATTAATGTATTTATTTGAAGAGCTCCATCGTGCCGGAACAAACGTAGTAGTCGCAACGCATAATGAAAACTTAATTAATGATTTTAACTATCCTGTCCTGCATATTGTAGATGGTAGTTTGATATCAAAACTATAATAATGAACCAATGCGCGGGTTCTGTGTCTTAAGAAATAATTATTGGGATCTATGTTTACTGAAATGAGTGACACCAATGCTGAGAAATAGAGGTGCAAGTATATTCTTAGCGTGGATTATTGTTTGTATGATTTTTTTGGCAGTGATAACTTTGGTTACTGTACTGTTAACGAACTCACTCTCAAAACAATGGATTCATGTTGTTGATAACGTGATTACCGTACAAGTCCCTGAAGCGGATTTGAAGTCACAAATTAATGACAACATTACTAGACTAGGGTCGACTCTGAAAATATTAAGGGGAATCCCTGGTATCAGTAAAATAAAGATATTTGATAAGCAAGAAACCTTGAAATTACTCAGTGGTTGGCTTAGTGAAAGTGCTTTGAAAGATCTCAATCTTCCTCGTTTATTGGAAATAAAATTACATAAAGCTGTCAATGTTCCCCGATTAGAAAAACAAATTAAAGCAGTAGTTCCTGGTGTTTCGTTAGATGATCATAGCCGCTGGAAGACGAATCTGGCGTTATTAATAACAATGATGGGAGATGTGGGTTGGGTGTTCCTTGGCTTAATTTTAATAGTATGTCTTACATCTATCATTTTTACAGTTGTTATGACTATTTCCAGTAATAAAGAGATTATAAGCTTAATTCATTTAATTGGAGGTGGAAGTGAGTTCGTTGGTCGTATTTGTCAGGTATATATTCTAAAAGTAACTGCTCCTGCCGCATTGCTGGGCACCTGTATAGCAATTTTAACTATTTTCGTTTTCCATCAACATTTACACAACCTTTTTCCATCGCTTGTAACAGAAAAATTATTTAATGGTGGCACAACTCTAATATTATGGGATTGGTGTTTGATAGCCTCCACTCCTTTAATTTTTACCATTTTTTCTTTAGTGACAGTTAGGGCTTCTGTGCTAATTTTAATTAGAAAAAATTAAAAGAAAGTAATTGGTCGATTGCAATGAATAGTTTTGCAGGATCTTTCTCAATTTTGCGGCGCGTTTCGGTGTCTTTTGTGGCACTTTTATTTCTTCTGTGGCTGATTTGTTTTTTACATTTTTTCTCGTCAGTTCCTCTTATCAATAAAGAGAGAAACTCAAAAGCGGATGCTATTATTGTTTTAACTGGTGGGGTGAAAAGGTTAGCTGCTGGATTTGAGTTATTAGATAAAGGAAGTTCGAAGCTACTATTCGTTTCTGGTGTCAATGCTTCTGTAACACTTTCAGATATGCAGAAGCTTTCTGAAAATCAGGCTATTGGCTTAGATTATAAATATATCAAATGTTGCGTAAAACTGGGCTATTTTGCCGTTGATACTCAAGGTAATGCGGTTGAAAGTGTCAAATGGATAGAAGAAAATAATATAAAATCAATTTTTTTAGTCACTAGCAACTATCATATGAAACGTAGTCACCTAGAGTTCAGTTTAAAAGCACCAAAGTTAAAAATTCTCGAATATCCAATCGTTGTAAATAATGTCATATTAACCGAGTGGTGGTGGCATCCAGGTTCAATGCTTTTATTACTAACCGAATACCATAAATTTATGCTCACTTGGACAAGAGCTTTTTTTATTAAACTTATTTCGTAAGTAATAATGATTGTTTAACTTGCCAGAAGATATTTATGACATTATTCTCTTGAGAACAAAATGAGAACATATAATTGGCTGTTGCATGGAAACTAGTACTGATATTTCAAAAAAAATATGGCAGGAAAAATACCAATTTAAAAATGCTGATGGTAGCCCTATTGATCGAACACTGGAAGACACCTGGAAACGGGTTGCTAAAGCTCTTGCTGCGGTAGAGAAAGACTCAGTTTTTTGGGAACGAAAGTTTTATCACGCATTACAAGACTCACGGTTTTTACCAGCAGGAAGAATACTTTCTGGTGCGGGAACGAAACGGTCAGTAACACTCTTTAACTGTTTTGTGATGGGGGAAATAGCAGATGATATGTCTGGTATATTCTTGGGGTTGCGTGAAGCTGCTTTGACAATGCAGCAAGGTGGTGGAATTGGCTATGACTTCTCCACACTTCGCCCTAAAGGTGCTCCTGTTCATGGGGTTGGCGCGGATGCCTCCGGACCCCTATCTTTCATGAATGTCTGGGATTCAATGTGTCGAACAATTATGAGTGCAGGGTCTCGGCGGGGAGCTATGATGGCTACCCTTCGTTGTGATCATCCTGACATAGAAGAATTTATAGAGATTAAAAGAGATCCTGTACTTCTTCGGATGTTTAATCTTTCGGTTCTAATAACGGATGAGTTTATGGAAGCAGTTCGTAACAATAAAGCTTGGGATTTACTGTTTAAGGGGAAAATATTTAAAACAATTTCAGCTCGGGAACTTTGGGATAAAATTATGCGATCAACATACGAGTTCGCAGAGCCCGGGGTAATATTTATCGACCGAATAAATGCTCTAAATAATCTATCATATTGTGAAAAAATATCAGCTACCAACCCTTGTGGAGAACAACCGCTACCTCCGTATGGAGCGTGCCTATTGGGATCTATAAATTTAACTAAATTAGTAAAATACCCCTTTGAGACTAGTGCCAACATTGATCTAAAAGAGCTGTGCGAATTAGTAAGAATCTCAGTTCGTATGTTAGATAATGTGATCGATGTTTCGCGTTTTCCTTTACCCGAACAAGAAGAGGAAGCTCATAAGAAAAGACGCATAGGTCTTGGTGTGACAGGGTTAGCTGATGCGCTCATAATGTGTGGTGTGCGGTACGGTTCAAATGAGGCTGTAATACTTACTGATTCTTGGATGAAAAATATAAGAGATTCTGCTTATAAGGAATCTTCAAAATTAGCTAAAGAAAAAGGTGCTTTCCCACTATTGGATATAGACGCCTATTTAAAGACCCCGAATTTACAAACGCTACCCAAGGAAATCCAAGAGGATATAAAGGAATGTGGAATAAGAAATGCGCTACTTACGTCGATAGCGCCCACGGGTACTATTTCACTCCTTGCGGATAATATTTCTTCGGGAGTAGAACCCGTCTTTGCTTTTGATTATGACAGAACTGTCTTGATGCCGGACGGCTCCAAGAGTATTCAACCGGTCTATGATTATGCCTATCAAATTTATCTAAATCTCAAGGGAAAAAAGGATTTGTTACCTGATGCATTCGTGAGTACTCAGTCTCTTCGACCCGAAGATCACCTTGTAATGCAGAGTACGGTTCAAAAATATATAGATAGCTCAATCTCAAAAACGATCAATTGTCCGGAGGATATTTCGTTTCAGGCGTTCGAAAATATATATCAAAAAGCTTATGATCTAGGTTGTAAGGGATGTACGACCTATCGTCCTAACAAAATCACAGGGTCCGTCCTATCAACTAAAACCAATGAAATAAAAAAAGAAACCCCCAGTATTGATCATGAAAGTTTCAAGAAAGATTATAATATAATACCTATGTCCGCGCCGCTTGATAGGCCTGGCGGGTTGGACGGCAAAACATACAAAATAAAATGGCCCGAAAGTAACCATGCTATATATATTACGCTAAATGATATAGTCCAACTGGGGAGAAGAAGGCCATTTGAAATATTTATAAATTCAAAAAATATGGAACATTTCGCGTGGACTGTAGCATTGACGCGAATGATTAGCGCAGTATTTCGTCGAGGCGGTGATGTGTCTTTTGTGGTCGAGGAATTAAAAGCAGTATTTGATCCGAGAGGTGGGGCCTGGGTGGATAAGCGCTATGTGCCCTCCCTATTGGCTGCGATAGGTGGCGTTATCGAAAAACATATGATCGATATTGGCTTTCTGAGAGATACTGACAATTTGGAGCTAGAATTCAATAAGAAAAGACAATTGACTAGCGCCAACGAAAGTGATTTTAGTCAGTGTTCTCAATGTGGAGCGGCTGGTCTCATCCGACAGGAGGGTTGCGATCTATGTTCTTCGTGCGGCTACTCAAAATGTGGGTGATTGAATGTCCATATGTTTGAGTTATCTGAGAAAAAAGGACCTATAGTAAAATTGATTATACTAGAGAGAAGCTGGAACGCTGGCAGCATCTAATGCTTCTTTTTGACGTTTGCTTACTTGTGACACATCAAAATCGTCAATAAGCTCTTGAAAAATATTGTACCAATTAACTTCTGCGTTCAAATGTAGAAAGACAGACCCTAATCCAATAGCAGCCCTATCCATCAATACAAATTCTCTTGGTGGTTTCACCCCATTCAATCGACGTAGTTCTTTGTGTACTTTTTCCACGACCTCTTTGCCATAAACACCGCTATTTGTCTCTTGTATTCGACGGACTTTATTTTCCATTAAAGGAGAGTATACGAACTTGGCCCAATAATTCAGAACTTCGATTGTCTCACGATCTAAATTTTCAAATCCCCATGTTTTATATGCTTCTACAGCAAGCTCTTCATTGCCATCCCTCAAAGCCATGTACAAATCTATCACGGCTTTGACAAAAGTAGGTGGAAAAACTCTAATACAACCAAAGTCTAAGAGATTGATATCTCCATTTGGCCGTATGGAGTAGTTGCCAAGATGCGGATCTCCATGGATTATTCCAAAAAGGTAAAAGGGTACATACCAAGCACGAAACATGTTCTGTGCTATCGTATTTCTCATCTCTAGTTCAGGGTTCTGCTTTATAAAATCCAGAATGGGGGCCCCTTCCAACCAGGTCATTGTCAACAAACGATCAGTAGATGCGTCATGGATCAAATCTGGAATATGAACAGTGGTTTCCTCCTGCAACATTAGTCGATATAATGCCATATTACAGCCTTCACGGACATAATCTAGTTCCTCGCGAATACGGGCCGATAATTCTTTGTAAATCTCAGAGGCATTAATAGCATTGTCATATCTTTGGTATATGGACATAGCAAAGCGTAGCTGTTTTAGATCGGCTTCCACCGCCGAGTTCATATCAGGGTATTGTAATTTACATGCAACAGTTTGACCGTCTAGTACCTCAGCCTTATGCACCTGCCCTAATGAAGCAGCAGCAACTGCTTCTTTATTGAAAGATTTAAATTTCTTTTGCCATACCGGCCCTAATTCGGAGGACATTCTCCTTTTCACAAAAAGTCGGCCCATACTAGGAGCATTCGATTGAAGCTGCCTCAGTTCTTTAACATATTCGTCGGGTAAGGCATCTGGTATCGTGGCAAGTATTTGCGCGACCTTCATCACTGGACCTTTAAGACCCCCTAATGCCGCTTTTAGGTCGGCTGGCATTTCCTGTTTCCCAAGGTCCAAACCTAGATATCGTTGCCCTGCTGCACGAGCAGCTAAGCCACCCACCGCCCCAGTGACTTTTGCATATCTTTTCAGACGGCCAGTTAACGAGTCATTTTCAGTTTCATCCATAAAAAGTAAAATAGGCTAAAATCGTCATAGAGAAAGTTAAAACTCAAAAAATAATTGAATTTCATACATAAGGTGAGCTTGAAAGATCATAGTCTCTGGTGACACTAGCTACTCTGATACGATAGTTCTCAAACAAAAAAGCACGACCTTCTCGCTGGGCTGATTTATGCGTTAATTGATTTCGCCAAAGTGTTATAGCGGCCTCACTTTCCCAAGTTGATAACGATAATAGTTTTTTTGGTTCATTTAAGCTTTGGAATCTTTCTATCGAAATAAAGCCTTCAATTTTTTCAAGTTCCTCTTTAAGCTGGGCAGCGATTCTAAGATAGTCGTTCATCCCGGAGGTTTTTGGTTCAACCTCAAATATTACAACGTACATTTGATCCCCGCTCAAGCAAAGCTGTTGTTTTATCTATAGATATTGTGCCTGAAATTCAGTGTATCCCAGTGAGTAATTTTATAAAGTGCCTTTTTGTTTTAATTTGAACACATAAACCCCTGAAAAAATTATTATTCCAGAGCCAATAAAAGTTGTTATTTCTGGAATAGTATCAAAGAACAGCCATCCAAATAAAACTGCCCAGACCATATTTACGTAGGAAAATGGTTGTAAAAGGCTTGCCGGTGCGATGGTGAGTGCTTTAATCAATGTTGAATGGCCTGCTACTCCAAGGATCGCTAAAACGGAGAATTTCCCTAACCAATTGATATCGATGGGTAACCAGTAGAGAGGAAGAACAGAACACAAAATCACGAAACCTACCGTGCCTGTATATAAGGTGGTGCGGTCAGCTCCGTCATATTGAGATACTAGACGAGTCAGAACCTGATAGAGCCCCCATAGTAATGTTCCAAACAAAGGAATTAACATCCAAGGGTTAAATGATGAGAACCCTGGCTTGACAATAATAAAGATACCGATGAAACCGAAAGCCACAATGAGCCATTGTCGTGGGCTGATGACTTCCCTTAGAATAAGGGTGGACATAGCCATAGTCACTATTGGACCGGCTCCCGAAATAGCTGATATTTCTGCCAATGGTAAATGTCTGAATGCAAAAACATAAACTCCGATCTCAGCTAAAAGTAGCAAGGCGCGAGTAATCTGAAGAATTGGCACTAATGAGCTAAATGCCCGCTTTCTGTGAGTTTTTAAGCCAATTGCTAAGCCATAACCTCCAAAAAATAAATAGCGAAACCAAAGTATCATTACCATTGGGTAAACTTGAGATACGTGCTTGGTCATCGAATTAAGAAAAGCAAACAGAAGTGTCGCCAGAATAGCGAGCGCAATTCCTTTTATCGGTTGGTCTGATGGAGGGAGTTTTCCATTCATAAGCTAAGATCCAAAAAAAATATTTCAGCTTATTGAGCATCAGCCAAAGTAGGTTGTTATTTCATTCTCATAGGCAAATAATGCTGGCATTCCGCCAGTATGCAGATAAAGGATTCTTTGGCCTTTATGTAATAACCCCTGTCTGTATAGACCGATAGCGCCAGCTAAAGACTTAGCAGTATAAACTGGGTCTACAACTATACCTTCTAGGCTTCCCGCTAATGCCATGGCTTCGTAAACACTTTGATTTGTTTTCCCATAGCCGGGGGTTAGCCAATCGTCATGACATCTTATATCATCATCTTCCACTAGCTTTCCACAACCGATGAGGTCTTCAGCTAGACGTGTAATTCCTTCCACTCTTGCAATTTGCTGATGCGTATCACGGCGAACACAAATACCGTGCACAGATATTTTGGAGCCTAATAAGCGTAAACCTAATAAAAGACCAACATGTGTGGCAGCGCTTCCACTGGCTACAACTATTGCATCTATTGGTTGTTCAAGGTCGTTGATTTGATCCAAAATCTCTCCTGCACATCGCATATATCCTAGAGAACCCAATGGCTTGGTATCGGCGGATAGAGTTAAAAGATATGGCTTTTCACCTTTTTTGATAAAACCCTTGGCAATACCGGCGATATTGGTATCAGCCGCAGCCTCGTCTTCGCCAATAGGAAAAGTTGATGAGCTAGCACCAAAAATTTTATTTAAGAGGACATTCCCGGACGAGTGATAAATGCCTGGCATCCCTCCAACTCGATTTTCTAATTGGACATGACAGGCTAAACCGAGTTTAGCGGCGGCGGCGGCGGCGCTTCTGACATAATTTGATTGAACCGCCCCGGTGATTAATATCATAGTGGCACCGTTTTTTATGGCATCGCCAAACGAGTATTCTAATTGTCTAGCTTTATTACCTCCTCCAGCAAAACCAGTTAAATCATCTCGTTTAACGAAATACACAGGGCCATTAATATTTTCTGACAGGCGGGGCATTTTTTCTAGAGGAGTTGGAGTATTAGCTAATTGGGTACGTGGAAAATTAATTAAATAAGAATTAAGTCGATCCATATTCGTTGACGTCGACATCATTTACCGTCATCCAGTTGGTCAATAAAATTTTCAACCAAAGAAAGTCCTTTAGCCCAAAAGGTACTATCGCTTGCATCTAGATTGAAAGGTTGCAGCAACTCCTTGTGCCTAAGGGTTCCTCCGGCTCGAAGCATCTCAATATAATTTTCAGCAAAACCTTCATTAGATTCTTCGTACACAGCATATAAGGAGTTTACTAAGCAATCTCCAAATGCGTAAGCATAGACATAGAATGGGGAATGGATGAAATGGGGAATATAGGACCAGAATGAAGCGTAGTTGCGTTCGAGTTTAATTGCAGGACCAAGGCTTCGTTCTTGCACCGACATCCATACATCCCCTATGGCTTCAGGGGTCAATTCTCCGTGGCGGCGTTGGTCATGAACAATTGTTTCAAATTCATGAAATGCTATCTGTCGCACCACTGTGTTAAGCATATCTTCTACCTTTGATGCGAGCATTATATTGCGTTCTTGGGGACTGGATTTACTTTTAAGTAATGTTTGAAACGTTAACATTTCCCCAAACACTGACGCTGTTTCTGCCAATGTTAATGGGGTGTCAGCCATTAAATGTCCTTGTTGACTTGCAAGGACTTGATGAACTCCATGACCAAGTTCATGAGCTAGGGTCATAACGTCACGAGATTTCCCTTGGTAGTTTAATAAGAGATATGGGTGTGCACTTGGAACAGTGGGGTGGGCGAAGGCACCTGAGGCTTTGCCGGCGCGAGGTGGAGCATCTATCCAATTTTTATCAAAAAACTCTGCACCTATACTTGCTAGCGTTGGAGAAAAAGAGTTATACGAATCCAACACTATTCTCTTTGCATCTTTCCACTCTATTATTGTGTCACTATCGTTCGGTAAAGGGGCATTCCTATCCCAATAATTCAATTGTTCTACGCCGAACCATTCAGCTTTGAGTTTGTAATATCTATGGGAAAGCTTTTCATAACTCTTTGTAACAGTTGTAACAAGGGCCTCCACAACATCGTCTTCTACTTGATTGACTCGGTTCCGTGATGAGACAGGTTTTGCATAACATCGCCACTTATCCTCAATTTCTTTATCTTTTGCTAAGCTATTAGTAATCAGAGAGTATAATTTAATATTGTTATTTAATTCTGTTCCTAAGATTTCAGCTGCATCTTTTCTTTTGTCACTATTTTTGTGGGATAGTCGGTCAAGCGTTTCTGCTATCGTTAGTTCTTGGTCATCTATTTTGAATCTTAGATTTGCCATTGTTTCATCAAAAAGGCGCACCCAGGCCGACCGCCCTGTAACACTTTTTTCTAAAAGCATTTCTTCTAACTCGTCACTCAATTGGTGAGGGCGAAAAATGCGAATATCGCGGATCCATGGCTTAAAATGCGATAGCTCTGGGGACTCTAATTTTTTATCTAATTCAGCATCTTCAATTCGATTAATTTCCAGAGTGAAGAATAGAAGTTTACTACTTATTTTTGTGACAGCTTCTTGCATCGATTGATAGAACTGTCCATTGTTAGAGTCCGACATATCTGTCGCGTAGACCAACTGAGCGTATGACATTATGCGACTAATATTCTCTTCAATTTTTTCAAACTCAATAATGCAGTGGGCGAGTTTAGTTCCGGATATTTCTGCTATGTTGGTTTGGTATTTTTTTTTGAATTTTTCAGCATTAAGCATCAATCTTTCAAGATCTTCTTTTAACACTTGCGACTTTACTCCTGGGTAAAGGTCGGACAAATCCCACTCTGGTAGGTTGGCTGGTTTGTTATTTGAATAAAGGTTTACGGGTTCGATTTTTTTCATGGGAGTAAAAGCCTTTTGATATTATAGTTTCATTTTTATTTAGCTGCTGTTCTGGTTGTGCGGCGATATTAGGGTGCTGGGAGTAGATAATGGATTATAAGGCGTTAAGCAATCTAGCAACCATGTTTTTCGATCAAGCAGATTTGTGGGGATCAAAGCCGTTTCTTTGGTCAAAAACAGATAGTTTATATAATCCGAAGTCGTATAAGGAAGTCGCTGACGAAGTATGTAAGGTCGCAAATGGTCTTATAGCTATTGGTATTTGCAAGGGGGATCGTGTCATAATTGTCTCTGAGAACCGTCCAGAATGGGTGATTGCAGATTTGGCAATCACGGCGATCGGAGCAATTGTCGTCCCTGCTTATACAACTAACACTGAAGATGACCATTTCTATGTTGTGGAGCATTCAGAGGCTAAGGCAGCCTTTATATCGACTAAGGGACTAATGCAAATATTTGGTGGTGCGGCTAGGAAGAGCGCATTGTGTAAAACGGTAATAACGATTGATAACTTTCTAGAGGAGGAAGGTAGTGGGTTAAAAAGTTTAGCTTGGGACAGTATGCTCACATCTGGAACCGAAAACACTAATGATATTCGTGCAAAATGTAGATCAATTCAAAGAACTGATCTTGCTTGTTTTATTTATACTTCAGGGACAGGAGGTAACCCTAAAGGTGTAATGCTTACGCATGGGTCCATTTTGGCAAATTGTTTTTCGGCCTTTGACTTATTGACTGATTTTGGTCTCGGAGATGAGAAATTTTTATCACTTCTGCCCCTATCACATTCTTATGAACACACGTGTGGCCTATACTTTCCCATTTCAATTGGGGCTCAAATTTATTATGCAGAGGGACCTGATAAGGTTGCACAAAACCTTTTAGAGGCTCAACCAACTATAATGACAGCTGTGCCTAGATTATATGAGTCACTGTATGACCGAATAAAAAAAGGTGTAGAGCGAACAGGAGGAGTGAGGGCTAGACTTTTTTTTAAGGCAGTAGAGTTAGGAAAAAAATCCCAGAGCCTAAACTCCAAGATGAGTTGGGTTGAGGACCTACAAAATAGATTACTTAATCATTTAGTGCGTAAAAAAGTCAAAGATAAGTTTGGAGGGCAACTTAAAACGTTTGTCTCAGGAGGTGCTGCTCTTAATCCAGAAATTGGCGACTTTTTCTTGTCACTTGGAATAAACATACTTCAAGGCTACGGCCAGACAGAAGCTTCCCCAGTTATAAGCTGTAATAGGCCAGGTAATATCCGAATTGAAACAGTAGGGCCGGCTCTAGCGGGAGTTGAAATTAAAATAGCCGAAGATGGAGAGATACTTGTTCGGGGGGAACTTGTGATGAATGGTTACTGGCGTGATAAAAAAGCGACCAATGAAGCGATAGTAGATGGCTGGTTACACACTGGAGATATAGGTGTGATCCAGAACGATGGATTTTTGCAGATCACAGATAGAAAGAAAGATATTATAGTGAATTCTGGGGGGGATAATATTGCACCAGCGCGTGTTGAAGCCACTATCACACTCAGGTCCGAATTTAGTCAAGCGATGGTATATGGGGATAAAAAACCATATCTAGTAGCTCTCATTGTACCTTCAGAGGAATTTATTGGCGAATGGTGTAAGGACCATAACGAGAATAAGAGCTTATTGGAACTTTCAAAAGATGAAACATTTCGAGCAAAAGTCCAATCTATCATTTCTGAGATCAATACTGGATTATCCCAATTAGAAAAGGTCCGGCATATGATTGTTGCTCGTGAAGCTTTTCAAACGGGTAATGGATTGATGACCCCAACACTCAAAATAAGACGACATAAAATCTCCGAGTTATATGCCGATCAACTTGAGGGACTTTACAAGCGTAAACGTGCGTAAAAAAAAATTTTAGAATTAAAAAAATAACCTAAACCTTAAATTTGTTCGGGACGCGACACAAAGTGTCGCAGTATTGCTAGTTTTTTAAAGAAAATTGAGGGATCGTTGTTTTTTAGCCAGGGATAATTCTGATGGCCGATGATGAAGAGATAATCCTTTCAGAACTGAGTGATGAAGAACTCGTTGAGCAAATTCATGATGATTTGTATGATGGCCTTAAGGAAGAAATAGAAGAAGGGGTTAATATTCTACTAGAGCGTGGGTGGGTTCCCTACGATGTATTGACGAAGGCTTTAGTAGAAGGAATGCGCATCGTAGGAATAGACTTTAGAGACGGGATTTTGTTCGTGCCTGAAGTTTTAATGTCTGCGGGAGCTATGAAGGGTGGTATGGCTATCCTACGACCACTTCTAATTGAGACAGGAGCTCCTCAATTAGGCAAGATGGTTATTGGAACAGTAAAAGGTGATATCCACGATATTGGTAAAAACTTAGTCTCTATGATGATGGAGGGCGCTGGTTTTGATGTTATTGATTTAGGTATTAATAATCCCGTAGAAACTTATTTGGAAGCCTTAGAAGAACATAAGCCAGACATATTAGGTATGTCAGCATTGCTGACCACGACTATGCCTTACATGAAGATAGTAATCGAAACTATGAAGGAAAAAGGAATTAGAAATGATTATATCGTTTTGGTTGGAGGGGCTCCTTTAAACGAAGATTTTGCAGAAAGCATAGGAGCTGATGCTTATTGCAGAGATGCTGCGGTTACGGTCGAAATAGCGAAGGCACTTATCGAAAAAAGAAGAGGATCTAACTCGATTAGAATGAATGCAAAGTAATTGAAGCTCAATTATATAAAGACAATGGGTTTAAGTTGATCCAGAAAGTGGTGCTTGTTTTTCATTGGTGATGGCGAGATGCAAACAAATTTAGTAAAAAATATGAATACATCAAAAACCTTATTTATAACCTGTGGAGCGCTAGCGCGGGAGGTAATAGCGATAAAAAATTTGAATAAATTTTCGAATATGGAAATTAGTTGCTTACCTGCAAGTTGGCATAATTCTCCAGAGAAAATTACTCCTGCTATCAGGGCTAAAATTCAGACGGCTAAGGAACGTTTCGACTGTATATTTGTTATTTATGGTGACTGTGGTACCGGCGGTGAATTGGATGAGTTATTAAAAAAAGAAGGGGTCTCAAGAATCCCTGGACCTCATTGTTATGAATTTTTTATGGGTAAAGAGGAATTTGATGAGACGCATGCTGATGAACCAGGATGCTTTTATTTAACCGACTACCTGGCCCGTCACTTTGATAGGATAATTTTTCAGGGATTGGGATTAGACCGGTTTCCTGAGTTGTTATCAGAATATTTCCAGCATTATAAAAAGTTAATTTATATAGCCCAGACGAATGATAGTAGATTGGAGTCCAAGGCTATAAAAGCCGCTCATCTTCTTGGCCTCAAGTATGAACGTCGTATGCGAGGTTACAGTGAACTTGGCAAGTTTGTTGCCTTGGGAATGCAGTCTAGGTATTAATTGGACAGGTCCAATGGCTAATTTAATTATTGTGTATTGGCGTGACATACCCGCCCAGGTCATAGCAGAACATGGTAAGGGTCGAAAAAGAGAAACCGCGAAGGTAGAATTGAATAAACGGTTTGCTCTTGCAATAGATTCTGCCGCAATGAAGTCAAGCTTATCTGATAGCACCGATTACCTGTCCTTTTGGAGAAAGTCCCAACCTGAGTATTGTAGCGGGAATTTGCATTCCGAGGCAGCTAATTTAGCTGTAAAAATAGAGAATGACTATGACGCTTTGAAATTAGCGACTTTGGTTAAAAATGGGGGGGTAGAGGATTAAGATCGATTGTATTTGTTAGTAATTATGACAACTTTTAAGAATGATAAGACAAGTACCAATCAACAAACTTGGGTATCCCTACATCTATTGAAGTAGTAGGGGCATACCCCAAAGCTTGCTCACTTTCCCTGGTATTTGCATATGTTTTTATCACGTCACCAGGCTGCATCGGTTGCAAATCTATAATAGCCTTTTTTTTGCAAGCCTTCTCTATGACATTTATATACTCCATGAGTGATACAGGTTTGTTGTTACCAAGATTATAAATTCTATGAGGTGGTGTTTCATTCAAAGTTTTTGGTGGAGTATCTAATGCACCTATGATTCCTGAGACTATATCCTCAATAAAAGTAAAATCTCGCATCATCTGGCCTTCATTGAATACTCTTATAGGTAGGTCGTTTAATATACTTTTTGTAAAAATATAGGGTGACATATCTGGACGTCCCCAGGGACCATAGACAGTAAAAAATCGCAAACCAATCGAAGGAATTTGATAGAGGTGAGAATAGGATTGGGCCATTATCTCCCCCGCTTTTTTTGTGGCGCCATAGAATGAAACTGGTCGATCAGTATTATCGTTTTCAGAGAATGGAATTTTCGTGTTTGACCCATACACGGAGGAAGAACTAGCATAAATAAAGTTTTTTAAGGTATGAGGGGTTATCATTTTAGATCTACAGAATTCAAGTATATTTAGTTGGCCGCATAGATTGGATTGCACATATTGATTTGGATGATCTATTGAGTATCTGACCCCAGCCTGCGCACCTAAATGAATGATTCTATCAATTTCCGGGTGCTTTTTATTTAGAAAATTGAGTGATGTCTGTTTGGAGAAATCGACTTTCTCGAAATAAAAATTCGTATCGTTGTTAATCTGTGCTAGGCGTGCATATTTTAGCGCTGGGTCGTAATAGTCATTTATGTTGTCTATACCGATGACTTGCTCATCTCTTTCAAGCAAAGCCTTGATAGTATGCATTCCAATAAAACCAGCAGCGCCCGTGACTAAGACCGACATCAACTCACTCCAGTATTAAATACCCTATGTATGCCCTATTAGTGAGTATAAAGCGAGTAGGATTGAAATAAATTAGGGTGTTACATTCTGGGCAAAGACCACTAGAAATAGATTTAAAGAGGATTTTTTTGCTTTTATTGATAAAATAAATAGTAGTACTATTTCATGGTGGGACGCTTTGTTAGAATATATGCGTGCTGAAGCGTATCTGATTAAATAAACACATTATCTTATGTGTATATTCGTAAACCATCAGTAATGGGTTTGGGTATTAACGGGCAAGTTATTAGTAGAGGAAAAGTCCATGGCTGAAGCTGCCGTTACGTTAGATGATAAATATACCCTTGATAAGGGACGCGTCTTTATCACTGGTGTTCAAGCGTTGGCACGTCTGCCAATGGTTCAACGTCAGCGTGATGTTCTTAATGGATTAAACACAGCGGGGTTTATCTCGGGGTACCGGGGTTCACCAGTCGGCGGTTATGATCAGCAGCTCTGGAATGCCAGAAAATTTTTAGAAAATAATCATATAAAATTTCAACCAGGTTTGAATGAAGACCTAGCTGCGTCAGCAATATGGGGAAGCCAGCAAACTAATTTGTTTGAGGGCGGGAAGTACGATGGCGTATTTGGTATTTGGTATGGTAAAGGACCAGGAGTAGATCGCTGCGGGGATGTTTTTAAACATGGCAATATGTCGGGACCATCGAAGCATGGCGGTGTTTTATTAATCGCTGGTGATGATCATGCCGCAAAATCATCAACGGTTCCTCATCAAAGTGAGTTCGCATTTGTAGATGCAAGTATTCCAGTCCTAAATCCTGCGGGTGTGCAGGAGATTTTAGACTATGGGGTTTTGGGCTTTGAAATGTCGCGATTTTCTGGATGTTGGGTGGCTTTTAAGACAACAGCAGAGAATATGGATAGCTCGTCATCGATAGATGTCTCCCCAAATCGTATAAATATTGAATTGCCTGATTTTGATATGCCCGCGGATGGTCTTCATATCCGATGGCCTGATGATTGGATTGAACAAGAACATCGACTTCATAATTATAAATTAAATGCGGTCCGAGCTTTCGCGCGAGCTAACGGTATAGATAAAGTAGTTATGGATAGTAGCACGGCTAAGTTGGGAATAGTGACAACTGGCAAGTCATACCTTGATGTTAGACAAGCACTTGAGGACCTAGGGATCACAGAAGAAAAAGCGGATGCTATTGGGATTCGTCTCTATAAAATTGGGATGCCATGGCCTCTAGAGCCAATGGGTGTTCATGAATTTGCAGAAGGCTTAGAGGAAATTTTAGTCATCGAGGAAAAACGCCCATTGATAGAAAATCAACTGAAAGAGGAATTATATAATTACCCTTCAAATAAACGTCCGCGCATCGTCGGTAAGTTAGACGAGAAACAACAACCTCTTCAATCTGCTGCAGGTGTACTAACGGCTAACCAAATAGCCAGTGTTATCGCCTCACGCATAGCATTATTTGATCAAGGCAGTGAAATACAAAGACAGCTTCGGATCATGGAGGCTAGGGAAGCTCAGTTAGTTCAAAGTAAAACTGATTTTGCCAGGACACCGTACTTTTGTTCTGGGTGTCCTCATAATACATCCACTAAAGTTCCCGAAGGGAGTCGTGCCACTGCAGGCATAGGATGCCATTTTATGTCGGTTTGGATGGATCGCGATACATCTACCTTTACCCATATGGGGGCCGAAGGTACCCCCTGGATAGGTCAGGCTGCTTTTACGGAGACCAAACATATTTTTGCTAATATAGGTGACGGTACTTATACGCATTCAGGTGCTTTAGCAATTCGTGCGGCTGCGGCTTCTGGCGTTAACATAACCTATAAAATCTTATATAATGATGCTGTGGCTATGACTGGTGGGCAGCCAGCTGATGGTGGTTTTACGGTCCCTCAGATAGCGGCGCAAGTTGCTGCTGAAGGTGCGAAGCAAGTGCGAGTGTGTGCAGATGACCCTGATAAGTATCCTATTGGAACAAAATGGCCTGAAAACGCCAGTATTCATCATAGGGACGAGCTGGACAACGTGCAGAAAGATTTGCGCGAAATAGAGGGTCTTTCGATCCTTATCTATGATCAAACTTGTGCTGCTGAGAAGCGCCGCCGTCGTAAGCGTGGTACTATGATAGATCCCCCAAAACGAATTTTTGTTAATGAGCTAGTTTGTGAAGGTTGTGGTGATTGTGGGGTTGCTTCCAACTGCGTTTCTGTAACACCAGTAGAAACAGAATATGGCCGAAAGCGATTAATAGATCAGTCCGCATGTAACAAAGACTATTCCTGTACAAAAGGCTTTTGTCCCAGCTTTGTGAATGTGATCGGCGGAAAAGTGAAAAAAAATAAGGCTACGGAAACATCTGGTGCCGATTTGTTTGAGGCACTGCCGACACCAGAACAACCTAAGCTAGAGCAACCCTATGGCGTCATTGTCACAGGAATTGGTGGAACTGGGGTTGTAACCATTGGAGCCTTAATAGGTATGGCCGCGCATATTGAAGGAAAAGGCGTATCGGTACTTGATATGGCTGGCCTGGCACAAAAGGGCGGTGCAGTGATAAGCCATATAAGAATAGCAAAAAGACCGGAAGATATACATGCGGTTAGAATAGCATCGGGCAGTGCTAAATTAATGTTAGCCTGCGATATGGTGACCGCGGCCAGCGTGGAAGGCTTATCTAAGGTTTCCAAAGAGGAAACTACTGCTATTGTAAATACACAGGAAACAATGACTGGTGCATTCACAAGTAATCCAGATTTACCTTTTCCTAGTGCTGTCTTCAAAGATGCGCTTAGAACAGCAGCTGGAGAGAACTCGACGCATTTCATAGATGCATCAAGAATAGCCACTAATCTACTTGGTGACAGCATAGCCTCTAACTTATTTATGCTTGGTTACGCTATCCAGAAGGGGCAGCTGCCATTGTCGCTGGAGGCTATTGAGCAGGCTATAGAATTAAATGCAGTAGCGGTAGATTTCAATAAACAGGCACTTTTATGGGGGCGGCGGGCTGCGCATGATTTAACTTCAGTAGAGAAGTTAGCGACGCCAAAATTAGCTAAACCTGTTCATAGGGAAATAGCATCGTCGTTGAAAGAGATAAAAGAGAAGCGAATAGAATTTCTTACACAGTATCAAAATGCCATATATGCTAAGCGTTATGAAGACCTGGTGCGCAAAGCTGAAGATGCGGAGCAAAACCTTACCCCTGGTTTCGAGGGTCTTGCGCTAGCTACGGCACGTTATGCTTTTAAATTAATGTCATATAAAGATGAGTATGAAGTTGCTAGGCTCTATACCGACGGTACGTTTTTAGGGCAACTAAATGAGCAATTCGAGGGTGACTTCAAGATTGAATTTAATTTAGCACCACCTCTTATCTCTAAACGTGATTTTTCTACTGGCCATTTGAAAAAGCAAATCTATGGCCCCTGGTTAATTCACTGCTTTCGAATTTTAGCAAAATTAAAGGGGTTGAGGGGGACAATATGGGATATTTTTGGTAAGACAGCTGAACGCAGGCAAGAAAGATTGTTAATAGAAGATTATTTTTCTCTGATGGAAACAGTCCTATCAAAACTAACTAGGGATAACCACGGAGCCGCGGTAGAGTTAGCGAGTATACCCGAAAAAATCAGGGGGTATGGTCATATTAAGGAAAAAGCAATCATCGAGGCAAAATCGCAAGAAAAACAGTTGCGTGCTATATTCGATAATCCGGAATTAGCAAAAACTGCGGCTGAGTAGCAAACTTAAGTGAAAAGTGGGGTTTAGTTAAACACCCTTCAGTTCAATTCCGTTTCCCTCAGGATCTCGAATATAAATTGATGGGCCATTTCCCTCTGCGCCGAACCGGATCACAGCCTCTTCTGCTTCGATCCGATGGCTTAACAAATAACTTTTTATTTTTTCTTCGTCAAAGGGTGATACTTTTATCGCAATATGGTCGACATTATGGCCCTCTTTTCCAGGAGAGGCTCCCCCCTTTAACCCGAGTGCCCCATCTACTGGAATTAAATCTATCATCGAATTTCCAATGGATACATGGTAAAGCCCAATTTCTGGGTTTTTCTTCACCAAGCTTGCACCGAGAATATCACAGTAAAAGGCTAACATTGGAGCTAATTGGTGTACGCGAATTACAACATGGTCAATACCTTTTAATTCGCAATTTGGCAGGGCCATAATTAAATTAACCTCTGTATCTAAACTCACTTTACGGTTTAGTATTGAGCCTAACTTATTACATTTTCAAGAGCAATTTTTTTGGATGAAAGCACTATGGATAGAATGCGAGAGCTATCTGAAGCAGATGCTCGAGGCTCTGTAGCTAAAATATATGAAGAAATAAGAAAATATTACGCGGCACCGTATGTCTCGTCACTGTTCAGGCATCTAGCAACATATCCAGGGCTTTTAGAGTGGATTTGGAATATTACTCTACCTGCTTTTGAAACTGGGTTAATGCAAAATACTGGATGGAAGCATGTCGATGTCTCCGGTTTAAAGCCACTTACGCCTTTATCTAAAGAAGACCTGGCTGCAATGAAAATAGATTGTGTAGAAAAGAATATAATCATTGAGACATGTCTTACTTTTACCAGGGTTAGTCCGATAAACCTTGTGTTTGCGGGCTGTTTGGAGCATCTTTTATTAGGAAAAAAGATAAACATATCGGCTAAAAAACAGGATGAGTTTCCGTTACCATCTGAACTATTGCTCTTACCAAAAATGGTTTCTTGGGAAGATATGACTGAAAGAGAGTTGACCGTTTTAAATATATTCTCGACGACATTAGCTGGTGAAACATTCATTCCCGGTATTTATCGAATTCTTGCTAGATGGCCGTTGTATCTGCGATATGTTGCTGATGAATTAAGGCCGTTATTACATGATCCTGTTATTTTAAATATTTGTAAAAAAATTGCGGATAATATTTTTTGCTCCGCTTCGGAGGTTTTTGGCAATTTAGATTTTCCTGAAAAGGAACCACCGTTGAATGAAGCTCAGAAGCAGCAGGTCTTGCAGGCTATAGGAGCTTATAGAGGAACTAGCCCTCAAATGGTGGGATTTGGCACCTTGCTGGTAAATGCGCTTTCTGACAATAGTTCAAACAATTGAATAAATGACTAATACTGGGGAGAGGTTTTATGAAAATTACTGCTATTCATACTCAAACAATAGAGATCCCTTTTGAAAAACCAATTGGGACTTCGATACATAATATAACAGGCGTTGCAGGATTATTGGTATGGGTAAAAACAGATGAAGACGTGGAGGGAGAGAGTTATCTTTGGGTAATAGGCAAGCATAAAGTGCCTGTATTGGAAGCAATGATTAAAGCGCTCGAGCCAATAATAATAAATAAAAATCCTCTAGATACTGAGGCTCTATATGTGGATATGTGGAAAGAAATTAATTTTCTTGGGCATAAAGGCGTTACTATTTTTGGATTAGCAGCGATTGATTGGGCTTGTTGGGATATCAAGGGTAAATACTATGGTATATCAGTTAGCGGTTTGCTAGGGCGGGCAAGGGATAGAATACCAGCTTACGCTAGTGGGGGACTCTGGACTTCGATGAGTATTGAAGATTTGCAGACCCAGGCAACGTCTTTTGTGGAAGAAGGGTTTAAGGCAATAAAAATGCGAGTAGGCCTACCTGATAGTGGCATGGATTTAGAACGGGTTTCTGCTGTAAGAGAAACTATTGGCCCATCTGTTGATTTGATGGTTGATGCTAATCAGGGATTGACGGTAAATCAGGCGATAAAACTTGGTAGGGGGCTGGAACAATTCAATTTAGTTTGGTTTGAAGAACCAGTTCAAGCATATGATTTGGCAGGGTCGGCTATGGTTGCTGCAGAACTCGATACGCCGATTGCAAGTGGAGAGACTGAATATACCCGGTACGGATTTCAAGATATGATAGAACGGCGTGCTGCAGATATTTTGATGCCTGATTTAGAGCGTGTCGGTGGTGTGTCGGAGTGGCTTAAAGTTGCTAATATGGCCGCTGCGGTAGATATTCCTGTAAGTCCTCATATTTTCACAGAACACAGTTTACAACTGTGTGGAAGTGTATCAAATGTCAACTATGCAGAGCATATGCCATGGTTTGTTGAACTATTCCAGGAAAAGATAGAAATGATTGATGGTGATATTCTAATTCCGGACCGCCCAGGGATGGGGTTTTCGTTTGATCCAGAGGCGGTAAGACGTTTCTCCTCCTAACTCTGAGAGCTATAGGTCATATTTCTATTTCTTTGTTTTTCGATTTAAAAACGGCTGCATCATTTGGTATGGTTCGTCTGTTTTGTATGCCTTCTCAAACGCGTCGATGCCTTTATGAATACTATCTTCTAATGACAATCGCTCCCATTCTGCCACTAAAGTTTTTTGACTGCGAACGGCAATGGGCCCAGAACAAGCAATTGCGTTAGAAATTTTAGTTACTTGTTTTTCTAAATCGTTTTCGGTAGAGATAGACTCCAGAAATCCCCACTCATAGGCCGTTGTTGCGTTTATATTCTCTGCGGTTAATACGAGATAGTTAGATTTACCCCATCCAATCAAGCGAGGCAGCAGCGCCGCCTCAATAACAGATGGTAAACCAACCCTAACCTCAGGCATTCCAAATATAGCCGTATTTGTGGATATTCTCAGGTCACACGCCGCTGCTAGTTCCATACCTGCACCCAGTGTATAACCATTAATTCGTGCTATTACAGGAACGGGGTGTGTACGTATAGTGAGGAAAAGTTTATGCAACGAGGTTATAAAATTTCTTGCACCATCAGAATCTAATTCACTCATTTCAAAGATATCTGCTCCTCCAAAAAATGCTTTAGATCCAGCACCGGTCAATATGATTGCTCTTAGGTCCTCATCATTAAGCAGAGATATGAATGCTTCGTGCAGTTCCTGGATACCAACGGCATTCAAGCTATTTAATTTTTCTTCACGATTGTAGGTTATTGTAGTGATATGCCCTGTACCTGAGACTCTTTGACTAAAGCTAATACTCATTCTTTGTCCTCTTTATTTGTCGGGTGACCGTTATTTTCTAACACAAGTTGTCGGATTGATTCTGCAGCTATCTCTAAATCGCTGATATTTGTTCCTCGCAAGACAAGTTCAGTACCATAGATGCCAGATCTAAAATAAGGATAGCTTCCTATATCAATATTGGGTTTTTCTTTTTGAATCTGTTCGAGTCCATTCGCTATAGAACCTTCACCCAGATCACAAACCACCGTTAAAGAGTGTATTTTAGTTCCAGTTTTAAGTGTGGGTAATAATTCTTTGACCATTGCCTGGAACACACTAGGAACCCCAGCCATTACATGAACATTTTCAACTGTAAACCCAGGCGCTGCTGATATAGGGTTTAGAATTAAAGTTGCACCCCTAGGTGTGCGTGCCATTCGCATTCGTACTTCGTTTAACTCTACATTTCTTTTTTGTGCGTGGACTGACATGCGCTGAACAGCATCGGGATGATGATAAACTTCTAAGTCGAATGACTGGGCTATTGAGTCGCATGTGATGTCGTCGTGGGTAGGGCCTATTCCCCCAGAGGTAAAAACATAATCGTATTGTTTTCTCATAATACGGACTGTGTCCGCTATTACATTATGATCATCTTTTATAATTCTAACTTCTTCGAGTCTTATTCCAATGTTTGATAACTCAGAAGCAAGGAAGAATAAATTTACATCTTTTGTTCTACCCGATAATATTTCATTGCCTATTATAACAAAAGCAGCAGTAACTATATTGATGGTGTTATCGTCAGAAGCCATTTCACATCTCTTAATAAGGGTAGATTTTTTTTGATATCTATTGGATAACATCATGGAACTGCCTCGTCCACTTCATCCTGGAGTTTTGATAAAGCGATATAAGCGGTTTTTAGCAGATGTCGTGTTAGAGGATGGAACTGAGCTTACAGCACATTGTCCTAATCCCGGCAGGATGACAGGGTTGATGACGCCGGGGACAAAAATCTGGCTTTCCCGATCGGATAATCCAAAGCGTAAGCTTCCATTTACTTTTGAGTTGTTTGAAGAACAAAATGGATTAGTTGGGATTAATACTGGGTACCCAAATGCCATTGTCTCGGAGGCTATAATCGAGGGAAAGATATCAGAATTAGCTGGTTATGAAACGTTACGAAGGGAAGTGAATTATGGTAGCCGCTCTCGCATTGACGTATTGCTTGAGGACCCATCACGCGACCGATGTTGGGTTGAAATCAAAAATGTTCATTTGAAAAGGGATACTGACGTTATCCCTGGGTTGGCGGAGTTTCCAGACTCAGTTACGACGCGTGGGGCCCGCCATCTTTACGAACTGGCAGATCAGGTTGTCAAAGGCGATCGAGCGGTGATGGTTTATTTAGTGCAACGAATGGATTGTGACCAGTTTCGTATTGCGGGTGACATCGACCCGGCTTATCAAAAAGCATTCAGCCATGCCCTAGCCGTCGGCGTGGAGGTGTTATGTTTAGATGTATGCATAACAACAGAAAGAATACGCGTTCGACGCTCTATTGAAGTATTACAAAACTAGGCATCCAATAAAAATTATTGAGAGGAGTTTTCTTTTTATTCCTCAAATAAACGAGAAAAAATAGTATCTATGTGCTTCATATGGAAAGCCATGTCGAAGAGACTATCAATCTCTTTGGAGCTAAGATATTTTTTTATGGCCTTGTCTGATTTTAGTAGATCACGAAAGTCTTTACCCTCAAGCCAAACAGGCATGGCGTTGCGTTGCACTGCAGCATATGATTCTTCCCTTGTCATGCCTTTTTGGGTTAGCTCAAGTAAAACCCTTTGGGAATGGATAAGCCCCCCCAATTTATCCAGATTGGACTGCATGGTTTCTGGATAAATAATCAACTTATCTATAACATTCGTCATCCGTGCTAGCGCAAAGTCTAGGCCTATCGTGCCATCCGGTCCGATCACACGTTCGACGGAAGAGTGAGAGATATCGCGCTCGTGCCAAAGGGCTACATTTTCTAGGGCTGGAATGACATGGCTACGCACCAATCGAGCCAAACCAGTTATGTTCTCGGTTAGGACTGGGTTTCGTTTATGTGGCATAGATGATGAACCTTTTTGTCCTGCAGAGAAAAACTCTTCAGCTTCTCTAACTTCTGTTCTTTGTAGATGTCTAATTTCAACTGCTAGCCGTTCTAAAGAACTTGCAATCACGCCGAGTATTGCGAAAAACATAGCGTGTCTATCACGAGGGATAATTTGTGTTGATACTGGTTCAATCTTTAGTCCAAGTTTGTCCGCTACGTGTTGTTCTACTTTTGGGTCAATACTGGCAAAGGTACCAACGGGTCCAGAAATTGCACAGGTTGCAATCTCGTCTCGAGCTATTTGAAGTCTATTTTTATTTCTTTTAAATTCTGCATAAAAACCAGCTAATTTGAGGCCAAATGTAGTTGGTTCTGCATGGATAGCATGGCTCCTCCCTACAGTTGGAGTCAGTTTGTGTTCTATAGCCCGTCGTTTTAAAGCTGCCAGAAGATTATCTATGTCATCTAATAAAATATCAGCAGATTGACTGAGTTGTACTGAGAGGCACGTGTCCAGAACATCTGAGGAAGTCATCCCTTGATGAACAAAACGTGCTTCGGGACCAACATATTCGGCAAGACTGGTAAGAAATGCAATTACGTCATGTTTTACCTCAGCTTCTATTGCATCTATGCGGTCAACGTCAAACCCACCTTTTTCCCAGACAGCTTTGGCGGCATCTTTTGGAATTACACCCAACTCAGCTTGTGCGTCGCATGCGTGTGCCTCTATCTCGAACCATATTCGGAAGCGGTTTTCCGGTTCCCAAATTTTTGCCATAATGGGACGGGAGTAACGCGGTATCATCTAATCTATCCTCGACTAATATAGTAGCAGTCACTACAAGTAGTTTAATGTTTTAGATCTATATTAATTATAAATCAAATGGGGTTTTTTAAACACAGCACAATTGGTTAAGGTTTTTGATACAGCTAATCGATACTGGTTTGGAACAAGGGGTATTTTAGTTAATTCGGTATTTCTTAAAAAATAATTTACAATAATTTATACCATTTTATAGTCTTGAGTATGGCGGCTTCGGCGTTTTGAGAATAGGGGAGTGACATGAGTACTTTATTAAGCAATGCAGATTTGGAAACTTCCTATGCAGAGGCGGAGGAGAAATTCAAACAACGCAATCTAAAAAGTGCGGCAATGCACGCCAGTGCTTCGGAGGTAATGCCGGGTGGAAATACACGCACTGTATTGCATTATGCGCCCTATCCATTGACTTTTTCTAAAGGTGAAGGCGCCCATCTCTATGATGCGGATGGTCATAAATTGGTTGATTTTCTAGGTGAATACACAGCAGGTATTTATGGTCATAATAATATAATTATCCAGTCTGCAATTGAGACTGCGGTTAGGGATGGGATCGTGCTGGGGGGGCCCAACATGATGGAGGCGAGGCTTGCTCGAGCGCTTGTAGATAGGTTTCCGGCCCTTGACTTGATTAGGTTCACAAATTCTGGAACGGAAGCCAACCTGATGGCTATCGGCGCTGCAAGAGCTTTTACTGGACGACCTAAAGTTATGGCCATGCAGGGGGGGTACCATGGAGGAGTATTATATTTTGCGGCACCATCGCCTATTAATGCTCCTTTTGAAATGGTTCTCGTGCCGTATAATGACCCAGACGCTGCTCGTGAAGTAATAAAAAGAGAGGGTGATCAACTCGCATGTGTAATCGTAGAGCCAATGATGGGTTCTAGTGGTTGTATACCAGCATCCAGAGAATTTCTTGAAACTCTTCGAGAAGCTACAGAGGAAACAGGAGCACTATTGATATTTGACGAAGTGATGACGTCAAGGTTAGCGCCCGGAGGTAGACACGGTGATTTAGAGATTTCACCAGACTTGATCACGTTGGGAAAGTACCTCGGTGGCGGCGTCTCTTTTGGTGCGTTTGGCGGACGGCTAGATATAATGGAGGGTTTCAATCCGAAAGCAGTTGGAGCTTGGCCTCACGCGGGAACCTTTAATAATAATATAATGACTATGACAGCTGGTTTAGCTGGCTTGACTCAACTTTTTACACCGGCGGCTTGTATACGATTAAATGCAAAAGGAGATAGCTTTAGAACGCGCTTGATCGATAGTATTGAGGACAGAGCCTTGCCTTTGCAAATTACAGGAATTGGTTCGATGAACACGGTCCACTTTACAGAAAAACCAATCCTTCGTCCTGTCAATGATCCAATTGCTAATCGAAAGCGCGACCTACTTCATTTAGACATGATAAATGCTGGCGTTTATCATGCAAGGCGGGGAATGTTGAATTTATCATTGCCGATGGTCGATGCTGATATCGACAAAGCTGTAGGCTGTTTCGAAGAGTTTCTAGATAGTCGTGCAGGGCTCTTATCCTGAGGTTAACATTCAAAAATATTTTGTGTTTTTCTACAGAGATAGTAAACAGTGCTTACGGCATTTTGCACCCACGAGCCTTCAGTGTCTCATCCACCCACGACCGGTCACTGGTGCCCAACTCAAACTCGGCCATTTGGTTAACTTCTGCCTTTTGTTTTTCAATTGTGAGATCTAAAACCTCTTGAACATTTTCAAATGGAACTGCAAGAACACCATCCCAATCCCCAATAACTAGATCACCAGGTTCGATTATCATTCCGTCTATTGCTATTGGAACGTTGATTTCCCCCGGTCCATCTTTGTATGGGCCTCGATGACTCACACCGGCAGCAAAAACTGGCAAATTAACATCTAAAAATGCTAATGCATCCCTTATTGCTGCATTTAAAATAAATCCGCCTACTTTGCGTTTAACCGCGTGAGCAAGCATCAATTCCCCCATAAGAGAATTGGTAAGATCGCCACCAGCATCGCAGACTATTATATCGCCAGGTTCGGCCATATCTATCGCTTTATGCAGCATAAGATTATCACCCGGTCGGGATTTAACGGTCAATGCTGGACCAGCCATTTGACCGGATTTATGCATTGGCCGCAATAACGGCCCGCCAGCTGTCATTCTCCACATGCTGTCACTAACATTTGCCACTGGTAATTCTAAGAATTTACTAGCTAACTCAGGCTCAACTTTTCGTTTTCTATTTAATATTCTAAAACCAATAGACATCGATTTTCTCCTTATAGTTAAAAGACGCTTTTTTACATTAAATTAACTTGGTAGATGATTGTAACGTTACCTTTCACCATCCTAACAAATTGCAATTTAAATTTTACCAAAAAATCTCGTTTATGAAAAAATAATTTGCCTTTTGATGACGTTGATCTTAGAGATCACCAGTAATCGTTGGTCCAAAAATTCGATCCTGCTGTTCAGGTATTGTTTGTTTAACTTGTACCAGAAAACGCGGGATGAGTTTTTCATGATCAAAGAGAAAATACCGAGCATAGAAATTCCCTATGGCTGGGTTATCATAGTGGCTTCCTTACTTCTAAATACGATTGCCCTTGGCGCTCCTAATATACTTTTCGTCGCCTTAAAACCCATAGCGGCCGATCTTGGCGAACAACGGTGGGTTCCATCTCTGGCTTACTCATTCATGATGATTGGGGCTGGCGTCGGCGGTGTGTTTATGGGGTTATGGATGGACCGAAAAGGAATTTTGGGGCCTGCGGTATTCGGTTCCCTAATGATTGCTTTGGGCGCTTTCGTTGCAAGTTTTACCCAGGATCGTTGGGGCTTATGGATTGCAAATGGAATTCTAATAGGTTTATTTGGAAAAGCGGCCATGATCGCCCCCTTGGTCGCAAATGCTACTCGTTGGTTTGATAGAAGGCGAGGTCTAGCTGTTGCTATAATAGCCTCGGGGCAAGGGTTAGCAGGTATTGTGTGGCCTCCGATATTCCAAGTTTTGAATGACATGGTTGGTTGGCGCGAGACTTTTTTTTATTTTTCGATGTTTTCCCTTATCACTATGCTACCTTTGACCTGGCTAATAAGGCCGCGTCCTCCTGAGTTACCAAAAGACTATCCAAGTGAATTGGTAAGTAATGACGGACGTGTTCTCGGCTTATCTTCTAACGGCGTTCAGCTTGTGCTTTGGCTGGCAGTTATCTGTTGTTGCTCAGCGATGGCTATGCCTGTTGTACATCTCGTTAGTTACGGTACTGATTTAGGCCATTCTGCATCGAGTGCCGCAGGGCTACTATCGGTTATGATGGGTTGCGGCTTCATTAGTAGAATTTGTTTTGGTATGCTTTCAGATCGGATAGGACCTGTTCCCACTCTGCTCATAGGGTCTGCTAGTCAGGCAACTATGTTGCTTGTCTTTGCTTGGGTGGACAGTCTTTTAGGTCTTTACATTGCAGCGGCGCTTTTTGGTATAGGGTTTGCAGGAATTATGCCTTGTTATCCAATGATACTTCGGTTGTGGTTTCCTGTTACGCAAATTGGATGGCGCGTCGCCGCACAATACGGATTTGCTGCGGTTGGAATGGCAATTGGAGGGTGGATGGCTGGTCATATTTATGACGTGATGGGATCCTATAAATTTGCTTTTCTGGGCGGCTTTTGCTTCAATATTATCAACCTGATTGTCTTTATTTACTTTTATTTACGTTCTCGAAAAATTGAGTCCCAAGGGTCACTTGCGTAATTTAAGGCCGCTGAATACAATTTAGAATTGATAAGTTAATAGGGGCGGGAAGGTACAATGACTAATTTTCCAAGTCAGGCTCGAGTGGTGATCGTGGGTGGCGGTGTTATAGGCTGCTCTGTTGCTTATCATCTGGCAAAACTGGGTTGGAAAAATATAGTCCTCTTGGAGCGAAAACAATTAACTAGTGGCACAACATGGCATGCTGCTGGTTTAATTGGTCAACTCAGAGCTACGTTCAATATGACAAAATTGGCAATTTATTCGAGTGATTTGTATGACGGTTTAGAAGTAGAAACAGGTGTTGCAACAGGGTATAAAAGAAATGGTTCACTATCGCTTGCTATTACATCAGAACGTATGGAGGAACTCACTCGTGGCGCTGTTATGGCGAAAAATTTTGGTATTGCAGCTGACATATTATCTTCTGAAGAAGTTCAAGCTCGATATCCACTTCTAAACACTTTGGATTCTGTAGGAGGGCTTTTTCTGTCCAGTGATGGACAAGCCGATCCAACAAATATCGCTTTAGCATTAGCCAAGGGAGCGCGTCAGCATGGTGCTGAAGTATACGAGAATGTTAAAGTAACTGGTATCAAGCAAGCTAACGGATATGTCACAGGGGTAGAAACCACTAACGGTATGATCAAGGCGGAATATATTGTTAATTGTGCCGGTATGTGGGGGCGTGATATTGGTCGCATGGCTAATGTCCATATCCCACTTCATGCGAGTGAACATTTTTATATAGTTACGGAGCCAATTTCCGAATTGCAGCGTGATTTACCTGTTCTTCGAATTCCAGATGAAGCTACCTACTATAAGGAGGACGCAGGCAAATTATTGATCGGAGCATTTGAGTTGAATGCTAAGCCATGGGGGATGGGTGGTATTCCGGATGATTTTTGTTTTGATCAATTGCCTGAGGATATCGAGCACTTTGCGCCAATTTTGGAAGCAGCTGTAAAGCGTATGCCAGTTCTCGAGAGAGCTGGAATACAACTTTTTTTCAATGGCCCTGAGAGTTTTACCCCTGATGATAGATATCTGCTTGGAGAAGCTCCTAATTTAAAAAACTTTTATATGGCATGTGGATTTAACTCCATTGGAATTCAATCTGCGGGTGGGGCAGGAAAGGCTTTATCGGAATGGATGGATGCGGGAGAACCTCCATTTGATCTATGGGATGTGGATATCCGCCGTATGCAACGTTTCCAGAGTAACAAAACGTATCTTTTCCATCGTTCCAAGGAAACCCTTGGATTACTCTATGCCGATCATTTTCCATATAGACAATATGAGTCCGCTCGGGGAATAAGAAAAAGCCCAATTCATGATGACCTTTCAAAACTTGGGGCATGTTTTGGGGAGGCTGCTGGTTGGGAACGACCAAATTGGTTCCTGCCCATGAGCGATAGAAAGGCAGGAAAAAACGCTGAGTACCAGTACTCGTGGAAAAGGCAAAACTGGTTTGGCTATGCAGCAAAAGAGCATCTGGCTATTCGAAAAGGCGTTGGTTTTTTTGACTTAACTTCTTTTGCAAAATTTCGAGTTGAAGGAAAAGATGCAGAGGCGGTGTTGCAAAAACTCATGGCAAATGATGTTGCCGTGGATGTCGGGAAAATAGTTTATGGCCAATGGCTCAATAGTTCTGGGGGGATAGAAGCTGATTTGACTGTAACAAGGCTCGCCGAAACTGCTTTTTTAATAGTTACGGCGGCTGTCTCTACTGTCCGAGACTTGTCTTGGATTAACCGGAATATACCAGACGAAGCCAATTGCGTTGTAACAGATGTAACCAGTGCAGAGGCTGTGTTCTCTCTAATGGGGCCAAAATCCCGAGACTTATTAGGGGATATAACATCTGATAGTTTATCTAATGATGAGTTTCCATTTGGAACTGCGAAAGAAATAGAAATAGGGATGGGTTTAGCAAGAGCGCACCGTATTAGCTATGTTGGGGAATTAGGTTGGGAGTTATATGTTCCAACGGATATGGCTAGACATGTTTTTGATGTTATTTTAGAGTCTGGAGGTGATAAAGAGTTACAGTTCTGTGGCATGCATGTACTTGATTCTTGCCGATTAGAAAAGGGTTATCGACATTTTGGCCATGACATAACCGACGAAGATCATGTTCTTGAGGCAGGACTGGGGTTCTGTGTAAAATTGAATAAGCCAAGCAGTAAATTTGGAAATTTTATTGGTCGAGATGCAGTTTTAGAAAAAAAAGATCAAGGGCTTAGTAGGCGATTAGTGCAATTTAAACTGCGTGATCCATCTCCCTTGCTTTATCATAACGAGACTATTTACCAAGATGGGAAAGCTGTTGGTCGGATCACCTCAGGCGCCTTCGGACATTATCTTGGTGGATCAGTAGGCTTGGGTTATGTCCCTTGTGAACCAGGGGCTACTGTGAAGCAGATGTTGGATGCTAATTATGAAATTGATGTTGCCGGGGTGCGGGTTCAAGCTGACGCAAGCCTAAAACCGCTCTATGATCCATCAGGGGAAAAAGTAAAAGCATAGAAGAAGATGAGCCTCAACAATGGTTTTATATTCTGTCCTCATATTAGCCTGTTATCCCAATATTCCATGGGATAAACTCATGTCGCCCTAGATTTAGTTGCTCGCTCTTAGTTTTGCCGCCTGATGCCACATACAGAAAATATTCGAATATTCTCTGTCCCATGGCTTCCATATCAACTTCTCCGTCAAGTATAGCCCCACAGTTGATATCCATATCTTCTTCTAGTCGCTTAAACATTGGGGTATTCGTGGCAAGTTTAATGGATGGGCTCGGTTTTGCCCCAAAACATGAACCCCGACCAGTCGTGAAGGCAATCATATTTGCTCCACCAGCGATTTGACCTGTAGCGGAGACCGGGTCAAATCCTGGTGAATCCATAAAAACGAACCCATGTGTTTTAACCGGTTCTGCATATTTATAAACATCCATCAATGGACCTGTCCCACCTTTCATGGATGATCCAAGAGACTTTTCTAGAATGTTAGCAAGTCCGCCATGTTGATTGCCGGGGCTGACAGTTCCATTAATTTGTACGTCCCGACCAACAGCGTATTCATCTTTCCACCATCGTATACGTTCAATTAACTTCTTTCCTATCTCCACTGATGCGGCTCTCGTAGTCAAAGTGTGCTCGACACCATAGATTTCTGGAGTTTCTGAAAGTATTCCGGTGCCGCCATGTTGAGAAAGAATGTCGATTGCTTTGCCAAGTGCAGGGTTTGCTGTAATGGACGAAAACCCATCTGATCCACCGCATTGTAATCCGACCATTATGTGGCTCGCAGACACGGTTTGTCGCCTACACTTATTGGCCTCTATTAAGAGTTCCTCGACAATAGCGATCCCATTAGCAATTGTTTGTCGAGTTCCTCCAGACTCCTGCATTACAAGAGTTCTCAGATTGGGCCCAGGCTCGAGCTTTTGTGCCTGGAAAAGGCCGCCGACCTGGCACCTTTCGCATCCTAATCCAACTATTAAACTTGAGGCCACATTGGGTTGCCTTATGTAACCGGCGAGAGTTCTATGAAGTAAATCCATAGGCTCTCCTGTCATTTCCATACCACAACCGGTATCATGACTAAAAGCAGCGACACCATCCACATTTGGGTATGCTGCTAAACGTTCTTTTGTAAAGTGATCTGCTATTGCATGAACCACGGTGGCGGAGCAATTAACTGTAGAGACAATCGCGATAAAATTTCGTGTCCCCACGCTACCATTTGGTCTCAAATACCCTTGAAATGTTGCTCGCTTATTTTCTGGGAGCAACTCCAATGGCTTGAACTCTTTCGTATATGCGTAATCACGGTGGAATTCTTTAAATTCAATATTATGATTATGAAGCATCGTTCCTGCTAGGATGTCATCTTTTGCAAAACCAATAGTTACATTGTATTTCGTTATAGGATTACCCTTTAAAATATCGGAGATGGCGATCTTGTATCCGGGAGGTATTATCTCTCGTGTTACAATATTGGTATCTGGCAGTCTTGCCCCGGAATTGATCTCAGTTAATGCGATGGATACGTTATCGGCCGAGTTTAACCGAATTGCAGGTCCAGTTGTTTTTTTATCATTAAGATTCAACATGCCAAATTCCCCTTTTTGGATGGTAACTTTCCAAGTTTAATGCTTCAGTAAGTTTTTACATATAAATTTTATACTATTGCCAACTTTATCTTTTTGGCCGGTAAGACTCTGGAGCAAATCGTGCGAATGACGCACCGATTACTGACAAAATTATCGCAGCGAGATAAAGCGCCATGTCAGTTCCGTGAGTGTCAACAATAAACCCAAGTATCACAGGTCCAACGACATAACCGATATCACCTAACATCCTAAAAAGACTCATGGCAGAGGCGTTCATCCCTGGTGGGGCCGAATCTGCTGCGTACGCTGCTGGGGCGGAACCCCCAATTCCGGACGCGATACCCCATAACGCATTCGCTAAGGCAAATCCAAGAAAAGAGTCTGCGCTTGCAAAAAGTAAGAAAGACCCTCCAGTCAAAAAAGTAAAAGGAGCAATAATTGCCTTCCTCCCCCAGCGATCTGCAGCGACGCCAGCTGGGTAAACAGCACAAAGCCCTAATAAACTGCCAACCGCCAAGGCTATTCCAATTTCGTCATATTCTAGTTGTATTTTAAAGCTGCCTATGATTGGGACGATATTAAATAAACCACCTGTTCTTGTTAATGCGTGTGCTAGCGCAATCCCACTCACGAGAACAAACCCTGTATTTTTAGATAATATCTTAAGTTGATCTTTCAAAGGAGGTAGTATGGTCCCTTTGATCTCCTTTTCTTTAGCCAATTGTCTGGTTTCTTTCACTTTTAAAAGAGCTATTGAACTTGCCAAAAAGCTGGCTAATGCACAAAACCAAAATGGTGCTAAGAGCCCAAAATTTTGAGCAAGATAGCCTCCGGGTAATGGCCCTATTCCGACCGCAAAAATGAAGGTTCCTTGATATATAGCGATTATTCGACCCCGCCGAGCAGGTGTTGTAATATCAGCTAATATTACGGATCCAGTGGTCACTACCATCCCAGCTCCGGCCCCTGCAATAAACCGTGCGAGTAAAAATTCTGGATAAGCAGTAGCGTAAACACTCAATAGATTTCCAGCCGTGGCTAGCAACCCCCCAATTGCTAAGGCCGGTTTTCTTCCCCATTTATCTGAAATTTGACCAGACGGAATTGCCATTACGAATCTTGCTAAACCATACACACCTATTGCAAAACCGATAGCGGTCCCTGAAACGCCAAATGTTTCTGCATATAATGGCAAGGACGGTACCATCGCACCGAAACCGAGCTGATTGGCAAAAATCAGCACGCACATCCAGATTAGAACGTTACGCTCGAAAGTCATTTTTAAGATATTTCACAAACGGATTTTAAATAACGATGAGAGGTATTACATCGCGTTTAAGATAATAGCTACAATATGCATCGATAATATTAGAAAAACTCTCTTTAAAGGTTAAGTACTCTTGTGATGTCTTGTAATCGTTATTGCGGCCCGTATTTGAAAGCTTAACACTAAATGATTGCGTTCTTTTAAGAATTTGGAAACTCAATGTCAGAGCCAATAGACACTAGTCCGGGCTATAGACTGCTATTACTTATTACAATGGCAGGCACGACTATGCTTTATTCATTAACGATGACTATGGTTAATATTATTTTGCCACAATTACAAGGCGCCTTGTCTGCAAGTCAGGACCAAATTTCATGGGTGATCACACTTAATGTTTTAGCAACAGCGATAGCAACCCCACTTACAGGTTCAATGGTTGCAATCTTTGGAAGACGAGCAGTTTTGATCTTTTGTAGTACAAGTTTTACTATTGCTACATTGGCTTGTGGCTTTGCTGATTCTCTAGAAACTTTAATATTCCTTCGTATTCTTCAGGGTGCTGCAGGAGCTCCTTTAGTTCCTTTGTCTCAGTCAACATTGCTGCAAAGCTATCCCCGCGATATGCATGCTAAAGTTAATGGAATTTATGGTATGGCCGTAGTGGTTGGGCCCGCGATAGCTCCTTCCTTGGGTGGTTACTTATCAGAAGTTTACGACTGGAGATGGGTTTTTTTTATGATGGTTCCTATAGGTATCTTTTCAATTTTGGGAAATATGAAATTCGTTAGAGATGCTGGGCAAGAGAAAAACTCTAAATTTGATTATCTAGGGTTCACTCTTTTTTCTATTGCGATTGTCTGTTTGCAATTGATATTAGATCATGGTGAACGAGAGGATTGGTTAGAGTCGCTCTATATAATTAGTCTCATCACTTTTATGGGGATAGCATTTTATATGTTCGTAACGAACACCATGTTTGCGCAACAGCCCTATATTGACCCAAGGATATTTTTAAATCGCAATTATGTCTTGGGCGTCATTTTGGTTTTTGTATATGGATCACTTAATTTTACGCCTCTTGTTCTTTTACCGTCCATGTTACAAAACTTGCAAGGTTACCCAGACTTACTGATTGGTTGGATACTGGCTATGCGCGGCGTTGGCATGATACTTGGTTTCTTTGTTGCTGCGCGGATGGGAAAGTTTGATCCTCGCGTCGGTATGGTTATTGGTATGGCCTGCATTGGTTTCAGTGGATGGTTGATGAGTTTATACGATCTTAACGTGACCCTTTCAGCTGTTTCCTGGGCAAGTAGTTTGCAAGGGTTTGGGTGCGGAGTTCTATGGGTTCCTTTAGCAGTTATAACATTTTCCACCATTCCACATTATCTTTTTCCAACTGCGTCAGCATTCTTTCATTTGTTGAGGAACTTAGGAACAAGCGTTTTTGTGGCGATAAGTATTACTTTATTGATTCGAACCTCTAAAATTAGTTATTCTGAACTGATGGAAAGTATAAACCCCTATGAAGAAAGATTGAGCTTTCCAAATGTTGTAGGTAATGGCAACGTCGATTGGATGGATAATTTAACAAATTTAGTTTCTGAAGTTTCTAGGCAATCTTCAATGATTGGTTATGATAATATCTTTTATTTTTATGCGTTAACTTGCTTAATTGCATTACCAGTATTGTCATTAGTGACTGTAAGAAAATAGCGTATCACACGATGATTTAAAAAAGGTAAGGATTATAGTTATGCAAACCTATCGAATCGGACTTGTTAGCGAATTTGAAGATAGAACAAAGAAGGTCTTTAATCTCGGCGAAAGTGAAGTTGGTGTCTTCCGATTGGGAAAAAGATTCTACGCATGGTATAATACTTGCCCCCATCAAGGTGGGCCAGTCTGTCAAGGCAGAATGTATCCACGCGTCCTTGAAAATTTAGATGAAAATAAGAAAAGTCATGGCCGTTTATATGACGAAAATGATCTTAATATTGTTTGCCCATGGCATGGTCTTGAGTTTGATGTGAGAACGGGGAAGCATCCAGGGAATGAGGGAATAGCTCTAGATCCACTTCCTGTTCAGATTGATGGAGGTGAAATTTATGTCGTTGTTGGAGAATAAAAAGCCCGAGCAGAGATTAATGACTGAAGATAGTATAGAAAACGATCCCTATGCAATATTCGAAAGAGCTGCAGAAACTTTATGGGAGCGAACTGAGTTAGCACTTGAAAAAGGTGAGGTTGCTAGAATTTCAGATGATGCAGTTACAAAATTGATGACGACAGCGCTCAAACTCTATGCCGCTAAAACTGATGGTGAAAACCGAACGTTTAGGCCCGTTTTAGGTAATTATGATGAGGTTGTAACTCCTACCGAGGCTTTGACTGCGGTTACGGAAGTGCTTCGTGCTTTGCGGCTTGGGCCTATGGAATTTGGGCTATGGTCAAGACGACGCCCAGAAGATTACCACGATATGGAATTTGAGATAACTAAGTCTGACAATACTCTAAAATAAATAGTCGATAAGGGGAGAATTACGAATGGATGCTTTGATTACGCCTGCCATAGAGCACCCGGTCCAAGAACTTGATACAAGAACGGATACAAGAGATTATTTAGCTCATGCTCGAAGAGATGCAGAGGCTAAAGGTTTTGCTGATTGGCTTATAGTAGATATCGATGCGCATCATGTAGAGAGTGTCAGCTGGGCAGAAATAACATCGTATATTGAGGATCCGGTAGTTCGCCATCAAGCAGAAATGTATCAGTCAGAGAGAGTTGGTGCTCCTCCCTATGGTTTGAATGGAGATTTGGGGCTTCGATATCAAGATGTTGGTGGCCGTATTCCGCATCAATCAAGCCAACGTGAAGTAGTCGAGGAGAAAGACGTCCATCGTGACGTTGTTCTTACTCGTCGTGCAATGCATGGATTGGCTGTTGATTACATGGTTATTTTTCCAACACCAATGTTATTTTTGGGAATGCATCCCCAAACAGAGATGGAGGTCTTCTTATCGCGTGCCTATAATCGTTGGCTAACAGAAAGGGTTTTACCTGGTGACCCTGGCATGGTTACACTTGTGGTATTACCTTTTAACACCCCTGACGAAGCATTAAAAATGGTAGAGGAATTTGCAGACGTTCCTAGTGTTATTGGGTTTTGTGTGACGTCTACGAGATATAAGCCGGTACATTCTAACGAGTATATGAAATTATATCGCGCTATAGAGGAGAGCGGGAAACCAATTGCTTTTCATGCGGGTTACCATTGGCAAGATCCTTCTCTTGCGACATGTAATACATTTTTAGGCATGCATTCTCTTGGTTTCGCTTGGTGTAATATTGTGCACATGACTAACTGGATTTTAAATGGAATTCCGGAGAGATTCCCAAAATTGAAATCTATGTGGGTTGAAAGTGGACTGTCGTGGGTTCCATTTTTGATGCAAAGATTGGACGACCAATATCTTATGCGCCAATCGGAGGCGCCTCTTTTAAAACGTATGCCAAGTGAATATATGGCTGACAACTGCTTCTACTCCTGCCAACCGATGGAGCAAAGCAATATGAAGGCTCTAGAGTGTACCTTTGAGATGATAAATGCAAAGGATCAATTGCTTTTCTCCTCAGATTGGCCACATTTTGACTTTGACACACCGAATGTGATTTATGATTTGCCGTTTCTAGATGAACAATCAAAACGTAATATTTTAGGATTGAATGCAGCAAAATTATTCAACTTAAATGTCAATGGACCAAAATAGCTGGCATTTATTACAGTTTAGTCAATGGTAGAAATGAGAATAGATTTTCCTTTTCACAGTTCTGTCTAACCTCGTCCTATAAAAGGCATTTTGGTAGCCATCACAGTTACAAATTGAATGTTTGCATCAGTTGGTAGGCTTGCCATATGAACAACTGTTTTCCCTACATTTGATACATCCATAACGGGCTCTATTTCTGTGCTTCCATTAGCTTGAGGAACCCCTTTTGTCATTCGAGCGGCCATTTCGGTTAAAGCGTTCCCGATATCTATTTGACCACACGCTATATCGTATTTTCTTCCATCTAATGAAGTGGAGCGTGTTAATCCTGTTACTGCATGTTTCGTTGCCGTATAGGGGGCCGAGCCCGGCCGTGGGACATGGGCGGAGATTGAGCCGTTATTTATTATCCGGCCACCCATAGGGGACTGATCTTTCATAATTTTGAAAGCTTCCTGCGTACATAAAAAGACACCCGTAAGGTTTACATTTACCACATTTATCCACTGCTCATATGTTAGCTCTTCCAAAGATACTCCAGGAGCATTTGTTCCTGCATTATTAAATAATAAATCGAGACGCCCAAAGTCTATTTGAGTTTTCTTGAAAAGTTCTTTCACGGATAAAGGGTCAGCTGTATCAGTCGGTATAGCAATTGCTTTTCCTCCTGCGGCCTCTATCGTCAAGGCGGTCTCTTCGAGTGGTTTTTGCCTTCTACCTGCTAACATAATTGTCCAACCACCCGCTGCTAACGCTATTGATGAGGCTTTACCAACACCAGATCCAGCACCTGTAACAATCGCTATTTTCTCATTTTTTGTCATTTAAATTTTCCTAATCATTTTTGTATATCAAGTGATTGATTCCGGGGTGGCTTTATGTATTTGTTAACCTGATATTGAGAATCCGCCATCAACTGGTATCGATGTGCCAGTAATATAATTAGATGCATTGCTTGATAAAAAAACGGCTATTCCTGCATGATCTTCAGGCGTGCCCCAACGTCCGTCCGGAATACGCGCCAGCTGTTTTTCATAAAGCCCATCGATTTGTTTCCTTGCAATCTGTGTGAGCTCGGTATCGATCCAACCAGGGAGTACAGCGTTGACCTGTATTTTATCCGCTGCCCAAGCAGCGGCCATTGATTTTGTCATCTGTATCAAGCCACCCTTGCTCACAGAATATGCTGTAGCCACAGCCCCACCAAAGATAGAATACATAGAACCAATATTAATAATTTTGCCTTTACCTATAGTTTTGAATTTTGGATAAACAGCTTGGCTAAAAACAAAAGCACTCGTTAGATTAGTATCCTGCACCCAGCGAAAATCATTTAAAGATAGCTCTTCTGGTCGTTTTCTTATATTGGAACCTGCATTATTGATCAAAATATCTATACGGCCAAATCGATCTTCAACTTTTGTGACGACGTCTGTCCCGGCTAGTTCTTCTGTGATATCCTTTTCGATAGCGATTGCAGTTGCACCCATTCCCTGTAATTTTTCTATGGCAATTTTGTTTTTATCGGCATTTCTTCCGACAATTGCTAAGGAGGCGCCAGCTTTTGCAAGCCCCAAAGCCATCCCTAGGCCAATTCCGCCATTTCCCCCTGTAACAATTGCTACGTGGCCGGTCAGATCAAATAATGACATAGAATGTATCTCCCCAGAAAATTATCATTTTAAGTAACATATACTCCATTATCTATTTGCAAAAGTTATTAGACCCTAGTTAAATTTAATGCGATATTTAGGCGGACGTTTTTTATTAAATTTGGGGTTTTTCATGATGGTATCATCCTCTTCATTATTAGATATAAAGCCGATTGCGGGTATGGTTGGTGCAGAAATTCACGGTGTAAATCTCAACGAGCATATATCTAAAGAACAATTTGCTGACATTAAATCGGCCTTTGGAGAATATGGTGTGATATTTTTTAGAGATCAAAATTTGTCACCAGAAAAAGAAATAGCATTTGCGAGGCGTTGGGGTGAAATTAATATTAACCGTTTTTTTACGAGTGTTGAAGACTATCCAGAGATAGCAATGGTCTTAAAGGAGCCAGATCAAAAAAAGAATATAGGTGGCAACTGGCATACTGATCATTCATATGACACAGAGCCTGCCCTGGGATCGATTTTATTTGCCCACGAAGTGCCTAAGAGTGGCGGCGACACGGTATTTGCTAGTATGTACTCCGCGTATGAAACTTTATCCGATGGTTTAAAACAAACACTAGAAGGGATGTTCGCAAGACATTCTAGCCGTCACGTTTTTGGTCCGACCAGAGCCGATAGAGAAGATGATACAGTAGGCAGAATAAAAAATTCTGAAGCGGCAAATCAAGATGCAATTCATCCTGTGGTAATCACGCATCCTGAGACGAAGCGCAAAGCATTGTACGTCAACCCGGGGTTTACTCTAGGCTTTGAGGGGTGGACCGATGCTGAGTCAAAACCGTTATTGGAATACCTGTATGCGCACGCGACCCGTCCAGAGTTCACTTGTAGGTTTGACTGGAAGCCTGGTTCAATAGCATTTTGGGATAATAGAGCTACATGGCACTTCGCGATTAATGATTATCACGGGGAAAAGCGTTTGATGCACCGTATTACTATAGAAGGTTGTAAATTGAATTAAATATGTCTTAGAAAAATCAATAGCTCTTTTTCAGAGCCTATTAATAGTTCTAAAAAAAGCATGCAACACCATAACACGATGCATCAAAAATAACTGTTGCTAAAACCCAACCGAGAAGATCCAGTAAAAAGGTTAGAACTAAAATTGGGGCTGCAACAAAAACTATGAAATAGAACAGTGCATGTATCGTGAAATGTCGGGCTGGGACTATTTTCCCTCTTATTAATCTGGTTTTTTTAAAAATATTCATCATCAATCTAAACCATAATTAAAGGAGAGTTTTGAGTATATAGAGAGGTGTTTATGTTTCTAGTGCTATAATTTACCTTCAAGTTTTCTATTTTCATCTATAATTGTGGATTGTGTTGAAATATAGTTCATCTTTTTCAAATTTTTTGCCAAAATTTAATTTAAGAGCATATTGATGAGAAATCAAAGTATGAATGCTTCCCATAATCCACCTGGGACTTTTGAGGGTTCCTTGGAAGGACTGAATCTATACTCAAACGGAGTGACTGTTCGTCAATGGGACGCGTGGATAAATACAATTTCTATTTCACCAATTGAGCAGACTTGGAGTTATGGTGAGGCATTTGTGGGCGTTACCTCCTACACACCAACTCATAGTGTTGTATATAAAAAAAAATTGCCAGTAGCCATTATGCAGGTGATGGAATGGAAAATTGGTAATCTTATCAGGTTAGTCAAAATAGTGCGCGGCCCATTATTTTTTGAAACTGCATCTTTGGCAGATAAAACAAGTACCTATAAATTAATACACAGCCAGTATTCATGGCGGAATTTTGTTTTTCTTCTTTGGACGCCGGAGTTTCATGCAGGCAGTCGAGAATTAGGGGTATTTAAGAGATTAAAACTTAAGAAGGTAGTTACAGGTTATAGTTCCATACTCTTGGACCTTAGTAAAAGTGAAGATCAATTGCGCAAAGAGATGAATTCGAAATGGCGTAATCAACTTAAAAAGTCAGAGACTAATAGCCTACGAATACAACTTGGTTATGGGGGGGCATCTCTAGAATGGTTGTTGACGCGGCATGAAGGTAATCGACGCCGAAAGAGGTTAAGAATGCCAGCATCACCATTTATATTAGCAATCTCCCTAGCTATGCGTAACAAGCAATCCACTCTCGCATTTTCTGCTTACAAAGGAAGTGAGGCTGTCGCTGGTGTGTTAGTGTTCAAGCACGGTAATACTGCAACATATTATGTAGCATGGAACGGTCCTGATGGTCGAAAAATGAATGCAAATAATCTACTTCTATGGCACGCAATAAAAGAATTAAAAAGTCGAGGAGTAAGGTGGCTTGATCTGGGTGGTGTGGATGGGGCATCTATGCCTGGTGTTTCTCGTTTTAAACTGGGAGTAGGCGGCGAATTATTTACTTTGGCGGGAACCTTCACTTAAGGTATAGCGCTAATAGTGATCTTTCTCGCTAATTGTTAGAGTAATTTTACGAGATTCGAAAGTTTGTTGTCAGGTATTCCTAAATCTTCCAAATGCTCTGATGTGTTGATTAAATATTCAGAACAGGTTCCAAGAAAACCGCTTGCCTTAGAAATTAAAGCAGCAGTTTCAACATCTGTAAGATCACCTATGTATCTATCTTCCTGTTTATTAATTACAAAACCAAGTGCCTTAACGGATATCCCCTTAATCTTTCCATTTAGCCATTTGGGTATGTATGAACCACTCAACATTTCTCGGCGCCAGATTATCTCAAGCTCATGGGCTGCTATTTTTGCAGGAATCTTGAATGCTATACCACGGCAGCTGCCCCCATGATCGAGGGCTAAGACTAGCCCGGGAGCCTCTTTATTTCCCCGCCCAAGGTAAGTTTTTAAGCAAAATTTTCTATGAAACCCATATATTGTCATGATATCTTTGCGCTCAAAATGTATAGCTGGATTCCAAATTAGCGATCCATAACCAAATATCCAAACATCTTGGTCAATCTTTCTATCACTAAACATACTCAGCAATGACTCTTTACGTTCTTCTTCTGTAAGAAGTCGCATAGAGCTATCTTCTTCTCTCACGATTTCATGTATTTTTCCAGAAAGTATGGAGTCACGAGTGAGTATGTCTTTTTTATTTTTGCTCATAAAAATTATTCTTAAATTTGATTTTGTATAGTTTCTTTATGTATGGTCTTATATGTTTAATATCCAACTATCTCAATAGACTGAGGGGTTCTTTTAACCTGATAGCCAGAAAAATAACGCTGATATGGAGAAGTTAATGGAAAGCGCAGATTCGACCCATCGTGCGGCGTTGGAGATTTTATCACAGGTTATGGATGAAAAATTAGGTGCGTCAAATTTAGTTTCTAGAGAAGTAATGCGAGCTTTTCAAACGGGAATGGAGACCGATCTAAATAGGGCCGGTTTGTTATTTGACACGTTACCAGGTTGGCAAAAAAATGAGGTATATAAACAAGCTAGGTATCGAGCTTATGAAACAGTTAATTCTACCGATATATCTTCTGCTAGAATATGGCAAACATCTAGTTCAGAGGGATCTAATGATTTACGATCTGAAAGCCTACAAACACCACCACCCAGATTTTTAACTGATAGGCGTTAGAAGAATTATATTACCCTTCCATAGTGTTATTGTTTTACTATCAAGAAATTACTATTTAAATTTTAGATGTGCCTATGTTAGATGGTAATTAAAGAGGTTTTATGGAGTTTTCCGAAGGGTCAACAGAATGCGTAGTCGAGAACAGGTTGAAGAAAAATTTGATATTATTGAACATCTGGCAAAAGAATTCGCCCGGTTTGTAAATCGAGTGCAAAATGGGAAGGTAGATATGCTGGGTGCATTCTTGATTGAAAGCGAGTGGGAGAACTATATAGGTGATAGTAAAGAGGTTCTTCAGTCACTGGAACTAGCCGGATTTATTATTATGCCAAAAGAGCCAACAGAAAAAATGGTTCAAGCGGCAGATGCGTCACTTAGTTCTGGTTTGATGGGTGAAAGAGGTGCACAAAATTATATCAAACATGTTTTTGGATCTATGGTTGATGAGTGGTTGAACAGTTATGATACGAACCTTGTGCTTGATATCTTTTCTATGGCCATAGCTAGGGCTTCTGACCCTAAAGCGCGTTCTAGTGCAACTGGAGAGAATTCTTCATACCAGCGGTTTCGAAAGCAAGCTCAAGACGTAGTTTTGGGTATTCAAAAAAATGGTTCGATTATTGCGCCAGATGAAGCAACGACAGATATGATAGCAAAAGGTGTTGCAGAAACAGCAGAGAATAAAACTCAAGCAAGTGAGCAAAGTGGCGGTAATTCTGACTATATAGCGTCAATTTATGAGAATATGGTTAAGGCGAGAAATGCTAAATAAATATTCTAGTTTATTTCTTTGAGAATGCGGCAGCTAATAAAGCAATTGCTTTCTGATGGCGCGCGCTGCTCCTAGGAGGAGGGGATTGTGGTTGACGCGTACTAGACATAGTGAGTGTTTCAGATGAAGCTATGGCGGATAATAAAGAATTTCTTCCTGATTGTCTTCTGGCGTTATTGGCCGTTGTCTCGGTCGTTGCGCTTTGAATGGCTAGACCACAGATGTTGGAGAGGAATGGGCTTACGAGCGCAGTTTTTAGGACAGCGTCACTTTCTGACCAAACCCTTAACAGCTGAGCGGCCTCTTGCTTGTTCCCACCAGATGCGTCTAATGCTTCTACTGATTTGTTTTTAACATATTCTTGAGACATTATTATAACCCTGAAAGCTATTCATATGCGAAAACTATATCATAAGATAATTATTTTGTGTTGTTTCTTGTGGGGCTCTAAATTACCAAAAAATCTTACTATAAATAACTAGGTTTTAAAATATTGGTGCTACGTTATCTAATTACATGTGAGGCATTGTAAACGAATATGACGAATCCAAAAAACATTCATCTTGCTCAATTTTTAGTTCATGGCCCGACTTATCACAGCCTTGCGATGTGGCGACACCCAAAGACTATTTCTAGTGGGTACGATTGGAATAAACCGGAACTTTACCAGCATATAGCGCAAGTTTGCGAGCGAGGTTTATTTGATACGGTGTTTTTCGCAGATTTGAACTATATAGCTGATACTTACAAAGGTACTATGGATCCAGCGCTAATTCACGCAACGCAAGCACCAGAGCATGACCCTATACCACTACTTTCCTTCATGGCTGCCGCTACAAAGCAAATAGGTGTTGCGTCCACTTTTTCGGTAAGTCACAGTCATCCGTTCTACGCAGCGCGCCTATGGGCAACCCTGGATCACCTTACAAAAGGTAGAGCAGGTTGGAATGTAGTTACCTCTATAAATAGTAACCAGGCAGCTAACTATGGCGAAGAACGCCAGTCAACTGATAGGAGATATGATAGAGCCCACGAATTCATGGAAGTTTGTCAGAAATTGTGGCATTCTTGGGACTCTGACGCTGTGCAAATGGACTATAAAAAAGGGGTTTTTGCAGACCCAAAAAAAGTTTCCCGAATAGAGCATAGAGGCGAATTTTTTAGCTCTAGAGGTCCGTTAAATGTAACGAGATCACCACAAAACGGTCCCGCTATACTTCAGGCTGGAACATCGCCAAAGGGGCAAGATTTTGCAGTCAAATATGCTGATGCTATTTTCGCTATCCAACCAAGAGCCGATGATGCAAAAGCCTATTATGACTCAATAAAAAGCCAAATGTCAGATATAGGGCGCGACCCTAACACTTGCAAAATATTATTTGGGATTCAACCAATATTAGGCACCTCAGAATCACATGCTCGCGAGAAACAATCGGAACACAATTCTCTTGTTCCATTGGAAGGTGGTATGGCCATTTTATCTGCCCATCTTAATTTTGATTTATCAAAATTACCCGCAGAGGCAATCATGTCGGAACGCAAAGAACCTGAACTATATAGAATGCGCACCCGGTTCCACGAAGCCGATGGTACGCCTATGACAGTCGCACAAACCGCAGCTCGTCATGGACAGAGCGTCAGTTTGCCTCAGTTCGTTGGAACGCCAAGTAGAGTAGCAGACCAGATGGAGCAGTTTGTAGATATTGTTGGGGGAGACGGGTTTATGTTAACTGCCACACACTCTCCTGGAGCTATAGAAGATTTTGTTGATTTAGTGGTTCCAGAACTGCAAAAACGCGGAATTTACCGAACGGAGTATAAAGGCACAACCCAACGTGAGATTTTGAATCAAATGGATTAAATCAAAGTTACGTAATCCTATTATATGTATATATTCATGAGGTATTAGTATTTAGTTTCCTAGAAACTTCCGAAGAACGTTATCAATCATTTTTGAAATGTTATTATTGCAATTATTCACCGGAAGACTGCCGCAAAAAGTTATAGAGCCAACGGAGAAAACACCCCCTCCATTTGGAGTGTCAAAATATACGATATCTGCTCTAATTAAGTCCTTAATAGGTTCATGAGACCAGGTGTCGTGATGAGTAAGTATATCCTCTGGCACCAGCACGAAGCTCTCGTCATGACCTTCTGACGAGGCCACTATTGTAGCATTCAATGGGGTACCCAAAGCGGTGTCTGCTCTATCTAATTCAAATCCAGCAGCCCCACCACCAGATAAACCAAAATCTCCAACGATATCGTCTAATATTCCATCAAAAATCCATGAAATATTGGATGAGTATGATTGGGGGGTGCGACGATAAGGGACACCGAAATGATCACCCTGAGACGTAAACCCTACCCCACTGAGAACTTGTGGAGCACNACCATTTCGTCTCCAAAGTCCGCCGTAAGAGCCATCGAAGGCATTATAATACTCCCCAGGTTCAGAGGCCCATGCACGGATTCCTCCCTCACCTCTTCGTATCTCTACAGCGTTTTTCCAGTCATCATTGACGGCAACTTTCCAATAAAAGCCATTCCCACCAAGGTATAAGAGGTGTCCTCCTCTATTCGTATATTCTTGAAGTGCATCTAGAGAATTGCCTGTGTGATATTCTGGATGAGAACATGTCATCAAGACATCATAGCAATTGATCACGTCTGCGCCATACACATGGATTTCATCGTCCGTTATTACGTCGAAATCATACCCTTTCCTTTCCAACCAATACCAGAGATGACTATCTGCTGGAAAATGTCTGCAACCTGATCCAGGTACGCCTGGATATGAAATGACATTTGAACGCATCGTTATGATTGGTCGTCGTCGTGATGAATAACCTATCCCGCTACCATCAGTATGGTAATTATATGTGGAAAGCCCATATTCTGGGTGGTTATCTGCAGTCCATTGTTGAGTCTTCCAATCTTCCATTCGCTGGCGCATTTCTTCATTGGTGTTTCCTCGGGCAATGTTCGCATATACCGTATAGGTGAGGGTGGGTATCAGCACACAAATTCGCGCTTGTGGCTTTTTCAATGGTGCAGTTACAAAGAAAGGGATCATTTCTTCAATACCATCGTGGGTTTTTAGTTTTGCTGCGTAAACACCGCTCGCAAAATCTTTTGGTACATGGAAAGTGAAGTCAGTTTCCCACTCACAATCATAAAGGTCATCATCATGGAAGTGTATTGCTCCATAGTGATCTGAATTTTTTGTCCAGTCGAAATAACTGCCATCCCACTTAAAACCTCGCACTGCTCGTGTTGGCAAATTGATTGCCTCGCCATGACATTTATTTGGACCGATGTCTTCTACACTTCGGCTGGAGATATTTTTAGAAAAATCCCAAACGGCAACAATTCTCGGATCATTGGNGCCGTTTGCTATTTTGAGGGTATCTTCATCACTCACGGCTTCATTAATGAAAAAAGGCCGTTCGATCTTTCCATTAAAATAATTTGAAATTTCATGGTCACCCAAAGCCGCAATTAATATCGGTTGTTGCGGGTTTACCTTTGGCACAACANAGTTGAGTGCTACTTTTTGTAGACTGCCATTAAGGTCAAAACTGCCAACAACAGGCGCTTGATTAATTTTTAATGATGCGGTGTCTGGATTAAAAGACGCCCATACATGGTGCCAACGCCTTTCGGGTATTGCTTGGTTCATGTTCAGCCGTGTGCGGTTTCCCGCGCCATCGGCAGTCACTACTGATATACCATTTGGACCGATAAAAATTGCTATTCCTGCATCNTGTTCAGAATTACACAGGCTAATTATACACTGATCCGTCACGTTTGTATTCGTCGGCCAAATGGAGGCGCCGATTGTAATGCCGGTAGCAGTTTTAAATGACTGGTGGTTAGGAATTTTTATATATGAACCGAGATTAGTCACTTGATAACGGGATGGATATGAGCCAGCTAAGTCTGATACTATGTCCTCTTCTATTATGCCCGGGCCTTTGGGATTAGGGTCGCCTGAAATAACTCTTATTAATTTAGCGCTGTATTGTTCTTTTGAGGTACTAGATACTTTGAAGTCTATTTTTTCTCCGGGTTGCAAAGAGAAACGATCGGCGTAACCGGTTATAGGTATTACTTCCATTTTTTTTCCATTTTTGTNTTTTGGAAGAGACGGGTTTATTGCGTTTTTGAATTAAGTTCTGCGTATCTTAAATATTCAGTTATTGAAATAATCAAAGTCGGAACAATCTNTATCTGGNTNAAAGCGTCATANTTACTTTTTTTTTTTGGAGTGTATCATACTGTGCCTCAGAAAGGTTTATCTCCTTTTATTGTAACACGGTAACCTCTACGAACTTCTGGATAATAATCCCACATTGCATGATGAAGAGCGCAGCGGTTATCCCAAAATGCTATTGAATTCTCCTCCCATTTGAACCTACATTGGAAGGCAGGTTTTGCTATATGTTGGAATAAAAACTCTAAAATTGCTTTGCTTTCATCTTTAGAGACACTGTCAATGGTTTGTGTGAAAATTTTATTCACATAAATAGCTTTTTTCCCGGTTTCTGGATGTGTCCGTATTATAGGATGTGAATTTGCAGGGAAAACTTTATCTGGTTTGTATATGCCTGCACGTTTTGCACGATCAATATAATTCGGGCCACCGTCATGAACGGCAGTCAACGGATCCAAAAATCTCTTCATTGGCTCAGATAATGCGTCGTAAGCAGCGTACATNCTTGCAAAGAGCGTGTCGCCTCCATTATTAGGGGCCTCAAAAATTCTTAAAATACTTCCCATAGGCGGTTCTTGATCACACGATACATCTGAATGCCAGTCATCGCCATTTACACGGGACGTATCGGGACCTGCATTAATATATAGGATCTCAGGATGACCCTCTATTCCGTTTCTATCTCTTGCCGGATGGATATGGAGATCACCAAAATATTTTCCAAAAACTTTTTGCTCGTCGATACTTAGTTTTTGATCTCTGAAAAAGAGTACAGAATGGTTTAAGAATGCCGAGCGAATTTGTTTTACATTTACCTCGGTAAGATTATTCTTCAGGTCTATGTTTTTTATTTCAGCACCGATAAGGGGTGTGATGGGTATTATTTCAAGATCTGACATTACGAATGAGATTCCCAGTTTTTCTTAAATCCTAAAAAGTTTTAATCTTTTTGTCAGCTCCTTATTGGAGCACCAACATCTAAAGGATATATTATTGCGATTAAACTTACTATCGTGCAGTGCACCGTAAAGTGGAAACCCAATTTTTTGGCGCTGGATTTGATATTCACCATTTGGAGAACGTGATGAGTAAACTTTTTGATCTGCAAGGAAAAACAATATTAATTACTGGCGCTTCTCGTGGCATTGGATTTTCAATGGCAGAGGCTTTAGCTCAGCATGGAGCCAAAGTAATCCTGAATGCAAGAGATGAGACTGCTTTAAAAGAAAAGGTAGAAAGATTAAAGGATTCTGGGTGGGATGCTGAATATGCTGTTTTTGATGTNACTCATGCTGATGCAGGTTTGAATGCAATGTCAGATATTGTTGAAAAGCACGGCAGCCTTTTTGGGCTAATTAATAATGCTGGAGTCCAATACAGGAGCCCTATTCTAGAATTTTCAACAAGGGATTTTGAGCATGTTTTATCAACTAATTTAACGTCATGTTTTAGTCTAAGTCGCGAAGCTATAAGGTTTATGTCAACCTCAGGTGGAGGACGTATAATAAATACTGTTTCAATGCTAGGTCCTCAAGCTCGTCCTACTGTACCGGCGTATATAGCTGCTAAAGAAGGGTTACGCGCACTTACAAGAGCGCTGGCAGTTGAAGTAGGGCCGTATGGGATTTTAGTAAATGCNATTGCTCCTGGCTATATAGCTACTGAGTTAAATCTTGCTTTATTAGAAAATAAAGAGTTTTCAGATTGGGTTGTTTCCAAAACTCCGTTAGGCCGTTGGGGTAATCCTCGTGAGCTGGGTGGAGGAGCTGTTTATCTTATGTCTGAAGCAGGTGGTTTCGTTAACGGACAAATACTTTCAATTGATGGAGGAATGAGTATTCAAGTCTAATAAGTATTGATAAATTTAAGAGTTCAAAACTCACGGTTAGAGATTTTTCAGTTCTATTGGGTTGGGGGCTGTGGGACAACTAATGGGACATAATTTTGTGTCAACAGACATCTCTTAAATACTTCATCAATCCCGAGTGTTTTAGAAAGACCTCCTAATAGCTCAATTTAATATCAAATATAGCTTTATCTATATGCCCGGGAAAGGTAATGAGGTGTGCAGAAATATAGTGTCTCTGGTAAATAATTTTTGGCTTTAAAAAATGAGTTGATCGTCTCCTGACCCACCACCTATAATTATTTCACCACGATCTTGTAATTCTTTGGCCGATTGTACAAGAGACGATTGAGCGTCTTCCACATCTTTTAAACGCACAGCACCNGCCGCTTCCATATCTTCTCGGAGTAATTTGGCGGCTCTCTCTGACATATTAGAAAAGAAAAGGTCTTTAAGTTCGTCGGATGCGCCTTTTAATGCCATTGTCATTTTATCTCTATCGGCCACTCGCATAAGTGTTTGGATCCCAGCAGGGTCGACATTTTTTAAGTCTTCAAACGTAAACATTAACGCTCGAATTCGTTCTGAAGCATCCTTGTTTCGCTCTTCNAATGCAGTAAGAAATCGATCCTCAGTTGCTCTATCTAGGTTGCTAAAAATATCTGCCATGCTCTCGTGACTGTCACGTCTATTTGTCCGTGCGAGATTTGACATAAATTCAGTACGAAGAACTCGTTCGACATCTTTTTCTATATCTTTATTAACTGATTCTATTCGGAGCATACGCATAACGACTTCCATAGCAAAATTCTCTGGAAGTATAGCCAAAACCTTTGCCGCGTGACTTTGTGCGATTTTCCCAAGTATCACGGCTACCGTTTGTGGGTATTCGTTTTTGAGGTAATTGGTTAAAACTTGTTCATTTACGTTCGCCAGCTTATCCCACATTGTGCGACCCGCGGGACCTCGTATTTCTTCCATTACGTCGTTTACACGATCTTCCCCTAGGATTTTAGCAAGCAATCTTTGAGTGCTATCCATGGACCCGACTAGTGAACCTGTGGAGGATACATTTTCGGCAAATTCAACAAATAGACGTTCAACAATATTTGAGCTTACTGTACCCAGCCCTGCCATCACTTGAGAAATTTCTTTTATTTCTTCGTCATCGAGTAGAGCAAATAATTTACCCGCTTGATCTTCGCCCAACGACATTAATAAGATTGCCGATTTTTCTGGTCCAGAAATATTCCGATAATCTTCTCGAATGCGCAAACCCATTGCNACTGTGCTCCGTTGCCACTTGCTTATTGCGAAGGCGCAGACTTTNTANTCCACGCTATTACTTTGAGAATATAGCACAGATTTATCTGAATCTCAGGTTTTATTTTTGTTCATTTAATAATTGACTGATCATTTTGGTTTATCTCCCTTGAGNGTTACACGATGCATTTCGCGTCGATAACCGTGATANTCATTGAGCGGGTTATGCTGTGTACAACGGTTATCCCAAAAAGTGAGGGTCCCTAATTTCCACTTTACACGACAAGTCAATTCGAGTTGGGTTTGATGTTGAAACAGGTAATTCAGCAATGGTGTACTTTCATCGACCGTCATACCTTTAAAATGACTAGTATGTGCCGTATTGACATACAAGGACTTTTTTCCGGTTATGGGGTGNGTTCTTACTACCGGATGTTCTGCAACAAACGATGCTTCATCTTTGCCTGTTGAAGCTAAATTTCTCATTGGTGCTCGAGTGTTTTGAACGCGGCCTTTTCCGGAGATGTTTACTGCAANTAAATTTTCTAAGATTTTCTTTAAACCGCTCGAGAGTGTTTCATATGCTAGGTACATATTAGCGAATTCCGTATCACCGCCGAACGGTGGCAGTTCNCGGGCGTATAACATTGTTCCTAACGGTGGTGTTGCTTCGTAAGAGGTATCAGAGTGCCAAAGACCACCAAAATTGATTAGGTCTGTTTTTTCCTTAATCACCGGTGTCACTTGCGGGTACTGGTCAAGTCCTTTGACAAATGGGTAGATCATTGGTTCGCCAAAAAGCTTTGCAAAATTTAATTGAGTTTTTGGCTCTAATTGTTGATCACGAATACATATTACGAGATATTCTAAAAATGCACATCGCAATTCCTCAAACACAATGCTGTCAAGTGAGTGGGATATATCCACATTAAAAATATCAGCACCAATAGCTCCAGAAATAGGTTCAACTCTGATTCGATTATACTTATTCATAAAATTTGTCACAAAAAGTTCATATGATAATTAAATTTGATATTCAGTGCCTGTAACATAGTATATAGATGGGTAAAATTTCTACCATATCTTTGCGTTTAAGTGGTCCGCCAAGAGAAAAAAATTGTAGAGAAAGATCTATTTTTTGGCGAATGCAACGATATCGAGTTTGGTAAACTCCAATAAGATCACTGGTATTTTTTGTGCAATTCTATGTTCAATTGGTCTAGGGCTCGCTGTGGCTTTAGGGCCAATGACTTTCAATGGTGGCACAACTCCATTAACTGTCGCTCTGTTCCGCTCATTATTTTCAGTTTTTTTTATGGGTGGATTATGTCTTATGTTAGGGAAATCGCTTCGGTTGTCGTTGCCTATGTGTCTAAATATGCTTGTTTTAGGCGCATTATTTTCACATATGGCTTTCGGTAACATAGGTTCAACTCGATACATTCCAATAAGCTTAGCCGCACTTCTATTCTTTATTTATCCACCCGTTGTCACCCTTATTAATGCATTTCTTGATCAAAAACACCCCGGTTACACCAAAATTAGTGCCGTTATAGTATCATTTGCCGGGCTAAGTATTATGCTAGGCATAGGGTTCGAAAAATTTGATTACCGTGGAGTTATTATTGGCATAACTGCTGGGATAGCTTGCGCAGTAAACATCGTTTGGGTTAGCCGAAGAGTGCAAGCCGTTCATCCGTTTGTAATCGTTTTCTATCAATCGATTATTGCAGCGGTTATTATTTTTGGGCTTTTAATAAAATTTGATGACTTTAGTATTCCTGAGACAAATTTTGGTTGGTGGGGGTTTAGTCTGATTATTCTACTGCAGTCTTGTTCAATACCCCTATTCTATTTTTCCGTTCAAAGGATTGGCTCGGAAACAACAGGATTATTAAATAACCTGCAACCAGTGGCAAGTATTATGGCGGCTGTCTTAATTTTCAATGAAATATTAACGACGCAAAGGGTTTTGGGTGCAGTTATGGTGCTATTAGGTATCATTATGGTTCAATACCTGGATTACCGGCGCAAACGGCCATAGAGAAAAGTCCTAGTAAATTAGGTTCTTAGGCTAATGGATTCCTGTACTTTTGGTCTTCGATCTCAAGGATCCAAATGTCATTGTCGTATTTCATCTGGCGTTCTAAATATTCGTCTGCTTCTTCCTCATGTATGGCTATCTCACCAGAAACTTTCACCCAGCCCAACGTTCCGTCAGTTTTGCGTTGCTGTGTGAAAATCACACAGTCACGATTCAACCCACTTACTTTTAAGTAAATCGCACCTGCATCAGGATCTCCTAATTGCACCACTGTTGCTAAAATACCATTCTCATTACATAGCCTAACAGCAGCATTAATAATCAGTTTAGATTTTAATCGTGGTTGGGTCATCTATCTTCGCTATATTTCCATCTGATGCAGTAAGGAATAACCTAAAGTATAAAATTAAGGCAGACTATACTATTATCTAGGTTGAAAATGATGTTAACAAACGATAGACATTCTCCGTCGATGGAGAGATTGTTTTTTAGTCTCTAAATTTAAGGGCCAACGGTCTTAACAAAAGTTAAAAATATCAATTTAATTAGCAACTAGACTGATAGTTTACTCAAAAGGATCTACTTATGCCAAATATCACTTTGCCGGATGGAAGTGTCAGAAAATTTGATGCTTCGGTCACGGGTTTACAACTCGCAAATGATATTGGGCCGGGCCTTGCTAAGGCGGCACTGATGGTGTTGGTCGACGGCGTTGAGTGTGATCTTGATCACGAAATTAAACAAGACTCCAACGTCTCGCTAATCACTCGAAGTGATGACCTGGCCTTAAAATTGATAAGGCATGATTGCGCTCATGTAATGGCCGCGGCGGTTCAGGAACTATTTCCAGAAACTCAGGTAACAATAGGCCCATCGATAGAGAATGGTTTTTATTATGATTTTTTTCGTAAAGAGCGGTTCTCACAAGACGATTTAGAAACAATTGAAAAGCGTATGCACGAGCTTATTGACAGAGATGATAAAGTAAAAAGAGAGGTTTGGAATAGAGAGCGGGCGATTGAACATTATAAGGGGCTCAATGAACCCTTTAAGGTTGAACTAGTTGAGGCAATACCTGAAGGCGAAGTTCTTTCTTTTTATAGGCAAGGAAATTTTTTAGACCTATGCAGGGGGCCACACGCCCCATCCACTCGTCATATAGGGCATGCTTTCAAATTAATGAGTGTAGCAGGTGCCTACTGGCGGGGAGACTCATCAAGACCAATGTTACAACGTATATATGGAACAGCTTGGCCAGATGAGAAAAAGCTTAAAGCTTATTTATTAATGCTAGAAGAAGCTGAAAAACGGGATCATAGACGGTTAGGACGTGAATTAGATCTTTTCCATATGCAAGAAGAAGCTGTTGGATCTATTTTCTGGCATGAAAAAGGATGGACTCTATACAGAGAAATTGAAGCTCACGTTCGTAGACGTCTTGAGGCAGGTGCTTACAGAGAGGTTAAAACCCCTCAGCTCATCGATAAAGCCTTATGGGAAGCATCTGGTCATTGGGATAAGTTTCGGGAGAATATGTTTACAGCGGAGAGTGAAGATGATCGCACGCTAGCTTTGAAACCGATGAATTGTCCAGGACATGTGCAAATTTATAAACAAGGGATAAAAAGCTATCGAGATTTACCCTTGCGAATGGCGGAATTCGGTTCTTGCCATAGAAACGAGCCGTCTGGTGCTTTGCATGGAATTATGCGTGTTAGAGCGTTTACGCAAGATGACGCCCATATATTCTGTACGGATGATCAAATAACGTCAGAGAGCATTATTTTTTGTGATCTTTTAAGACAGATATATAAGGATTTTGGGTTTGAGGATATTCATGTAAAATTTTCAGATAGACCCGAGGTTAGGGCAGGTGATGATTCGACCTGGGACAGGGCTGAAACTGCCCTGAGGAATGCTTGTGATGCGGCTGGGCTGGAGACCACCCTAAACCCAGGAGAGGGAGCATTTTATGGGCCGAAGTTAGAGTTTGTTCTGAGAGATGCTATCGGGCGTGATTGGCAATGTGGTACTTTGCAGGTTGACTTTGTCTTACCAGAACGGTTGGATGCTAACTATATTTCTCAAGATGGATCAAAGTGCAGACCAGTAATGCTCCATAGGGCAGTATTAGGCTCTATGGAACGTTGGATTGGAATTCTAATTGAACAGTATTCTGGGCGGTTCCCAATGTGGTTGGCGCCTGTTCAAGGTGTGGTCACTACAATCACAGGGGATGCCGATACGTATGCCAATATCGTTTTTGAAAAGTGTAAAAAAGCCGGATTGAGGATTGGCAAAGACCTTAGAAATGAGAAAATAAACTACAAGATAAGGGAACATAGTCAGGCAAAAATACCAGCAATTTTAGTCGTTGGCGAAAGAGAAGAAGATCAAGGAACAGTTGCAATTCGTCGTCTTGGTGGTAAAACTCAAGAAATCCTTGCACTTGATGAGGCGATTAATAAACTAGTGCAAGAATCAACACCGCCTGAATAAGGAGGCAACAATGTTAAATGTAATAGAAATAGGAGGCTCTAGATAGTCAAACCACCATTTAATCATCAGCCGGTCAAACATGGCCCGCGAGTGAATGCCGATATATTAAACGAGGAAGTTCGTTGTATAGCTCCCGATGGAGAGCAACTAGGTGTAATGAAAACAGAAGATGCTATAGCTGAAGCTGACTCTCAGGGATTAGATTTAGTGGAAGTATCTCCAAATGCAGATCCACCTGTGTGTAAAATTCTTGATTATGGCAAATTTAAGTTTGAGGCCCAGAAAAAGAGAAATGAGGCAAAAAAGAAACAGAAGGTGATTGAAGTTAAGGAGATTAAGCTTCGCCCCAACATAGATGAGCACGATTATCAGGTAAAAATGCGTAGCGTTCAAAAGTTTTTGGATGATGGTGATAAGGTTAAAATAACTTTACGCTTTCGTGGTCGAGAAATGGCTCATCAAGAGTTGGGTGTAAACGTTCTTAACAGGGTTCGTGAAGATACTGATGATGTTGCTAAAATAGAAGCTTTTCCTAAGTTGGAAGGACGGCAAATGATCATGGTAATAGCGCCTAAATAGAAGAACTAAGGCCCTAAATCTCGTTTTTTTTAAGATGTTTTACCGCTATCGAGTGGACATAATGTCTTATAAGACTATTTGGTATGGCATGAATAAAACACAGGAAACAAAATCAGTATTGCCTCAGGGACATCCAAATATTCCTAAGGAAAAAGTAGGTGTCTTGTTAATTAACCTTGGGACTCCAGACGCAACAGATTTTTGGTCGATAAGGCGCTATTTAAAGGAATTTCTTTCAGATCGCCGTGTAATAGAAGTAAACCCAATTCTTTGGAAATTGATTCTAAATCTCATAATATTAAATGTCAGACCTAATATAGCAGGCAAGGCATATAAGGAGGTTTGGGTAGATGAGACTGATGAATCACCTTTACGTTTGCACACACGAAATCAGTCGGAAGGTTTACAATCTCACTTTGAAAAAATGGGGATAAGTTTGGTTGTTGATTGGGCTATGCGGTACGGGAACCCCTCGATAGAAGAAAAGCTAGAATCAATGCAGTCGGCCGGCTGCCGAAAAATTTTGCTTCTAGCTCTTTATCCCCAATATAGTGCCACGACTACTGCTACGGCATATGATAAGGCTTTTGATTCGCTTTCTAAAATGCGTTGGCAGCCTACCATAAGAACCGCACCTGCATATCCAGACGATCCCGTTTACATTAAGTCGTTGGCAGAATCTGTGCGAAGTCATATTTCTATGCTCGATTGGGAACCAGAAATCCTTTTGACTTCTTTTCACGGTTTGCCAAAACGTTATCTCACAGCCGGTGATCCCTATCATTGTCATTGTCTTCTAACTTCGCGTCTTTTGGGCGAAGAACTTGGTTGGGAAGATGGGAAGGTAAGTGTGGCGTTTCAATCCCGTTTTGGAAGGGAAGAGTGGCTGAAGCCTTATATGCAAAATGTTGTGGAAGAGTTGCCAATGAACGGGATAAAAAATGTGGCAGTTATCTCCCCGGGGTTCGTATCTGATTGTGTGGAGACTTTGGAGGAAGTTGCTATTGGACTGAGGGATAGTTTCTATGAGGCCGGCGGCACAAATTTTACATTTATCCCCTGTCTTAATTCAGACGTGGGTGGGCTAAAGGTTTTAGAGACTCAGATACTGAAAGAGTTAGAGGGTTGGATTGCGAAAAGAGATTAATGATATCATTGGGATAGTTTTCGTTGAATAGCCAAAGACCCAATAAAATGCGAATCGTTCTCAGTTACCCCTTGCTGTTTTGTCAGCTTTCAGTATTTATTCCTGGTGCAATAAAGTTTGGGAGAAGATGAGTTATGGAGGCAATAGAACTCTTGAGAACGCGGCGATCTGTGATAGCTCGGAATTTATCTAATCCGGGGCCTAGCGAAGAGGAATTGGCGGCTATCATTGAATCTGGAATTCGAACCCCAGATCATGGAAAAATTGGTCCGTGGCGTGTTCAAATAATAACAAATGAAGGCCAAAACGCACTTGGTGACGTTTTTGCGGAAGTCTTTGAAAAAGAACACGGTGGGCGTGCAACTGATGCTATGATTGACTTCGAAAAACAACGACCCAAACGAGCCCCAGTTTTGTTGATTGTTACTTCAAACATTTTGGTTCCTCATAAAATACCCGAGATGGAGCAAAGATTATCGGGTGGTGCTTTTTGTATGAATATTCTAAACGCTGCTCATGCTCTTGGATATTCGGCGCAATGGCTGACTGAGTGGGTCGCTTATAACTCAGAAATAAAGATAGCCCTTGGGCATGACCCTTCCGTAGACATTATAGGAATGATCTATATAGGCACTGCTACTGAAGAACCTAAGCAGAGGGAACGCCCGCATTTTGAAACTATAGTGAGTGAGTGGTCTGGTTGTTAATGATCAAAATTTTTATGACAAACGGCTTGTAGTTTATTGCCTTCAGGGTCACGAACATAGGCGCCATAATATCCCTTGTGATAATGTATTCTGAGTCCGGGGTTACCCTCATTTGTGCCTCCTAACTCTAAAGCGGTGGCGTGAAAGTTGTCTACTGCTTGGCGATCAATCGCTATTAAAGCTACGTGACTTCCGTTCCCAATAGTTGCTTCTTTTCCATCAAAAGGGCGAATGATCCAGATTTGTGCTCCAGCTTGCTTACCATAAGCCAAAAAACTTGAACTATTGGAAAAGCACAAATGTCCCAAGGTTTTAAGTACTGGGCCATAAAAATTTTGAGCTTTACGTATATTATTCGTTCCAATAGTTACATGGCTGAACATACTTGACTCCTTGTACTCCAACTAGGGATGATCATTAACTAATGAGCTTCAGCCCAATTCAAACCCGTCCCAGCTTCAGCTACTAATGGGACGGATATTTTGACTGCTGGCATAGCGGCCTCTTCCATCGCACGGCGCAGTGTCTGGGTTGTACCCTGTAACTCAGTATTCGGCACTTCAAACAGCAGTTCATCATGAACGGTTAACAACATTCGGGCATTCAACCGAGCATTTTTTAGTGCCATTGGAACTTTGATCATTGCTCTTTTAATGATGTCGGCCGCGGTTCCCTGGATTGGTGCGTTGATTGCTGCTCTCTCAAAAAACCCACGCCGAGCTGGGCTTGCTTCTTTGATCCCGGATAAATGGATTTTGCGACCAAATAGAGTTTCGACATAACCATTCGCACGGGCTGCTAATTTTGTATTTTCCATATAAGCTTTTATTCCGGGATATTTATCGAAATAGGCATCTATATATCTTTTCGCATCGCTTTGCTGGCAGCGTAACTGTCTGGCTAGGCCAAAACTTGATATCCCATAAATAATACCAAAGTTTATGGCTTTTGCATTTCTTCTAACCATTGAATCAATCTCTTGGAGCGGAACATTAAAAACTTCAGATGCCGTTTGCGCATGGATATCAATACCTTCGTGAAATGCATCCTTAAGGCTTTGAATGTTTGCTATGTCAGCTAAAAGCCGAAGCTCTATCTGGGAGTAGTCGATAGAAAGTAATGTATTCCCACTTTCTGCTATAAACGCGGTTCGGATCTTACGACCTTCGTCAGTGCGAATAGGTATATTTTGTAAATTGGGAGAATTTGAGCTTAGCCTCCCCGTATTGGCGCCAGTCATCGAATAAGACGTATGGATTCTACCTGTAGCGGGATTGATTTCCTGAATTAAAGCATCCGTGTATGTAGATTTTAATTTGGAAATTTGACGCCATTCAATTATTTTGACAGCTAATTCACTCCCATTTGCGGCCAATTCCTCTAAAACTTCTACTCCCGTTCCATACGCTCCTGTCTTATTTTTCTTCCCGCCAGCTAAGCCTAACTTATCAAATAACACCTCACCTAATTGTTTTGGTGATCCGATATTAAAGTCAGATCCTGAAATACTGTAAATTTCTGCAGCTCTATCTTCTAGCCTCTTACTAAAATCTTCTGACATTTGTCTTAAAATTAGCGGATCAACCTTGATGCCGTTATTTTCCATTTGAGTTAGAACTGGAATAAGAGGTCTCTCAAGTGTTTCATAGACAGTTACCATCTTATTTTTAGGCAAATTCGCTTTTAATTTTTTGTAAAGTTTTAACGTCATATCGGCATCTTCTGCCGCATAATAGAGCGCTTTTTCTAGAGGAACTTCGGCAAAACTAATCTGCGATTTTCCTGTCCCACAAACATCTTTAAATTTTATATTGTTATGGTTAAAATGAAGTTCAGATAGTTCGTCGAGCCCGTGACCATGCATCCCCCCTTCCAACACATAAGATAAGCACATTGTGTCGTCGATCGATTGTAACTGTATATTTCCATTTTTTGGTTGCTGCATAACTAAAGCGTCATACTTTATGTTATGTCCTATTTTGAGGATACTGGGGTCTTCTAATATTGGCTTTATTAATGAAATAGCTTCATCGAATGGTATTTGTTTTATTGTGTCAGTTTTGCTTGTTAAGAGATTGCTTTGTGAAAGGCACTTGTGTCTCAAAGGAATATAACACGCTCTGCCATCGCTTGTGGCGAGCGATATACCTACTAATGATGCTTGGGTAGCATTTAACGAATTAGTTTCCGTATCAAATGCAAATATACCGGTCTCTTTTATTTCGGACAGCCATTGTTCCAATATTTCAATATCTTGAACAAGTTGATAATTTATGGCTGGGTCGTTTGATGTTATACCTTGGGAGCGATTGGAAATATTTTGTGTCTCAGCCTCAGTTTCAAAACGAGCAGTTAAGCGCTTAAATCCTTGGGCTCTTAAGAATTCAAGAACCGTATTAGGGTCAAAATTAGCTACTGCCAACGATTGCAGTGGTCGTGGTACCTCTACATCCGTTTTTAACGTTACTAAATCGCGACTGATGCGAGCCATCTCTGAAAAATTTATTAAATTTTCTTTTCTTTTTGGTTGTGTTATTTCATTAGCCCGGGCCAGGAGAGAGTCTAAATCGCCATACTCTGTGATTAGTTGAGCTGCTGTTTTGATACCGATACCAGGAACACCGGGTACATTATCTGCAGAGTCACCTGCTAAACTCTGCACGTCTATTACTTTGTCAGGGTTAACACCAAATTTTTCTCTAACTTCAGAAACCCCAATATACTTATTTTTCATAGGATCATGCATCATGACATTGTGGCCAACGAGTTGCATCAAATCCTTATCAGAGGAAACGATTGTAACTTTTGCCCCGTCGTTCACAGCAAGTGTAGTGTATGATGCTATCAAATCATCAGCCTCAAACCCATCCATTTCGATGCAGGGTACGTTGAAAGCATTTACTGCCTCTCGAATGATAGAGAATTGGGGGATTAATTCCTCGGGTGCCGGTGGGCGATTAGCCTTATATTGATCGAAAATATCATTTCGGAAGGTTTTGCGTGCTGTATCAAATATTATAGCACAATGATCTGCTTTTAAATCATCGATCAATTTGATCAACATATTTGTAAAGCCAAAAACAGCATTTGTTGGAGTTCCGTCAGCCCTACTCATTGGCGGTAAAGCGTGAAAAGCTCTAAAAATAAAGCCGGACCCGTCTACCAGACAAAAATGAGAAATAGGTTCCTCGTTTGTGCGTGGTTTATCGTTTGCCATCATAGTAATCCATTTATGAAGAGTTGCTCGGAGAGTCTATTGAAAACATAGTATGAAGCAAGCATCAATTGTATATTGGTTATAGGTAAAACTTCCCTATTTTTTTATATTATCAACCTTGATAAACTTATACTTATAACAGCATACTAGGTATCGTGGATAAATTTAAATATGGGTGGGTTTTTTAATGTCTATTGAGACTGTTGTTCCGACAAAAGTTCGCTATATCAACGCGGAATGGAAGGATCGTGATGAGACCCCACGGATAGGATCTAAAGAATCTCGACGAGAGAATACGGCATATCAAAATGTTAATATATATGATGCTCGCCCTCGAATCATAGATGATGAAATTGGACTTGAAAAAACAGGTTTTACATTATCTGAAAACGTTACCTCATGTCCTGATTTTAGAAATGAAGAGGCAATTCGAAAGGTGTATTTGCCTGAAATGCTAGCTTTGATACGCAAGTTAACAGGAGCCTCTGCTGCTTACCATTATGGGTTTTTGGTAAGAACGGAAAAACCGATCGATTTTAATGACGGTTATGCCAGGTTTGTGCATTGCGATTATAATATTGAGCGCATCCAAAGTATGTCGCACGATGTTCTGCGACAGAATGAGGTGGAACCCCAGAACAATGAAATGTACGCTTGGTATAATACATGGCAACCGTTTGATAACCCTGCAGTCAATAACCCATTAGCTTTTATTGATGCAACCACCCTCCCAAGGGAAGATGTAATAGATTATTATTACACAGGCCGTAATAGGGATAGCCTAGTTGCTGCGCCAGTTTATAATCCCGACCATCGTTGGTGCTATTTTCCTGAAATGACGACAGATGAAGTGGTTGTGTTAAAACAAATGGATCAGCGTCCAAACACAGTTATGTATTGTCCACACACGTCATTTGATAACTCAAGCGCAATAGAAAATACCCCGCCACGCCGAAGTATAGAAACCCGTATATTAGCGGTGTTTCAATAATTACTGCGCGCAAGCTTAACACTAGTGATTTTGGACTATGTTCTCATTATTGTCGTACTGGTTAAAATAAAAGCATAAATATTGTTAATGTAAACATAGTTACGAATTGGTAATTTCATGGTAGATCAGCAGAGTAAAGGGGTTGTGTTAGTTGTTGGAGCTGGCGATGCTACAGGTGGTTCTATTGCGAAAAGGTTTGCTTTGCAGGGTTATGAAGCCGTTATAACTCGTCGAAATGAAGATAAGTTAAGAGAAATTACAGACGAGATAAGAGCGGCTGGTGGTGTTGTTCATCCATTTGGGGTTGATGCTCGAAGGGAGGAAGAAATGGTTCCTTTTATTCAAAGAATAGAAGATCAAATTGGAGCCATAGAGATAGCAGTTTATAATGTTGGCGGTAATGTTCGTTTCGGCATCGCTGAAACTACATCTCGCGTATTCTTTAAAGTTTGGGAAATGTGTTGCTTCGGTGGGTTTTTAATGGGAAGAGAAGTGTCTAACCATATGCGAACTCGCGGAAGAGGAACTATTATATTCACAGGCGCTACGGCTAGTGTTCGCGGTGGGGAAGGGTACTCTGCATTTGCGGCCGGAAAACATGGACTGCGCGCTCTTGCTCAGTCTATGGCAAGAGAGTTAGCTCCTAAAGGGATACATATCGGACATGTAATCATAGACGGTGCAATTGACACCGAGTGGATTAGAGAAATGTTTCCTGATCGGTATGCACAGAAGGATCAGGATGGGATATTGAACCCTGACTCAATAGCAGATGCTTATTGGTCTTTGCACCAACAACCAAGAGATGCCTGGACATTTGAAATGGACCTGCGCCCCTGGATTGAGAAATGGTAATTCTCAATAGCTTTTGTATGAAGGTATAGTATGGCCGCTAAGGCTTTAATGTTTCAAGGCACTGGATCTGACGTGGGAAAGTCTTTGCTGGTCGCCGGTTTATGTAGGCTCGCTTCCAGAAAAGGTATGCGCGTGCAACCGTTTAAACCCCAGAATATGTCGAATAATGCTGCTGTGACAATTGACGAAGGAGAGATTGGCCGGGCGCAAGCATTGCAAGCACTAGCCTGTGGTGTGCAACCTACTGTTCATATGAACCCCGTATTATTGAAACCAGAAACTGAGAATGGATCTCAACTCATTGTGCAAGGACGGCTTTTTGGCAAAGCGACAGGCCAACAATATCAAACTATGAAATCAAAATTACTGCCATTTGTTATGGATAGCTTTAAGCAAGTTAGTAAGGAGGCCGATCTTGTCCTAGTAGAGGGTGCCGGTAGCCCCGCTGAAATAAATCTTCGCGCAAATGATATAGCTAATATGGGTTTCGCAACGGCTGCCGGCGTTCCTGTAATTTTGATTGGGGATATTGATCGGGGAGGAATAATCGCAAGTATTATAGGAACCAAAGCAGTTCTTTCGAAAATCGATGCAGCACAAATCAAAGGTTTCATCATTAATAAATTTAGAGGAGATATTTCATTGTTTTCAGATGGGATGTCTAAAATTGAGCAGTATACTAAATGGTTGGGACTTGGGGTCATTCCATGGTTTGATCAAGCCATAAAACTACCTGCAGAAGATGCAATGGGACTTAAAAATTTTAAAAAATCGAAAAATAAAGGCCTTATGATTGCCGTCCCACAACTATCGAGGATTGCTAATTTTGATGATCTTGATCCTATTAGAATGGAACCAGGCGTACATTTAGTATTGGTTCAGCCAGGCGAGGTAATACCAGTAGATGCAGACTTAGTTTTAATACCTGGTACTAAATCAACAATAGGAGATTTGATTTTTTTAAGAAAACAGGGTTGGGATATTGATATAGTGTCACACGTCCGAAGGGGAGGAAGTGTTTTGGGGCTTTGTGGTGGATATCAAATGCTTGGAAAAAAAATAAGTGATCCATTGAGAATAGAGGGTTTAGAAATGGAGATAAAAGGTTTAGGGTTATTAGATGTTGAAACTGTATTAACGCCAAAAAAAATGCTCCAACGAGTAATTGGAGTTGATACTGTATATAATGAAAATATTTGTGGCTATGAAATCCATATTGGGACAACAGACGGTCCAGATTGTGAGCGTCCTGTTATAAATGTCGGAACCAACAATAAAATTAGACAGGATGGTGCTGCAACTCGTGATGGACGCATCACAGGATCATATGTTCATGGGATTTTTGCATCAGATGGTTTTCGCAAAGCTTTTCTGGATGCACTAGGTATGCAGCAAACAAGCTCTATCAATTTCAATTTGGAAATTGAGGACACATTAGATAAATTAGCAGATCATTTAGAACAATTCATCGATATAAAATCACTCTTCGAGCTTGCACGATGATAGCGCGTGAGTATTGTGTAAACTCTTTTTTAAACTTTTGATCCCTGGAGCATAACATGGGTCGTTTTTTTTCATTAATTGGAGCCTTGTTTTTAATCATGACTACTACAACCGCAGAGGCCACAGACCTCGAAAATCAATTATATATAGACCTTAAAGATGGCCGTGTTGTTATTGATTTATTGCCAAATGTCGCACCCCAGCACGTTGATAGAATTAAGGAGTTAACGAGAGAAGGTTTCTATGATGGGATAGTCTTTCATCGTGTGATAGAGGGCTTCATGGCTCAAACTGGAGATCCAACAGGAACTGGTACTGGTGGTTCGGGTGAGAAACTACGTTCTGAGTTTTCTGATGAACCGTTTGTTCGCGGAACAGTTGGAATGGCTAGGTCTCAAAACCCGCATAGTGGGGATAGTCAGTTTTTCATATGCTTTGGTGATGCTCAGTTTTTAAATAATCAATATACTGTTTGGGGCAAGGTAAGTTCGGGCATGGAATTTGTTGATGCTATCGAGCGAGGGGAGCCACCAGCAGATCCGGATAAAATGATTAAAGTGCAGGTTGCTTCTGACGTTGAATAGATATTTTTGAAAAACAATGACTAACCTTATAATTGGTGGAGCGGGCTTTGTTGGTTTAAACCTTGTGGAAGCGGGTTTGCGCAGGGCTGACAAAGTGATCGCTTTTGACAGAAGTCCACTTCCAGAGACCGCCGCTCAGTCTTTTGCTCTTTTGCCTGGTGAACTTTGTATTGTTCAGGGTGACGTTACTAATCAAGATGATATCTTGAGGGTAATAAAAGATAATAAGGTGGCACATGTATTTCACGGCGCAGCGGTGACAGCTGGTCAAAAGCGAGAAGAAGAAGAACCAGAGCTAGTTTTATCGGTAAATACAATTGGCTTAATCAACACTTTAAAAGCATCAAAAGTTGCTGGGACGGTTAAACGTATCATAAATGTAAGCTCAGGTTCCGCTTATGGTGATGGTGGGTTTGGGGATACTGGCTGGACCGGTCGCTTGGATGAATATAAGACTGTGGATGATCCGATAACTCTTTACGCTATTTCGAAATACGCTAGTGAGCGAATAGCAAGACGGTTAGGTAAGGTGATGGCACTTGATGTCTGTAATGTTCGGCTGAGTGCCATTTTTGGTCCTTGGGAATATGATACAGGGTTGCGGGACACTCTCAGTGCTCCAATGCAAGCAAGTTTACTTGCCCTTTCCGGATCTGCGGCCATTCTATCTAGAAAGGAAAGTCGGGACTGGACTTACAGCCGTGATGTTGCTGAAGCATTATTCGCTCTTATGGATAATAAATCCCTTAGTTATGATTTATATAATATAACTTCAGGCAGTCCTTGGAGCGTCCAAGACTGGTGTGATTGCCTAGCTAAAACGTTTCCGAATTTCAGTTACAGGTTTGCCGGTGATAATGATGAACCAAATGTAGACTTGTTTGGAGAACGAGATAGGCTAACTATGTCTTCAGAAAAACTTATTCAAGATACTGGATACGTATTATCAGATAACGTAGAGAAAATGTATGAAGATTTTGAAAAATGGATCCAGGAATCACGCAATTTTTGGGAATAAATATTGATTAAGCTTTCTATGTGATGAAGGAGTAGCCTATGCGATTTTCCAGCTTTTGTGCTCACGGAAAAGAAACCTGGGGTTTAATAAAAAATGAAGGAGTGGTGGTTGTTGATAAGGCATTAGCTTCAGGTTTTCCTACTTTAAAGTCGGCCATTGAAGCTGGAAAGTTAGACGAGATAGGTGCCACTTTAATGCAAAAAAAGATAGACCTACCTATGGAAGAAGCTAACTATCTTCCTGTGATAACAAATCCTGATAAAATACTTTGTGTTGGGCTCAATTACCACGATCATCGGTTGGAAGGTGGGCATAGCGAGGTAAGCCACCCAACGATATTTGTAAGGTTTGCAAATGCACAGGTCGGTCATAACAAAGCAATGATCTCGCCAGCAGAGTCGACTACTTTAGATTTTGAAGCAGAGCTAGCTGTTATCATAGGCAAGGCAGGGCGTAGAATCCAAGAGGCAGATGCACTCGCGCATATAGCTGGGTATTCGTGTTATAATGATGGGAGTATTCGCGAGTACCAGCGACATACTACACAGTTCACCGCGGGAAAAAATTTTATGGACACTGGTGGTTTTGGACCCTGGATGGTCACCCCGGACGAGATAGAAGACTTGGGTAGCCTTACTGTCGAGTCGCGGCTAAATGGCGAGGTGATGCAACATGCTAAAGTTGCTGATATGATTTTTCCAATACCTCAGTTAATTAGTTATATTTCCACATTTACCGAGCTTGTCCCAGGAGACGTTATTGCAACGGGGACCCCAGGAGGCGTGGGGTCTCGAAGAAATCCTCAAGTTTGGATGCAACCCGGTGATATCTGTGAGATCGAAATATCTAGCATTGGTACTTTGATTAATCCAATAAGCAGTGAATGAGAGATATTATGACTGTCAAGATTCCATTCAATAAAGACTTCGAAGTTCCTTATGGCGTTTTGGAAACTATCGAGCCTGGCATCAGAAGAATTACGGCTCATAACCCTGGTCCATTTACATTTCGTGGCACTGGTACTTATATTCTTGGTTATGGAGATGTCGCAGTAATAGATCCTGGACCAGATCAGCCAGAGCATGTTGACGCAATCATTGATGCACTTGGCACTGAACGAGTATCACATATATTAGTCACTCACACCCATAATGACCACTCTCCAGCTGCTAAGGCCCTTAAGGCGAAAACTGGTGCTCCAACTTATGGATTTGGCCCGCATGGCAGTGGCAAGGTAAAAAAAGCAACTGGAGTAGAAGCTGGGGGAGATATGGATTTCATCCCAGATGAGGTTGTTAAAGATGGTTCGTTAATAGAAGGAAGCGATTGGTTGGTGTCCTGTCTACACACACCAGGGCATACCTCCAATCATTTATGTTTTTGCTGGGATTCTAAAAAAATACTATTTCCTGGTGACCAGGTTATGGGCTGGTCAACAAGCATAGTATCTCCACCAGATGGAGATATGGGCGATTATATGCGTAGTCTGGAAAAAATGTTAATGCGCGACGATGAGATTTACTACCCTGCACATGGGCCATTAATAAAAAATCCCAAGGAAATGGTTAAGGCATTTATCAATCATAGGCGTGAGCGAGAAGAAAAAATTTTATTGTGCTTAGGGTTGGGCATAGAAACGATAAATGATATGGTTCCCAAAGTTTACTCAGACGTTTCTCAAGAACTATATGGGGCTGCGGCACGATCGCTATTTGCGACCGTGATATATTTAGTGGAAACAGGCAGAATTATTCCTCGGGAAGATGTGACGATAAACGGTAGTTATGAATTGTCGACGTGAGCCATTTAAAATAATATTTTTTATGTATAACTTTGATATTTACGATCTTTTCTGTATCCAAAAAAAGGATAAGTTTTCGGTTCGGAAAAATTATTTTTCTCTCGATTTATTATTTCCCCTATCATGAACTCCGTAACATCTACCATTGGTAAGTCTAGAGCATCGTGTAAACTTAAGAATGAGAGATCTGATAACTCACCACTTCCTCCTAGTTTTCCTATCATATCGTTTTTCCAAGTATAAAAAAATCGAGCATTGAATCTTACCGCTTTTGTTGCAGGAGTGATTGCATGGCCTACATAGTGCATTTTTTCGAGGTTAGGGGCTAGGTTTAAAGAGCGAATTTCGTCCCAAGTACTATTACCTGTTTCACCTAAGTCACCAGGTGCCCCAAGTAATAATCCTGTCTCTTCATATGCTTCTCGTATGGCTGCCATCGCAAAAGCCTTTGACTTTAACGGGTCGCTCGATATTCTTTTTATAATATTGGGGTCGAGTTCGCTTACGGATCTTGGTAAGGAGTCCTCAGAATCAACCTTTCCTCCAGCAAAAACATAGGCGTTACCAAACACAGCGTTTTTTCCGCGTTTCCCCATCAACACCTGAACCTCATTTCTACGTCTTTTGAGTATAATGAGGCTAGACGAGTCTTTTGGTTTTGCAGGATTANTNTTTATTGGATCTTTATTGGATAAAGTTTTGTTCTGGTTGGCCACATTAACTCCCAATATTATTCCNGCAGCAAGGCTTCCAACTATCTGCGTAAATGAATAAATTTACCAATGAAAAAAGAGNTCNNCTCTCTATAGAAGAGTAACTTATATANCGATANCTGAGGACATGATTTCGATAATATTATCACTGAGTGTNTTCTGTTAGTAATGCGTAGATNTCATCACGGGAATTAGAACTCCTTAATTTTTCGCACATTTGGTGATCACTCATAACGCGCGATATTTTGGAGAGTGCTGTTAAGTGATCTGCTCCTGCAACGTCTGGTGCCAAAAGTAAAAAAATTAAATCAACTGGCTGCTCATCAACNGATTCGAATTCTATTGCTTGATAGGCTCGCCCAAAAACACCATATAGCTTTTTGAGATTAGCAACTTTGCCATGAGGAATAGCGACGCCTGCACCTACACCTGTAGTTCCTAACCGCTCTCTTTCCATTAGCGTGTTAAGCACTACGTGCTGTTCCAATCCTGCTATATCAGCTGCTTTTCGACCAAGGATCTGCAATGCCTGGCGTTTGCTGGAGGCTTTGAAATCTGGTATTACTGCGTCTGCCGATATAAAATCTATTATATTCATTACGGCTTCCATAAAAGATAAACAGGACCCTAGAGATATTTAGGTGGTATTTTACTTCAAGAGAACCACCTCTCCTTTTTTACGCGCGGACAGTATGCCCGCTTCCCTTCCAAGTCAACCTTTCGTTCGTCTTCAACAGCTACATCATTATTAGAATTGTTTTTTTTGGTTTTCTTAATATTAAAAGGCTTTTTGGCGACGGCGTTGCACAGATGAAGGTATTTTTAAAGCATCTCTATACTTTGCAACGGTCCTCCTTGCTATATCCATACCGAGGTTCTGTAATATTTCTACGATTTTATCATCAGATAAAATTTNCCCAGCTACCTCNTCGTCTATTAATGACTTTATTTTGAATTTTACTGCTTCTGCTGAATAGGCTTCACCTCCACCGGCNGATGCTATNGATGATGTGAAGAAGTATTTTAANTCTAACATGCCTCTAGGAGTNGAAATATATTTATTATTTGTCACTCGACTGATAGTACTTTCATGCATNCTAATCGCTTCGGCAACATCGCGNAGAACTAGTGGTTTAAGATGTTGAACGCCAAATCTAAAAAAAGCATCTTGTTGAAGAACTATTTCTGATGCTACTTTGATAATAGTGGTTGCGCGTTGGTGTAATGATTTAACTAACCAATTTGCNGATTGCGCACAATCATTCAGAAAGTCTTTATCTGATTTAGGTAGATGTTTCTTTGACACATTCGCATAATAAGTATTGTTGATCAAAACTCTAGGTAGGTTATCAGGGTTTAGTTCTACTAACCAAGATCCATCGGGTNTTGCTTTTAATAAGACATCTGGCGCTATAGCTTGTTCAATATTTAACTCAAAGATGAGGCCTGGCTTGGGGTCCAGAGCTCGGATTTCTAAAACCATTTCGGCTATATCTTCATCATCAACATTNCAAAGCTTTTTTAAGTCATTAATCTTATGTTGAGCAAGAAGTTCCAAATTTTCTAGCAACGCGTCCATGGCAGGATCAAGGCGATTTTTATCTCTCAATTGAAATCTTAAACATTCGGATAGATTGCGAGCAAACACACCAGCAGGTTCGAAATGTTGTAATTTCTCAAGAGTATCATCTATTTGAGTTTGCGAGCAATTAAGTATATCTGCAATNTCTGAAGAGTCTCCCAAAAAATAACCAGTTTCGTCCACCATCTCGATCAAATGCGCACCGATTAAACGTTCTTGTGGGTCANATAAATCAAGCCCTAACTGATCGTATAGATGTTGTCTCAGTGTTTTCGATGCACTTGCTGTTTCATCTATATTAAACTCTGTGGCATCAAAGTTTGAATTGCCACCACTNTTAGTCAAGGACGCACCCATACTNGGAGTTGAAAAACTATCTGNATTGTCGNTGCGGTCTGCGCTAGCACTACTCCAGTTGTTCTCGTAATCAATATCGTTCGGATCATCATTTTGCTCTGGTAACTTTTCAGAAGCAGTCTGACTGAGNGTATCTNTTGTTACTTCTTCATCAAAAACATCGCTACCACTTGATTGAACGGTTTCTAAAGCTTGGGCTGACTCATAAGCCGATATATTATCTTCAGCGGCCTCTTGGGTCACTGAGCCTTCTCCTTCATCTCTTTCTAGTAGAGGGTTTTTTNNAAGTTCTTCATCGATAAATTCGGATAATTCATTATTTGAGAATTGTAGAAGCTTGATAGCTTGCTGCAATTGAGGCGTCATTACTAGAGACTGTGATTGTCTGAGATCTAGGCGCTGTGAGAGAGCCATTCCGCCCTCCCTTTATAATTGGAAACGGTCGCCGAGATAAACTCGTCGTACGTCCTTATGTGCTACTATTTCAGAGGGAGCGCCTTCCATGAGGACAGCGCCATCGTGCAGGATATACGCTCTATCTACAATATCTAGAGTCTCGCGAACATTATGATCGGTTATTAAAACTCCAATCCCTCTATCTTTAAGGTGAGCGATTAGATCTCTAATTTCATTAAGTGCTATTGGATCAATACCAGCTAAAGGTTCGTCGAGTAACATAAAGTGTGGTTGCGACGCGAGTGATCGAGCAATTTCAACTCGGCGTCTTTCTCCTCCGGACAAGGCGAGTGCTGGCGTTCGGCGCAAGTGAGTAATNGAAAATTCAGCCAAGAGGTCNTCTAATAAAGCATTACATCGATCACTATTTGNTTCTGTCACCTCAAGAATAGATAAGATATTTTGTTCGACGGTGAGCCCTCTGAACACTGAAGCTTCTTGAGGAAGATATCCTATACCCAACCGTGCCCTTTTATACATCGGCACCTCAGAGATATCGGTGCCATCTAAAAAAATTGAACCATAATTTGGTGCTATGAGCCCTGTCATTATATAAAAGCAGGTTGTTTTTCCTGCACCATTTGGTCCAAGAAGACCCACTGCTTCTCCTCTATTTACGCACAAACTCACATCTCTCAAAACNGGACGCGCTTTGAAACGTTTTCCTATGTTTTTAACTATTAAGCCATTATTTTGGCTAATCAGTCGTGGTATTCTATCCTGTTCGGTGAGTTGATGGTTTTGCGAGGTAATATNTAATTTTTTTTCGGTCATAAAATTTCTTTTATTTAGTTTGCTTCGGATTACGAGAAAAAAGCCCTTGCACTTTTGTATTACCATCCAGTTGAGCGTTCGACAATAATCTACTTTTACNAGTTTTTAAATTTACTTCAGCAATAGAACCATTGAGTTGTGATGTTCCCTTCGTAATTTTAACATTCCCCAATAATCTAACAAGTTCTTTCTCTACATAATAAATGGCTTCGTCACCCATAGCTACTTCATTAGGGGTAGAGATTTTTACGTTACCAATCGCGTCCATCCGTTGAGCACTTAGNAAGTCATCTTTAGTTTTTGCAAAGCGGATTGCTATAGTATTTGCTCTGACTGTCTTTTTTCCTCGAANCGCTATAGCATTTCCTCTTGCGACAGCTAATTTTTTTTTGTCCCAATACTCGAGACTTTTAGTGGCCTTTATTGTTTCAAGTGCAGTTTTCAGTTGAAGGTTTTTCCCTTTCAAGACAGCAACACGGGTGTCTAAATTATAAACACCATAATCTCCGTAAGCTATTCGCCCCGAGTTTTCGATAATAACTNTCCGAATAGCTTCTAAGCGATAGATTTCTGCGTCATTATTATCAGTTTTNCTATAATGAGCCTTTATTACNTCTGATTTAATATGGAAGCTACCCTTTCTAGCTGATGCGCTGCCGCGGGCTATATAAAGTTGTTCTTTAGAAAGCCACTCTATCCCTTCCTTGGCATCAATTTGAATTGGATTNTTCTTTGTATCAAATTGTGATTGTGCAAAGACGGTTTTAGGATGTGTTTGAGGCATTATGACTGCTACAAGAAATAAGCAAATAAATATAACTTTTTCCTTTTTTATGTTAGTCAAAAGTTGTCNCCTCGTGAGCTCCGCAAAATAGCCNGGCTGTTACCAGTGAAAATTACTCGAGTTCCATGGTGGCTGACTTTAAAGCCTTCCGATTGAATTTNGCCAGCTAACCCGTGTGCGCTCACCGGGTCATTGCTGAAACCNGTTCCGTTTTTTAAATCTAGTGTTAAGGACTTAGTCGTAAATTCGTATCCTTTATCATAAAAAACAGTAACTCCTCCTAATAGATCTATAGTTTCAGAGATTCTGTGGTAGATCCCCTTTTGTGAATTGATTGCTAACCATCCGGAGGAATTGAGAAAGATATCTGCTTTAGGCATACTAAGCAGGATACGGTCGTCAGATTTATGTTTCTGTGCTGCGTTAATAGCTGATATCTGATAGGGACGGTCTGCTTTGTCTTGTCCTACATATCTGGGGTTTTCAATAAATAACCCCTCAAAACCAACCCTTTTTACAGAGGTTTCGCCAATCTGGAATTTTCGCTGATCGAGCATCAGTTGAGGCCAAGCAAATGTTATTCCCACTATTGCCAGTGCTATTGCGGGCAGTAGTAGCTTCATCAGACCTGGTATCCTACTCGCCTGCATCGAAGGACGCCTATTTTGGCTTCGGTTTAGTAATCTCATCCTCCTTTTAGGAGATTTAAAAAACGTAGGGTCTAATTCGCTTTGCTTCGGAGGTTCATTCAAGTGAGTTTTCAATCAATTAAGTTAGAATACAACTGGAGTGACTGTTAGTATATCAGTTTTGATCTTTAATGACTAAAAATATCCTCACTCTCAAAACCTATCAAGTCTAACTCAGCTCTTGTCTGAAGAAATCGAAAGCAATCATCAGCCATTTTATATCGGCCTTCCCTTATCAAACGTGAATCGAGGATGTCTTTTATTTTATGCAAATAAAGGACATCGGATGCAGCATAAAGTTTCTGCTCCTCAGTGAGATCCTCAGCTCCCCAATCCGATGACTGTTGTTGTTTTGATAAATCGATATTCAGCAATTCGCGACAAAGATCCTTCAAGCCGTGCCTGTCGGTATAGGTTCGCACAAGTTTTGAAGCAATCTTTGTGCAATAAATGGATTTTGTTTGAGCTTGAAGGTATTTTTTTATTATAGCGACGTCGAATCGAGCATAATGGAATATTTTGGTTACAGTCGGGTCTCCTAATAATTGAACTAGATTGGGAGCTTCGTACTCTTCCTGCTCAAACTGAATTAAATGCGCGTTGCCATCCCCCGAAGATAACTGAACTAAACATAACCGATCCCGTTGTGGTCTGAGGCCCATTGTTTCGCTGTCGATGGCAACTACCTTGCCCAGATCAATATCTGATGGTAAGTCGCCTTTATAGAAATTTATAGCCATAGTATCATTTTCATTTTGGTTGTATGTCTAGTTTTCTTCGGTCAAAAGGTCTAAATGCAAANGGTCTTCCCGNTATCATTTACTAGCACCTATTTTACAANGAAAGAAGGTCAATAGCGTTAATAAAATTGAATTGACCGTACCATTTACGCCTCAATTATTTTATTTCTACGAAGAGCAGATATTTCTTCATCATCAAACCCAATTTCCNTNAGGATTTCTGAGTTATGTTCGCCTAATGAAGGTGGAAGCCGATCAATTNTTGCAGGGGTCTTAGAAAATTTAACGGGTGGCGCGGTTAATTTTATTTTTCCTTCAGATGGGTGGTCCCAAGTTTGAAAATAACCNACCTTTTCTAGGTGAGGNTCGTTCGCCAAGTCATCTAATGCCGTTGCNTCACCATGAGGAATATCGCCGNTATTTAGTGCGNCTAATAAGTCTTCTGTTTTCCAAGTTTTAACTAATTCCGAAACTAATTCATAAAGTTCGCCAATTTTCTCACTTCGAAGTTTCGGATCAGTAACTCGCAGGTCGTTGATCATTTCATTTCGTTTCATTATGGAAAAGAAAGTTTGCCAGTGCTTTGTTGTGTATGGTAACGCGCAGACAAAGCCATCTAACGTTGCATATGGTTTGCGGTGTTCTGCCATAGACCTTTCATAACCGGTCGACCCCAAAGCTGGATTAAAGGTCATGCCCGCTTGGTGTTCCACTAAATTAAATCCCACCATTGACTCAAACATTGGGACTTCAACTAGCTGTCCNGTTTNACTATTTGTTCTGCTGTAAAGAGCGGCGAGAGTNGCATGCGCAGCAACCTGTGAGCATATTTTATCACAAATAGAGGCATTAACAAATGTTGGGTCACCATTTCTNCCTCCCTGCATNGAAGCCATCCCAGAAACGCCNTGGATTATATCATCATAAGCAGGTCTTTTTGCNTAGGGGCCAGATTGACCAAAACCAACCAAAGCTACATANATCAGTTTANCGTTCACTTTCTGACAAGCTTTGAATCCTAAACCTAATCTATCCATAGCAGCCGGTCTAATCGATGTTATTAGTACATCTGCAGTTTCTGCTAATTTGAAAAAAATCTTTTTAGCCTCTGGTTTTTTGAGATCGAGAACTAAACTTCGTTTATTTCTATTGGCATTAAGGAAAAAGTGTCCCATCCCATTGTTACGGAAAGGAGCTATTCCCCTTGTTATGTCGCCATCAGGGGACTCAATTTTGATTATTTCTGCACCATAATCCCCTAAAATTTGGCACGCATATGGCCCAAACCCTACAGAGGTTAAGTCCAGTATCTTGATGCCTTTTAATGCGCCATCCATTCTCGTGTACCTCAAAAAAAAATTAAGTTAAAAGGAATACTGGTTAGTATTTTTTAAGTCCTGCTTCCTAGGATACTACCCAGTATTAAAGGTAACAATAAAACTTTCACAATGGGGCTTTAACTTATCTAATAACCATAATAACTTTATATAACTACTAGTTTACCATAATANATAAACCGTATTANTAAATNTTGTAAGAGAGCATCAATGGTTGACGTCAGAGTACAGCGCGTTCCGGGGTTAGCAGATTGGTGGCCAANCCCGCAGATTGCTGCTGANTATTTCCCTGATTGGATGAAGGAGCTGAAGAAGAAAAAAAAAACTACAGCAAAGTTAAATATGTCAGATTGTTTGCCTGCAATCGAAAGTATGTTGCAAGGTATAGTGATAGGATTCCCTTGTGATATGACGTTTGAATATATCGAAACTAGCAGTTGGTATGGAAAGATCATAAAGTGCGATCACGTGGGATATCCAATTATTGGTGGTCACGAATCTAGTCAATACGCACATTCCGAATTTAAAAANTATCATATNATAAAAATCGGATTGCCNTGGATCTTCGTTGTGCCTCATGGCTACTCGTGNTTATTTACTCAGCCATTTAATAGAAACGGCGGGCAGGATTCTTTTTGCATTTCTGGTGCGGTTCAATCCGACACATACTACAATATGGTAAATATTCCTTTCGCTATTAATTTAAAGAAAGAAAAAGACACAATCTCACTAAGAAAAGGGGATCCGTTTGTTCAAGTTGTTCCGTTCCTTAGAGAAAAAGTAAAAATTATTCAGGAGAAAGCGGATCTAAATGAACTGGGGACTGTGATAGAAAAGATAGAGAAAAATACTAATTTCTATAAGGACCAAATAAAAATAAAATACTAAAGTTTTGAATAAAATGTATAAAANTTTGTGTTATGTGAGTTAATNCACATTAGATTGATGTATTGTGGTGATATATACNTGTTATTAACAACTATTTAATANTGCTTATAACATAGAAAAATTACAACTTGGNGACGAAGATGGTATCCAAAGTATANAACGAATTGCTAATTCAGTACTCTGGTNATGCTGGCTTTGTGCATTATGCTNATGAAACTGAGGGNGCAACTCTTCAGACTGGCTTAACTCAAAAGGCGGCGTTTGAGGGTTTTGAGAGTGGTGACTTACAATTTGTNAGGTTTCTAAATACAGCCACCAACGANCATGTGTTTACTTCAGATACTGTGGAAATAAATGGCTTACGGTCTAACTCTGATTTTGTTGAAGAAGGTAATGTTTTTAGATTGTTTGAGAGTGAAGTAGAGGGATCACAAGCGCTACATCGTTTTTTTAATACGGAAACTGGCTTTCATCATTATTCTTCAGATGCTGCGGAAATAGCGAGTTTAGAAACTTCAAATTCATATTCTTCTGAGGGCATAGTGGGGTATGGGGGGGTAGTCGATACGCGAGAGGCAGCGCAGATAGCTGGTAATACAACAACTATTGGGCTTGCACGCAGTTTTGAAAATGTTTCATTGGTAAGTGATGGAGCATTTAATTTTTCTTTAGAAAAGTCTAATTTCTCGGCTTCAGGTTCTTTCACTGGCTCACTCAATGCCATGACTCTAACAGGTGAAGAACTTCCTGAGTATCTCAATTTTAATGAGTCTAGTGGACAAATATTTGGTTACACACTTAAGGAAGGTATTGGAGACACTAACATTTTAGTTCTTGCGGATGACGGCGTGTCACAAATATCTTCTAACTTCGTGATATCTGCCAGTGACAATAATTCTAAATCTGAGGCCGATGNGTACACCGAAAAATCTCTTGTTGCGACAATGTCTGTAGGTAGTAATTCTGTTGGTGGTAACTTCTCNCCTACGAATACGGTAAATTCAAATCTCACATTTGGTGCAGCTGCAACTGCATCTGCTTCGACTAATTTGGAAGCGTTTAAATTAGCAAATCCAACAATTGACGGGTCTGGTACTACTATCGCAGTCTTAGACACGGGGATTGACCTAGATCATCCGTTTTTTGGCGCAGACGCCAACGGTGACGGGATCTCCGATAGTATTGTTGCTTCGGCAGATTTTCATGGTGACGGTAATGGAGCTCAGGACTCGGACACTCACGGAACACATGTTGCTGGGATNGCTATGTCGTCAAATACAACATTCCCTGGCACGGCNCCAGGAGCTAATGTGGCNGCAATCCAGGTATTAGGAGCTAACGGGGGATCATTCTCAGGTATTGAAGCNGGCCTGCAATGGGTTTTAGACAATCGTGCAACATACAATATAACATCAGTCAATATGTCGCTTGGTGCCTCAGATAACTCGTCAACAACGCAATTATCAGCATTAAGTGATGAAATAGCGGCATTGAAATCACAAGGAGTTATAACTTTCGTCGCCGCTGGAAATAGTTTTTCTTCATTTAATGCTGAGGGAGTTGGTACACCTGCATCGGATCCTAACGCGCTTGCGNTTAGTGCATTGGATATTNTGAACGAAGGCGCAGCTAGTTATTCTCAAAGGGATACNACGATTACTAAAGTATTCGCTCCTGGCACAGGCATAACGAATGCTGCACCTGGTGCGGGTGCGGCAACACAAACATTAAGTGGGACGAGTATGGCGACCCCATATGTTGCAGGTGTTTCCTCTTTAATAAAACAACTCAATCCAAACTTATCCGTTGATGAATTTGAGTCTTTCTTGCAACAATCATCATCTGTTTTTTCGGATCCAGCAACAGGAGGAGATTACCGGCTTCTGGATATAAATGCTCTTGGACTTTTAGCTGCTGGTGGGACATTGCCGGATGCACCTGCGGCGCCTGCAGATGACCACCCAGATACTGTTGGATCAAATGCCACCGCTCTACCTGGTGCGTCTAATACTGGGAGCCTTGAGGCAGGCGGTGACAAAGACGTTTTCAAGGTGTCTGGAACAGCAGGTGCAAGTTATTTGGTTGATTTAAGGGGGGCGCCATCGTCTCTAGGGACGTTAACTGATCCATTTGTTAGAATTTTAGATGTTAATGGGGCAGCGCTAATAACAGACGATGATGGGGGATTNGGTTTCGAATCCAGTGTTACCTATAGTCCAACTTCAACAGGCGACTTTTATGTCGAAGTTGGCGCTTTCAGTTCTAGTTTGATAGGGACTTACCAACTGGATGTTACGGATGTCACTATTCAAGATGATCATTCAAATAGTATTGGGATTAACACNGGCGTCACTGTTGGTACAAATTTNTTTGGGGATATTGAGGTTGCAAATGATGTTGATGTATTTGCATTAGATGTAATTGCGGGTGCAACTTATACGATAGACCAAAAAGGATTTTGGTCATCGGTTGGCAATCTCAGAGATCCGTTGTTAGTTCTAAAAGATGGTTCTGGCACAGTATTAAGCCAAAATGACGATGGTGGATTTAGGCTTGAGTCGCAAATCACGTACCTTGCCACAAATAATGAAACTGTTTATGTTGAAGCNGGCGCATTTGGCGGACGAACGGGGACATACGAAATCTCTGTTGGTTCATCATTNGCCGCTGTTGATAATGATATCGCCGATACCCCTGGGTTAGGCGTGACCTCAATAACAATTGGTACTTCACAATCAGGTGATTTNGAGGTCGGTGGAGATAAAGACGTGTTCTCACTATCCGTCGATGCGGGCGGAACATATCANATCGATCTTAAAGGNTCGACGTCGAATGTTGGCTCTCTAACTGATCCATTATTNAGGGTTTTGGATATCAATGGAGAAGTTCTTGNCCAAAATGATGATGGTGGAAGAGGTTTTGAGAGCTCTCTCAATTACACAGCCTTATCCACAGGTCAAATTTTTATAGAGGCTGGCGCATTCAGTTCTTTTCAAACAGGTACATATCAGATTGATGTATTGCAAACTTCGATATCTACTTCAAGCCTTGGAGATACTGTCGGAAGTTCAATCGAAAATGCGGCCTCTGCNAGTCTCAATAGTGTTTTTGGGGGTAACATTGATTTTCTTGGTGACAAAGATATGTTTCAGTTTTCGCTTGAAGCTGGAAGCACCTATCAATTTGATGTCCGTGGTTCGCATAGTAATCATGGAACATTATGGGACCCTCAANCCTTTTTATATAATGAAAATAATACTTTAATTGCACAAGATGATGATAGTGGAACAGGTTTTGAGTCTAGCATTTCTTATACAGCGGTCGAATCCGGAAATTATTATTTAAGCGTGATGGGAAATATTGGGGAACTGTCCCAAACATCGGGAAGTTATTCAGTAGAGTCGGTTTTCTTTTAGATGAACTTTCTTTACCCTTTTTAATTATTTTTTATTTAAGCTACTCGATAAATAGTTGGTTCTTGCGAAACCTTTAACTANACCAATACTCTTGCTCNTTATCAATTGGGATTAATTAGTATTGGATGGTTTGTTTTCTTTTCTTTTTTGTTAATATGCAAAGACATAGAGCTTNTGNGGAGAGTTAATTGACTTGGTCTTTAATAGATTTAGTAGGACACACCTGTTTTGGTCTGGTTGCTCTATCATTCTTCGCAAAAGATATGCTTTTGCTTCGCGCACTATCAATTGTGGCGGGNTGTGTTGGTATAATTTATAATTATTTCCTTCCTGTTGGCACTCTATGGATACCTATTATTTGGAATGTTCTATTTATCAGTATTAACGCCTATCGAATTATTGGAATTTTCCTTGAGCGACGAGATGTAAAGTTTAACGCGGAAGAGCTGGAGCTGTTCGAGACTCTGTTTAAAGGGTTTTCTCCAATGGAATTTATGAAGCTTATGAGGATTGCGGAGTGGAAAACAATTGAAAAGGGCTTTGAGTTTTCAATGCAAGGAAAATCACTAGATGGCTTATTTCTTTTATTTAATGGGGAGGCGGCTATAAAAAAAAATAATGAGGAGATTGGACGACTTAAAGACGGTGCGATGATAGGTGAGATTTCATTTATTAGAGGCGGGCAAGCCTCTGCNACAGTGTCTGCAACTGCTGCTTGCAGGGTCATAAGGTGGTCTTCGGNCGACTTAAACAAGCTGTTAATGCGAAACCCTAGTATGGATATAGGTATGAAACAAGTATTCAGTGTAGATTTAACTAATAAACTTATACAATCCTATTAATAATCAATTGAATTGGAGCTGAGTATCTCGAAATCATCTTTGAACAAATGGTCGGGATAAATAGGTTTAAGTAGGCAACTGTTAATTGGAAAACGAGAGAAGTTTGCGAGGAAATTAAAATTAGATAATGGGTTTTAAAAATTACTCTTTAACGGTTGATTCCATCAAAATTCATATTAAACGTTGTTCTTGTAACGTATTAAGTAAACCTCCGAATAAAATGTATGCTGTGTTCAGAAGTTTAGTTTGTATTCTATAGTTTTTTATTATTCAGCTCGGTGAAAATATAAAGTAGAAATTGTTATTAAGATCAGAACAATTATCCTTAGCTTCTAATTCAGTNTCTCAGAATGATGCTTCTATTATAAAAAACGTATAGGNTTTGGAGCATTTGTTGAAACTGCATGTGCGCAANCTACTAGTGAGTTATGTTCAGCACGGTTTACAGAGTTTGAAATCGCAACCTGATTTTGAGAAGTATTAAAGGTACTCGAGGTGCTATTTGTTTTGGTGTCGAAAATGTGAGTCGTTGCGGATAATTGGAGACGTTTTAGTTTTGTGTTTTCATAAGTCGCGAAAAAGCCTTTAAGGGTACCCTCTTACGTAATCTCACGGTTCACATATAGTAAGGTGCCCCTCGCTTGGATGCCACTATTTCGTTGTACTCACTATGCTTTGCCGGCACTTTTTCCAATAATTTTTTCAGCTCTATCAAATCAGCGAGTTCTAGTTGGTCTGAATCACTTATAATCTGTCTTATTTTTTTTTCTAACATTTTATTATCCTCAGANNNAGAAAAATAGTAATATTAGTACATTAATGGTGTGTCAACAGTAATTAATGAAAATNAAGTCTTCAGTTAACCTAGAAGTCTAATAAATTTGACGCGAATTTTAATATAAGAGAATCAATCGGTAAGATTATTCCANAAACCTTTTGTTCGCCCTAGCCTTACCAACGTTTTTTATGCTTGTGTTGAAATATTGATACNNGTGGGCATAATTCANTCGGAGCACAGGAATAGAGAAAAACACTAAATGAATGCAATTTTNAAAATAGAGATAAAAAGCCCACCCTNTATAATTTTANAATAATAATGGAACCTCAGATATAATNACTNATANAAGAATCGCGGTTTGCGTCTGTTAATAGAGTGCCGNAAGAAAAGTCTGGCATTTAGTTAAAGATCAAAATTGAGTATCTTATGAGGTATTTTACGCCCAAGATATTGTTAGAAATAGTTTTATAAAACTACTTTATTCCGCTTTATGAAGTCGAAAAAGATGACCATTTTTCTCGTCGTTAATCACTAATATGCTTCCATCCTGCAAGATTTCAACATCGCGAATTCGACCAAAAGTTTTTTTAAAAAGGCACTCCTCGTCGATAGGGATGTTATTTGATGATAATGTAATAACTTTTAAACAACGATATTTTAGTGCACCAACTAGAAGCTTGTCCTTAAATTCGCTGAACATTGTTCCGTAATAAAAGGCCATGCCGGATGGAGCTATACTTGGGGTCCAAGTCCAAACTGGNTCCTTAAAACCAACAGGTGAGTAATTTAGGCCAATATTGCCACCAATATATTCTTTACCGTAGGATACCTTCGGCCATCCATAGTTATAATGTTTTTTTATAATATTAATTTCATCACCTCCCCGAGGTCCATGTTCGTGAGACCAAAGNTGACCCGTGGATTTTTGAAAAGAAAGGCCTTGCGGGTTTCTGTGTCCAATAGAATAAACCTCAGACAACCATCCTGGTTTTCCAGGAGTTTTTACACCACTAAGTGGAAGCCTGATAATTGAACCAGCGTGGTTTTTTGGATTCTGTGCATTTGTCCTATTGCCGCGATCGCCAAGTGAGGCATAAAGATATTTATAATCTAATGCTAATCTACAACCAAAATGAACACCGCTTTCTGATTCATGGTTTGAAATAAAAAGATTCTTTGTTTCAACTAATGCTGTGCCNGATAATATGCTTTTGGAAATAGCGACTGTTAACTTTCCATCGCTACTGACCTTACTGTAACATATGAAAATATAGTTTTGTCCCGATTTCTGCTGAACTGTTATATCTAGCAATCCGCCTTGCCTATAGTATGCCGATTCGGGGGCGCCGTTAATTAAAATCTTGGTCTTATTAGATAAATCAAATAAATAAAGTTTTCCAGGTTTTGTTGTTACTAACACTTTTCTTGGGCCTATTGNTGCTAANCCCCAAGGGAATTTAANTGCCCCAATTTTCTCTATTTGAATCTCAGAAGCATTGACCTTTGGTACTAAANATTCAAAGAAGCAAGCTNCCAACGTCGAAACTGTTAAGCATAAAGCTCTTTTTAAGCGCAAAATGAATCTCTCTTTTTATAGTTTTTAATAGTTTAGTAATAGATTAAGCGTAATATGACGATCCGTTTTATGATAAAATGATCCGTTACTACTTCTCCAGTTAACGTTAAATGNATATATTCTCGCTTAACAATTTATAANGAAAAGCGTTCGCCTTTTTGTAGGTTTAGTATTTCCGGNGGCCCAAAAGACCCGATTAATTCTGTGAAACTAATGCCCTCTAAAGGACTGGTTCGCTCTCTGAAAGTAGTCGCAACTGTTGAGATAGAGGACCACCGATTCTGTTCTTGTTTGTATTTACGTGAGTAAAATAAAGGGACGTCGTCTTCAGGAGGTGGGTCGAATTCTTTGGGGTAATCTATCATGCAAATTAAAGCGGTTAATGGAACCGAAAGATCACAGTCTGCTCTACAGTGTTCAGGAAATATTAAGAAGACATTACTTCGATAATTAGGGTGTTCTACAGCAATTAAAGCATAGCAATTTATACAGTATAATCTGATAGATCTGCCNTCACTACGAAGTTTGTAAGTTCGCATGGACTCCTTTCCTTTTGTCGAAATTATATCAGCAGGTATATAGTAAAGATGAGGTAGTTGACTTGGCTGAGTTCCCCCCTTTAGTTTTGCCCACTCCAATCCTTGTCGGCAATCCTCACAACCACAACGGAAATATTGTATTGCACGGTTATTGGCTACTGTTATTTCACATTTACCACAGATGCATCCAATAGTTCCGCGTTTGACCGATACCATATAACTACTCCTTAGAGAACTNCTCTTACTTAACCACATAAAATCAGTTTGTAAAATTTTCNATACGAATTAGTTATTATTAATATTAGTCACTTNCCTAACTCCAGAGATCTNAGTGAAATAAAATTATAAATNTGGTTGTAAATGTATTGAGTCTGGTATCTGCAATAGAAATATCAAGGTTTTCTTAGTCTCAGAAAANGATCAGAAAGGCANTTTTAATTGCGGCGCTTTAATTNATTTCTTAGGTATTTGTATTTTTAAAGGTGTCGNACTGAAATCCGTGTGAATTTTTTGCGCATNATTAAACCGCTATGACTGAGTTTAGTTTGACCGTAAGAGCAGTTCATGACTGATTGGGAAGAAATTAGGCGTAGTATTTTTAAGAGAGTTAGCGGTTAAATTTGAAACACCATATATTTCTGTTTCATTATTATATAATGCCCTTATTCGATTTATCAGAACATCAAAATCACCATCCCCAGATGCTAAGACGATAATATCCGACTTGCTCGCATATTCCATGATGTCGATGGTAATTCCCACATCCCAGTCTCCTTTCGAAGAACCATCCGCCCGACGAATAAAGGGTTTTAGTTTTACTTCAAAACCGATTGCTCTCAGAATATTTTGAAATTGAATTTGTTTTGTGTCACCTCTATCCGTTGTATATGCAAACGCTGCAACTACTTCTCTCTGATGCGTTACTAGTTTCCAGAATTTATTGTAATCGAAATTAGAATTAAATTGGTGTTTTGTTGTATAATAGATGTTTTGAACATCAACGAAAATGGAGACCTTCCTCATGCGTATATCTTACTAAGCAATCCGCTTGATAGGCAAGGGGCTTGATATTTGGCACCGATATTTTGGGTAGGCACAATGCATCTCACACGGAAGCGCCGGCTTTCCCTAATATGCAAACCGGCAAGGATTATTCGTGAATCCACTAGTAAATAGTATCAAAACCAACCTAGATAATTTAAATTTTGAGAGTGCTGCTTTAAAAGTTGCAACTGAATCTACTGGTCCTACAGCACCGGTGTTTAAATTCTTCAATACAGACACTGGCACTCACTTCTATACTGCCGCTGAAGCTGAGAAAGATAGTATCATAGCTAACCTACCTAGCTTTAATTTTGAAGGTACTGCTTACCGGGTAGATCCTGTAATGGGTTAGACTTAGTTCTCAAAGAGAAATTAACTCTCCTAGATTCGTAATGATCATCTAGATCACTTGGAAATGTGACAAAACTAACAAACCACGACAACAATACACATCATTAAGTACAGCTTTATGTCAAAGGTCACATCGCTGTATGACCTCAATACGGTTTTGATTGAACACAAACTCATTTATCACCAAATTTAATTCATTAGTAACTGCAGGAGGTAGTTCTGATGTTAATGATGAGAAGTGATTTATTATTTTTAAGTGATGAAGAAGTGCTTACTTCTCTTGATGCTTATAAAAAGAGTTTAAAAAATAAAATGAAGGTTAAAGACGAAAACCCTACTATTACCATCCCAGCTTATTCGGGTAAGCTTTATACGGATTATGGGTAGAGCTTATGAATGCTGACTTGAATAAAGATAATCACTACTAATCCATTTGGCTTAGTTGTGCGTATATATTTGTATGGTTGCATGAGTTA
>PANE01000042.1 GCA_002708305.1 Rhodospirillaceae bacterium
CAATAGCTTTAAATTCTTCTTCTAACCACCCCACGCCGATACCTAAGTCTATTCTACCCTCTGATAATTGGTCTAGTGTAGCAATTTGTTTTGCCGCTACAATAGGATTGCGTTGAGGAATAATCAAAATGCCGGTGGCTAGACGGATGGTAGTGGTGACGGACGCCAAATAAGCCATATAAATTAGTGGATCGGGGTATTGCATGTCTTCGTTACCGTCACCCATNCTTCCNGAAGGTGCATATGGATATTTTGATTTATANCCCTTNGGGACAACTACATGGTCCACAGTCCATATGCTCTCAAATCCTGCTTCTTCCGCAGCTTGAGCCATGGAGACTGCTTTATCTGACCAGACGTTTCTTCCTGTATTTAAATAACGTAACCCAAAATGCATTTTCTTACTCCAAGCGAACTCATTCAAAAATAGAAATATGTGTCTTAAACAAGGCTACAATAGTTTGCTTATTTTTTATANAAAATATGTTAATTAACATGCCTTAGTCTATGGTTTTAGTGTAGATTTTGCATGTTATTACCTTAATTATTATAATTCNAAAAAATAACTAATTGAAGAAAATCGCGATGATCGCTATACAAAATTTTTTTTTAAACATTAGCTTCATATGCATTTGGTATCTTTCCAGTTTTTGCATAAGTCATGCCAGTGAAAAGGAAGGTCAACCGGAGAAAGGCTATTCGATAGAGGCCAAGTCTTCTTTTGTTTCTAAAAAGTTTATGCTAGCAACTGCAAATCCAGTTGCGACCAAAGCAGGATATAGAGTTCTTCTAAATGGTGGAAATGCCATAGATGCTGTTGTCGCTGTGCAGATGGTGCTGAACGTAGTCGAGCCACAATCTTCTGGAATTGGTGGCGGTGCTTTTATTCTTTACTGGGATGCAAAAACCAAAAAATTGTANTCATTTGATGGGAGAGAAAAAGCTCCTAAATCTCTGGATCAAAATTATTTCTTAGACAACAATGGGCGTAAAAAGAAGTTTTGGGAGGTGGTGCAAGGTGGTGGGTCAGTTGGTGTCCCTGGAACGCTACGTTTGATGGAATTTATGCATAAGCGTTACGGATTACTGAAATGGTCGANATTATTCGAACCAGCGATAAATCTTGCACGCGAAGGGTTTAAAATATCCCCGAGGCTTTTTGAATCTATTAGCACAGCTCAAAAACGTGGACTTGATCGGTTCCCGAGCACTAGAGCCTATTTCTTTGACGATAATAATATACCGAGATCAACAGGTTCTAAGTTAATCAATGAACCTCTGGCGAAAACATTTGATTTGGTTGCCCAGGAGGGGGCTGACGCTTTCTATAAAGGAGATATAGCTAAAGCAATAGTATCGGCAGTTCAGGGAACTGAATTTAACCCCGGTTACTTAACATTNCAGGATTTGGCTAGTTATGAAGTGAAGGTGCGCGAACCAATTTGTGTGCCGTATCATCAGTACAATATATGTGGTATGGGCTCTCCTAGTTCTGGAGGGCTTACCGTTGGCCAAATTTTAGGTATACTTGAAAATTTTGATCTTAGAAGTTTAAGTCCAACCATAGAGGCAGCTCATCTTTTTATTGAGGCCTCCAAATTAGCGTATGCCGATCGTAACCTTTATATGGCGGATAAAGACTTCATAAGTGTACCTGAGAAGGGTTTGATTGATAAAACGTATCTTTTAAGGCGATCTCAACTAATTACAAAAACGTCTTCCGCGAAAGTTAATCCTGGTTACCCTTTGGGTAGTGAGGGTTTATTGAGGAGTTTGCAGAAACAAAATGAGAAACCTGGAACAACACATTACGTAGTTGTTGATAAGCATGGAAATGCTGCGTCCGTGACCTCAACAATAGAAACGGGTTTCGGAAGTCGGGTAATGGTTGGTGGATTTTTACTCAATAACGAATTAACAGATTTTTCATTTATACCNGAGCGGAATGGTCAACTTATTGCAAACCGATTAGAAGGAGGTAAAAGACCAAGAAGTTCAATGGCACCCACTATTGTATTTAAAAAAGAAAAGCCATTTTTGATTACAGGGTCCCCTGGCGGTTCGAGAATAATATCATATGTAGCAAGAACTATTTTGTCTGTTTTAGAGTGGGGTGTAGATCCTCAACTAGCAATAAATTCTGGTCACATAGTGAACAGAAATGGTGTCACAGAGNTAGAGGCGGGGACAGATGCTATAAAATTCAAGGAAGGATTGGAGGCTCTTGGACACACGGTGAAAGTAAGAAATTTAAATAGTGGCTTACATAGTATTCTCTTCGCACGAGATGGAACTTTAATCGGCGCAGCAGATCCACGAAGGGAAGGCCTGGTAATGGGAAAGTAAAATAAAATAATTTTTCTTNCCTCAGGTTTTTTAGAAGAGGAAATAAAAATGCTTTTTGGAGCAATGGTTGCGCCTCGAGTTTCTGATTGGGTGCTTATAAAAGAAATAGAAGATATGGGGTTTGATAGTGTATGGACCCCAGACTCCCATATGATTTACTCTGACGCATACGCAGTACTTGCTCTTGCTGCAGCGAACACCTCCAGGCTCAGGCTTGGTACAGGGATAGCGGTTGCTCCAACGAGGCTTGCACCCGTTACAGCTCACTCGATTGCTACAATTAACCAATTAGCCCCCGGGAGAACATTTCTGGGAATAGGAACAGGTCATACAGGTATGCGAGTGATGGGAATGGACCCGTTAAAAATACGCCAGTTTAAAGAATATTTGCGAGTAACACGAGCTCTCCTTCATGGTGAAGAAGTAGATTTCAATCTGGATGGAGGGACACGAGATATTAAGTTTTTGCATCCCGAGCGAGGTTTTATAAACGTTGAAACCCCCGTACCAATTTATGTGGCAGCTGATGGTCCACTCGCTCTACAAGCTGTTGGAGCTTACGGTGATGGAAGAATTTGTTCGCACAATCAATCTAAATCATTACTTAAAGATAGTTTGGAGAAGATAAAAATTGGGGCTGAACAAGCCAANAGAGAGCTGCCTACATCATTTAATACTGCTGCTTTGACCTATGCNTGTGTTTTGAAGCCAGGCGAAAGCATCACTTCTGACCGGGTCATCGATGAGATTGGATCAATGGCCTTAGCTACCTTGCATTATTGGTGGGAACTTTACCAAAAGGATGGAGACACAAGTACGATCGCTCGGAGGTGTTATGGGCTTTGGGAAGAGTATTTAGCTTTTACAGAGGAGATGATTCTTCCATTGAAGAAGCGTTACCAGCAAATTCATTTGGGGCATTGTGCGTTTACACCGACTGAAGAGAGGCGCTTTGTAACCAAAAATTTAATCAGATCTACTGGTGGTCTGATTGGAACTCCAGACGAAATAATAGATATGATACGGGACAGGGAAGCTATGGGGTTGACAGAAATCGCTTTGCTTCCGAGCATGGATTTTGCTCGGAAAAATCTAGCAGATTTTTCAAAATACATTATTGATAGATATTGAGTTACCAAAATAAGATAAATAGTTTAATCCCATTTACGATACTCCTTAGTAGCAACAAATGCTCCAATGCATTAGGAATATTATAAATTAAACCTGCGACAAATAACTTGAGGAGTTATCTATGAGTTTAAATACCATTACTGGTCGTTCGGCTTTTCTAGCCTTACTAAAAGACGAGGGAATAACTCATCTATTTGGTAACCCAGGGACGACTGAACTACCGATAATGGACGCTTTAACAGAGCATCCAGATTTAAATTATATGATGAGTATGCAGGAGTCTTTAGTAGTATATATGGCTGAAGGGTATTCCAGAGCCTCTGGTAAATTATCTGCTTGTAATGTTCATGTCGCTCCTGGCTTAGGCAACGCTATGGGGGCAATTTATGCTGCTAAATTTGCTAATACGCCGATTATCATCACTGCTGGTCAGCAAGAATTAGGGCACGGGTTAACCGAACCNTTGCTGTATGATCCCCTTGTTCCAATAGCTGAACCATTAGTAAAGTGGGCAGTAGAGGTCACACGTCTTCAAGATTTACCACGTATCGTGAGAAGAGCTGCTAAAATAGCAATGACTCCACCAATGGGGCCCGTATTCATTTCATTGCCAGGAGATATCCTTAATGAGGAAGGTGCGCTTGAATTAGGTGCACGAACGCGAGTTGATACTAAAGTCCGTCCTGTTGACGCGACACTTGACCGTNTAGCCGACAGAATTTTAGCTGCTTCTAATCCCGTGATTGTGGCAGGNCATGAATTAGCAACAGATGATGCCCTTAATGAGGCAGCGGAATTTGCAAGTATATTGGGCTGCCCTGTTTACCAACAAACGGTACAATATGGGGCTCATTTTTTATCTGAACATCCGGGATATATTGGAGCACTAACCCGTGATCAACAACAGGTGCGAGATGTTTTATCTCCACATGATCTTTTGATTGTTTTGGGCGCGGATGTTTTAAGGATGTCAGTATGGGCGCCGGTAGAACCGCTCCCAGAAGGGATGCCAGTAGTACAAATTGGACAACGAGATTGGGAAATGGGAAAGAACTTTCCAACGGAATTGGCTGTTCGTGCTGATATTAAAGAAACTCTAAAAGCGTTAAACCCTGTAATGGAACAAAAAGGTGGTACGGGCCTTAAATCTAGGTCTGAGAAATCTTTAACTANTTTGTCAGATAAAAATTGGACGGCAAAAAGAAACAAACTGCAAACGCAACTAGAGGAGGACAGGAAANATAATATTATAGACCCTTCTTGGATGGTCATGGAGGTTATTAAGACGATGCCCGAGAATACAATTATTGTAGACGAAGGGATTGTAAGCACGAGAGCTTTAAGCGCTCTTTTACCATACAGAGACCCAGCTTCGCTTTTTGGAATGGCTAGTGGAGGCATTGGCTGGGGTATTCCTGCTGCATGTGGCGTCCAGGCGGCCCATCCTGATAGACCTGTCATAGCAATTATTGGCGATGGCAGTTCAATGTATTCAATACAAGCACTTTGGACAGCTGCAAATCAAAAATTACCATTGACTTATATAATTTGTGACAATGGTGGATACAGAATAATCAAAGAAAGATTATATGCTTTTCATGGCAATGATAATTTTATTGGGATGGATTTTAAGGAACCGGCTGTCGATTTTGTTGGTTTAGCTCAATCTATGGGNGTGCCGTCAGTTCGTGTTAATTTACACAAAGAACTCGCGCCGGCTTTAGATGCAGCGATCAAAAACACCGATGGACCNAACTTGCTGAGCGTTACTGTCGATCGTGGTAGGTTTTAAGTTTAACCGCTCTAATAAATACTGTGAGGGGAAATAGTTTTCCTCTCATTTGCAGCTTCAATGATGGCTAGAGTTGTGCTTAATGTCATTGCTCCATCTTCTCCGCTGGTGCGTGGCAATTCCTCGCCTCTAATCACTCTACCAAAATGCTCNATTTGGTCTTTTAAAGGATCACCAGCACCCGTTAATTGCTGCGTTTTAAGCATAGGGAATTGCCAAGCAGCCTTTTTTTCGCTTGCATATGTCCATACCCTCATGAGCGGAAAGTCAAACGAGCCTTTGGTACCAAGAAATCTATAACAACAGTCATCCATATGGGCGAAATCTTTGTTTTCTCCTGTTGTTGCCTCGAAAGACCAGGGACTTGGCGCTGCATCGGANAATAGAATCGTCCCTAAAGCNCCNTTTTNAAATTTTAATGCAATTGCTGCCGTATCTTCAACCTCATGATTTCGAGTATTATTAGAAATATGTGATGAAATTTCTTCAATATCTCCACATAACCACCTTAAGCAGTCAACATCGTGTATAAGATTGGTTAAAATAGGGCCGCCACCTATTTTTGTGCGCCATGGAATATTGTAGTATTCATCGTGTTTTTTCATTGCCCAGATACCTGANACACCAATAAGGGCTCCTATTTTCCCTGATGAAATAATATAACGGGCCGCCTCTAGTTGTTTGTTAAATCGTCTATAATGTCCTGAAAGGATGTGGGTTTTTGAGCGGTTACTCGCCTCTATTATTAATTTTGCTTCTTCAATGGAGGTTGCAATCGGTTTTTCAATAAGCACATCCATCTTCCTCTTGATACAAAGAAGAGCTTGTTCTGCATGCATAGAATTGGGTGTAGCCAGTACTATCCCGTCTACGGGCGTGTTGGCAAATAATGCATCTAATGTGTTATAATATATTACGTTATTTTTTTCAGCAAACTCTTTGGTATCGGTGTCAGTATCAATAATTGCTGCTAAATCACAGCTTTGACTCGATATTAAAGCATCTGCATGCTTTTTCCCAATAACACCAAACCCTACTAATCCGATTTTTGTTTTTACCATAATTTCTAATGCTTTCTAAAGCGCGATATCACTCGTATATCAGGACCTATCTTTTGAGAACTTGGTTCACACAGGTACGCCATCCCGCATACTTTTGTTCTCTCTTTTTTTCCGACATTTGAGGCTCAAAATGTTTATTCAACATCCATTTTTTGGAGTATTCGGAAGGGTCAGGATAAAAGTTAGTATATAAACCGGCGACATAACCCGCCCCAAGTGCAGTAGTTTCTAATACCTTTGGTCGATCGACAGGTGCCCCCAATATATCAGATAGAAACTGCATGGTCCAATTACTGGCTGACATACCGCCATCCACTCGCAGCACCGTCTTTAGGTCGCTGGAGGCATTAAAGTCTACTTTCATTGCTTCTAATAGATCACGGGTTTGGTAACACGCCGCCTCCAGGGCAGCACGTGCCAGCTCTTTTGGACCGGTATTTCGAGTTAATCCAAATATTGCTCCCCGCGCTTCTGGATCCCAGTATGGCGCTCCTAACCCAGTGAATGCGGGCACCATGTAAACTTCCTGTTCGCTATCTGCGGTTACGGCCATCAGACCGCTCTGATCTGCACTTTCAATTATACCAAGACCATCTCTTAGCCATTGAATTGCTGCGCCAGCCACAAAAATAGATCCTTCCAGGGCATAAGTGACCTCTCCCTTCAAAGCATAAGCAATCGTGGTTAACAGTTTATTATCAGATTTAACTGGTATTTTTCCTGTATTTAAAAGAGCAAAGCAACCGGTTCCATAAGTAGACTTCAACATTCCAGGGCGAAAGCATGCCTGTCCTATGGCAGCGGCTTGCTGGTCTCCAGCTACACCATTGATATTTATTGTACCATTAAATAATCTTGGTTCAGTTGCACCAAAGTTATCCGAGCAATTTTTTACCTCTGGCAACATGTTCTCTGGAATATTAAATATATCTAGTAACTCAGAATCCCAGCTGTGAGTGTGAATATTGAATAAACTAGTCCGTGACGCATTCGTCATATCGGTGGCATGTATTTTCCCGCCCGTTAAACGCCAAAGTAGAAAACTGTCCACTGTTCCAAAAAGTAAATTTCCTTCTGCTGCACGGNTTCTTGCATCGCTTACATTATCGAGTATCCATGTTAATTTTGTTGCAGAAAAGTAGGGGTCAAGTAAGAGGCCTGTTTTTNCNGATATCAAGGCCTCTAGACCTTTAGACTTTAGTAATTCGCACAGGTCCGCCGTTCTACGATCTTGCCATACAATAGCTGGATAAATCGGCTTTCCTGTTATCTTATCCCATACAATTGTTGTTTCACGTTGGTTGGTTATGCCAATCGATGCAATGTCGTTGGATTTTATCAACGCTTTTTTTATTGCGCATTGAGCAGTTTCAAGAGCAGATATCCAAATATCTTCAGGATTATGTTCGACCCAGCCTGGTGCTGGGAAAAACTGTTCAAACTCTTTTTGAGCGTATGAGATAATTGAAAAATTTTGATTAAATACTANGGTTCGGGTGGAAGTAGTTCCCTGATCTATCGCTAATACATATTTTGACATCTATTCACTTCCTATATGTTGATAGTTATATGCGGGTCGCAACGATTATTTACGAGCGTTTATAGTATTGTCTAACTGTAATGGGTTATTTTCTAGCCATTTCNCTAGGTTTCCGTATTCATTTTTCGAGAAAACTAGTCCTAATTTACTTCTGCGCCACAGAATGTCATCTGCCGATCGAGCCCATTCAAAACGACGTAAATAATTTATTTCGCACTCATAAAGTCCTGCCCCAAAATATTGCCCCATTTCTTGAAAGTTATTGATTTTATGAAGAATTTTGTCTGCGTTAGTTCCGTAACTAGAGAAAAGTCTGTCTATAATGCTACGCTCTAACCAAGTTTTACTTGTATAAATTTCATGTTTTCTATCATTGAATTCACAGGGCTTAAAAGCTCCTCCTGGCAACGGAACAGTATTCGTCCAAGAACCACGCGTTATGGTTAAAAGTGAGTTTAATTTTTCTAGAGCAGACTCAGCGAGTTTTCGATAAGTAGTGAGTTTTCCGCCAAATACGTTGAGGAGAGGGGCTTCATCGTGTAATTCGAGTTCAATGGAATAATCGCGTGTCGTATTTTGAGCAATTGTTGTTTTATCATATAATAATGGTCGAACACCGCTATAGCTATGAATCACGTCAGTTAGGTGAACTCTGGTTTCAAAATAAACATTCACAGAGTCGCACAGGTATTGAATCTCCTCTCGGCTCACTTGAACATTATCTGGTCCGGTTTTATGCTCTACATCGGTGGTTCCTATCAGTGTGTAATGCTGTTCGTAGGGGATCGCAAATACAATCCTCTTATCAGTATTTTGGAAAATGTATGCCCTGTCATGATCAAATTGTTTAGGAACTATAATATGACTTCCACGAACTAATCGTAATCCATTAGGTTTTGTAACACTCACAACTTTGGAAAGAAAATCCAAACTCCAAGGTCCAGTAGCATTAATAATAGCTCTACTTTCTATTTCGAATGAAGTTTTATTATCTTCATCTCTAAGGGTTAAATTCCAATTTCCCTTTCTTGGTGTGGCATTTAGGCAAGAAGTTCGAGGCAGCACCCTAGCACCGTTTAAGTGAGCATCTTGGGCGTTGAGAATAACTAATCTAGAATCATCCACCCAGCAGTCGGAGTACTCAAATCCCTTGGTGTAGTTTTTTTTTAGCGCATTTCCTGCTATATGATTAGTTAAATCTACCAANTTAGATTTATTGAGAAACTCGCGTGAACCCAAATTATCATACAAAAATAATCCAATTCGAATAAACCAACTTGGGCGCAAATTCCGTTGATGTGGCAATATAAAACGCATCTCTGAAATTATATGTGGCGCTAAATTAAGAAGAATTTCTCGTTCTCGCAAAGCTTCTTTGACAAGACGAAATTGAAAGTTTTCTAAATACCTTAAACCCCCATGAATTAATTTTGTGCTTGAAGAAGATGTCGCACTTCCAAGATCATTTTTCTCACAAACTAGAACCTTCAATCCGCGCCCAGCTGCGTCACGTGCGATACCACATCCATTAATTCCCCCACCAATGATTACGATATCAAACTTTTCCATAATAAAGCTGTATCTTTCTAAATTTAAATTTGAAGAAAAAAATTCTATCGTAATTTCAGGACAGTATAACTTTTTTGTCTATTTCATGGTGATTTTTTTTAATTAACATATGAAATTTANCTAGTTATTCTTACGAATTAATTGTTAAAAGATAAACGAGNTTGTTTTTTATATTAAAAGGTAACTTCTGGTGAATGATATTGTTACTTCGCTATCTGATNCCTTCTATAATCGATTTTCTAAACAGACATTAAATCTTTTCTCTGAAAATGGCTGGGATAAGCGATATGGAGGACTATTTGAGGTTTTGGGCCCCAATGGTGAAAGTCGAGATATCGAGTTCCGCCGTATTATGGTNCATGCGCGTCAATTATTTGTGTTCTCAAGGTGGTCAAAATTAACCGGAAATACTAGTTTTGTTGCCAATGCAGATGCAATTTTTGATTTTATGGTCAACGCTTTTTGGGACAAAAAAAATGGCGGGTGGTTTTCCAAAATAAATCTGGATGGTTCGCCAAGAGATAAAAATAAAAATCTTTATGCACATGCATTTGTGCTGTTTGGATTAGCAAACTACCAATATGCTCTAAATAGAGAAAATGTCCAAGTTTGGATAGATAAGACCTTAACGATTATTGAAGATAAGTTTAGTAGAGAAGATCGTTCTTTTAGCGAAGAACTGAACAGTGATTTTGAAGATCTATCGATAGATACTAGAAAACAAAATCCACATATGCATCTTCTTGAGGCAGCATTATATTTATTAGAAAAGGACAAACAAAACCAGAGATATGCGACATTGGTCGATAGATTACTCAAATTATTTGAAACAAAATTCCTGGATTATGACGGTAATATAGTCAGAGAATACTTGGATCATAACTTTCGACCTAGTTTAGTTAACAGTTCCGTTGTTGAACCAGGACATCACTTTGAGTGGGCATGGCTTCTCCATTGGTCGGATAAAACTTTAGTAAACGAATGCTATAACTACAAGCCGTTTTCGCAGAAGTTGTTAATGTCCGCGTGTAACCTGGGATGGGACCGAGATTACGGTGGAGTGTTCGATGAAGTTGATTGTACGAATAACGCACCCCTTCTTGCCTCAAAGCGACTATGGCCATTGCTCGAATTAATAAAAGCGCTCTGTGTTTCGCCGGCCATTCCGTGTTCTGTAAGCTTGACCACGGCATTGACACTACTTTTAAAGCGTTACATTGCGCCAGATGGATTTTGGGTAGAACGGTATCAGAAAAATTGGAGTGAACCTGATAATAATATGCCCACAAGCTCNGTCTACCATTTGGCTATGGCAGTTTTAGAATTAGAACAACTTAAACTCAAATCGGGTTAATAACGGTTTTGGTATCATCTCCATCTAAAGAGGCTTAGCTATATGTGGTTTATAAAAGATACAAATAGGACATTTTTTTCTATCCAAAAGTATTAAAACATTTGTAATCTGCCATAGAAGTATTGTTTTATATTCAGCGGGTAAGTGTATTGCTTTTTAGTGAACGCAAGCGTACGACAAGTAAAGATTTAGTAAACTGATATTTTTTTGATGAATTGAGCTAGCAATGAAGATTGTTCAATCCAAATTTTCCATAGGTGCAATCGTTAGGCATCGTATACACGACTTTAGGGGCGTCGTTTTTGATGTGGATCCAGAATTTGATAATTCTGATGAGTGGTACCAGTCTATTCCTGCTGACAAGCGTCCAAAAAAAGACCAGCCATTCTATCATTTATTAGCTGAAAATCCAGAGAATTACTATGTAGCCTACGTTTCTGAACAAAACCTTGTTGAAGACAGTGATAATGGTCCGGTTGGCCATCCAGAGATAGCGACTATGTTCACAGGTCCACAGAACGGCGCTTATAAGTCGAGAGCGATGGTTGCTTAATTGCACTGGAATAGCAACGTGTCTTATTCNCCTTTAAACTTAGGTTGACGCTTTTCTGCAAACGCTAACTCAGCCTCTTTATGATCTTCACTGAACCAGAGATCAGGAAAGAGGCTATGCTGTTTTTGGCGGGCGGTTTGCCAAGAATCTTTAGCAACCGAGGCAATAATCTGTTTGGTTGCTTTAAGTGCTTTAGGGGCTGATTTTTTTAACTCCTTGGCATAGCTGATAGCGGTCTCGACCGATTTTTGATCTTCGACGACNATATCAATAATTTGNAGTTCCTGAGCTTCTTTAGCGGTTATTCGTTTTCCTGTCATCAAAAGGTTTGATGCTATTCTTACCCCGCAATCTCTTACTAATCGATCTATCCCATTCCAAGCGGGAATAATCCCTAGTTGAGATTGTGGCCAACCAATCTCTGCATTGGTTTCGGCAATTCGATAGTCAGTACACAAGATGAGTTCTGCACCTCCTCCTAGAGCGTATCCATTAATCGCACTTATAACTGGGAATTGAAGAGATTCAATCATATCAAGAGCTTGCCGCGTTCTATCAAAATGGTGGTTTAACGATTTTGTATCTTTGATTCCCCTATATTCCTTTATGTCTCCCCCAGTACAAAAGAATTTTTCTCCAATGCCTGTGATTATAAGTGCATGCAGATTTTTTTCTTTATGAAGGCGTTCAAGGTTGTAAAGAAATTCAGTAGTTAAGTCACTACTGATAGAATTACCTGCTTGTGGTCTATTTATTGTTAATATCTCAATATTGTCCAGACGTTCTGCATTAAGCATTTATCAACTCCTCCCTCTGTACAAAATGTATCAATACCCCCCCGGTCGCTGCAGGATGAATGAATCCTATGAGAGCCCGTCTTGAGCCTTCCCTTCCAACAGTATCAATTAACTTAAAATTATATTTGTCCAAATGTTCTAGCGTGAGATTAATATTTGGTGTTTTAAAGGCTAGGTGATGCAAACCGGGGCCATGTTTTTCAACATACTTGGTTATAGCCCCCTGATCTTGTTTAGTATTTCCTGGTTGCCCATGATCTATTTTTGCTTTGTGTTGCTCATTAAAGTTTTCTAAAAACTCNAGTTCGGTATCTCCGATAGTTATAAAAGAGACTTTAAGGCCGCCCATAGTTTCTGGANGTCTGTTCTTATAAATCACTCCATACTTATCGGAAGTGAAGCTCTCTATAGACATTTTAATTTCCATATCTGTTTGCCGACTTTCTATTTCTAAGCCCAATTTTCCACAAAAAATCGACTCTGCTAGAATNTTGNTATTGGACGCTATTCCAATATGATCTAAGCGTTCTATAAATTTTGTAGGCCGACCGATAAGGTTGAGTGGGGAGGTGATACGTGATGACACGCCTTGTGTTAATTCAGGCAGTATTTCTATTTGGTCTAAATTATCGATTCCATTTGAAATCTTCGTCTCACTCGTCAACAGCAAAGCGGCCTCTCGCTTTTTCGCTGTGGCAAATGCAAGATGATCTACACCGGAACTATTTTTTGAGAGAAATGACGAACCAACAGGAAAAACTACTATAGCGGTCTCTCCGATACCATAAGCGTCGATGGGGCCGTCAGGGGATTTTAGCGAATAGTGATCAAGACCTAGACATTTTGACAATAATCTATGAAGGGCTTCAGGNTCCCTTGAGGCTATAGCTATGTAAGCNAGTTGTTTAATGCTGGACATATGATCTCTTTATCAAGTTTAAGTATCAAAGTTCTTAATTTCTATAAATTACTTAGATCCCTCTGATCCTACAAGGGATGATCGTTCTAACCACTATTTGACAATAATTTGATCAATACGAGTATTTGATTTTTTTATGTTGACGTACTTGACATGTTATTGTCGCTTTAATTTAAAATGAATTACCGTGTCCGTTGTAGGTGAGGAAAAGTTAATAATGTCGTTAGAAATGGTCTTGTACCTCCTCGCTGTTTTCTTTTTTGCNGGCTGTGTCAAAGGGGTTGTTGGACTTGGTTTGCCAACTATTTCGATAGCGTTAGTTGCCGTCCTTTTGGGGCTTAAAGAGGCTATGGTTTTGCTGATTATCCCAAGTCTGGTGACTAATATGGTACAGGCAATAACGGGCCCGCATCTGAAAATGATTTTAGGGAGAATATGGGTGTTTTTATTAGGACTTGGCCTCTTCACTTGGGGAGCTACCGGCGTTCTTGTAAAAGCGAATCCGTCGATATTAACTTTTTCACTAGGTGGTATTTTAATTATCTATGCAACAGTAAGTCTGTGTAATTNCAGAATTACGATTCCTAAGAAAAAAGAGAAATGGTTGTCCCCAATTTTTGGAAGCTTAACTGGNGTTAGCACTGGCTTAACCGGTACATTTGTGGTTCCGGGTGTCTTATATCTGCAAGCTCTCGGTTTGGAAAAGAATAGTTTTGTTCAAGCTATGGGTATATGNTTCACAACTGCAACANTAGCGCTAGGTCTATCGCTTGGGGGGCGGGGAGTGTTGTCAATGGATCTGACAATATTATCAGGGTTGGCAGTGATACCGGCCTTAATTGGAATGAAAATTGGAAGCCTCATCCGAGATAAATTGCCAGAAAGAACATTCAAAAAAGTATTTTTTCTTTCTCTGCTTGTGCTCGGAGGTTGGATTGCAATAANAACATCTTTATTGTGATTATTAACCCCCGCCTATCTTTGGCAGAAATGCTACTTCAGAGTCAGGACGTAACTCCTCTAAATAAGCGTCTTGAAAGATATCACCATCTATCGCAACAGATAAAGTACCATCTTCAATTTGCGAACCCAAACCAGGGTACCGCATATCCAATTCCCTTATTAGAGCTCTAACGGATGACGCTTCCGTATTTATTTCTTTAGCGCCACCCGCGAGTTTCTTACTCAATGAGTCTGTGAGTATCACTCTTGCCATCGAAATAGCCTTTTATTCGGCGGCAACTTTTAAACTACTTGCCTCGAGCGCTGCCAATATCCGAGGAGGGGACATTGGTAACGCATCCATGCGAACACCGGTAGCATTCTCAACAGCATTGGCCACTGCAGCCAAAGGAGGAACCAGAGGGACCTCGCCCACGCCACGGACACCGTAAGGATGCCTATCGTTCGGGCACTCAACCATAACGGCCTCTATCATNGGCATATCCGATGCCACAGGTATTCTGTAATCAAGAAAGCCAGTATTCTCNAGCGTGCCTTTAGAGCTATAAACATATTCCTCGTTCAGTGCCCAACCAATACCTTGGACCGCGCCGCCTTGAATCTGACCTTCAACGTAAGAGGGGTGTATTGCTCTGCCCACGTCCTGCACTGCGGTATATCGTAGAATAGTGACGCTACCTGTTTCAGGGTCTACTTCGACATCGCAGATATGTGTTGCGAAACCTGGTCCAGCACCCTGTACATTTTGAGCGTTGTGGCCACAAATTGGTCCGCCAGTTTTTGCTGCCTGAGCTGCAAGACTGGCCAAAGACAAAGGCTCAAACTCACCAACATTGGAGCTAGCAGGTTTTGCATGTCCATCGTCCCAAACAACGCCATCAGCGTCCACTTCCCAAATTTTCGCAGCNCGTTCACACAATTGACGCACGGCGTCTTTCGCAGCTTCCACCACCGCTAACCCCGTTGCAAACGTGACCCTTGATCCGCCTGTCAAGAAATTGTAACCGATTGATGCCGTGTCACCTATAATTGGTCGTACATCACTATANTCAATTCCAAGCTCCTCGGCTGCCATCATGGCTAATGATGCGCGAGATCCCCCTATATCAGGATTGCCAGAGATCACGACTGCTGTACCGTCCTCGTTGATATTAACTGTTGCGCTGGACTCTCCGCCGATATTAAACCAAAAACCGGACGCTACGCCGCGACCTTGGTTCGGACCTAAAGGCGACTTGTAGTGATCGTGATCCAAAGCCAGATCCAATGTTTCTTCGTAGCCAATGTCCCGGAATGTTGGACCATATGCGGCTTTAGTTCCTTTTTTTGCCGCATTTAGTTTCCTTAGCTGTAATGGATCAATATTAAGTTCCTTTGCTAATTCGTCTACAATACTCTCCGCACCAAAGGCGGAGATCGGGGCACCTGGCGCTCGATATGCCGCAACCTTGGGTCNGTTAACCACAACATCATAACCCTCGATGTACACGTTGGGTATATCGTATGGCGCTACAGCACACATGCAGGCAGGAGCTACAGGTGCGCCCGGGAATGCACCAGCCAACAATCTCACGGCACCTTTAACCGCTGTGATTTTCCCAGNTTTTGTCGCACCAATTTTAAAATCCATTGACCCACCAGAAGTTGGACCACTTGCACGAAAGACCTCTTCTCTCGTCATAGTCATTTTAACCGGCTTACCGACCTTACTCGACAATAGAGTGGCTAATGGTTCCAGATAAACAACAGTTTTACCTCCGAACCCTCCACCGATCTCCGAGGGTGTAACTCGTATTGAAGATGTTGGCATGCCTAACAACTGACCAACGAACGTACGAACCATAAACTGCCCTTGCGTGCAGCACCATATTTGGGCCTGCCCGTCTTCAGAGACAGATGCAACGACTGCGTGGGGCTCTATGTAACCTTGATGAACGGACTCTGTTTTGTACGTTCGTTCCAGAACAATATCCGCGTCTTTAAACCCTNTATCTATATCCCCTAGAGAGAACTCCACGTGTTTAGCAATATTAGTTGGTCCTTTTGAATCGTATCCTATAGGCACCATTTTATCGTCAAGCACTGGAGCACTGTCTAACATCGCATCATCAACGTCGATAACATGAGGCAAGATGTCATACTCAACTTTTATAAGCTCCAGAGCGGCTTCAGCTATTTCTATATTTGTAGCCGCCACAGCCGCCACAGCGTGACCATCGTATAAAACCTTCTCTCGAGCCATAACGTTTCTAGTCATATCACGGTAATTAACCATACCTTCACCGGCAGGTTTCAGCTCAGATGGCTGATCTTTGAAGTCTTTTGAAGTTATAACAGCCTTGACGCCTGGGAGTGCCTCCGCCTTTGAGGTGTCAATCGACCTTATAACAGCGTGTGCGTGCGGGCTACGAAGAACTCGACCATGGATCATACCGGATAAAGAGAAATCTGATCCAAATTTGGCACGCCCAGTAACNTTATCATGACCATCTGGTCGAATTTGGCGAGTGCCAACCCATTTATACTCTCTTTTCTCAGAACTCATTTAGCATTCTCCCTCATATCAGCAGCAGTGCTCATGACAGCTCTAACTATCTTATCGTACCCAGTGCAACGACAGAGATTGCCCGCCAACCAATATCGAACCTCAGTCTCCGTTGGATTATTATTTCTCTCTAAAAGTGCTTTTGCTGCCACTAGGACACCTGGCGTGCAGATACCGCATTGGAGAGCTGCTTCTTCTAAAAACTTCTGCTGCAAAGGATGCAGCTTTTCACCATCGGCCATACCCTCGATGGAGTCGATTTCTTTATTATCGCATTCNGCTCCTAGAACAAGACAGGCGCATACTAAACGACCATCAACCATAACGCTGCATGCTCCACAATCACCAGAAGCACAACCTTCCTTGCTGCCAGTTAAATTAAGTTCATCCCGAAGAACGTCNAATAAAGTTTGGCGTGTNGAACATAAAAACTCTACAGGCTCACCGTTCAAAGTGGCTGAAATNTGATGTTTTGCCATGATTATTTTCCCTCTGCACGTTCGGCTGCTATTGTAACCGCTCGTCGTCCTAAAACGCCAGCGATCTTTGTTCGGTATTCAATTGTCCCACGTTTGTCGTCAATAGGCTTGCAGGCTGCTTGACAAGCAGCATCTAGGGCAGCCATTGCGTCTGGATCTAATTTCGTCCCAATAATTGCTTTTGCTGCATCTTCTACGATAAGAACTGTTGCGGCAACTGCGCCCAATGAAACTTTAGCTGTTTTTACAACACCATCACTGTCAAGTGTCAGAGCTACGCCACAACCTACGACAGCAATATCCATNTCTGTTCGTGGGATTAGCCGAAGGTAAGCGTCNCCACCTCTCTCTGGGCGGGCAGGTAGATTGAAACTAACAACAAATTCACCCTTTTCTAAGCTAGTTCGTCCAGGCGCAACCGTTACGTCTTCAACCGCAATAGTGCGTCTTCCGTTTGGCCCCGCTATGTTTACGGACATCCCTGCGGCAACCATTGCCGGGACNCTATCACCAGCAGGTGAAGCATTACAGAGGTTCCCACCAAGTGANGCTCTACCTTGTATCTGGGTAGATCCGATGAGCTCCCAACCTTCGACTACCCCAGGCCAATCTTTTGTTATGTCGTCCCTGTCACCAGCTTCGGCGCCGGCAACGGCAGCCCCAATTGTATAGCTTCCATCACTGTTTTTTGTGAGTGTTCTCGTTTCTTCGATATGTTTTATATCTACTATAACGTCAGGTTCTACCATGTGAGCCCTCAATTGAACTAATAGGTCAGTTCCTCCGGCTAATATTTTTGCATTTCCGGTCGCNCCCTGAAGCAAAGCTACAGCTTCGTCGACGGTTGCCGGTGTTTTAAATTCAACTGATTCCATTTTACCTTTTTCCCCCTGGGGTTAATGATACCTTTAAACTATACTTCCATTCAATGACGTTAAAAACACATACGCAATTAAGCGCATACAACTCTATAAAACGCCGATGATATTGCGTTGCATAGAGTGGAACTCAATCATAACAACCTTCAAAAAAAATATCTGTCAGTCTTTGGACCTGCATAGAAACACGTTGCCTTTAATTATAGCTCATAGACCGATACTATCAACTCCAACTAGATTTAATTTCAAAAATAATAACTTCTAATCAATTAACTTTGGAAAGCCTTGTCTCTACCAGCTTCGCCCAATATGATGATCCTAAGGTCAAAACTTCATCATTAAAATCATATTCNGGGTGATGTAAACCCGGATCATTATCTGTTTTTCCTCCCCCAATCCAAAGAAAAGCACCTGGTCTTGCTTCAAGCATGTAAGAGAAATCTTCGCCACCCATGACAGGTGCTATATTATCATCAATCATACTTTCATCAACAATTTCTTTTGCGATATCAATTGCTTCTGCNGCTTCTTTTACGTGATTTATCGTAGCGGGGTAGCCGTTATCATAGTCAATATCGATATTGACGTTATGCGCGGTCTCCATACCTTTACAGATTTCNCTGGTACGGTCCTCTATCAGTTTTCGTATTTCTGGGTCNAATGTTCTAATTGAAGCAACTAATTCCGCGGAACTCGCAATTACATTAGATGCGCTTCCTGCGTGAAACATAGTGACGCTGACAACAGCGGATTTGATTGGGTCAACATTTCTGGCAACTATAGTCTGCATAGCGGTGTAAAGTTGTACTGCTACGGCAATAGGATCGATGCCCACATGAGGCATGGCTGCGTGACATCCAACTGCATTTATTATGATTTTGACCGTATCGACTGCAGCCATTAGTGGACCAGGTCTTGTGGCTATCGTACCTGCTGGTAATTTTGGATCGTTATGCATGCCCCAGACGGTATCACACTGAAATCTGTCAAACACACCTTCTTCAACCATGATGCGACCACCTCCACCACCTTCCTCGGCAGGTTGAAAGATGAAATTTACTGTACCATCAAAATTCTTTGTTTCGGCCAGATATCTGGCTGCACCGAGTAGCATCGTTGTATGACCATCGTGCCCGCAAGCATGCATTTTTCCATCGTTTTTGGATTTGTAGGTTGGATTTCCTTCCTCAGACATCGGTAGTGCATCCATATCCGCCCGAATGCCTATCGACCGTGAACTATCGCCATTACCCTTCAAAACGCCAACTAGGCCGGTTTTGGCAATGCCTCTATGGACTTCAATGCCCCATGATTCTAATTGCTTTGCGACTAAGTCAGAGGTTCTATTTTCCTCAAATCCTAATTCTGGGTTTTCGTGTATGTCTTGTCGAGTGGCGATAAGATCATCTTGAAAATCGGCGATGCGGTTATAAATCGGCATTATTCCCCCGTGATTATGCAACGTTTCTGAATATGTAGGCCCANAAGCCCGGCNANCGGTTTTTTTTNNCCCTNNTAGATATTATGGGGCTTTTAAAATNGTTGAAAAGAAAATAATCTTAATTTTNTTAAATTCAAATCCTTTATTCTGATTTACTTACTACTGATAATTAACATGATCATCTTCTTAATCGTTGAGGAAATGAAGCACTGAAGCTATTATAATCGCGGACGCTTAACTTATTTAGGAATTAATTCAATGGCGAGATATAAGGCTCCGAAGGGGGTTACGAAACAGACAGCCGGTTTTTTGACAAAATTAGCATCTCTGAATCTTCCCCGGTAGTAGACTTGTCCCCGAATGAGGCAAGGGAACAGATGGAGCGTGCGGTGGCGGCGAGAGATTTGCCACCATTATCAATTGGCGGAACAAGAGAATTGAGAATCCCC
>PANE01000043.1 GCA_002708305.1 Rhodospirillaceae bacterium
CAACAACAAACGCCCCCTTTAACCTTTTTTGAAAGTGGCTGTGTAAGAAAAGGGGTGGGGGCCTATGGTTGCCGATGTAGTAATTGATTCTGAATGAGCCAGAGGTGCTTCTACTCCCAATAGACCATCTGGCTGTCTTGATTGAGATGGGCTAAGTGACACAACGAGCACTAAACCTATACATAACGAAACAGCTGGCATGCCCTCCCAAGGGCGCTCCCGCTTTAATTTGGTGCGTTAGATGAAAGGGCATCAATCCAAATTTGATCTAGCTTCACGAGTTTGCTGCGGGAAAATAAATGTGCTTTTGTCCAATAGCGGCCATCCTCTACGTAATAATTGAGCTGTTTTTCGAGGCTGAGAGCCTCTTTAACCTTAGGCTCAGAAATTAGGAACGAGGATTGGTATCTGGCCACGTCATCAGGACTAATTTGTGGCACGTGCAAGTTGAATTCTCCAGGAGACAAACTCACCATGTCACATCCTTGATTTTTTGCGAGGATTAGCATCCTGTGCGAACAAGCTTGGAGAGATGTAAGACTGATATCGTTTCGCATTGGATCTGGTTGACCCTGCCCGTAAAAATGAGTTGGCTCATTTTGGCTATAATGCATGTTGCAACCCAAAAAACAGATTGTACTAGGTTTGTGATGTGCAAGGGCCCAGTATCCGGCTGTGAACGCCATTGTAGCGCCCGCATATACAAATCCCCCAAACAAATTTTGTGCTGGAACAAATTGCTCCTCTGTAATAGTTTTTTGGTGGTTTAATAAAATAGTTGGCTCATTTTCTTCAGGAAAATCATGAGGGAAAATCAATTCATCCCATTTCGTCGTAACCTTCCAGGCATTGTTAATTACAATTACCCGATCGAAAAGATCCATATTCCAATGCCTGGCTCGAATAGAATCAGGCGCTGAGCCAATAATAAGAATTTTCATTTGAACCCCCATATTACAAATGCCTTTCTATCCACCTTTCCGTCTATTTGTATGGCAAGATGAAGTGATTTCTATTGAGGTCGTATGATACTCAATGAGAAATTAACATGTTGTAATATAACACAAAAAATGTCTGATTAAAACAGCATGAGATGATATAAGACGTTAATCCGGTGCCGCCTCGAGGCAGGATTGCGTCGCGTTCCACCAGCCATAAATCACCTTAATTCAAGTAGTTAACTGTTTCACTGCTTATTAGGGTAGATCTCATGCTAGGCCAAATTAACCACCATACTCAGCCACTTCATGACAGACTTGGCCAGATAATGCCTCTAATGTTGTAGGTCTCGCGCTTTATGTAACTTTTTATAACTTTCAATCAAACTCAGATGTTTATCCAATCCTTCGAGTTTCATGCTCGTCTTTGTTAACCCATAAAATGTAATAGCCCCAGTTACAGAGCCGACGACATTTTCCATAACTTCAGGGCCGAACATTCTGTTGAGGTTTGGTAAATAATCATCGATATCCAATTCATCCTTTATTGTAATATCAAGCACAGCACTCAACGCCTGATAAAACAGAACACGTTCCACTATATTGTCATTAAAGTTTAAGAAGTCGTCGACGACCTCTTTCGCTTCTGAATATTTTTTTAATGCTAAGTAAATTAGTATCTTTAACTCGCCAACGTCCAACTTTCCCCAAGCTGAATTTTCATCAAATTGTATGCCAATTAACCCTGATATTAACGTATAATGATCCAGCTGTACTTGTTCAAAACGGTCAAGCAAATCGTTAAGCTCTTCATGTGTTAATGAGTGGATGTTTAGAATATCTTTCCTGAAAAGCAGCGCTTGATTGGTATTATCCCAAATCAAATCCTCTGCTAGATAGACTTCAGAATAACCGGGCACCACTATCCGGCAGGCTGTAGCGCCAAAGTCCTCATATGTCGCGACGTAAACCTCTTTTCCAAGGTTTGCTAAAATAGTCATTAACCGCTCATTTTCTTCTTCCGTCGTGCCACTAAAATCCCATTCACAAAANTCATAATCATTTTTTGCACTNAAGAACTTCCATGATATGNCGCCAGTTGAATCAATAAAATGCAAAACAAAATTACTCGGCTCTGTNAGGGCATGACTATTGAAAGTCGGAGGTGGTACGTCATTNAGACCNTCAAAGCTACGACCCTGTAATAATTCAGTTAAGGAACGTTCTAGNGCGACTTCAAANCTNGGATGCCCGCCNAAGGANGCAAATACGCCGCCCGTTTTTGGGTTCATNAAGGCGACGCACATNACAGGAAACTTCCCACCCAAAGATGCATCCTTAATTAAAACGGGGAAGCCTTTTTTTTCCAGCTCCTCTATACCTGCCAAAATACTGGGGTATTTTGCTAAAACGTCTCTTGGCACATCAGGCAGAACGATCTCTTCCTCTATAATTTGTCGTTTGACAGCGCGTTCAAATATTTCCGAAAGGCATTGTACCTTTGCTTCATACAAATTATTTCCAGCACTCATACCATTACTAACAAATATATTTTCGAGCAGATTAGAGGGGAAATAGACCGTTTCCAGATCTGAGTTGCGCGTAAAAGGGAGGGCACAAATTCCACGTTCTGAATGCCCTGAATTTGTATCAATAAGATGAGACGCCCTTAATTCATTATCTGGATTATAGAGTTTTAGGCATTTTTCATCCATTAACCCCTCTGGCAAAGCGTCATCCGGGCCGGCTTTAAACCATTTCTCATTGGGATAATGTACAAATTTGCTGTTCGCTATTTCCTCGCCGAAATAATAATCATTATAGAAAAAATTGCAGCTCATCCGCTCGATATATTCGCCTAAGGCCGAACAAAGTGCACTTTCCTTCGTCGACCCTTTTCCGTTGGTGAAACACATAGGGGAGGCCGCTTCACGGATATGAAGAGACCATACATTTGGTACAATATTACGCCATGATGCTATTTCAATTTTAATACCAACATCCGATAGGATAGACGTCATATTAGCAATGGTTTGTTCCAAAGGAAGGTCTTTGCCCACAATCATTGTATTGCCATCACTCTGATATGCTTGCAGCAACGGCGTATTATCCGAACTTTCCACTGGAATAATGTTGAATGTTGGAGACTGCTGGATAACTTTTTTTACGGTACAGCGATCAATCGACCTCAAAATACCTGCACGGTCACGTTCTGAAATGCTGGATGGTAATTCAACGTGAATCTGAAATGTTTGATTATATCTGTTTTCCGGATCCAGAATATTATTTTGCGAAACCTGAATATCATCAGTTGGGATATTACGGGAGAGGCAATAAACCTTTGCAAAATATGCGGCACAAAGTGCGGAAGACGCTAGGAAATAATCAAATGGACTTGGTGCCGTGCCATCACCCTTATATCGAATAGGCTGATCGGTCGTAATCGTAAAATCATCGAACTTAGCCTCAAGCCGAAGGTTGTTCAAAAAATTTACTCTGATTTCCATTTGACTATTCTTTCTTAAAAATTCGCTGTGAATAATACTTCTTTATTCATATCTGGTGTTTTTTAACTGTGAATATGGCTTTGTTGCAAACCTTAACAAAAATCTCATTCACTCGATAAATTCAGTTGTTTTATCTTAGTACCCTAGGAGCAGACTTCGCGCCCCTCTTTTATTGTAGATGTGTTTATCTAACAGACTGGCTAACAGACTGGCTTCAGCATTACGCAGCCGTAGGCGCAAACCGCGCTATTATATTCATTTTTGAGGCGCAGAAATTTTTTTTGGACGGAAGAAAAATACACGCGCTCAGCAGTCCTATCCGGTTATGGCACTGCCGACGAGTTGCTTTCTGCTTTCAGAAATCTGCAAGACGCATTAAACATCTCTATCAGCGTTATTCAGGGACAAATCATGGCGCAGCAAGCCACCATATATAAAGTTAAACTTTCTGTATCCAATATGGATCGCCACTATTACGAGGAGCATGGTCTGACCATTGCCAAACATCCCTCGGAAACGGATGAACGATTAATGTTGCGTATCCTTGCTTTTGCGATGAATGCACATGAAAAATTGGAATTTACGAGGGGCATTTCGACAAGTGATGAGCCAGATATTTGGCAGAAAAACTTGGGCGGCGAGATCGAGTTGTGGATAGAGCTGGGGCTTCCAGGTGAGAAGATTATTCGTCAATCTTGTGGCAAGGCCAACGAGGTAATTATCTATTGTTATGGCGGCAGTACAGCTGAGATGTGGTGGGAAAAAATCAAAAACACCACCACCAGATTTGATAACCTTCAGGTTGCAAATGTTTCAAAGAATGACATGAGCGAACTGGGAAAACATGCCAACCGCTCGATGAAGCTTCAGGTTAACATTCAGGACGGCGATGTGATGGTCAGTGTCAATGATAGCGTCTTTCATGTTACACCAGTCATTTGGAAAAACGCTAAGTTTCCTGTGACAAGTCAGTGACGATGCGAAAAATTATTGTCCAAATATGGGCCTCCTGAGAGTTTTAGACACTGTTCTGAGGAGAGGCGTTAAAATAGAAAATTTATTTGCTCACTTTGGCACTTTAAGCGCAAAATCACCCAATACGAAATGTTGTCTGACACTTACTGTTATTTGCTGTTAAATAGGCTTTTATCCATGTCTTTGATTCTTGATGCACTGCCAACAACAGAAGAATTTTTCCGCGAGTTTTGGAACAAAAAACCATTTGTCGTTCGCGGCATGATATCAAAGAAGATAATGGGAGCACTGATTGATGAGGATCATCTCGCAGGGCTCTCTCTGGAAGAAGAGGTCGAGTCACGCCTTGTTAAAAAAGGTAAAAAACAGAATGATTGGACCTGCGATCACGGTCCTTTTCACGAAAAGGATTTTGCAGGATTAGGTGAAGAAGACTGGAGCTTGCTTGTCCAAAACATAGACAAACACCATGATGCAACAGCTGATCTTCTTAAATGCTTCAACTTTTCTCCCCGCTGGATGCTTGATGATATCATGGTTAGCTTTTCTCCAAAAGGCGGCACAGTGGGCGCTCATACGGACAGCTATCATGTTTTTTTGGTGCAGGGAAAAGGCGAAAGATGTTGGAAAGTCGCAAATGAACCCATCAAAAATGAAGACTATATCAACGATATATCTCTCAAAATACTAGAGGCCTCTTTTGAAGGTGAAGATATCACCGTCACAGAAGGAGATGTCATTTATATTCCTCCCAAATTTGCTCACCAAGGAATCAGTTTAAAACCATCCCTCACTTATTCCGTAGGGTTTTTAGGGCCATCCCTGTCCGATATGCTTATCCAATTCGGTCAATATCTAGAGGAGAACCACCTCGAAATTCCGCGATATTTGGGCCAGAACCTCACCGAAAGTGCCGTTCCTTTTCATATTACGCCAAACCATTGTGATGATTTAAAGTTTTTTATGACTGACGTTTTCACTCAAGACTACTTCAACAAATGGCTAACCCATTATTTTTGCAGCCCCATGCAAACTTATGAGGAGGATTATGATGACGATGCGAATATTAATGTAGATGATATTATCGCTGAGAGCGTCATGCTGATTAAGCGCCCTGCAATAAAAATGTTGTTTATCCCCNTAAAAGCCTCGCAAAAATATTGTGTCTCGGCAGGTGATGTTTCCTTCAATTTGGATTTTTCCGATTTGTTTCTCGTNAATATGATGGCACAAGAAACACCCTTTTCGGCAAAAATATTTATCAATCATACTGAAATACTGCGAAATTTACTCACACAAAATATTCTTACAAGAGCCGAAACCTAAACGATTTTATGGGTGGCACTTTTGCAAGCTGTTGGGGCTTGTAATAGACACCCATCACAAAGAAATTTGCATCATGGTTAATTTTGTCCCCGCACCTTTTATTGTAGCACCCCTCTTGAAAGTAGGCGCAATGTGGTGCGCTTGCGTCTTTATGGTTGGAGGTTTGTTTTTTCCGTTTGATGCGGTTGTTGCCGAAACCACAATGGAACTTCGTTACGAGGTGCAGTGGGGAAATGTGAATATTGGCGAAGCCGAAGCAAGTTGGACCTTTGCCCAAAATAGGTTCGAAATAGTTGGCAAATCAAAGACAGTTGGTATCTCAGATAAATTGCGAAAATATCGGGGTAGCAGCAAGGCCGAAGGTCAAATACATCATGACGTCTATANGTCTGTAAGAATTGATACTAACGGGATTTACAAGGGAACGGAAAGAAATGCTAACGTAATCTGGAACGCTGATGATAGCCAGATAAGCACCATCAGATCCCCGGCGCTAGACCTCAAAAAGGTATTTCCTCTGCGCGATGAANTTGTCCAAGGTTCGATAGGCCCCTATACCGCCATGCTGCGTGCACTCCACACGATAAAACAGACGGGGTCATGTAACGGTAGCTACAAGATTTATGACGGTTTAAGGACTGCCGAAGTGAGGTTACATGATCTTGGNCANGAGCTCCTGACCGCGGATAGGCTAAGCGCATATAGTGGAGTTGTCATCAAATGTGGCCTGACCAGNANCCCAACAGGTGGGCAGCGGCTTACATCACGCTGGAATGAGAAAAAACGTAACAGTGACGACATAATCATTTTTATTGCCGAAACNGAGCCTAGCTTGTTTCTGCCGGTGCGTATCGAGGTCAAAACATTTATTGGCAAAGTTACCGCAAGGCTTGTNATGAACACATTATCAATAAAGAGCCGTCAATAGCATCGGTGGTGAAATTTGATTATCTTTTGCTAGTTTCAAGTAANAATTTTTGNCACTATCTGGCGCGCTGAGATGACATAGCCAGAGTTTGTTAACTGCCAGAGTTTGTTAACTGATAGGAANCTAGCCTAGCTTAGAATTTNTGCTTTTTAAAAAGATAGTTACGGGCTAGCTCTGCACAGCCAATGAANGGCGTTGCCTAAAATACNCATCACCTAAGCCGCCTNTTGCCAATTAATAGAGGTAATATGAGGCGTTGTTCTGGCTTATTATCTTTGAGACGATAAAAAGGCTAACGNATAAACCAGTCGTCCATTCTATCGAATTTTCGATACAAATCGGGATTTAATGTTAAGATAGCATNTGAAAAATAATCTAAAAAATCGTGGTGNNGGATGGTCACCAAAGTCTCAACGTAAACAGCAAGAGACTTACCTTNTNAACCAAGCCAAGAATAGTGTTGGTAAGAAAGANAACCCTGANTNTGTTGATGCAGACCCATCAGGGAGCTCTGACAAAGATGGTCATCTAGTCAAATAACAGGTGTCCATAAATAACGAAAAAGGCCAGAAGTNTCCCTCTAGCCCATGNCTAGTGCTTGATCTGTCGTCTCATCGTCACACCTCTCAGCCACTCTTTGTCATCCATATCAAACGCATTCAGTGACCTGTAAAATGGCTCACGAGCCTTCATGGACGCCTATGCTCTTATCTGCGCTAATCCCAAGAGGGTATGGCTCAGGGTTAGGTGAGGGGTNGCTTTTATGAGGCCTCATGTGAAACAGAGATATNTTTTACCTNTAGAAANACCTNTCAACTTTTCGTGATAGATATTATAAAAACAGGTGNTTTTGCCTAAANTAGGAATTTTAAAAATGATNCATGCGAAACCAGCGATAAATGAGCCTATTANGCCTTTCAGTCTCCCAGTCNTAAATAACGATAAGCCCGTAACGATAGGCGGCGCGCGTGATAGGTGGATGATGTTATTTGTCTATCGCGGCAAACATTGCCCAAGATGTAAGCGCTTTTTGAATAAATTAAATGCAGCATTGGCATCATGGGAAGAGGTAGTTGATGTTGTCGTTATCTCGGCAGACACCAAAGAAAAAGCTGCGGCTGATAAAGATGAATTCGGGTGGAACTTTACCCTTGGTTATGGGCTTGCCGAGCCTCAAATGCGGGCTCTTGGTCTTTATGTCTCTGCGCCGTTATCAGAGGCTGAAACAACCACTATATTTGCTGAGCCTGGCGCCTTTGGCATACGCCCTGATGGGAGCTTGATGCTCGTCGACATCTCAAACGGCCCTGCTGCACGCCCTGACCTAGAAGAGTTGCTAGATGGGATGATTTTCAACATCGAAAATAATCGCCCCGCACGAGGTACTGAATAATAAGGCTGTCTCGTTAGGGTTTGTTCCGCCATTTGTAACATCAGATAATCTGAAATAAAGGGTATATGAATGTCTGCATCATCCTCTGAAATTATTTTGCATAATTACCCTCAATCGCCGGTTGCCGAAAAAGTGCGGGTTGCGCTTGGCATTAAGGGGCTATCTTGGCGTTCAGTGGAAATCCCGCGGCTTGCGCCAAAACCAATGCTTACCGTGTTAACAGGGGGCTATCGACGCACGCCTGTGATGCAAATTGGGGCAGATATTTTTTGCGATACCCAATGCATTCTTCGCGAGCTAGAGAGACGTTATCCCTCACCAACTTTTTTTCCATCATCAGATACGGGCTTAATGTGGTGTTTGAGCCGGTGGGCAGATGGGGCATTTTTTGATGCAGCGGTAAAGCTAATACTTGGCGCTGCGGGGGATGACCTTCCTCGCGATTTTGCCGAAGATAGAGGGCGGCTATATCTTGGCCCTGATTGGGCAGAGGGCCTGAAGGCCGCCAATGCAAACCTGCCTCACCTTGCCTCGCAACTGCGTACCCCTTTGCATTGGGCAAATGAGCAGCTTGCCGATAACCGGAAATTCTTGCTTGGGACAGACCCTGCGGCCATTGATGCACAATTCTATTATCTGGTCTGGTTTATGAGAGGGAGATGGCAAAATGGGCCTACATTTCTGACTGAATTTAAGCATCTTGAGCAGTGGGAGGCACGGGTTGCCAATATTGGACATGGTGTGATGACACCAATGTCACCTGAAGACGCCATTTTGCGCGCCAAACAGAATGAACCAACAGCCCAACCCTCTATCGACCAATTTGACCCGCAGGGACTTAAGCCAGGGATATATGTAAGCATCTCTCCTGATTTAGATGGAGGCGAGCAGCCCGTTGAGGGCAAAATCGTGTTTGCAAGTTACGATACGATTACAGTGCACAGAAATGACCCAAATGCAGGGAATGTTTGTGTGCATTTCCCGAGGCTTGGCTATAAAGCTGATATTATTTAGTAAGGGCGTGGGAGGTGAGGCGGTATTGCTACCAAATCAGATTTATGGTGAAAAAATTTAGACACAGCATTTGCATGGATGCTTCTGACCTGTGCTTGCCATAGGCCATTTCATTTGCGCAAGTTTGCCATGTTTCACTCCTCAGTTGTGACTGAGTAGTGGGGCCGTGTCTTGGGAAGGTGTTCTTTATGCCTCCCGTTATAATCACCCTTACAAGACATCACTTACCCTGTGTCTTTTACATGATTTATATTTATCTAAGTACACTCCTTAGCATTGGGGGGCGTTGCAGATTTGCTGCGGGGTTAAGAAAACTAATTTAGCGGTTTAAATGTAACCTTAATTAGATTAATCGTTACGCATCTGAATAGCTGACTAATAGTATAAAGCCTGATGGTAATTTAAGGGAATTGGTGATGAAAGTTTTAATGATTGGCTCAATTGGGGTTTTGGCAGAAACGTCTGAACTGCAACGCCAAGCCTATAATCAAGCCTTTTTGCAACATGGGCTAGACTGGTACTGGAATGTAGCAAATTACTGCGAAATGCTTAAATCGCCCGGTGGGTTAAGTCGCCTGTCAAACTTTTCAAACGGCAAGGTATCATCAGACTTAATTAACAGTATTCATGAGAAAAAAGAGTTTTTTTATGGCAAATATCTCGAAAACGGCATTGCGCCCAGAGACGGTGTTTTAGCCTGTCTTGAATATTGCAGATTAGAAGGGATAAGACTTGGCTTTATTACGACAACTAGTCACAGGAACGTTGATAATTTATCCAAAGCGCTTGCAGGCCATATTGATTTTAATCACTTTGAAATCAAAACCACAAAAGAAGATGTCACCAAAGCGAAGCCTGATAGTGAAATCTACAGCGTTGCGCTCAATAAATTTGGGATTGAGCCTCACGACGCTATCGCTATTGAAGATACCGAAGTTAATCAGGAAGCTGCCCTCCAAGAGCAAATATTATGTTACCTATTTGCAGGAGAATATGCCGTTACACAGCATAATTTAAATGCGATTAACAGTCTTAATGTTGCTGTGAAGCCGCTCTAGTAAGCCAAGAAAAGGGGGCGCGTGAGGGAGATTTCTTGCCAAAATGAGCCAGTAGAAAAAACCACACAGCAAACCCTAATACATAGATAGTCGCTTCTGTGGTGTCCGGTGTTTTTCCATCGCTATTCATTAAAACTGCTTCAGCACAACCCATACACATAATACTCAACTCCCCACTAGCCTGATGCATNACAACCTGTAGCTTAAAGGGGCCTGAGCAAAGGTTCAAGTCACTANGCCTATGGAATTGAAAGTTCTGGTGGAATTGACTGTTCTGGCAGAGGTGTTTNGGTTCACGGCTTCTTTATAAATATGAGTTAGGGCAAAAGGATGTAGATTTTTTGCTGCAGGCTAAGCTATTATTGCCCCTAGTAATGAAAAAAAATGATAGTCGGTGCACCTCATATTATAATGGTAAATTTTCGTCAAACGTCCAAAATTCGCGGTATTATCATTAGCATTAGCTTTCTGGTAAGCTATTTGATGGCGCCAGTTTCCCCCGTCACAGCCCATCCCCATATGTGGGTTGATCTGAATAGTCAGGTGGTTATTGGAAATAATGGCAAGGCAATAGCTGTTTATCAGGAATGGTTGTTTGATGATTTTTTTTCAACGGCCTTGATAGAGGATGCTGCGAAACATTCAAACGGCATTCAGGCTGGTTTAACAGCAGAGGTGAACATAATTTTAGAAGGCTTGCAGGCCTATAATTTCTTTACTCTCGTGACAGTCAATGATGAAATAGTCCCAGCCGACGGTATTAGCGGGGTGGATGTTGAAATCCGTGGGCAGCGTGTCTGGATGAGCTTCACCATGCAGCTAGCTAAGCCTGTAGATATCAAAACGCAGCAATTCTCCTATGCTGTTTTTGACCCAACATATTATATTGAAATGTTTCATTTTGATGATGCCGTTGTCAGTTTTTCAGGCAATGTGCCGGATGGTTGTAGCGCTACAATACGCCAGCCAAATCCGTCATCTGAGGCGATAGCCCTATCCCAATCAACAACACTTGATGATGATCCAAATCAGATGATTGGCCGATTATTTGCTGAAACTGTTCTTGTTAAATGCCAATGAGGGGGCGCGGCACTCTTATCTTGTTTTTAGGCGCTGTGCTGGTTATCGGCGGCGCCATATGGCAAAGCGATTTTGCCAATTTTTCTGTCTCACATTATCTTAATTTTATTCAATCAGTTCAGAAGGGACTGCACCTTCAGCTCGCTGACTTACTGCGCCGTGTTGAAACAGATAGTTTTGGTGCATCGGTAGCGCTGATCAGCTTCAGCTTTCTGTATGGCGTGTTTCATGCAGCAGGGCCGGGGCATGGCAAGATTATCATTTCAACTTACCTCTTAACCCATAAAAGCCACCTTGCGCGCGGTATATTATTATCATTTTCATCATCCCTTATCCAAGGCCTCACAGCCATCGTGGTTGTTACAGCATCAGTGTGGTTTTTTGATCTATCAATGCGGCAGACGCACGGGGTTATAAATGATGTCGAAATTATTAGCTTTGCGCTGATTATGCTGGTTGGGTTTCTGATTGTTGCATTCCGCCTATTCCGCCTGTTCACGGCGGCGCGCCCGCCTCATGGACATGCTCATGATGGACATGATGACACTCATTCTGCGGAATGTGGCCATGCGCATGGCCCTTCTGTGAGCGAGCTTGAGGACCCGCTTACGTTAGGGTCATTCATTGGTATTATTGCATCAATTGGCATAAGGCCCTGTTCTGGCGCTATCATTGTTTTGCTGTTGGCATATTCACTCAGCCTTCAGATGGTCGGTATATTTGCAGTGCTTGCCATGTCTTTTGGCACAGCGCTAACGATCAGCGTGCTGGCTACGTTAACGGTGTATTTCAAGGCGATTGCCGAAAGGTTGCTGGCCATACGGCCGTATCATACTGGCTCACTTGCCGCTATAACAGATATTGCGGCGATACTGGGTGGATGCATCATTTTTGCTTTTGGGGCATCGCTTTTTTATGCCGCTCTGTTTGCCCCCGTCCATCCGTTCAGATAGCGGGTATTATCACAGGTAGCTTTGGGCAAAAAATAACACGCTTAATGTGAAACCGATAATCATGATGAATAGTCGTAATAACCGAATATCTTTAATCTTTGTTGAGTAATGCCCACCGATGAGCCCGCCAACCGCGGTAGCGCTGCCTAAAATAATGGCCGCGTTCCAGTCAATTAATCCCGACATGATAAAGATGGTGGCAGAGGCTAATGACAAAATGCCAGAGATTAAATTTTTCATGCCATTCATAAAGTGAAGATTGGAATAACCCAATATTGTAAAGCTGGCGAGGAGCATGATGCCAAGCCCGCCATTAAAATAGCCACCATAAATAGAGACAAGAATGATAATGGTTGATGAAACGAAAAGGCTTAACTTTGCTGGCCCGTTAACTGCCGAGATAAGGTGCTGGCCAAACGCAAATAGCAATGTTGAAAACAGCATCAGATAGGGCACAATGCCGGAAAATAATTTGTCTGACGTATTTAACAGTAGCCCTGCACCAATACAGCCGCCAATGACAGCAAAACCTAAAATTTTGAAAAGGTTGGCTTTGCTTTCTTTGGCAATCTCACCGCGAAACGCCCACGCACTTGTGAAATAGCCCGGCAGGGCCGTCAGCGTGGCCGTTGCATTAGCAGA